>JAZDFQ010000070.1:0-56115 GCA_043807765.1 Ignavibacteriota bacterium
TCTTGAAACGAACCGTTTTGAATTTACTTTTGCGGCATTAGTTTTCAACATCAGGAGAATGATATCGTTGACTACTTGATTTCTGCTCATAGGAGTCTACTAAAGACTCACTGAAGCAGACAACACTATTTCAAAGAACTATTTGTATCCATAAAAAGAATTATTCATCAAAAAAAAACATTGATACGTAAAATTGTATTTAACTAAAAGAATTTTTCAGATGTCTCATAAAATTGTTTTCAAAATTAGATGATTTGTTAGCAAAGAGAATAATATAATGAAGCGATGCATTGGATATTACTCCCCCTTTGGGGGAGAAAGAGGGGGCTTCTGATGGATTTTTTGGCGAGTCTGCACCCGATAATTGTTCATTTTCCGATAGCATTTTTTGTTAGCTTTTTTTTGTTAGAAGCAGTTTCCTTCTTCACGAAAAGGGAAATGATTTTTAAATGGGCTACTTTTACTCTTGGCGCCGGAGTTGTAACTGCTTTGCTTGCAGCAATAACCGGAAATCAATCGCATGAATATTTGAAGCCGCTACTTAAATCAAAACCGGCATTGGTTGAGCAGTTAATAAATAACCACGAGCAATTTGCAACAATAACACTTTGGTTTTTCGTAGCTATCTTTATCTTTAGAATATATTTATTGTTGAAGAAAAAGTTTTCTGTAAAATGGAAGGCGGTTTTTCTAATTCTTGCTTTAGTTGGAATGTATTTCGTATATCAAACGGGAATACTTGGCGGTACACTCGTTTTTGATTTTGGTGTAGGTACAAAACTTTTTAGCGAATGATATGATGAAAAAATTTACTCTATTATTACTTTTTGTCGCTTCAGTTTCTTTTGGACAGTTTAAAATTGGGGAAGCTAAAGGATTGTTTATGTCCATCGGAGTCGGTCCGCGCTTTCCGGTTTCTGAAATGTCAGATAACAGTAACATTGGCGTCGGCTTCAATGTGAATTTCTCATATACTGATAATGCAGTTATTCCGGTATTCTTTTATACATCAATTGGCTATCAGCATTATCCGGGCAGACAAGATTTATATAAGCGAACCGATTACAGTTCGTTTTCAAGTAACGTTCTTGTTGTTGCACCGGGAATAAGGTATTACTTCCGTCCAATGTTTGAACAAGTTGTACTTTTAATGCCGGTTGTTGATATCGGCGCAGAATATGCGTTATTCGAAAACTGGAATCAATTTAAAGCCGGGAGTTTGAAAAGTAATTCTGTTACAGAACTTAATAAATTTGGCTTTCACGCCGGTGCCGGTTTTTCAATGTTCTTGTTGGATTTTATGGCTTACTATAATTATTTGCCCAATGCGAATTATATTTCGGTTGATCTAAGAGTTAATCTTCCAATCTTTATCAAAATTTAGAGGTGAGTATGGAATTCAAAAATATTTTGTTCTCCGTAAAAAATAATATTGGTTACGTTACAATCAACCGACCGGAAAAGCTTAATGCTCTCAATGATGAAACTCTTGACGATCTCAAAGAATGCTTTAAAGAAATACAAGGGGATTACGGAGTAAGTGTTGTAATTGTAACTGGTGCCGGAGAAAAAGCTTTTGTTGCCGGTGCTGATATTTCAGAGATTCATAAATTAAATGTTATTGCCGCAAAACATTTTTCCGAAAAAGGGCAAAGCGTTTTTAATTTGATTGAAAAACTTGGTAAGCCGGTAATTGCCGCAGTTAATGGTTTTGCTCTTGGCGGCGGCTGCGAATTAGCTCTTGCTTGTCACATCCGTTTAGCGAGTGATAAAGCAAAATTTGGTCAGCCGGAAGTTAACCTTGGTATTACTCCCGGTTATGGCGGAACACAGCGCTTAACCAGATTGGTAAATTCCGGCCGTTCAGCAGAATTAATTCTAACCGGCGATATAATAGATGCAAATGAAGCATTGAAAATCGGTTTGGCAAATAAAGTTTATCCGGCAGATGAATTGATGGCTAAAGCAACAGAGCTCGCCGAGAAAATTGCTTCGAAAGCACAGATTGCTGTTAGCATGTCTCTTCGCGCAATTGTTAGCTGCGATGAACTTGCCGAGACGGAAGGGCAAAATTTGGAATCCGGTATGTTTGCAATATGCTGCGGTACTGAAGATTTTAAGGAAGGCACAAATGCTTTTCTGGAAAAACGTAAACCGAAATTCACTAATCAGTAGCTCTTATTCTTCGGGATGTTTGTGGCTGGTACTAAAAAAAATCTTATTACTTACTTGTTGTTGATTGCGCTTCTACTCTTAATGGTGAATGTTGTTTTCGATTTGTTAAAGCCGAAAATAACAAAGCCGGATGCTAAGGAACTTACACGTGCTCAAATCGAAAACACTTTTTGGAAAGTTCTTGATGAATATGGTATTGACGCGGCGTGGGTGAAAAAGAAAAAATATAAGCAGGCAGATGAAGATTCTATAAACGCTCAGTTTTTTGTAACTCTTCCGGCAGATGTTCCTATTCCTTATATAATAAGAGATATTAACAATGTAATAGAAAAAGATATTACCGGTTTCGTTTCCAAGGAGATACAAATTTTTGGTACAACGGAAATCCGCGTTTACACAAATGAACTTCTGAAACTAAAAGCTACGCTTACGCCCGATTCAAAGCTTACCCGCCAAAAGAATGAATACTCTTTTGTTATATCTGATGGATTTGATCTTAACGATCAGCAGTTTGGTTCATTCCTTAATTTTAATTATCCACTTGCAACTGTTGTTGTCCCCGATCCTGATGCAATTCTCAAAGCGGATTCGCTTCAACACTTTTCCAAAGAGTATATACTTTTGCTGAATGATGAGATTAGTGATTCCAAAATGAAACTTGTTCAAGAGTATCAGAAAGAATTACTGCGAAGTTCTATAAGAAATATTTTAGCCTCATTTGGAAAAGCCAAGTTTGTTGAAGTTGAAGAAAAGGGGGTTCTTTTCAATTCGCCTATCTACAATTTTGTGCGCGATGAATTTAAGAAACGCAAGTTTACTGTTTTCCCTTTGAGTGAGTTAATAAGGTTAGAAACTGATGACGAGCAAGAACTAATTTCCAAGTTTAAGTTTTATTCTGAGGATACAACCGCAGCACGGCAAAAAGTGTTTTATCTGCCCTTTAATAACTTTGGAAAGATTCTTCCATATTTGGCGAAGTATAAAAAGCGGGGAAGCAGAATTGTGCCGGTTTCAAAATCTTATTTGAGTAGCAAGCAAAATCCTAATTAACCAAATTGCCTTCGTAATCTAACTCAATTGCCTCAATTCCAAGCTCGGTCTTAAGTTGTTTGGCAATGCTTTCTTTTTCACCGCAGATAACTACAAAGGATTCTTCCGGAAAGACATTATCAAGCGCGGCTTGCTGAATTTCTTCATTAGTAACAGAACTTAATTTATCCGTGTAACTGTTCAGTTCATCAAGAGGCAAAGCATGTATAATTAATGATTCGATATTCTTTGCAATCTGAGCAAAAGTTTCGAAGCGTGCCGGATACTGCTTAATTAAGTAGGACTTCGCGAACTCAATTTCTTTGGCAGTTATTTCATTTCTAATTCCGTTCAGCTCATTAAAAATTTCTTTTACAGCTTCTCCGGTATTAACCAAATTAACAGCAGTACCCACTTCAAATAAACCGGCATTATTGTAATAAGCAAAAGATGAATTTGCGCCGTAAGTAAATCCTTTACGCTCACGTAAATTCAAATTTATTCGGCTGGAAAACTGTCCGCCCAAAATTGAATTCATAATTCTGTTGGCATAAAAATCTTTTGCATTTCTTTTTTTAGCAACGTGTCCAACTCTAATTTCGCTTTGTGCAGAATCCTTTTTATCAATAATGAAGAATTTAGTTTTCTCTCTTTTGGGATAATTGAAAATAAGATCTGTTTCTATTCCGTTTTTCCAAGAACCAATTTCTTTGTTAAGCAATTCAATTAGTTTATCTTGTTCAAGATTGCCAACTATAAAAAGTTTAGTACTCTTCTCGTTAAATTTTTGCTGATAGAAATTAAGTATATCCTCATTAGTGATATTTTGAACAGTTTTACTTAATCCGATTTCGGGAAATTCATAAAATGTATTCCGGAAAATCAGTTTTTCAAAAACAGTTGAGGCAATATATCCGGCTTCATCTTTTAACTGCAGAAGTCTATCCTGAACTTTTTTCTTTTCTCTGCTGAAATCGGTCTGCTCAAATCTTGGTTTTGTCAGAATACTTCCCAACAGAAAAACAGAGCGGTCAAATGTTTCCTTTAAGGAGAGAATAGAAAAGTTGGTAGCATCCGGACTAGCCGAAACATTAAAGATAGAACCAATTTTTTCGAACTCATCATTTAACTGAAGCGAGTCAAACTCACCGGCTCCTTCGTCAATTAATAATGAAGTTAGGTAAGCAACGCCTTTTTTCTCTATTGTATCAAATTTACTTCCGGCAGAAGTAACTGCCGAGAGATAGACGATAGGTAGGCTTTCCTTCTTTACAAAATAAACTTCAATTCCGTTTGCAAGAGTAAACTTATTTATTGGCGGAATCTCAAATATGGCCTTGCTTTTGGGCTCCGGCGCAGATGATCTATCAAACATTTTTATCAGTCTTTGGGATAATATGTAATTCAACAAATGGATTTAGTAAATACTTCTTGGCAACTCTAACTACATCATCAATTGTAACATTTTGGTAGCGGGAAAGATCGGTCGCAAAAGAATTTGGCTCGCCGAGATAAAAATTATAATGGTTCATGTGGTCAACAATCGTATCAAGTTTTTGCAGAGAATATATAAATGAGGAAATGAAACCGTTTTTGGATCTCATTAATTCTTCTTCTTTGAGTCCATTATTTATTAGCTCATTCAAACAATCAAAGATTTCTTTTTTAATTGTTTCCAAATCCGTTTCCGGTTTTGCTGTAGATGCAATTATGAATGAACCAGCAAACTTTGCCGAATACTGGAACGAAGAGATATCTTGCGCAATTTGCTTTTCGAAAACAAGCGATTTAAATAATCTAGAACTTTTACCGGACGATAAAACTTCCGAGAGAATATCGAGTGCGGCATCATCGCTGCTAAATGCTGAATCAGTATGCCAAGCTAAATAAATTCTAGAAAGCTGAACATTGTCTTCATGAACAACTTTTTTCGATTCAGTTAAAACTTGATTTTCGGAAATCACTTTTGGTATTTCATTTCCCGGTAGAATATCCCCAAAATATTTCTCAACTAATTTCTTTGTCTCTTCAGTTTCAAAATTGCCGCCTATAATTAATGTTGCATTATTAGGTGTGTAATAGGTTTTGAAAAAATTCTTTACATCATCAAGCTCAAATTTTGCAATGTCATCCATCCAGCCTATTGTAGGCCAAGAGTATGGGTGTCCATCAGAAAACAAACTGGAAAAAAGTATTTCCCAAGAAAGTCCGTAAGGTTGATTTTCATAACGCTGACGGCGCTCATTCATCACAACATCTTTCTGATTATCCAATTTCTCTTGGGTTAAACCGGGAAGCATAAATCCCATACGGTCAGATTCCAGCCAGAGCGCTAACTCTAAATAATTTGAAGGAAGAGTTTCGTAATAGTTTGTTCTATCAATACTTGTAGAGCCGTTCAAGTTGCCGCCCGCTTCTTGAATATAACGGAAGTGTCCTTCTTTAGGAATATTCTCGGAACCTTGGAACATCATGTGCTCGAATAGATGGGCAAAACCGGTTTTACCGGCAACTTCATTTGCAGAGCCTACACGATACCAAATATTTACTGCAATAGAGGGAAGGGAGTTGTCTTTATATAAAATAACTTCGAGCCCATTATTTAATTTATATTTTTCATATGCGAGATTAAGTATCGATTTTTCTGTCATAAGCCTACTTTAATATGAATTCGATACGGTCTAAATCGCCGTCGATATTTGCTCGTGGAATTACATTAAAAATTTTACACAACAAAGGATAAACGTCAATATTCCAAATTGTTCCGGTTCTGTAACCGTTTTTAAAACTTGGTCCCGTCGCAAGAAAAATTCCGTGCATATCTATTTGCTGGTTATCGTAACCATGGTTACCCCCCTTCCCATCCATTCTATTCTCACCTCTGTTAGTAACCAGATTCCAACCAAGTTCCGGAATCAAAACAATTTTCGGAATGTAAGGATTATCGCTAAAATGAAAGTAGCGAGGAATTTCTTCTCGGTAATACACATTAAAATGATTTTGGTTTTTCTTTAAGAAATTGTAAA
Organism: Ignavibacteriota bacterium; assembly: GCA_043807765.1. Lineage (GTDB taxonomy): Bacteria > Bacteroidota > Ignavibacteria > Ignavibacteriales > Melioribacteraceae > Stygiobacter. The sequence continues at coordinate 6,231 of JAZDFQ010000070.1, forward strand.
TCTCTTGCTGCTTGTCTTTCGGTGCATCGATGGCCATCAAAACGCCTTCATCAAGAAATTTACATTTGTAGTCCATGAGCATCTTCTCAATATTAACCACTCTATCTTTGGAAACATCAGTCATTCCATGATCGGAAAGAAAGATTACGTTGACACTATCTTTCATTTTAATTTCTTCAAGTCTTTTAAGAATTTGGCCGGCAACACCATCAAGATGCTTAATTGCTTCATTTGTTTCGGACGAAGTTGGACCATATTCATGTCCGTAGGAATCAGTATCGCTGAAGTACAAATTGATGAAGTGAGGGCGTTTTTCTTGCGGAAGCTGTAGCCATTTAATTACTCCATCAATTCTATTCTCCGCCGGCTCAGTGTGATTGTAATGCTGAAAGTAAGTTGCTCTCCGTTCTGCCGACCGCAATTCCGATCCCGGCCAAAAATAACTTGCGCATGTAATTCCTTGCTTCTCCGCAGTTTCCCAAAAAGGTTCCCCTATATACCAGCGGGAATCATTCACTTCGTTTGAATCCTTCATTAAATAAAGTCGTTTTGTAAACGGATCGAGAAAATTATTTGCAATTATTCCGTGATGTGCCGGATACATGCCCGTAATTATAGTTTGATGATTCGGAAAAGTTTTTGAAGGAAAAGAAGGTTTGAAGGAAAGTGCTGAAGCTCCTTCCTGACGAATCTTTTCCATATTTGGTGTTATACCGCGATTCAAATAATCCCACCGAAAGCCATCGAAAGAAACGAGCAAAACATAAGGTTTTGTTTGAGCCGAAATTCCAAAGGAAATGAGCAATAATACCAGATAAACAGTGCTAAATTTTTTCATAAGTATTCATTATTGAAAATTTTGAGATGAAATTGGGGAAAGAAGATATACCTTATTAACTGAATAGACAATAAAAAATTACAAAAGACAGAAAGTTTTTTTCTGTTAAATAATTGTTAATAGCTTTTGAGATTTGCCCTATTTTCATATCTTCCTAGTGCAAAAAATAATCTCCTTTCTAACAAGAAAATATACCGTGAGTGTATTAAGAGTGATTACATTTTATAAAAAAGTTAATAACTTCTTATTGTCCGGTACCAATCTATCCGCTTTAGAGCACAAAAAATTTACACTAATCAAATATTCATCAACCCATTATAGGAGTAATGTATGAGTAAAGTTAAACAACTATTCTCCTTCTTCGCTTTAGTTATGATGTTTAGCTTCCAGACAATGTTCGCCCAAACTACAACAGCTTCCATCAACGGAACAGTTGTTGATCAGAATGGCAGTCCATTACCTGGTGCAAATGTTATCGCAATTCACGTGCCTTCCGGAACACAATACGGCACAAATTCTCGCGTTGACGGACGTTATAACGTTCTCGGAATGAGAGTTGGCGGTCCTTATAAAGTAACCGTATCTTTTGTTGGTTATACGCCTCAAGTGGAAGAAGGTTTCGAACTATCTTTAGGTCAAAACTTGAAAATTAATTTCAAGTTACCTGAACAAGCAGTTCAATTATCCGGTGTGACAGTTACTGCTGAAAGAAATGCAATAATGTCTCAATCACGTACCGGTGCTGCACAAAACGTTGGTATTAAGCAAATTGAAGAAATTCCTACAATTAGTAGAAGTTTTCAATCTTTTGCAAAATTATCTCCAATGTTCTCCGGATCAGATCTTTCAGCTGCCGGCAGATCAAGCAGATATAATAATATTCAATTAGATGGTACTCAGTATAATGATATTTTTGGCCTTGGTTCATCGGGAGCTCCCGGTGGACAAACAGGAACAAATCCGGTAAGTTTGGATGCTATCCGCGAATTCCAAGTTGTTGTAGCTCCATTCGATGTTAGATTAGGTGGATTCACCGGTGGTGGAATCAACGCTATCACAAGAAGTGGAACTAACCAATATTTAGGATCGGCTTATTTATTTGGTCGTAACGAATCTTTGGTAGGTAAATATGGTAATACAGATAATGCACCGCGTGCAGGATCTCAAGATATTCAAAGAAAAGATTACGCTGCTTTTAAGGAAGCTCAATATGGATTCCGTTTCGGCGGTCCAATCATTAAAGATAAATTATTCTTCTTTGTTAATGGTGAAATGACTGTTAATAATCTTCCAATGAGTAATGCTTCTTTAACACAGGGCGATCAAACTTTAGTAAACACATACCTTGGCAAAGTAAACCAGGTAGCCAGTATCTTTAAAAATAAATATGGATATGACCCAGGTTCATATAATGAATTCACAAGAGAACAACCAAGTACAAAATTATTCATCAGATTTGATTACAACCTTTCGGAAAACCACAAGTTAACTTTGCGTCATAATTTTATTGATGCTTATACAGACGTTCTTGCTCAAAGAAATTCAAATATTGCAATGTCTTTCTCAAGCTTCAACTACCGTATTAAGAATAAAACAAATGCATCTGTATTGCAATTGAACAGTACGTTAGGCGACAATTTATCAAATGAATTGATAGCTGGTTATACAACAATTCGTGATAGAAGACATGGAACATCTGCAGACGCTCCTGAAGTTCGTATTAATGATGGCGGCTTCTCAATGTACGCTGGCCCGGATCAATATTCATCGGCTAACGAACTTGATCAAGATGTTTTTGAAGTGACTGATAACTTAACATACTTATCAGGCGATCACGTTTTCACAGTTGGTACACATAACGAATTCTATTCATTCAGAAATTTATTCTTAAGAGCAGCTTACGGTGCTTATGTATTCTCCAGCATCGCAAACTTTGATTTAGGAAAGCCAAGTTCATATTATAAAAGATTCTCGCTTACCTCAGATCCTAATCAATCAGCTGAATTCGATGTAGCTCAATACGGTTTCTATGTTCAGGATGAATGGACAGTTACACCAGCATTTAAAGTTACATTAGGTTTGCGCGCAGATATTCCTACATTCCCAACAGAGCCGGCAAAGAACGATTCTGTTTCTAAATACTTCCCGGGAATCAGCACACTAGATAAACCGGGTTCTTCAGTTCTTTTCTCTCCAAGAATCGGTTTTAACTATGATGTTTCCGGTGATAGATCGACACAATTACGTGGCGGTTTAGGAATTTTCACTGGACGTGTTCCTTACGTTTGGATGTCTAATAACTATGGTAACACAGGTGTTTATTATGCAGAAGTTGCTCAAGGGTCTGGTGCCGGAGCCCCTGGTAACGGATTCTTTGTTATTAATCCTTACAATCAACCAAATCCTGGTGCACCGGGTACAGGCTCGGCAAAGAAACAAGCTGAAATCAACTTAGTTGATCCAAATACAAAGATGCCTCAAGTATTACGTTTCAACGTAGCTGTTGATCAACAATTGCCTTTCGAAACAATTGGTACAGTTGAATTCCAGTATTCAAAAAGTATAAATGATATGTACTACCGCAAACTAAACATCGGTGCAAAAACTACTTCTCTTGCACGCTTAGGTTCGGGAAATGATACAAGAACAGTTTATGGCGGTACATTAAATTACGGCGGCAACTTCTTTGATGTTCTTCAATTATCTAATACATCAGCCGGATATCAATATAATTTAGCATTTCAATTACAGCGTTCTGTTGCAAGAGGACTTTCTTATAATATCGGTTACACAAGCGGTGTTGCAAAAGACCGTAACAGCGTAACTTCTTCACAAGCACTTTCACAAATGAGATACAATCAAGTTCCTGAAGATGCTAATAACGCTCCATTAACAACAGCAATGTTCCAAATTGATAACCGTATTTTTGCATCTGTTTCTTATGTTACAGAATTCTTTGCTAACGCACCAACAACATTCTCTGTATACTACAACGGTCAAACCGGCGATCCTCTAACATTTTACGTATTCGGCGATTTGAACTTTGATGGTTACGATAACAACGATTTATTCTATATCCCAAGAAACAGTACTGAAATATTAGTTGGTAAAATTACAAGCAGCCAATACGTTCCAGCTACTGCAGCCGGAACAACCTATAAGGATCTAGAAGCTTTCATCAATAACAATCCTTATTTGAAAGAAAACAAAGGTAAGATTGCTGAAAGATATGCAGCTCGTCAACCATGGAAAACTTATCTTGATTTAAGAGTTGCTCAGGATATTCCAGATTTTATGGGAATTGGCAAATTCCAATTAACATTGGATGTTCTTAACGTATTGAACTTATTGAACTCCGAATGGGGTTGGGTTGAAACTGTTGCAAACAATAACTATTCACTCGTTTCTTATCAAGGACGTGTTGATGGTAGCATGAAAGTTAATTCTAACGCAGCATTGAACAGATACGCGGTTTATTCTTTCAGTAAACCTTCTCGTAATGTTCCTTGGACAGTTAGTGATAATTCATCACGTTGGGCAATTCAACTTGGTCTAAGATATACTTTCGGGTTCTAATTTATCATGATTTAGAAAACAAAAAATCCCGCCACGGCGGGATTTTTTGTTTTAAAAAAGTTAATAGTCAATGCTAGCATGTTAGGTACAATAGACCTTGGACTAAAGTCCAATAAGAAAAAGACGTGTTAGAAACCCCACGCTTAAGCGTGGGGTTAAGACAAGAAAAATTAAAAAGGGCTTTAGCCCAAAACTTAACATGAGAGCATTGGGTAAATTGTAGTCTCTAAAAATCTATTTCAAGTTTGTGAATTGTGTAGGGAATTCAAGATCGGCTTCGCGCATCAATTTCATAATTGCTTGCAGATCATCAATCTTAGTTGCTGTTACCCGTACTTGCTCATCTTGTATTTGAGCTGTTACTTTTAGCTTGCTCTCTTTAATCATTTTTGTAACAACTTTCGCATTCTCTTTGGAAATGCCGCTTTGCAAATCAATTATCTGTTTTAATCGTCCGCTGGCTGCGGGTTCCGGCTCGTTATACTTAAGTGCTTTAATAGAAATTCCCCGTTTAAGAAATTTTGTCTGCAGAATATCAATTGTTTGTTTGCGGGAATAATCATCTTTGGTGTTAATTGAAAGCTGTTTCTCCTTCTTGTTCAAAACAACTTCTGTGTTGGAGTCTTTCAAATCATAACGCTGCTGAATTTCTTTAATAGCTTGGTTCATAGCGTTATCAACCTCTTGAAAATCGATTTCTGAAACAATATCAAATGAGTGGTTCGATGCCATAACTCTCCTAAATTTTATAGGGCAAATCTAAACAATTGGAATAACTTAATATAGCAAGTCATGGTTCGGCAAGCTCACCATGACGATAAACCCTATCATGAGCTTGTCGAATGATCAGCATGACATTAAGATTTTTGCATTAGCGAAACCGAAAGGTTCAATAGACTGTGTCAGTCTGAGCATTCGCCGAAGGCGAATAAGTCGAAGACAGAAAAAGTGTAGTCATGCTTCGATACGCCCAAAGAACGGGCTACTCAGCATGACGAATTAGTCTATGGTGTCAGTCTGAGGCGTTCGACCGAGCTCTTGTCGAAGCGAAATGCAGCAGGTCACACAAAAGTATTAATGTTGCAAAAAATATTTGAATTTTAACGTTGATTTGATATATTAATTACAGATTTAAGAAAGTTCCACCAAATGATTTTCATTTCTTTTTTAGAGGGTATCAAGAGTATTAGATGTGTAGAGAATCACAAATTGTGAAATCCCGTTGTTATATATACAAGTTGTTGTTTATTACTTTATTAATGATACTTTTTCCCTTATCGGATTTAGTTGCAACTAACAAGAATGATATAATTTCCAGATTAACGGAAAACGGTTTTGAAAATATCAAAGTAAAAATTGAAGATGAAAGAATTTTAATTGCTTACGAAAACCGTGTTTTTAGATTTGAAGTTGATGCGCTTAAAGAAGTTCTTAATATTGTTGTTCCTTTAATTGATGACCGAGAGGAATTAGTTTTAATTCCTCTGAATAGAAAAATTCCAATCATCAAATTTTTCTCTAGCTTAAAAAACTGTAGAGAGTTTTTAGCTAATAATATCAATGCCGAACAGTTTATTAATGACGCCGATATTAGATTGGATGTCGATAAAGACTTCAAACTCCTAGCGGATGAATCCGAATTCAACACTTCCGATTTTAGATTTGATTTAGTAATTAAACCGCAGATGAGTTTTGAGTTCGGTCCATATTCCGATCCGGTTTTGGCTCAAATTAATTTAACACCGGATATTAGAACAAGTTTTTGGAAAGGAATGAAGTTGAGTTATGAAACAATTTTCCCTTTGTGGAATGAATTGGGAACACGTGGAGATTCTATTAGAACTGGAATGGTTACTCTGAATCAAACTTTTCGTCTGCCTAATGCGTTCTTTATATCAACAACTGCCGGTATTTTTTCCGGTAACAGATACGGCTTCGATTTTGAAACAAAAAAATACTTTGGTAATGGTAATTTTAGTCTAGGTGGAAACTTTGGCGTTACCAGCTATATTGATTTCTCCGGTATGACAAGAATTTTGTACTCGAATCAGTTTTTAGTAACCGGATCAGTTGGTGCAGAATACCGGATAGAAAAGTATGATCTTACTCTTGGCGCCAGCATTGGGCATTATTTACATAAAGATAATAGTTTAAGAGTTGATATTAATAGGGAATTTGGTGAAATTGAAATCGGCTTTTTTGTATTACGGTCTTTCGAGGGTGTCTCTAACGGAGGGTTTACATTGACTATCCCTTTGTTTCCTTCCAAGTATTGGAACCCAAGTCTTGCACGCGTAAAAGTAGCAGAAAATTATTCATGGAGTTATGTTGTTAAAAGTAACACAAATGATTTAATTGGATTGCGTTATAACACTGGAAGTAGAATTTATACATTTTTAGAAAAGTTAAACCCTAGTTTCATAAAAAATAGATTTACAAAAATTAATTAACTCATTATATCAAGAGGTGAAAGATGAATAAAAGGAAAAACTACCTAGTTGTTTTTTCGTTTTTAGTTGTTCTGGTTGGCTCTTTGGTTTTCTCCGGCTGCGAAACAAGCAGAGTTGGACCAGAAACGCCAAGACCAAACCCAGAGTCTCCTGCGGCGCAATCTGTAGTTGTTAGTAGTTATGTTTTAGATAACACTACCGGCGGCGGAATACCGAACGCAGTTGTAAGTTTAGTTAAACTTGATGGTACGGTTCTTAAAACTGCAGTTACTAATTCCAGCGGTATGTTTTCATTTGATCTAACCGCTTTGAATCTAACTGAAACCACTTATAACGTTTCTACAACCGTTGCTGGTTACGGTTATGGTTTCAGAGTTGTTACATTTGATAAAACTGAGGGTGTTGCTGGTGTTACACCAATTGTTTTAACAAAAATTGTAAATACTGTTACTATTACTGCAACTCCGGCTGCCGGTGGTACAGCTTCTACACCTCCTACATCCGATGCTAAAACCAACACTCCTGTAACTGTTACTATTCCTCCTAATGCTGTACCAACTAATACTCAAGTTACTGTTTCTACTGTTCCGGTTGTAAGTACACCGCCTCCTAGCACTTCTGCAGCTACTCAGAATATAGTTGCATCAAATAATTTGTCTTCACCTGGTGTTACTACTTTTTCTCAACCAATTAAAATGACTTTCACTCTACCTTTCCAAATGACAGCCGGTACACAGATTACTTTATTATTATTTGATACTGCTACAAATAAATGGGTAGATAGCGGATTGAAAGCTGTTGTTGATGCCGGTGGATTAACTGCTTCTGTGAACGTTACAAAACCGGGACAATATGCTTTATTAGGTGATGTAAGAGTAACTCAAACGCAAAGTGGAAAAGTTATTGCCGGTGATGGAATTTCTGTAACTAAGATGGAAAAAGTATTAGGTACTAAAGTAGAAGTTATTGATATTTATCCTAACTCAAACACGTATCTTTATAGAAGCCCAGATGACCCTGCTCCATCCACTGGCGTTGTTAGCGGCAGCTCTTTCCAAATTCCTACCGTTTCTTATTTGTATGGTTTAATTGCATCAAGATTTGGTATTGATATTGCGACTCTATATGGTAACCTGAGTTTTACTTTTACCTACAATTTACCGGCTCAATTAAAAGGTGCTGACAATGTGCTTTTCAATACTAGAGTTGGTGGTGGTACAACAGGTACAATTCAAGGCCCTCCAGGACATACTACTGAATCCGGTGACTGGGTGTTTAGAATTACTTTGACAGAAAGTTTAATAGAAAATATTTATAACGCTACACAGAACGGCATTTTTAATGTTAACATTACAGATCCAGCATATCGTGTTAATTATGATACTCAATGGGTATGGAGACAACATAACCAAGGTACAGCTGGTTTAGCCGGATATAATCCATAAAATGAGAATGAATATTCAACGTGAAAAGATTTATTCTTTTCACTATTTATGCAATTACATTTTGAAATAGTTTTTAATGATATTAAAATAAATAATATGTTTTTCCTCACTTAATGGAGGTCCTTTATGAAAAAATTTTTAGTAGTAGCAATATTGTTGTTGGCTGCTGGGTTTGCGGAAGTAGCAAACGCTCAGCTTGCTAAAGACAGCTGGTCTTTAGGTTTTGGTTTTAAATACCCCAGAATGCTAAGCGTAAATACTAGTGCATTGAACAGCAACTACGGTGGTTTTCTTTCTTTGCAAAGAAACTTTAGCGAGCATGTAGCTTTAAGACTAAAGGCTGGTTATGCACATCTAGAAAGCAACTATGTAGGCGGCATAGGAGAAGTAACTACAGAAACTAACGCAATAACCGGCGACTTAGATTTTCTGTATTACCTAACACCTTGCGAACCAATTTCTCCATACGTATTTGGCGGTGTTGGCGGCAACTACAGAATGCTAACAAATTATTTCACCGGTACACTTGATGAAAACGCAATTGTAATGCAGTTAAATGCCGGTGTTGGCTTAGAATGGTGCTTGGATGAAGACTGGAAACTTGTTACTGAATTTAGCTATCATCAAACAGCAAATTCATCATTCGATGGAATGGTAATAGCTGGCGAACAAAGCGGCACAGATTCATATATGGGCTTAAATCTTGGTCTTCTTTATTTCTTAGATAAAGGCGAACCAAGCAAGTATTGCCAACTTTACACCGGTATTACACAAGACCAAAAAGATATGACTGATTACAACAAGATCGAAGATATGATCAAAGCTCATATTCCTAAAGAAGTAACAAAAGAAATCGTAGTTGAAAAACCGGCAAAAGCTACCTCAGTTTCAGAAAAGTGGGTTCTAGTTGGCAACAACTTCGAATTCAATAGTGCTCAATTAACAGCTGAATCTTACCCAATGCTATATGATGCTGCAAAAGCAATGTTAAGGAATCCGGATATGAAAGTTGCAATTGATGGTTATACAGATAATATTGGTTCGGAATCTTATAATCTGAAACTTTCTGAAAGAAGAGCAAATACTGTAAAGAATTATTTGACTTCAAAAGGTATTGCTGAAAGCAGAATATCTGTTTCCGGTAAAGGCGAAAGCAATCCGGTTGCTGATAATGCAACAGCTGACGGCAGAGCAATGAATCGTAGAATCGAATTCAAAATGCAGTAATAGTTTCTGAAATAGAATTACGAAAAAGACCACTGAGCAAGTGGTCTTTTTTTATATTCAAGAAGAATATTGCAAGAGAATTATTAATTCCTTCACAAAAATTTTTTTTGGTTACGAAAAACCATTATTTTTCGGCGTCATTTTCGGGGTGTAGCGCAGCCCGGTTAGCGCGCTTCGTTCGGGACGAAGAGGTCGGGAGTTCGAATCTCCCCACCCCGACAAACAATGCTTCATGTTAAGATTTTGGGCTAAAGCCCTTTTATTTATTTCTTGTATAACCCCACGCTTAAGCGTGGGGTTATAGAAATACCACTCCATTTGGACTTTAGTCCAAAGTCTAGCCTATCGTTTTGAAATTAAGATTAAGAATAGAGGCGCTAGTAGATTTCTTTCTGATAATGAGAAAAACGGTTAGCGCGTGGCGCCTCTGGCGCCAAGGTCGGGAGTCCCGCCTTGCGGGATAAATCCGAATCCCCCACCCCGACAAACAATGCTTCATGTTAAGATTTTGGGCTAAAGCCCTTTTATTTATTTCTTGTATAACCCCACGCTTAAGCGTGGGGTTATAGAAATACCACTCCTTTTGGACTTTAGTCCAAAGTCTTTCTGTCTTAACCTAAAACCATCGCCCAGAAAAAACAAAGCATGGCTCTCCTTGGGAATTAGTTTATACGAAGGAGTTCGATTCAAAATCAGAAGCCTATCTTTTGAAATTAAGATTAAGAAAAGGGGCGCTACTAGATTTCTTTCTGATACTGAGATAAACGGTTAGCGCGTGGCGCATTGGCGCCAAGGTCGGGAGTCCCGCCTTGCGGGATAAATCCGAATCTCCCCACCCCGACAAACAATGCTATCATGTTAAGATTTTGGGCTAAAGCCCTTTTATTGTTTTTCTTTTATTAACCCCACGCTTAAGCGTGGGGTTATAGAAATACCACTCCTTTTGGACTTTAGTCCAAGTCTAGCCCATCGTTTTGAAATTAAGATTAAGAATAGAGGCGCTAGTAGATTTCTTTCTGGTACTGAGAAAAACGGTTAGCATATGGCGCCTTTGGCACCAAGGTCGGGAGACCCGCTTTGCGGGATAAATCCGAATCTCCCCACCCCGACAAACAATGCTTCATGTTAAGATTTTGGGCTAAAGCCCTTTTATTGTTTTCTTTTATTAACCCCACGCTTAAGCGTGGGGTTATAGAAATACCGCTCCTTTTGGACTTCAGTCCAAAGTCTAGCAGTCTTAACCTAAAACCACTGCCCCCGAAAAAATGAAAAAGATTTGGTCAATTGATATTATTCTAATAGATTAGCTCAACAAAATTTGTCCTTTAATGTTTATCCAGAGAGATAAGTAAGGATTGAAAAAGAAAAATTACATAGCACTACAAAACGAAACCTCGAAGGCAATTCTGCCTATCGGGGATTTTTTTTATTAGCCAAGGCATAATTAAATGGATATCAAAGCAAAGCTAATTGACGAAGAGGGATTTAACCGGACATTAACACGCCTAGCTCATGAAATATTGGAAAGAAACAAGGGTTCCAAAAACCTTGTTCTAGTTGGAATGAGAACACGCGGTGAACATATCGGTTCAAGAATCTTTCAGAAGATTAAAGAGATTGATAACTCGGAACCGGATTTTGGCGTTCTCGATGTAACTCTTTACAGAGATGATTTTCGCACGCGGCTTAAGCAGCCGGAAATTGGCGTTACAAATATTACCTTCGATATCAATGATAAACATGTAATTCTAATTGATGATGTACTTTATACCGGGCGTACAGTTCGTGCCGCTCTTGATGCGCTTATGGATCTTGGAAGACCAAACACAATTCAACTTTGTGTTATGGTGGATAGAGGACATCGCGAGTTGCCAATCAGAGCAGATTTTGTTGGTAAAAATTTTCCGACTTCGATAAATGAAGAAGTTCGCGTTCGTATAAAAGAAACAGATGGCGAAGATGCAATCTATTTAGTAAACGCACCAAGCAAAAATTAGAGAGAGAAAATATATGTCACTATCAAGCAGACACTTACTAGGTTTAAGCGGAGTTCCGAAAGAGGATCTTCAGCTTATTCTTGATACGGCAAGAACTTTTAGAGAAGTTTTGGAAAGACCGATCAAGAAGGTTCCAACTCTACAAGGCAAAACAGTCGTAAATCTTTTTTATGAAAACTCTACGAGAACAAGAATTTCTTTCGAGCTTGCTCAGAAAAGACTTTCTGCAGATACTGTAAATTTTTCAACTTCGACAAGCAGTGCTAAGAAAGGTGAAACTTTCAAAGATACAGTCCGCAATATTGAAGCGATGAAAGTTGATATGATTGTGGTTCGACATCAATCAGCCGGCGTGCCTCAGTATTTAACGAAAATTAGCAAAGCTAATATTATCAATGCCGGAGATGGGCTTCACGAACATCCAACTCAAGGTTTGCTAGATATGTATTCAATACATGAGCGATTGGGAAGATTAGAGGGATTGAAAGTTTGCATCGTCGGCGATATTGCTCACAGCCGTGTTGCTCTTTCAAACATCTACGGATTAAAAACTATGGGTGCGCAAGTTTCCGTGTGCGGTCCTTCAACAATGATTCCTCTCGGAATCGAATCGCTCGGAATAAAAGTATATCATAAAATTGATGATGCGATAAAAGAAAGCGATGTACTAAATGTAATCCGTATTCAGCTAGAACGTGATGCCGGAAGAAGAATCCCATCGTTGCGTGAATATCATAACTACTTTGGCGTTACAACGGAGAGGATCGAAAAATTTAATAAAGATATTGTAATACTTCATCCGGGGCCAATTAACCGAGGTGTTGAATTGTCTTCAGAAGTAGCAGATGGACCGTATCAAGTAATTCTCGATCAAGTTACAAATGGTGTTGCAGTTAGAATGGCAGTTCTCTATCTGCTCGGCACAATGCATTCATAGGAAGGTGAAAAATGAAAATAATTTTAAAACAAGTTAATCTGCTTCAACCGGAACAAAAACTGGATGAAAAAAATGATCTTCTAATTGAAGATGGCGTGATTAAAAAGATTGGTGGAATTTCCGAAGCTGAATTCAAGGAAGCAAAAGTTTTTGATATGAACAATAAATATTGCGCTCCGGGGTTTTTCGATATGCATGTTCACTTGCGTGAACCGGGCAGAGAGGATGAAGAAACAGTTGTTACCGGATGTAACGCTGCAGCCGTTGGTGGATTTACCGGTGTGGCTTGTATGCCGAATACAAATCCGGATATTGATTCCGCCGAAGTTGTGCGTTTCATAAAAGAAAAAGCATCGAGGCATTTGGTTGATGTTTTCCCGGTAGCCGCAGCAACTTTGGCAAGAAAAGGAGAAGCAATTTCTCCTATGCTGGAATTGTATGATGCCGGTGCGGTAGGTTTTAGCGATGACGGCTTTGCAATTAAATCTGCCGGAATTCTTAGAAATGTTTTGGTATATTCAAAAATGATGGACGCTCCGATCATTGAGCATTGCGAAGATGAATCTTTAGCCGGCGGAGCTATGAATGAGAGTTTTACTTCAACTTTACTTGGTTTGCAAGGAATTCCAAATGTTGCCGAAGACTTAATTGTAATGCGCGATATTATGATGGCGGAGTTTACCGGCGGAAGAGTTCACATTGCTCACATCAGTTCCAAGAATGCTGTAGAATTGGTTAGACAAGCAAAGAAAAAGGGAATTAAAGTAACCGCTGAGGTTGCACCGCATCATTTTGCTTTAACTGATGATCTACTTAAAACATTCGACACAAATTATAAAATGAATCCTCCGCTAAGAACAAGAGAAGATGTAGCCGCCATGATTGAAGGACTCAAAGATGGAACAATAGATTGCATTGCATGCGATCACGCTCCTCATTCAATAGAGGAGAAAGAGATGGAATTCATTTTCGCTCCGAATGGAATTTTAGGCCTTGAAACACAAATCGGTTTAGCAATTTCTGAACTTGTGAAGAAGAAACATCTAACACTTTCGCAGTTAGTTGAGAAGTTTGCAATAAATCCAAGAAAGATTTTGAATCTGTCTGTTCCTAAAATTCAAGTAGGTGAAGAAGCTAATTTGACAATTTTTGATCCGGAACAGATTTGGACTGTTGACATAACAAAATTCAAGTCCAAAGCTAAAAACTCACCTTACGATAAACGTTTGCTCACCGGAAAGTCCGTGGCAGTTATCAACAAAAAGAAAATGTTCGTTGATGACAAGATGATGGATATCTAAAATTAATACATACAGAGCTGTTCAATTAAAGATACAGCTCTGTATATATTTTTCTAAACACACATTAACCTCACGCCTTTTTCTTCCCAAAAACAAACATTTCCCATGCTTTTTCGTCTTATCTAACAGAAAATAGTTGGCATATTGATTGAGTATATAGTATCAGAACAACAACGGGAGAACGTGATGAAAAACCTTAAAAGAATTTACCTCGCAATACTATTGGGTGCGGCATTTATGATAACCGGATGCGATGAGTTTGATCATTTCTATGATGATGTAGCGCCATCGGCACCGAGAAATATTAGAACAGTTACCGGCGATCAGCGTGTAGACATTTACTGGGATGAAAACAGAGAACGCGATGTAGCCGGCTACAATGTTTACTACGCTTATTCTTATGATGGAAAGTATGAACTGCTTGGAAGTACAGAATCGGCATACTTTATTGATGAAGGCGGTAAGAATGGAGACACATATTACTATGCTGTTACAGCTTACGATTACGATGGCAACGAAAGTGAATTAAGTGATGATGTAGTTTACGATACTCCAAGACCGGAAGGTTTCAACCAAGCAATTTTTGATTACAACCGTTCGCCAAATAATGCTGGTTACGATTTTAGTAACTACCTTGTGCTCGCTTACGATGCTACAGCTGCTGATATGTTTTTCGAAAAATACAATGGCGTAAACTATATCAATGTTTGGGAAGATTCGGATATTCAAGATATGGGTAACACAAAAGATATCTGGGATATCAGTACTGCACCAACAACCGGCTGGGTTCCACTAGTTCAAGGCGAAAACGTTAAATATGTTGAAGCTATTCCGGGACACACTTATGTAATCTGGACATGGGACAACCACTATGCTAAAGTTAGAGTAAAAAGTATAAGCGGCGACAGAATGATTTTCGATTGGGCTTATCAGTTAGCAGAAGGGAACCGTGAGCTTAAAAGAAGTGTACGAGAGGAAAGAAAACCACTACCGAGCAAAGTTGAAAAAAACATGTAAAGATTCACTGCATACAAACTCCACAAAGAAGCATACCCTTAGCGGTATGCTTTTTTGTATCTTTTAACTATTTTGGTTCGTGTTAATAAAGTAATTGAATGATAATGAACCCTAACATCAAGCAAAAAATAATCTTTTTAATCATGCTATTAATTTTGGCAGTTAATCTAAATGCCCAGCCAAAAGAAGCGGTTAAAATTTTTATTAAGATTGAAGATGGCATAGGCTCGGGTTCGGTTGATAAGTTCTCTAATTACTTTTCCGGAAGAAACTATCTAAGCTTTACAAACGGAGCGGCGGGTTACTTCAGCGAGAATCAATCATATTACGTTATTAAAGACTTTCTAAGTGTTAACCGCCCTATTTCTTTTAAAATCACCAACATGGTAACGGAAACAGCAACTCCTTTTGCTGCGGGAACACTTAAGTATATTTCCAAAGGGATTAGAACAACCGCAACGGTTTTTATTTCGCTCCAGCTAATTGATAGCCAATGGAGAATTTCTCAGATCACGATAAATTAGAATGAGATTTTCATCAATCTACAATAGAAAAGTCAAGCTATTCCTATTGATCTCGTTGATCTTTCTCTTCGTTATTTCTGCAATTCTTGAACCGATTCTAGTGAAAAATAGAGAAAGCGGCTGGGGTGAAACAACCAAAGAACTTACCTTTAGGCAAGCTCAGAAAATACAAGACGCATTTGACCAAAAGACTAATGAACTTCTCTTAGTCTCAAAGAAAATCAAATCGGATTTAACCAAGCTTGATTTGGAAAGTATTTCTCACCGAATACAAATATTTAAAATGATCTTGGTAGATGAATTTTCAAACTATTCGATACAGATTAATGATTCTACGAATAAACTTCTTGCTTGGAATTCGAACCCGGCTGTTCAGCCAAATCAATTTAGCAGACTAGGAAAAGAGCTTGGGCAAACATTTATAGTTCAAAATAAATTGAAGCGATTTTTGTCAATTATTGGAAGAGTCAGTCTAAAAAATGATGAATTATTTCTTGCGGTAAGCATCCCTATAAGTCAAGTAACTTTACCATCTCTAGTAAACTCAAGCAAACTATATTTACTCGATTCGCTCGAGCAAGAATTGAGCACTGAGATAAATCTTCTTGATGAATTGGACGTGCATTCCAAAGTTGATGGAAGAAATTATTCTACACCAATACTAAATAATTACAAAAACCGGATTGGCATTATCACATTTCCAAAACCGGCTCTCGATTTGCAGATTGTTGAATTAAAAGAAAATGTAAATTCAATACAGAGCATTCTGATTTTACTTTTTGCATTTATTCTTTCATTTGAGCTTGGAACCTTCTCACTTAAACAAAGATCACGTTTGATGAGATTCTTATTAATAACTCTTTTTGTTTTATCAAACAGAGTTTTACTCTTCCTCTTAAATATTCCCTCATCTTGGATGATTAGCAGCCTAACTGACCCGTCAAACTTTTCATCACGGTTTGCAATTGGAATGGTGCGCTCACCGCTCGAGTTCTTCTTAACCGCCATTTCATTTGCGGTTATCGCATTCTATGGCTACCGACTAATTGTTGACTATCATAAAACAAACTATAGTCAGAAGAAGAATATTGCTTTAGAAATAACCGCCATTTTGATGTTGCTGTTTGCTTATTTGCTTCTTTGGCGGGGATTTGGTGCTTCAATTCGAAGTGTAATTTTTGATTCCACAATCCGGTACTTCAAAGAGTTTTCACTAATTCCTTCTCCGGCTGTCTTCTTAATGTGTGTTAACATTCTAGTTCTTGGCTTCACAATTTTCATGAGTGCGATAGCATTATTGCTCATCATGCACATTTATCTTAAACGAAGAATTCAATTTGCCGACTGGAAATACTTTTCTTTAATTTTTGTTACGATTCAAGTGCTGGGATTTGTATTCGACCGCTTTCAAACTCAGCCGCAAGGTACAGATCTAATTCGGGTTTTCTTTTTCACTTTTTCAATTCTAATTCTGATTGTAATTGTAAAGAGTGCTAAAGAAATGGTTTACAAGTATTTTCTATACTCACTAGCATCGTCAATCATATCAGTCTCTTTGCTCACTTACTACAACTCACAGCTGGAAAGAGAATCGCTAAAAAATACAGCTTATGATCTTGTCCGTGTAAATGAAGGACAAATACAGTTTATGTTGTATCAAACTTTGATGGAGAATAAGCTTAACCCGGTCATCGAAAATGTTTATAAGAAAAGAGAAGATTTTTCTGTTGCTGCATTTTCAGTATGGATGAAAAGCTTGTTTTATAGAGAGGGAATCAACGCTTCAGTTTCATTTTATGATGAGAAAAAGAATCAGTTAGGTAAGTTTTCCTCTGCCGATGGAAGAGATTCTGAAGACTATTCCTCAATTTTAGATCCAAGCCAAGAAATTAAAATAGTACCGTTACAAGCAGCTTATAGCTACGATAAAAAAATTATTGGTGCACTTAAAATTTATGATGGAAATTCTCATTGCGGTTATTTAGTGGTAACTGCAATTCCAAACTCACAAAGATTTAGTCACGAGTTGATTCCTAAAATACTTATTCCGGAACGGGTCGGAATTTTGTCTGCAGTAGATTACGACAAGCTGAATATTTATGAATTCAGTGGCAGCAACCTTATACGTTCTTCGCGTGGCGCAATACTTAATCAAGAGAATTCCCGACTCCTTTTCTCTGCCCCTTACAATGAAAATAAAGAAGCATGGCTGGAATTTGAAATAGCCGGCGAGAAGAACCTTCTATTCGCAATTAAAAGTAACTATAGTGGTGAAGAACATTTGCTAGCTGTAGCGAGAGAAGACAAAAATCTTACTTGGAATCTTTCTGACTTTTTTAAGATTTTCTTTATACACACCATTGTGATTCTTATTATCTCAATTTTTGTATGGTTGTTTAGTTTTAAGAAACAGAGGTTGGCTATAACATCCTTCCGTGCAAAGCTAGTTACCGGATTTCTTTTCATATCGGTTATTCCACTCTTTCTAATTGCTGTATATATCAGAAACATTACGGAAGAGAAAAACCGGGATGCACTTTCAAATCTGATGCTTGAGAATGTTGATCGAATTATCAATTACATCGAACCTTATCTTACGGAAAGCAGTGTAGATCAAAATCTGATTTATGAAAAAGCATCGAAAGACTTGAATACTAAATTTTCAATCTATACTGAAAAAGGGGAAATATTCAGCAGTAATCCATCTCTTTACAGTGCCGGCTTATTTGGTGGGCAAATCAATCACGAACCGTATTTAAAATATCTAGCGGAAAAGGAGTTTCACTTTTTCGGAAAAGAAGCCGTACTTGGTAATAAAATAAATTCTGCGTATGGTGCTTTTAATTCTGCTGATAGAATAATTTTTGTTGAAGTAAATGATCTGCTAAATAAATACCAGTTACCCTTATCCGAACTTGAACTGGATGTGTTTCTGTTTGGAGTATTCTCTTTTGCGATAATTGTAATAATTGTTTTAAGCACAATCCTTTCCGGTCAAATATCGCTGCCGATCAAAAGGCTTACGTTTGCTACACGAGCTGTTTCGAATGGCGACTTAAGTGTTACTGTTCCTACAAATAACAAAGGAGAAATTGGCGAGCTGGCTAACGGTTTTAATTTAATGATTGAAAAAATTAGACAGAATCAAGTTGATATTGCACAGTTCGAACGCGAGGAAGCATGGCGGGAAATGGCAAAGCAAGTTGCTCACGAAATTAAAAATCCGTTAACACCAATGAAACTATCTGTGCAGCAATTAATGGCGGCTTACAATGATAAATCTCCAAAGTTTGATACGATATTTGAGAAAGTAACTGCTACAATTATTTCACAAATAGATACGCTGAAAAATATTGCGTCTGAGTTTTCGAACTTTGCCAGAATGCCTAGAGCTAATTTGGTGCGGCTTAACATCATACAGTTGCTTTCTGAAGTAATCAACTTATATGCTGAACAGAAGAGAAGTTTGGAGTTGATCACTTCCTCGAAAGAGATATTTGTTGTAGCCGATGGCGATCATCTGAAGCGTACTTTTGTTAATCTGATTCGCAATGCATTTCAAGCTGATGCTGATAATGTTATAGTAAGTATTGATTTAAATGACGGTCGTTGCAATGTTCGCTTCACGGATAATGGAAAAGGCATTGATGAAAAGATACTTCCTAAGATATTCGACGAGAATTATACTACCAAAAAATATGGAATGGGCTTGGGTTTGAATATGGCAAAAAAATATATTGAAAGCATCAATGGTAAAATTGATGTGGAAAATACTTCAAGTAGAGGAACTACATTTTTAATTTCAATACCATTAATCAATGAGTAAAGAGCTAACACCACAACAAAAAAGTGCATTAAGCTATAGCAAGCACATTTCCCTTGTAGCCAATGCCGGTTCCGGCAAGACATTTGTCTTATCTAAAAGATTTGTGGAAATATTCAAAAATGAAGACATTGATCTTAGCTCAATCGTTGCTATTACGTTTACAGATAAAGCTGCCGGCGAGCTCAATAGGAAAATTGCCGACGAAGTCGACGAACAAATTCAGAATGAAGTTAACTACAAAGTAAAAAATAGACTTGAAAAACTTAGGCGTGAACTGGTTCATGCAAACATTTCAACAATTCATTCTTTTTGCATAAATATTCTAAAAGAGTTTTCGCCGGAAGCTGGTATAGACGCAAGTTTTTTCCCAATTGATAAGCTCACTTCAGATGAATTGATTGAGCTTTCTGTTGAGGAAACGCTTCAGAGTGCAATACGTGATAACGAACTTTCAAAATCACTTATGCACCTAGTAAGAGTTTTGGGCTCAAAAATGTTCTTGAAATCAGCCATTACGGATGCTGTTCATCAGCGGCGCAATGTTGAATTACTAACAGATTCACTTTACATCAAATCGATCGATGAGATCGCTCAAGAGTTTAGTAAGCAATTTACAGCTTCATTCGATAAGGCTTTCTCGGAATTGATTAAAATTGGTTTGAAGGCAATAAAGCAAATCAATGACTATGTGCTCTTGAACGAAAAGTCGGACAAGTTTGCACAACCTATTGCCGATCTTTTCGCAGATATAGAAAAGGCTTCATTAATAAAAAAAATATCACTTTTGTTTCAGATCAAAAAAGAATTAATCACATCGACCGAAAATTCCGTCAGAAAAGTTAGCTACTTATCCAAGAATCGAGCTGAATTTTCAAGCGAGATTGAAACAATTGAAAAGATGTTTGAGGAGATTGCTGCCTTTGCGGATATTGATACGAGCGGGAAGTCGGAATCTGAACTTGCTGAGTTTGGAAAATTGTTCCTTCAAATCTATAGCAAAGCTCTTGAAAATTATTCTCAAAAGAAAAAGCTGCGAAGCTATTTGGACTTCGAAGATATACTGTTATTTACACATAAGGTGATTGGATTAAAATCTGTTGAAGATTATCTGCATGAGAAATTTAAGTTTATTATGATCGATGAATATCAAGACACTAATGAACTTCAGTATGAGATTTTTATGCCGATTTTGGACCATCTGAAATCGGGGAATCTGTTTGTAGTTGGGGATGAGAAGCAGAGCATATACATGTTTCGTGATGCTGAGCTGGAAATTTTCAACAGAACTAAGAGCGATATTGAACTGACAAACGAGTATGGCGCAAATCTAAGTTTGCCTCATAGTTTTAGAATGTATCCGCAGCTGGTTTTGTTTACGAACAAAATATTTGAGCGATTGTTTTCAAATCCACAATCGGAATTTAACGAAGTGCCGCATAGCGATTTGATCTGCACCAAAGATGATAATGAAAAAGGCTCTGTTAAGATATTACTTTCTGATTCTTCACAAGAAATATCTGAAAGCGAGCTGGTTGCTTCTGAAATTATTAAGTTAATGAAGAATGATGACTCGGTTAAGTATGAGGATGTAGCAATTCTCTGCCGCAAAAGAAAATCATTTTCCGAACTTGAAATAGCGTTGGTTAAATATGGAATTCCATACATCATAATGGGAGGAAAGGGTTTTTACCAGCGTCAGACTGTCTATGATGTTTATAATTACATTTCGTTTTTGCTGAATACAAAAGATGACCAAGCATTAATTGGAACTCTCCGGTCACCCTTTTTTAATTTATCTGATGCAAATCTCTTTGCAATATCTAGAGAATGCGGAGATTCATTCTATGAGAAGTTAATTGCGCATAGTAAGAAGAATCAAAATCTTGTAAGTATTACACAAAGCATCGAAAAAAATAAAAAATATATTTTAAGTCTCGAGCCTTATTCACTAATTCGGAAGATTTTAGTTGAATCCGGCTACTGGGCAGTGCTGGCAGCAAAAAAGAATTCAAATCAAGAAATTGCAAATGTTGAAAAATTGCTGGCACTTTCCCGCGAGTATGCGAATAAAGGATTCAAGAATCTTTATGATTTTACTCTAGCACTCAAAGAATCGATTCTCGGCTACGAAGATGAAGGACAAGCTCAAATCTCTGTTGGTCAAAATGCTGTTAAGCTGATGACGATTCACCAGTCAAAGGGTTTGGAGTTTAAGGCAGTATTTGTTTATGGAACAAATACAAAAGGACAAGACGATAATGTAAAATCAAGAACTTTGAGTGTTGATAAAGAATATGGTCTGTTAACAAAAGTACCTTTAGAGAAAAAGTATTTCTCAAAATATGCGCTTCCCCCAATTGCCGCCTATTATAATTATAGAACAAAACGGAAAAATCAAGCAGAGCTGAAAAGATTGTTCTATGTAGCAGTAACAAGAGCAGTCAAGTATCTCTACATCTCGGCCACTCATAAAGAATTTAAGCCGGTAAATGCTTCTTTTTATGATCTACTTTGTAAAGGGTTAATGAATGATTTTCGGGAAAAGAATATTTATTTGGCGGATGAAGTAGAATTTATGATACCGAAAAACGATTCTTTCCGGAATGAGAATAAGAGAATTGATCTAAATATTTTGGTTTCAGATAGAATTGAAGAAATACTTAATGAGCAAGTTATAGATGAAAAAGTTGTTTTTGATAAAGTGTTAAGGAATATCAAGATCGGTGATATCCCTAAACATGAAATTATTTCGGCCACTAAAATTTCGATGTACACTCAGTGCCCGATAAAGTACGAGTTAACGTATGATATTGGTTATCTGCCAATTATGAATCTTGTAAAACGATTGGAAAATGAATATGAATTTCACCCAACAGAGGATGAAGAAGCGAATAAGCAATCTGCTCAGCTTCGCGGACGAATCATTCATAAATGCTTAAGTGAAAATATTAGTGAAGAAAAACTGGATGACTACATTCTGTCTAATCTGCTTGCCGAACAGAATACTGAAAGTGCAAAACTCACGACACAAATTAGAAATGATATCTTAAAATTTTACAATTCGGATGCTTATAGCAAACTAAGCAAGTATCCGGTTTTTAGGAATGAATATGAAGTCTATTGTGAGGAAAATGATTTTTACCTATACGGGATAATTGATAAGTTGATAGTTGAAGATGGTAAGTTGATAGTTGTTGATTATAAAACCGACTCTGTGGAAAAAGATAAACTTATAGGCAGAGCTGAAAATTATTTTCCGCAGTTAAAGTTCTACGCTTACATCTTATCAAAACTGTATAAGAATGTTTCTGAATTCGAGCTCAGACTAATTTTTATTAAGCATCCGGATGAATTAATCCAAACAAAATTAGGAAAAAGTGGATTGACTGAATTTGGTCACATAATAAATGCGGCAATTCAAAACATGAATTTGTTTAAATTCGCTCCTAACTATAATCATTGTCCACAATGTCAATATGCAATGGAAGGTAACAAATGCGTAAAATCAACCTCATAAAACTTAGCTCTTTATTCCTAGTAATAATTCTTTTTACAGCATGTTCATCAACAAAAGACTTTCCTTTGTTCGAATATCCACTTGATTGGAAAGATGCTGCTGTTCGCGAAAAAACAATTTCCGAGTACTCACAATTCTTAGCTGGCAAGAAAATATTTCTCGATCCCGGTCACGGTGGGGAAGATAGAAGAAATACTAGTCATGATAAGCTTGTAATTGAAGCTGATGTAAACCTTCGCGTTTCATTAGCTTTGAAAAAATATTTGGAACAAGCCGGTGTTAGTGTTTTAATTTCTAGAGATAAAGATGCTACTGTTGACCTTGGATATCGTTCTGTACTTGCAAATAACAGCGGCGCCGATTTATTTATAAGTGTTCATCACAATGCGCCGGGCAAGACAGAGGATGATTACACCAATTACACTTCGGTATATTATCATGCAAAACAGATCGATTATGAATACGAACCGTGCAATCAAGATATGGCAAGATATATTGAAAGAGATCTTTCTTATGTAATGGGAAATCCGGTTGGACTTGGTTCTTTTGATGGGACTTATTCCGATTACAATATTTATCCGGGAGAAGGATTTTCCGTTTTGCGTAAGACAAAAATTCCGGCAGTTTTAATTGAAGGCGGTTTCCACACCAGCCGGCTTGAAGAAATGAGATTGAACAATGAAGATTTTAATCAGATTCAAGCTTGGGGAATATTTAGAGGATTAGCAAAGTATTTTAAAGCCGGAATTCCTAAAATCTTTGCTTTAACAGATAGTACTAAATTAGACTCGAATAAGATATCGCTTTCGTTTCTTCTAGAAGATCAAAGCGGAATCAATCATAAAATGATAAGTGTCTTTTTCAACAAACAAGAAATTGAATATACTTTTGATAAGAGTACAAATATTCTAAAAGTTGAACTGGAAAAGTTAACCGAAGGGGTCTATCCGCTAAGAATTATCTGTGCTAATAAGAATGGGAATCACTCGCTTCCATTTCATAAGAGCATCGTCGTTTCCAACGATGCTCAGATAGAAATTCGTGATTAATTTGTTGCTTTAGCTTTATCAATTCTTTCTGTAATTACTTTAAAGCTGATTAACGCGACAACCGCTAATAATCCGATTGCTAAAAAGTAAAACCAGATCATGTGAGCATCTTGATAATAAACTGCTCGCTGAGTTTCTGATAGTCCGGCGGGCAGTGTTTTGGGATCGGGGCAGTAGGCATCTAGTAAAAATCCGCTTAGTATAAATCCGGCAAGCGCAGAAACGAAATTATAAAGATGACTGAAGCCGAGATAAATCCCTTCTTCACCTTTTGGAGCTTGCAAAGAAAAATATTCTAAATAGCGGGGAGAGATAAAACATTCGGCTAAACCTTGAATGCCAATGCCGATAATCATCATCAAAGTAAGCGGATGAAGCGATATCAATCCAAATATTGAAATTAGATTTCCGGATGAACCTTCAAAACTTTGCCCAAGCGACATTGCGAATGCGGAAAACGGCATTATCATCATACCAATTAAAATTGAATTCACCGCTTTCCAATTTTTCATTAGCTGAGTTATCAATACAACTAAAAGCACAACAATTAACGGATTAACATTTGCGAGCCATTCCGGTTTAGCGCTCTCTCCAAGTAATCTAATTACATACTTTGGCATCGAAGCATATAATTGCCCTTGAGTAATCCAAAATCCGGAAACGATGAGGATTAAAAATACTAAGCGAGGTTTCTTGATCACCTTGGTAAGTGTTTCTGAAATCTGTTTTACTGTTTTTTTCTCGCCAGCAAAATTTTGCGGATTGTAAAAAAAGAAAGCAAACACCAGCGCAAACAATGCCATGGCGGATGAAAAGAAATAAACGTTTTCTAATCCAAGTCCTTGGCGTATATAAGGCACAAAAGTTTTTCCGCTGAACGCTCCGATATTTACAATCCAGTAGAAAAGAGAATAACCCCGAGCACGATTGTCGGTCGTTGTTGTTTTTGCAACCGTTCCGGTAATAAGTGGCTTTATGAATGAAGCGCCCGCCATTACTATAAGCAAAAAGAAAAGTACAATTAGCTTTGAATGAAATAGTGCTAATGCTAAATAGCCAATTGTAAGTAAAGTGAATGTCGTTAGCATACCATTCCTGAATCCGATTTTATCGGCAGCCGCACCCATAAATGGCGTAAAGAAAAATATTCCGGCGTAAAATACTCCCGCTATTACACCCGTTTCTTTATCAGTAAAACCAACTATATTGGTCAAATACAATGTCAGTACTATGAAGAAACTGTAATAGGCGGCACGTTCAAAAAGCTCCATTACATTTGCAATCCAAAAATCCTTTGGAAACTTCCACCCGGTTGATTTTGCTGGTTCAGTTTGTATCATCAGTCCTCGTTCTTAAAAAATTTCGCCAAAGTTAGAAAAATGAATCCATACGTCAAATCATAATATTTTTCCCAATGTTTGAAGAAGTAGAAATCATAAACTAACTTCCAAACCGGAAAATCATACTCAAGGAAAAATTATGAAAATCTATACAAAGAGTGATCTTAATAATAATTTACTATCTCTTACATATGATGACATCAGTTTAATTCCAACAGAAATCTCACGTGTAAAAAGCCGTTCAGAAGTAAATATAAAATCTACTTTTCTTGGTGAAGAGTTAGCTGTTCCGGTGCTTGCTAGTCCAATGGATTCAGTCTGCGGAATTGAAATGGCGCGCGAGTTAAATACACTCGGCTGTATTGGAATTGTTAACCGCTTTGATTCTTCATTAAAGGAATTATTTAGAGATGAAAGTTCTAGCGAGGGAATACAAGCTGTTTCTGTTAGCTTAACTGCCGATGATGAATTACTTGAAAGAATTGCAGAAAAGAAAATGCTGGTATGCATTGATACCGCCAATGCAAATAATGCTCACGTCTTGAACAAATGTGAAGAGATCAAAAAAAAATATAACGTGAAAGTTATTCTGGGAAATGTTGCCGGTGGAACTACATTATCTCATCTGGTTAATGCCGGCGCAGATGCTGTAAGAATTGGAATTGGCGGCGGCAGTATGTGCACAACTTCAATTCAAACCGGAATTGGAATTGGACAAGTTTCTTCATTGCTTGATGTTTACTTCACACGCAAAGAACAAAAATTGAATATTGCACTAATTGCCGATGGCGGTATTAAATCTCCTGGTGATGTTGCTAAGGCAATTTCTGCGGGGGCGGATGTTGTTATGCTGGGAAGAATGCTGGCCGGAACAAAAGAAACTCCGGGCGAAGTAATTAAATACAGCGATCAGCTCTGGAAAAAGTACCGAGGTTCGGCATCTTTCGGTGTTAAAATGAAAAGCGAATTTATTGAAGGTGAAGAGACAATGGTTCCATATAAGGGACCGGTAAGAAATGTTATTAACGCGATTTCGGACGGCTTAAAAAGCTCTATGAGTTATTTGAATTGTGAATCTATAGAAGAACTACGCAATAAAGATCGCTTCGCACTTTTAAGTACAAGCAGTTATTTGGAAAGATTACCTAAGAAATGAGTTGATTGAGTTCTCTAAATTTTTGTACGTTTTAACCGTAATGAATTTGTAACAACTGAAACCGAGCTTAAAGACATTGCCAGTGCTGCTATCATTGGATTTAACAATCCGGAAGCCGCAAGGGGAATCAATATTAAATTATAGAAAAATGCCCAGAATAAGTTTTGTTTAATTGTCTTCAAAGTTTGTTTAGAAAGATTAATTGCCTTGGCAACACTTCTTAGGTCTCCCTTTACCAAAGTAATTTGCGAAGTTTCGATCGCAACGTCGGTACCGGTTCCAATTGCAATTCCAACATTTGCTTGTGCAAGCGCCGGCGCGTCGTTTATTCCGTCGCCAACCATTGCTACAACTTCGGATTTGCTCTGAAGTTCTTTAACTACTTTTGCTTTTTCTTCCGGAAGAATCTCAGCATGGAATTCATCAATTCCCACTTTTTGAGCAATTGCAGATGCAGTGCTGAAATTATCTCCGGTTAACATTACGGTTTTTATTTTCATCTTTTTCAAATCTTGGATTGCATCCACTGAAGATAATTTTAGCTGATCTTCTATAACTATTAATCCCTTCAGCGCGGAATCAATAGCTACGTAAATGATAGTTTTGCCTTGATGAACTTTTTCGTAATTGCTTGCTTCAGCAGTATCTGAATTAACCGAATAATCCATTAACAGTTTTTTGTTTCCAACTAAAATCGGGTTCCCTTCAATTATTCCAACTAAACCAAAACCGGTTTTGCTTTCAAAGCTTTCCGGCTCAACAAAATCAATATTTTTTGATTTTGCACTCTCAACAATCGAAGAAGCCAACGGATGTTCGGATTTACTTTCGAGTGAAGCGGCAAGCCGTAAAAGATTTTTTTCGTCGATATCAAAGCAAACTATATCGCTTACTGTAGGTTTTCCTTCTGTCAGAGTTCCCGTTTTATCAAAAACGATTGTTGAAATGTTCTGTGCCGATTCTAAACTTTCTCCGTCACGAATTAAAATTCCATTTGAAGCGCCCATTCCCGTTCCAACAATTATTGCTGTTGGTGTTGCTAAACCAAGAGCGCAAGGACATGCAACAATTAAAACTGCTACAAAGTTAACAAGAGCGTTAATGAAATTGTTTTCAGCCCCAAATATTAACCATCCTAAAAAGGTGAAAACCGCAATTATTAAAACAACCGGGACAAATATTGCTGCAACTTTATCTACCAGTTTCTGTATTGGTGGTTTAGAAGCTTGGGCTTGTTCAACCAGCCTAATTATTTGCGACAGAATTGTATTGTCGCCGACTTCATTAACCACAAAATTAAAAGAGCCGGTTTTGTTAATTGTTCCGCCGATTATTTCTGATCCAACAATTTTTTCAACCGGCATACTTTCGCCGGTGATCATAGATTCATCGATAGACGATGATCCGCTAACTATTGCTCCATCTGCCGGAATTTTTTCTCCCGGTCTAATAACTACAACGTCACCCTTTGATAATTCTTCAAGAGCTATCTCTTTTTCAACTCCATTAACAAGAATTTTTGTGGTAAGCGGCTGCAACTCTAAAAGTTTCTTAACTGATTCATTTGTTTTTTGCTTGGCTCTATGCTCGAGCATTTTGCCCATCAAAATCAATGTTATTATTACTCCGGCAGTTTCAAAGTACACATGAGGAATTTTTCCATCGAGAGAAAACTCGGAAGAGAAGAGAGTTGCAAGCACGCTGTATCCGTATGCTGCCGCTGTTCCAATTGCAACAAGCGAATTCATTTCGAACGAAAAATGACGAAGGTTTTTAGCGAAGACGGTGAAAAATCTTTTACCGGAAATAAAAATTATTGGTGTTGTTAGAATTAACAGAATCTTATGTGTGTAATCATCAGAAAATGGCCAGTTATGATGAAATGCTTCATAATCCATTAACATGCTGATCAAGAATACCGGCAGAGTTAATACAAAAGAAAGGGTAAAATCATTTTTCAGAGTCTGATAGTATGAATCTTTTTCTTGAGTGTTAACCGAAGTGTTAGTTTGAGACTTATGAACTTTAGGTTCAATTTTTAATTTGTAGCCATATTCTTCAACCGCTGCGGCAATTGAATCGACATCTGCTTCGGTTTGTGATTGAAATGTAACTTGTTCAGTCGCGAGGTTGACTGCTATGTTTTCAATACCATCAAACTTACTTATTATTTTTTCAACACGAGTAACGCAGCTAGCGCAAGTCATTCCCTCAACCGGAAACGAGTATGATTTCATTTCACTACTTTGAATCCGGCTTCTTTAATTGCCTCTTCAATTTGAGATTCAGTAACCTTAGTTTCATCAAACAAAATTTTGGCATTGCCTATTATAACTTCGGAAGAATCTAGATTTAGTTTTGATAATTCTTTATTAACAGCCATTACACAATGGTTGCAGTTCATTCCATTTATTTGAATTGATTTTTCAATCATGAGGATTTCCTTTAATTTACTATTTGATGTCGGAAAGATGGAAATGATTCTGTCAGCTATTTAGATTCTTTCTTGTTAGTCTTAAGCGTATAAAGATTTTGATTTTCGTTATCTACATATTTATTCAGAATATCGTCACCCAAAGAATTTAAATCGGAATTCTCTCTGTTTTTTATGCTTGGTTGATAACCAACTGTGTTTGGACTAGAATTCGGCAAATTGTTAACTACTTCAATTCTTCTAGGCTTTATACTTTCTCTCCGTGGTTCTGGTTTTGGTGGTACTGGTGCCGGATATTTTGTTTTGGGTTTAGCTTTTTCCTGTTTTGGTTGAATAGGTGGTTGTAAGGGTACAATCTCTTTTGTAATTCTTGTTATTCTTCTAATGCTTTTACCAACAAAACTTGGTTCCATATGTTGTTGTGTTTGTTTCGAATAAACTTCTTCCGGGTTCCTCTTTTGTCTTATTTTAAATGCAACGTAAGAGATAATCAACGTAGCCGCCGCTAAAGAGGCCACTATTGTTAAAACATGTTGTATGATTGGGATAAGTTCCATAATTAAAAATAGCGAATTGAATTAACTGCACCAAATTAATGGTTTAAAAAAGAAGAAGGGCTCAAGGCCCTTCAAAATTATGCTGTAAGCGAAATGAATTCGGAATCTGACCTATCCGAATAATAGTTAAAAGGATTCATATCGGGCAGTCTTTGCTGAGACTTAGTAACAAGATCGCGGGAACCGTAGTTTGGAGTTCTAAATTGGTTTGTGTCATTCATAATTGCTATGCGATCTTCTCTTGTTATTCTAAGCCGGTTTTGGTTAACTCTTCTCCCTTGAGATTTTTCAAAATTATGTTGTCTATCTAATTGCGATTTGTCTATGTTCAGAACAATTTGCTTCTTCTGAATTGGTGATGGTTCTAAATAAAATGGTCTACTTGCTTTTGCGGTTGGAACCATGGCCGGTATAGGAGTCTGATAGTTTTGTGAAATTGCTGGCCTGACAACAACATGTGGTTTAACATTATATGCGGCTGCCGGCTTTTTGCCTATACTTCTGGCTCTAAATGAGATATAAGAAACCAGTGTTACAAATACCAGAATTGCCGAGAAAATTATTAAACTCGTATAGATGATTGGTACTAATGTCATTTTTCTTCCTTTCCCTTTACGCTATTAACTAAACAATTCATGTACCAACCGATAAGATGGCTTTTTAGTTTGAAAACACAACTTCTCTTCTGATTGGGAAGAGTGACTTGTTCCAGAATGAAACAGCGGTCTATTTATGATAACAAATCTATTTGTAGCGAAGGGTGTTAATTTATTTGTTTTTACAAGACTTTTTGATAACTTTTGACCCGCTTTTGCTTGTAACTTCGCTAAAAATTTGAGGTTAGGGATGACTAAGGCTGATATAATTGATAGAATAGCCAACGGTACCGGTCTTACCAAGATTGATACTGAAGCAGTTGTTGATGGTTTTTTTAAAACCATCATAGATTCGCTCGCTTCCGGAAACGGAATTGAGATACGTGGGTTTGGAAGTTTCCGTGTAAAAAAGAAAAACCCAAGAAATGCACGTAACCCGCGCACGGGTGAAAAAGTATTTGTTGGAGAACATTTTGTACCGGCGTTTAAATTTTCAAAGGATTTCAAGGCTGCTGTTGATCTTGGAATGAAAACACAAAAGGAAGTTGAATAAGAATGAGTAACAGCATTCAATGTAATACATGTGGAGAAATGTTTTCGGGTGATTATGCCTATTGCCCTAGTTGTGGTTCTAAAAATGAACAACATGTTTCTGCAAAATCAAATTCAACTATTACGAGTAAATCTACTAAACATGCTGAATTAAAAAAAAGTAAACAACATAAAAAACTTGAAGTTGCAGATGGGCCTAAAACGATTTCAACTGTTAAGCTAGTTTACATTGTTTTGGCCTTATTAGTTGTAGCTGCTGTTATACTTTTTTCATCGGGAATTTTTGATTCAGCAAGTCCGGTACTAACAACAACTGTTACAAATGCCGATCCCAATAATCCTCATGCTGGTGTTGATCTGAGTAAGCTTGAACAAATTACAGAGCTTCAGAAGACGGTTGACGCAAATCCAAGCAATTTGGATGCACTATTAAATCTCGCTCATTTGTTAAACGATTCCGGTTTTAAGGAAAAAGCAATTGAACGTTATGAACAATATTTAAAACAAAACTCAAAATTTGCCGATGTTTGGGTAGATATGGGTGTTTGTTATTTTGAATTAGGAAAGAATTCAGAAGCTATTTCTAAAATGGAAAAGGCTCTTTCAATAGAACCAAAGCATCAAATTGCACATTTAAATCTTGGAATAGTAAATTTATCGTCCGGTAACAAAGAAAAAGCTCTAAGCTGGTGGAAGAAAGCAGTTGCAATAGATCCGATTTCGGAAATTGGTAAGAGAGCACAAGAATTAATTAACCAACATTAAACGGAGGTTCCGTAATGCCTTGCGGAAGAAAAAGAAAACGCCATAAAATGGCTACTCACAAGCGCAAGAAACGCTTGAGGAAAAATCGTCATAAAAAGAAATTGAGATAGTACTCATCATTTCTATTTAATACTTTCAGAAGCCACCTTAGCTCAGCTGGTAGAGCAGCTCATTCGTAATGAGCGGGTCGTAGGTTCGAGTCCTATAGGTGGCTCAAAAAAGTATTCTTCACTCAGTTCCTTTCTTTTTTGAACTAGTTCAGTATTAGCTGTTAATTAGTTTAGCCACAATTTCTTTGGACGTGAAATATGAAAGTCGTGGAAAGTGTGCTTACGAAACTTATCGCGAAAATCGCAATTACTTTTGTTTTAGTTATTGGGATTGTCGCTATAGCAATTTACCTAATCAATTATTCCGGCGAAGCTCTCAAAAACATAGCGCAGGGTTTCTCCTCTGGTAAAGTTGTAAATGAATTCTACGACTACATAACCAAAATTGAAGGAATGAATCGCCTTCAAGTTGCTTCGTTACATTCCGTTGATACTTTTTCGAAAAGCGATTCTAAAAAAATCATTTGGGATTTGATTGATCTACCCGACGTAGTAATTGAAATTCGAGTTCCTGTCGAGTACACTTATTTTGTCGATTTGAAAAAGAAATGGGAATTTAAATGGGAAGAAAATGAGCAATCAATAATTGCAATTTCCCCGCGGATTGAATGTGGAACTCCCGCCGCAGATATATCTAAAATGAAAATTATTGAGCGGGAAGGAAGTTTTTTAAGAGATGTAGAATCCGTTAGAGAAAAATTGCAAAGTGAAATGAGTATGAATCTGGTCTCGGTCGCTCCCAAGAAGATTCCATTCATACTGGAAGCCGCACGTTCTGAAATAAAAGTATTTCTGAACAATTGGTTTTTCAGCCATTATTTCAAAGACTCCAAGATAAAGCCCAAAGAAATAATTGTTTTCTTTGAAAATGAAAATATTTCCAAGGAAATTAAAACCTCATTAGAAATCAAAGAAAACAATATCCGTTAGTATATTTCCCAAGTAAGCTATTCGATTTTTCCTTCCCGTGACCATAATAAAAGAACAATACAGCTGCTTTTGTTTTCTTTTCCCATTTTTCAATTTTGACAACACTTGTAATCTTCCAAAATGCCTATGCCCTGAGGCAAATACACAAAAAAAACCTTGACAATCCTAAATAAAATACCTTAATTTGCAAATAGTGGTTAATAGTGTAAGATAGTGGGTAATTATGTTTATAGGCAGTTTCAAATATTCGGTAGACACAAAGGGAAGAATCAGTATTCCGGCTAAATTCAAGAAGGTGCTGAAGCCGGAAGCTAACGATACTTTTGTTATGACGCGAAGCACTGTGCAATGTATAGATGTTTACCCATTTAACTATTGGGAAGAAAAAATTAAACCACGCATAGATGCACTTGACGATTTTGACATTGACGAAGCAGCTTTTAAAAGGTCTTTATTTGAACTTGCTACAGATCAAGAACTGGATAAACAATCCCGACTCTTTCTACCAAAGAGTTTGTTAGAGTTTGCGGGCATTGATAAAGAAGTGCTTATCCTTGGACAAAACAACAAAATTGAATTTTGGAATCCGGAAATTTTTGAAAAACAGAAGAGAGATTTTCCGAAACCATTTGCTGAACTAGCTAAGCAAGTAATGAATAATAGCCAAAAATGATACACACACCGGTTTTGTTGAAGGAAAGCGTAGATCTTTTCACCACAAAGATTGACGGAAAATACTTCGATGGAACGGCAGGTTTTGGCGGACACTCTACTGAAATACTTTATAGAATTAGTTCTAAAGGGCAACTAATTGCAACAGATAAAGACAAGTCTGCATTCGACTATTGTAAAAAGAAGTTTGTCGATGACAAACGTTATTCTATTTACAATACTTCCTTTAAGAACATTGATACAATTTCCAAGATTGAGTTCATTGAAAAATTTGACGGCATCTTTGCAGACTTGGGAGTATCCTCGTTTCAACTAGATAATGTTGAAGCGGGATTCACATTCCGGGAGGATTCCTCCCTTGATCTGAGGATGAATAGACAAGAGGGTTTTACTGCTTCCGATTTTTTAAGCGATGCTTCTGCAGACAGCATTGCTAAAATTTTGTTTGAATTTGGGGAAGAAAGAAATTCACGATTAATCGCAAAAAAAATCGTGGAGCTCAGATTAAAAGAAAAAATCACGAGAACATTTCAGATTAAAAAAATAATTGAAGAAATAACACCGGAAAGATTTGTAAACAAAAGTTTGGCCAGAGTATTCCAAGCACTTAGAATATATGTAAATGATGAGCTGGGAGAGTTGAGAGAGTTTTTAGACAAGTCAGTTGACTTGTTAAATGTAAACGGAAGGATTGCAGTTTTAACATTTCACTCACTAGAAGATAGAATAGTGAAGGAAAAGTTTAAGTACGAAAGTTTAAGTTGTGTTTGTCCACCCGGAATGCCGATTTGTGTTTGTGAGAAGAAACAAAAATTAAAATTAATTACCTCCAAACCGATCGTCCCGACAGATAATGAAATTGAAAATAATAGAAGATCACGCAGCGCAAAATTAAGGGTAGCGGAAAGAGTTTAGTATGAAGGGTACAAAGCTTACTGGATTTATTATTGCCGTAATTGTTTTAGCCTTGATTTTGCTTTCCTATGTGGTTCTTCTTTCAGAAATAAAAAGCATGAATGGAGAAAAGATTACGAAACAAGAAGCGTTGAATGAAAGAATTAACAGAGTAGAAATGAAATTGGTAGATGTACAAAAATTAGTATCTGAAGATAGAATTGTAAGTATAGCTAGAGATTCGTTGGGACTTATAAGGCCGATTGATAACATTGAAATTATTACAATATCCAAAGAACAAGTAGACCAAGTACAAAAAAAGATTCACGAGAAATATGATTAATTCAAGAGCATTGGTTATAACAGGAGCTTTGTTATTAGTACTAATCATACTGATTCTTAGGCTGTTCACAATTCAAGTATCAAAGCACGAGTATTATACCAGAATTGCAGAAACGCAGCAATACAAACCTCAAACAGTAAAAGCAGACCGTGGATTGATTAAAGACGCTAATGGAGAAGTTCTCAGTTACACTTTTGATAATATTTCGTTTTTTGTTGATACCAGAATGATGAACAGCAAAAAGATAGAATTAATTGCGAACTTGTTTTCCAAGGAGATGGGTAAAACAAAACAACATTATAAAAAGTTAATTAAGTCCGGCAGCAGAACTGTTTGTCTGGAAAGTAAAGTCCCAATGCAGCAAGCAATACGACTTAAGAAAAATGTGATTGACGGACTTACATATCAAGAAGATTTTTCGAGAGTCTATCCTTACGGCAATTCAGCTTCACACATTCTTGGGTACGTGGACAAGATAAATGGTAACGGCATTGAGGGAATTGAAAAGACTTACAACGAAGAATTAACCGGGAATGATGGCTATCTGATATATGAAAGAGATGTTCTAGGAAGAATCCTTGCGGTAGATGAAAAAATTTCCAACTCTCCAACAGTTGGAAATACAATAAACTTGACAATCAATAAGAACTATCAAAAAATTTTAGAAGAAGAATTAGCAAAAGGAATAGAAAAATTTGGCGGTGAATCTGCTGTTGGAATAATTATGAATCCGAATACCGGAGAAATATTAAGCTTAGCCAATTTGCCGGATTTTGACCCGGCGAATTATAATAAAGCAGAAGCTGGAAGCAGACGTAACCGTGCAATTGTAGATACTTACGAGCCCGGTTCAACAATGAAATCTATTTCGATGTCAATTTTGTTCGATCAAAAACTTGTTGAAGAAAATGAACCTATAGATACTGAAGATGGAAGTTATAAATACAAGGGCGTTACTATTTACGATTCTCACAAAAGCGGAATACTTACTGTTCGCGGAGTATTAGAACAATCAAGCAACATTGGAATGGCAAAACTTTCTGAACGGCTGGAAACAGAAGTCTTCTACAAATACTTACGCGATTTCGGATTCAGTAATAAAACCGCTCTTGATTTACCGAGTGAGGCTGAAGGCTTACTTAAGCTGCCAAAGAATTTTACCGGAATTACTAAAGCGTTTATGTCATACGGATACGAATTGGCAGTTACTCCGCTACAAATGACTGCAGCATTTTGTACACTCGTGAATGGAGGCAACTTGATGAAGCCTTACATCACAAAATCGGTAACTGATACTAGAGGAAATGTATTAATTGAAAACAAACCGGAAAAAATTAGAAGTGTGATTAATCCAGCAACATCAGAGAAAATGAAAAGACTGATGGTTGGAGTAGTTGAAAATGGTTCCGGAACAGCCGCAATGTTGCCGGATGTTTTAGTTGGTGGAAAAACCGGAACATCACAAAGACTTGTAAATAATAGCTATTCAAGTGCTCATCACAACTCCTCTTTTATTGGATTTTTCCCGGCAAACAATCCAACAGTTGTAGTTTATGTTTTGGTAAATGCACCTACGAGAGGTCAGTATGGAGGTTTAGTAGCAGCTCCAATTTTTCATGATGTAGCAAAAAGAATGATTGAATCAGATGTGAATTTGGTTAAAGACAAGAAGAAGATTGAACGTGATAGCAAACTAATGGAACAATTGATTGCTGATTTGAAAACAGCACCTCAAAACACAAAACGTTCTTACTTGAACGTGCCGGAAAAGAAATCTACACTTTCAAATAGGAAATTCTACAATAGTGATACTATGCCTAACCTTGCTAACAAATCTATGCGTGATGCAATAGCTCAGTTAAACACATTGGGAATACAGTGGAAAGTAAATGGGATAGGTAAAGTAGTTTGGCAAAGTGTTGAGCCGGGAATGCCTTTCGAAAAAGGAATTGTTTGCACACTAAAGTGCGAACCGGCAGTTAAAAAAGTTAAACAGAGTGCTGGCGAATGAAATTAAATGAATTGCTAAATAAGGTTAAGGTTGTTCAAGTTGTCGGTAATGCCGAATCGAAAGAAATTCTATCCTTAACAATTGATTCCAGAACAGCGAAAAAGAATTCACTCTTTTTTGCAATTGAAGGATTCAAAACCGACGGACACAAATTTGTTCAAGAAGTTATTAATCAAGGCGCTGATGCAGTTGTTGTTCAGAATCCAAATGTAATTCCGGATCAGATTTTTGCTCACGCCGGATGTGTGAAAATTGTAGTTGAAGATAGCAGAAAAGCTTTGGCTGAGTTTTCGAATATTTTCTACTGTGAACCTTCAAAGAAATTAAAGCTCGTTGGAATAACCGGAACTAAAGGGAAATCAACAACAGCCTTTTTTGTTAAAAACATTTTAGAGCATGCTGGATTTAAGTGCGGACTAATAGGCACGATAGCTAATTACATTGGTGATAAAGAAGTAAAGACAATGCTTACCACACCACAGTCTCACGAAATAAATTTCTTATTCAATGAAATGCTTAAGGAAGGATGTACTCATTGTGTAATGGAAGTCTCTTCACACGCATTAAGATTGAACAGAGTTGATCACATGGATTTCACGTCAGCCATGTTCACAAATCTTACATCCGATCATATGGATTATCACAAAACTCAAGAGCACTATTTCGATTCCAAAAAGATTTTGTTCGAAATGATTCCCTCGACTGGAACTGTAGTATGGAATAGTGATGATGAGAGCGGAAAGAAAATAGTTGCTGGTACCAAAGCAAAAAAGATTTCTTATGGAGCAAAAAAGAATTCTGATGTCAGAATCGAAAAAGTTGATTACGATCTCGACGGTACAAAGTTCGATCTAAGGTGGAACGAAAATCTTTACAAAGCGGAAACAAGTTTAGTCGGTCACTTTAATGCGCAGAACGCTGCGTCTGCTTTTGCGGTGGCAGTAGCAAACGGAATAAAACCGGAAACAGCAATTGAAGGAATTAAAACCACACCGCAAGTTCCCGGAAGGTTTGAAGTAGTGGGAATGAAAAAGAAAAAAGTGATAATTGATTATTCACATACATCAGATTCTTTGCAGCAAGCATTAAAAGCACTACAACATATAGTAAAGAATGAAAGAAAAATTTACACAGTTTTTGGCTGCGGCGGCGATAGAGACAGAACCAAACGCCCAATTATGGGTGGGATTGCTTCATCAATGAGCGAATGTGTTTATGTAACATCGGATAACCCTAGAACGGAAGATCCGTTCTTTATCATAGATGAAATTTTGAAAGGCATTAAAGCTAATAACTATCGTGTTATGGAAAATAGAGAAGAAGCAATACGTGCTGCGATATTAGAGAGTGAAGATGATGCAGTAATACTCGTTGCCGGAAAAGGGCATGAGAATTATCAAGAAATAAATGGCGTGCGTAAGCACTTTTCTGATAAAGAAACAGCGGAAAAATATCTAAGAGAATGGGCAAACTAAAAATTACACTGGAAGATTTATTCAACTTGCCGTCGGCTGTAATTTACAATCCCGATGGATTTAAGCCGGTCTCTAAAGTTGAGATTGATTCACGCAAGGTTAAAAGCGGCTGCTTATTTGTTGCTATCAAAGGTGAAAAATTTGACGGACATGATTTTGTTCTTACCACTGTTAATTATGGCGCAAATGCAGTTGTAGTAAATAAAAAGAAATTGAAAAAGTTTAGTTCGCTTGACGCAACAATTATCGCAGTTGATGATACTATCGCAGCTTATGGCGACATCGCAAACATTTGGCGCAAAAAATTAAATGCAAAAGTTGTTGCAATTTCCGGCAGTAATGGTAAGACAACAACAAAAGAAATGGTTGCAACGCTGTTAGCTGAAAAATTTACTGTAGTTAAAACAGTAGCAAACAATAACAATCACATCGGTGTTCCTCTTACAATATTAAGCGCGGATGAAAAGTGTGAAGTGATAGTGCTTGAGCATGGCACAAATCATTTTGGAGAAATTCCATATTCAGCAAAAATTTCTCAGCCCGATATTGCATTGCTCACAAACATCGGAGACTCGCATTTAGAGTTTTTAAATAACCGTGAAGGTGTTTACAAAGAAAAAGCTGCTTTGCTGACTGAGACAGACAAAAACAATGGAACAGTATTAATAAATGCTGATGATCAATTGATTAGCAGTCACGCAAAAGGATTAACCAAAAAAATCAGTTATGGTTTCAAAGGTAAGGTCGATGTAAAAGGAAAATTGGTTGGTACTAACGACGACGGCAGAACAAAAGTGCAAGTTGTTTACGGCAAAGCAAAGTTCGAGACAGTTCTTCCGGTTTATGGTGAATCAAGCGCAAAAAACTTTTTAGCTGCTGCCTCTATTGCTCTAAAATTAGGTCTAACTAAAAAGCAAATTCTTGAGGGAGTTAAAAAGTTCACTCCGGTTCATGGTCGTTTGGAGGTAAAAAAGTTTGCCAAAGCTATTGTAATTGATGACACTTACAATTCGAGTCCGGCTTCTGTAAAATCAGCTGTTGATACGATGAACAAAATCAAAACTTATAAAAATAAAATTGTTGTACTCGGTGACATTTTTGAATTAGGCGACAAAGCAGCGAAGCTTCATAAAGAATTGGAAAGCTTATTTACATCAAATAAAAATTTAGTTGTACTTACAGTTGGAACAATGATGCAGCATTTGGTGAAGGAGTTAAGAAAGAGAAACATTAGATCAATCCATTTCTTTGTGCGCGAAGCACTTTCTCTTTATTTGCAGTACGAAGAGATTGAAAACTCCGCAATTCTTGTCAAAGGATCGCGCGGAATGAAGATGGAAGATTTTGTTCACATTTTGGAAAAAAGGTTTGAATAATGTTCTAC
Organism: Ignavibacteriota bacterium; assembly: GCA_043807765.1. Lineage (GTDB taxonomy): Bacteria > Bacteroidota > Ignavibacteria > Ignavibacteriales > Melioribacteraceae > Stygiobacter. The sequence goes on from JAZDFQ010000070.1 coordinate 45,154, forward strand.
TATTTATTTGAATATATCAACAGAGCATACAACCCTCCGGGATTCGACATCTTCCGCTTTCTAACGTTTCGTTCTGCTCTTGCCGCAATAACAGCATTGCTTTTCTCTTTCATACTCGGGCCAAAGATTATTGGTAAACTTAAACAAAAACAAGTTGATCAGCCGATCCGCGAAGAAGGTCCAAAGACTCATAAGAAAAAAGCAGGCACGCCAACAATGGGCGGTTTAATAATTCTTTTTTCTGTAGTTGTTCCGGTTCTATTGTGGGCTGATCTCAAGAGTTCGTTTATTTTATTAGTTCTCCTAGCAACAATAATACTAGGTATTGTTGGATTTGTAGATGATTATTTGAAAGTAGTTAAGAAGCTTCCTAAAGGATTGATCGCGCGTTACAAATTACTGGGACAAGTATTTGTTGGTTTAGTAGTAGGTGCAGCAGTTTATTTTTTACCAGAGTTCGCACAATACAATACTCAAACAACTTTGCCATTCTTCAAAAACTTGAATTGGGATTTCGGAGTTCTCTTCATTCCTTGGGTTGTTTTCATTATTACGGCTACATCTAATGCAGTGAATCTTACGGATGGACTTGATGGGTTGGCAATCGGTACAATCTTAATTGTGATGATAGCACTCGCAATTCTTTCTTATGTAACCGGCAACGTTATTTACGCTGATTACTTAAACATCATATACATGCCAGGCAGCGGCGAACTTACAGTATTTATTGCAGCACTTATTGGTGCTGGTCTAGGTTTTCTCTGGTTTAATTTTTATCCAGCGCAAGTTTTTATGGGAGATACCGGTTCACTTGCTCTAGGCGGTGCATTTGGTGTGATGATGATTTTGATTAAGAAAGACTTACTCATTCCAATTCTAGGCGGAATATTTTTTATTGAGACTCTCTCTGTGATTTTTCAGCGCTTGTATTTCAAATACACAAAGAAAAGATATGGCGAAGGTAGACGAATATTTAAAATGGCTCCTATCCATCATCACTTTGAACAGTTGGGTTGGGATGAACCGAAAATTGTAATAAGATTTTACATAGTTACTATTATTCTTGCAATCATAAGCTTGGCATCATTCAAAATACGTTAATGGAAATACTCGGAAAGAAAATATCGATCATCGGTGCAGTAAGAAGCGGAATAGCTGCAGCGCAGTTGGCTAAAAAACTTGGTGCAATTCCTTTTGTGAGCGATAGCAGTGCAAAGGAAAAACTAGCTAAAGCTCTAGAAGTTTTTGAATCGGAAAACATTGCTTACGAATTTGGCGCTCATACAGATAAAGTTTTCGAATGTGATTTTATTGTTACAAGTCCCGGGGTTCCGACAGATTCTCTAGTTCTTACTAAGGCGATTCAAAGGGGAATTAAGATTTACAGCGAAGTGGAATTTGCGGCATGGTTTTGTAAAGGCTCGGTAATCTCGATCACCGGAACAAATGGAAAAACTACTACAACAGCGTTGATGAATCACACATTGAACGAATGTGGAATGAAATGTTATTCAGCCGGAAATATTGGCAATCCGTTTTCCGAAATCGTGCTAGATGTAAAAGAGGAAGAGTTTGTTGCGCTTGAAACGTCCAGCTTTCAACTCGATTTTACAGAGCAGTTCAAACCCCACTTCTCTATAATCTTGAATATTACTCCGGATCATATGGACAGATACGAAAACGATTTTACAAAATATGTTGCTACTAAGATAAAGGTAACGGCAAACCAAGTGGAAGAAGACTTTTACTTATACAATGCAGACGATTCCAATACAATAGCTACTATGAAAAATACTCGTGTTCAGAAACTTGGATTCTCTGTTAAAAAAGAAATCCCGGTTGGGGCTTATCACAAAGATGGCGATATGAATTTTGCTTGGTTCGGTAAAGTTTCCAAAATCTGTTCTTCAAATGACTTGTATATAAAGGGTGAACACAACATAGCGAATGCATTATCGGTGTTGGCGATTTCAAAACTGCTCAATATTCCTAATCAAAAAATTCGTGATGCGTTTGCATCATTCAAAGGTGTTGAGCATAGAATTGAATTTGTTAGAGAGTTTAACGGTGTTGAGTACTATAATGATTCGAAGGCAACCAACATCGATTCAGTTGTAGTTGCTTTGAAAACTTTTACTAAACCAATTTATTTAATTCTTGGCGGCAAGGATAAAGGAAATAATTACGACGATATAAAGGATTTGGTAAAAGAGCACGTAAAGAAAATTTATGCAATTGGAACTTCGGCACAAAAGGTTGAAGACTATTTCGGTTCGTTTATAGCAACTGAAAAAAAAGAAAGTATGAAAGCTTGTGTAAAAGCCGCTAATAAAGAAGCCGAAGCTGGTTCTGTTCTTCTGCTTTCTCCGGCATGTGCTAGTTTTGATATGTTCAACAATTTTGAACATAGAGGAGAAGTATTTAAGGAAGCGGTGAATAAATTAATCTGATGAATACCTGGGTAAAAATATTGATTCTTCTTGTAGTGTTTATGATTTCGCTTGGCGCGATTATGGTCTTTACTGCAAGCGGCACTTACAGCATGATGAGGTTTAATTCAATCTATTCTCTGTTTCAATCTCATTTATGGAAGATTGTTGTTGCTGTTGGTGGTATGGTTCTGTTTTCAAGAATTAAGTATGAAAAGTATCGCGACGTTTCTAAGATAGCTCTGTTTGCAATCATTGTTATTTTAATACTAACATTTTTGTTAGCGCCAAAAGTAAAAGGTGCTCAACGCTGGATAAATTTAGGCTTCATTCAGTTTCAGCCATCCGAAGCCGCAAAAGTTATTTTGATTATGCACCTCTCTTTCATGTTGGAAAAAATGGGAGACAAGATTAAAGATTTTAAGAACGGTTTTATCTTTCCCCTAATATGGATTGGTATAGTTGGCGTTCTTGTTTTAATGCAGCCTAATGTAAGCACTAGTGTAATAATTGTTGTTACATCATTTGTTCTGATGTTTGTTGCCGGAGCCAGATGGAAACACATTATTGCAATTGTTGCAAGCGCCGGTTTTGCACTTGGCAGCGCAGCCATGATTCTAAAACATTCTCGCGAAAGAATACTGACATATATTGATAGCCTTATCAATGGAACCGACATCAATATTCAAGTTAGGCAAGCAAAAATAGCTCTCGGCAGCGGCGGCTTGCTTGGTGTTGGGCCCGGACACAGCAGACAAAGTGATTTGTTTTTACCGGAGTCATACGGCGATTTTATTTTTTCGATACTAGGCGAAGAATGGGGCTTGCTTGGAACGATTGGAATTTTGGTTCTCTACTTCGGTTTGTTTTTGGTTTGCATGGTAATTGCAAAGAAAGCTCAAAACAAATTTGGACAGCTTCTAGTTCTCGGTTTAGGATTTAACATCATAATCAGCGCGTTTATAAATGCGGCAGTTGTAACCGGGTTGCTTCCAACAACCGGCATAACATTACCATTTATAAGTTTTGGAGGAACGTCAATTATTCTTTTTGCAGTTTCGGTTGGCATCATAATTAACGTTGGAAGACAAACTGTTAGAACTGATGAGTTAAAAATTCAACAAGTATGAGTAAGAAGAGAACTCCATATCGTTTCATTTTTGCCGGCGGTGGAACCGGTGGCCATCTTTACCCGGCATTAGCTGTAGCACAAAAAATTAGAGAGCTGAAACCGGAAGCTGAAATATTATTTGTTGGAACTAAAGATAAAATTGAAGCTCGTGTTGTTCCCGAGCACGATTTTGATTTCAAAGCAATTTGGATCAGCGGCTTCGCACGCAAGTTTAACACGAACAACATTCTCTTTCCGGTTAAGATACTTGTGTCTCTGTTGCAATCGTTAATAATAAATTTTGGTTTTAAGCCGAGAGTTGCAATTGGAAGCGGAGCTTATGTTTCCGGGCCGGTTGTGTGGATGGCTTCATTAATCGGTTCAAAAGTTATGCTGCTTGAACAGAATAGTTACCCCGGTGTAACAAACAGATTGCTGGAAAAGAAAGCTACAGAAATACATATCACATTTGAAGAATCAAAAAAGTATTTCCGAGAGCAAGATAAATTAAAAGTTACCGGCAACCCGATAAGAATAAATCTTAAGCTTATTGATAAAGTTGAAGCGATGAGCACTTTCGGACTTCATGTTTCAAAGAAAGCACTTTTAGTTATTGGCGGAAGCGGTGGAGCAAAATCTCTTAATCATGCAGTTGCAAATAATTTGGAGAAGTTGAAAGAGATAGGAATACAAGTTCTCTGGCAAACCGGAAAAGTTTATTACAATGAATTCAGAAGATATAACGATGATGATGTTAAGGTGATGGAATATATAAGTGATATGAGCGCGGCGTATTCTGCTTGCGATTTGGTTTTGGCGCGTGCTGGGGCCACTACAATTGCAGAAGTATCACTTCTAGGATTGCCGGTAATTTTTGTTCCATCAGCTAATGTTGCGGCAGATCATCAGTATAAAAATGCTAAAGCTATTCTTGATGCTAGCGCTGCTGAGTTAATTGCTGATAAGAATGTTGAGAGCGAATTGTTTGTAAAAGTTTCTCAGTTGATGTTTAATAAGGAAAGACAGAATTCACTTAGAAAAAATATAGTTGAGTTCGCAAAACCAAATGCGGCATTTGATATTGCTACGAGAGCTATTCAACTAGCGGAAACTTTATGATAGAGAACTCCAAGAATATGGTCATTGAAGTTCTCTTAAATCGAATAGTAGTTCAGAATGGAGTTTTTTTATCAACACTTTGTGTGATGATAAAATACTATCTCTATTTACTAATTGGAATTTCTGCTGTAGCGGTTTCAATTTCAATTTCACACTTAGAAAAAATGTTGGTGATATAATTATGATGATGAAAACCGTAAAAAATGTACACTTTGTCGGCATCGGCGGAATTGGGATGAGCGGCATTGCTGAAATATTGTTGAGTCAAGGTTTTAAAATAACCGGATCCGATTTAGCCAAAACAGAAGTTACAGAACGATTGGAAAGTCTCGGGATTAAAGTTTATGAAGGACACTCACCGGAAAATTTGGTTGAGGCCGATGTAGTTGTTTTCTCTTCAGCAGTGAATCTCGAGAATCCCGAAGTGAAAGCTGCAATAGAAAGAAAAATTCCGGTAATTAAGCGTGCTGAGATGTTAGCTGAATGTATGCGTATGAAATATGGAATTGGAATTGCCGGAACACATGGAAAAACTACAACAACATCTATGGTTGGATTAGTTTTAACAGAAGCTCAGATTGATCCTACTATTATTGTGGGCGGAAAACTTAGCAGTCTTGGCGGAACTAATGCTCGGTTAGGTTGCAGCGATTATATCGTAGTTGAAGCTGATGAATTCGATAGAACATTTTTGAAGTTAACGCCAACCATTGCAGCAATAACAACATTAGAGAAAGAACATTTAGATACATACAATGATTTAGATGATATCAAAGCGGCCTTTGTAGAATTCGCCAACAAAGTTCCTTTTTTTGGTTTTGTTGTGTTGTGTTTAGATGAACCGGCATTGCAAGATATTATTCCGCAGATAACTAGAAAGATTCTTACATATGGAGTTTCCCCGCAAGCTGATGTACGCGCAACGAATATAACTCACTCAGAAAATCACTCGGAATATACAGTTGTGTATAAAGGTGAAGAGCTTGGTAGAATTAAAATAAATATTCCGGGATTGCACAACATAAAGAACTCTCTGGTTGCGGTAGCAATCGCAAAAGAAATGGGCGTCGATTTTGAGACTATTCAAAAATCGCTGGGTAAGTTTGCCGGAGTTTACCGCCGCTTCGAAACAAAGTATGATAAAGATGTAATGGTTATTGATGATTACGGACATCACCCGACAGAAATAAATGTAACGCTCGATGGAATACGCCGCGGATGGAACAGAAGATTAGTTGCTGTATTTCAACCTCACTTATATAGCCGAACAAAAGATTTTTATTTAGAGTTCGGTAGATCGTTCTTGAATTCCGACATCTTCATTTGCACGGATGTTTATCCGGCACGCGAAAAACCGGTTGAAGGAATTACTGGAGAATTGATAACCGAAACAGCTAAAAAGTTTGGCCATAAAAATGTTTACTACGAACCGGATAAAACAAAAATTCCGGACTTGCTGAAATCAATTTATCAGAAAGGTGATATAGTAATAACTCTTGGCGCCGGCGATATCTGGAAATTTGGAAATCAGTTTGTAGAATTTCTAAAAGCAGAAAAGAAGTAATGACATTACCAAAACACATAATTGCAACGGTTCTATTCTTGATTGCAATTGGAGCAATTGGCTATATGTCTTTTGGTGTTAAAACGACTGATGTTGATAAAATAAAATATATCTCGCTTGAAGGAAATGTTCATCTATCTAAAGAAAGTTATTTGAAATATGCAATGCTTTCGAATAGAAATAGTTTGAGCTCGTTAACAGTTCAGATTATTAAAGATAGAATAGAGAAACATCCTTATGTGGCTTCAGCAGATGTACGTTACGATAGAAACAGTAAAGTCGCAGTTAAGATTACAGAGAAAATTTTCGAATCTATGCTCTTCATTAATGATGAGCAATATTTAGTTACCGACAGATTACAGGTACTGCCGGTCTTAGAAAATTCTAGAGAGATTGATTATCCGGTAATAGCAAATGTTCAGTTGGATAAAGCTGTAAAGATGTTGTCGTCAATCAAAAAAAATTATGATGTACTGACAGCGGCGAAAATTATCGGCGCGGTGAAACTTGCAAATCCGGAAATGCATGATGCGCTTTCCTCCATCGACATGCAGAACGGCGGCGAGATAAATGTGTATTTCTCTTCGTTCGATTATCCGGTGATGCTTGGAAGAGGTAATGAATTAAAGAAAATTCTTTACTTCAGCAACTTTTGGAATTTTTTAAAAGGGAAAGAGCTAAACAATTACATGGAATATGTTGATTTACGATACGGCGGACACATTTTCCTTGGACTATTAGAACAATCAGAACAAAACCAAGAAGTGATGGAAAAGAAATCATGAAGAAAAATGTAATAGCGGGTTTGGATCTTGGAACAACGAAAGTATGCGCGGTAATTGCTGAACATGTGGATTCGAACATCAACATACTTGGATTTGGCGTTGCACCATCGGAAGGCTTAACACGCGGTTTAGTTGCAAACATTGCAAAAACTGCTGAAGCAATTACAGAAGCAATGAACATTGCAAGCAACAGAGCCGGCTTTACAATTAAAGAATTAAACGTAGGTGTAGCCGGTGAACATATTACAAGTCTGCGCCACAGAAATTATGTAACAATAAATAACCCAGACCATGAAATTTCTCAGTCGGATCTTGATCGTCTTAAATTGGATGTTCATACAATTCGTATTCCTTCAGATAGAGAAATTCTGCACATAATTCCGGAAGAATATTTTGTTGATCACACCGGCGGTATTGATGATCCTATTGGAATGTGCGGTTCAAGGTTGGAAGCAGTAAATCATGTTGTTTTAGCATCTATTCCCGCGCTTCAGAATATTAAAAAATCTGTTGAGCGTGCGGGATATATTCCAAAAGACTTGGTGCTACAGCCGATAGCATCAAGTCTATCTGTTCTTGAAGAAAATGAAAAAGACTTAGGCATTGTGCTGATTGATATTGGCGGCGGAACAACGGACGTAGCAGTATTTCATAGAAAAGCAATTAAACATACAAAGGTAATTGGTGTTGCCGGAAATCAAGTTACAAATGATATCCGCGAAACACTTGGAATAGTTACTACCGAAGCAGAAAAGCTTAAACGCGAGCATGGTTACGCAACCGAGCACGCAATTATTCGCGACGAAGACATTTATATCAAGGGCGTCGGAGCTAGAGGGAATGTGAAAATTCCGGTTTCTCTTCTTACACAGATTATCAGTGTTAGAATGAAAGAACTCTTTACTCTGATTGATAATGATCTCCGCAATTCCGGTTTGAAGAGTAAAGTAAAAGCCGGGATAGTATTGACGGGAGGTGGTTCATTGCTAACGGGCTGTGATGAACTTGCCTCAGAAATTTTTGGGCTGCCTGCACGCATTGGCGTTCCGCTCGATCTCGGTTCCGGATTATCTAAAGAAGTTGGAAGTCCGGAGTTTGCAACAGTTGCCGGATTGATTAGAGGTATACCCGGTAAATCCGCGCAAGAAAGTTATGCGCGCGCAAGCCGCGAAGGAAAGTTTAAAGTAAATAACGTCTTTAAGAAGTTATCAGATTTTTTTGAAAACCTGTGATTTGCTCATAAAAATTATGAAAGAAAAAATTATTTATAAAAACCACAACAAGGAGGAGTAATGTCCGACACTTACGAAAAACTGGAAAGAAAACCTCGGTTCTTCCAATTAGAAACAGCAAAACCGCTTTCAGCACAAATTAAAGTTGTTGGTGTAGGCGGTGGCGGATGTAACGCAATTGATTCTATGATTAATCGCGGATTGCGTGGAGTTGAATTTATCGCTGTCAACACTGACGCGCAAGTTTTAGAAGACAGCTTTGCATCCAAGAAAATTCAAATTGGTACAAATGTAACACGCGGACTTGGTGCCGGGGCTGATCCTAATGTTGGCAGAAAAGCTGCAGAAGAAGATCGCGATAAGATAACGCAAGCGTTAGATGGTGCAGATATGGTTTTTGTTACTGCCGGAATGGGCGGCGGAACCGGAACCGGTGCAGCGCCAATAGTTGCATCTATTGCAAAGAGCATTGGGGCTTTAGTAATAGGTATTGCAACAAAACCTTTCACCTGGGAAGGAAAAATTAGAATGAAAAATGCCGAAGAAGGCATTAACGAAATAAAACAATATGTTGATAGTTTGATCATTGTTCCTAACAGCAGAATCCTTGCAATAATTGAAGCAGCAACAGTTGCAAAAGCTGCGTTCGATAAACCAAACGAAATTCTCTATGAAGCTACACGCGGTATTTCCGATATCATTACGATAAAGGGAATTATCAACGTTGACTTTGCAGATGTTCGCACTGTAATGAAAGAGAGTGGGCAAGCGTTGATGGGCTGCGGAATTGCAAGCGGCGATAACCGTTCCGTTGAAGCTGCTCAGAAAGCAATTTCATCTCCATTGCTAGAAGGTATTTCAATAAAAGGCGCTAAAAATATTTTATTGAATGTTAGCGGTCCTTCTAATATGACAATGCAAGAAATTGAAGAGGGCAATAATGTAATCTTTGATGCAGCCGGTGAAGAAGCCAACGTAATCTTTGGCGCTGTTATAAAAGATGAAATGCAAGATTATGTTTCCTACACAGTTATTGCCACCGGGTTCGATACTCGCGCTTTGAGCAATCCAATTTCAAATATGAAAAAAGAAAAACAAGAAGCAGCTAGGCCTAAAGAAAGAGAACGCGAAAGAATGGCTGTTAATATCGGCTTTTCTGCAAAACGCGGATTCGAGCTTAGCGATACTGAAAATTTAGATGTACCTACAATTAAAAGAATGAAGAAGAATCCGGATTTGTTTAACAATCTATTTGATTTGGAAAGCGGCTTTAAGACTACCGAGCCAAAACCGGAAAGAAACGACTACTATAATGATAGCGAAGAAGATAGTTCATCGTTCTTAAGAAAAATTATGGATTAACTTAAGTAAAGGAAGAACGATGTCATTTCGAGCGGAGTCGAGAAATGATATTAATTATGTTCTGATATTTTTAAAAGATAGTACTAAGGGCGATTAAGTTTGCCCCCCAATATAGTTGCCCTTAAAGGCTGCACGGTTTTCACCTTGTTGTGGTGATATGGTATTTGAAAACCGATGCAGCCTTTTTTATTTACACTCCTTTTGGTCTTCTTTTTTAACCAGAAGTTTTTGATTTCTCCTCTGTTTTGCTATTTTTTGCCCAACAAAATTCAAACCGAACAATTATGAAAAAATTAGCCATCGTAATTCTGCTTTTGGTTAGCACAACAAGATACTTTGCACAGGAAGGAGAAGATGTTGGCTGGGTTGCTCGCTTTGGTGCTGCTGGCGGAATTTCCCCTTCTTATGTTTTTCCGAATCTTGATGCATTAAACACACAAATAAAAACTATTGGAATTCCGGAATTATCAAACGGAATGTTTTTGTTTGGCGGCGGCGGTTACGCTTATATAATGATTATTGACAATGTAAGAATTGGCGGAATTGGTTTGAGCGGAACTCAATCTTCTAATGGAAGAGTCTCAGTTTGGGGAAATACTTTTGTAGATCGAGAAGTAAAATATAACTATGGATTTGGAGGTTTAACTGTTGAGTACACATTACCATTCGTAAAGAATGTGGCACTATCTATTGGCGGAATAATCGGCGGCGGTTCGCAAAGTATTGAGATATTCCAAAATAGTAGCCCTTATTCTTGGGATTCTTCTTGGCCAAAACCTTCTAACCCAGAATCAAGTTATGCATATGATTATAATCCCGGAATCAGCACGGAAATTAAAAACAGCTTTTTTACTCTTACTCCTACTCTTAATCTTGATGTGCCAATTAACAGATTTATTGCTTTACGTGTTGGCGGTGGATATGTGATGAATTTTTCAAGTGACTGGAAAATTAATAACGACCAAAACATTGTAGGTGTACCAAAAGATTTGTCTTCAAATAATTTCTTTATTCAAACCGGAATCTATTTTGGATTCTTTGCTTTCTAAAATGATAAATTATTAATCATAAATTAGAAATGATAAATTTGGTATGAGTAATTGGATACTGGATTAGGAAAAAGGTTATTTGATTTTGCAGTTAATATTATCAAGTTTTGTAGAAGGTTACCAAGTGGTAAAGAGTCTCAAATAATTTCGAATCAACTTATAAGATCATCTACATCAAGCGGTGCGAATTATGAAGAAGCACAAGGCGCAATCTCTAAGCCTGATTTCTTCAATAAAATAAATATCTCGTTAAAGGAAATGCGGGAATCAAATTATTGGTTGCGAATAATTAAAGAAATAAAAACTGAAGA
>JAZDFQ010000071.1:0-3377 GCA_043807765.1 Ignavibacteriota bacterium
TTTCAAGGCAGAGTTCTGTTCAGCTCTTCCCCCATCTCTATGATTATAAACAACATCGGCAACAGCTTTCAAACCCACAGTATTAAACTGAGTAATAAGATCATCTACATTTGTTCGGGTGCCAAACCCGGTAGCCCCGCCGTCATATTCTCCAAGATCATATATGTCTTTAGGATCGTAGCCGTTACTTGAATTTCCGTAGCTTGCGCGCGAAAGAGGCGGAAGCCATATGTACGTGAATCCGGCATTTTTAAGTGCGGTCGCTTTGGTTCGGATTGTATCTGCCCAATTATAGCCGGCAGTCGTTTTAGGAAAATCCCAATACCAGCCTTGCATCATAAAATCTTTAGCGATTGATTTCGAAATCAATAAAAAAAATAATCCGAATGTAAAGGGAAGTAATTTTTTGAATTTCATTTCTTCTCAACTTGTATGTAACATTGTAAATATAGAAAAGGCGGTCAAAAAAACCGCCTTCGCCATTCTAAATTATGTGTAATCACTTAAGAAGCAGCATCTTCTTGGTCTCAACGTACGAACCGGCTTTCAAAGTATAGAAGTATACACCGGAAGTGAGTGAAGAGTGTAGAGTGTTGAACGTAGAGTTATATGTTCCAGCTTGCTTAAATCCATTAACCAACGTTGCTACTTCTCTTCCGAGAACATCGTAAACTTTTAAGCTTACTTGGCTTGCTGCTTGTACCTTGTAGCTAATAGTAGTTTCCGGGTTGAATGGATTTGGGTAATTCTGCTGAACAGAAAAATTCACTGGAGTTTTGAGTTCAACCTCGATAACTGGTGAATATTCGTACTTGCCGTCAAAATCTATCTGCTTAAGTCTGTATTGAAGCAGATTATGATTAAGAGCATGAGCAAGATCATCAGTAAATGAATAATTTTTTGGTGAGTTACTGTTTCCATGCCCTTGAACAAATGCGAGCGTTTCCCAGCTCGCACTGAGCGAATGCGAAGTGCCTTTGTCTGCATTGAGATTCTTCGCTACGCTCAGAATGACAGAACGTTCAATCTCAAACCCGTAGTTGTTTACTTCGGTAGCTGTTTGCCAGGTTAGTTGTACTTGGTTATCGTTTAATAAAGAAGTAAAAGATGTTAATTGAACCGGAAGAGAAGCTTCTACTGTATATGAAAAATAACTATCCCCTTCAGTCCATGTTGTACTATACCCGCTTCCAGCCGCCCTTCCCCAAGCAGAAGCCAATGTCCCATCACTAATATAAAAAACATATCTTATTTCAGAACCCTGAGTATTCGCTGAAGATGGGATTCGAGCTGTCCAAGTACGATTAGGATCTGAGTAATTTGAAAAACCGCCAATGACAGTTGTCCCATTAGATTTACTTGGAGCAGTACCGTTAGTAGTATAAACCAAATACACCATTTTACCTGTAGTATCAAAAATAAAATTAACATAGAGATCAGTCGCATCAGCATCCGCGATAGAGTTGTCTGCAACTCCACTTGAAGCAGAGGATTGTCGTTCGTAAGTTTGTACAGTATAACCAGTTGGTATGTAACTCAGAATATTATTGGGATTATGACCATTTCCACTTTGTGGATATATGTACGTCACAAGCGCAAGTGTCAATATCATAATGTTTTTTTTCATTGTGCCTCCTACAATGATTGTACAGCTTGAATTATTTTCTTATTAATATTAAGGAAAACATTAGTAAATATAAATAGACCCGCTGATCTTTTACTTTGCTTTATCCATACGTTGATTAGAGTGAATTGTTTGATTCATTCGATACATCACACTCCATGCGAAGGTTAACGACTAAATATCTTATCAACATTAGCTTTCTAAACTAGTTGCGTGAATTAAAAATTAAAGTTAATTAACATCGGCAAAATAACTTTTCAATATTAAATCTGTGTTAATCATAAAATCCCCGCCTCGAACGACGTAGTCGGGCATGAGTTATATCTGCGTTCTATTTCTCAATCAAAAAGGTACTTGTGTTGCAGACTGCAATTAATTCACACAACAGATTATTTAATTCTTCTAATTCCTTTTAGCAAATCTTATTGTGTCCTAATTTTATGCACTAATTCTATTGATGGTCGGGCATCAGAAATTCCAAGTCCGTTTCCTCTCAAAACTTCATCATAGACTTTGGTGTGTAAATCGGTAAATCCTTCCGAGAATTCAATCCTCTCCCCATCAATCACAAGTTCTCGAAGCGATTTTTGCTTACTATCAGTTGGAAGATCGCCATAATCAACCGACAAAAACCATTCCACTTCTGCTTGTTCAAGAATTAATCTGCCTTTCATTTTCTCATTACTTCTCAATTCTACTTTGTATTCGAACACATTGCCAAACAGCCAGATTAACAAATCAAACAAATGTATTCCAATGTTTGTAGCTAATCCGCCCGACTTGCTCTCATCCCCCTTCCATGAATAGTGATACCATTTTCCTCGGGGAGTTATGTAAACAAGTTTAACTTTATGATTAATAGTTGATCTGGATAACTGCTCTTTAAGTTTCATCAGCTCAGGATGATATCTTAGCTGCATGACAGTAGTAATGGAATTATTATGCTTTGCTTCTAGCTCTTCTAACAAATCAAGATTTGATGGAAAAAGCACAAGCGGTTTCTCACATATCACATTAACATCGTTTGAAAGCGCTAACCGGATATGTGTGTCATGTAGGTAATTTGGAGAACAAATCGAAAGATAGTCCAACTTCTTTCTCTCATCGGAAGATCTTTTTGCGAGCTCTCTCTCAAATCGTTCAAAATTTGAAAAATATTCCGTTTTAGGAAAATATTGATCTATAATTCCAACTGAATCATTTGGATCAAAACATAATTCCAGATCATTGCCGGTATCTTTGATAGCCTTTAAGTGACGCGGCGCTACATACCCGCCAACTCCAATTAACCCGAACTTTTTGATAATTACCTCTAAAATGCCTTCTATAAAAATGTAATTAATTACCGTCGTATAAAATTAAGAAAAAGTTGGAATTGATTTTACCGGAATGTGTGAAGCCATTGCAGTTTTATTATTTCTTAAACTAAAAAAGCCGCTCCATTTTTAGTAGCGGCTTAATTTTTTCCTTCTCAGTCACTAAGGCACTTTGTTACTCAGGCACTTAGCTACTTAGGTACTCAGTTCCTCATGTACTTAATTTTTACGCTTTAAAAACATTCTCCCCTTTTATTCCATGCTTCTCAAACGGCATTTTGCTTTTCTTTTTCTTCCGCCTATAAATTATCAACTATGTTTTAATCTTTCGTGCATTAAAAGAATTATGAAAAGAAATAACACGGCGTGAAGTGTTAATGAAAAATGCTGTTTGACCCCGCAGCTTTTTTGCGGGGCTGCTTTTCGAAGTTTATCCC
>JAZDFQ010000072.1:0-91886 GCA_043807765.1 Ignavibacteriota bacterium
ATCTTGAACAACATTGCCAATAAAATCTTAAAGCTTACTTGTGCTGTTATTAATTCTAAAACATCTTTTATTAACAATTATCAATCGGTCAATCCTATGATGCTTAAAACCGCTTGACTTTGTCATAATATTCAGTGTGACGATTATTCGAAAATTCTTGTTATTTAGAAGTATATTTTTTTAGCAGTGAAAGGACTTTTTTGAATTATAACATCTGCAAGTTTTTCGATTACGTTTAAGTAATCTTCCTTTTTAGGCACTGTCAGCAAATTCGATTTCTCTTCCACTTTGCCGTAGCTAACCAAGTTACGGGTTTTATTATCCCAAATTATATATTCAATTCCGGCAGTGAGTAAGTAAGTGGATTCACCAATACTACCTAGCGATGAACCGCTGATTTTAGCCAGCTTCGTAAAATAAAGCTTATCAAAGATCACTAAATAATCTATTTGCGCAAACCGTCCATTCTTTTCGCTCAGTTTTGGAATTTGAAACTCCAAACTCATTCTATCAATATCTACTTTTTGCTTTTCCAATTTAACTTCCTTTACATCATCAGAAATCTCTTCGGCAACAATTTCTGTTTGAGTTTTTTCCCCGATAATTATCTTCATGTAGTTCTCAAACATTTCCGCTTCTCTAAATGTAGCATTGCCGATTAGATTGCTGGTATTGCCGTTTGAGCTAGCAGTGATAATCGATTTCGAATTCATCGGCAGTACTAAAACTTTTGGGTGTGTTTCTTTTTTATTGCCGTACTCAGGATGAAGATATTGGAATCCGCTTGGATTTGTACAATTCGTGAGAATAAAAATTGCGACCATGCACAATATTTTGGTTGCTGGGTTTTTCATTAGAGTGTTTTCTAAAAATTTTCAAATCCGATTCCATTCAAAAAATAAACCACAGGGCCGAAGCTCTGTGGTCTCATCAACCACGCATCAGAAGGAAGTCTTCTACGCGGTAAATTCTCCCATCATTCTAAAAGTTGGAATTATTATCTCTCTCACGTTGTGGTATAGGCAATTGTTTCCATGATTCACCCGTTAAATGCCACTTAGCAAATCTGTGTTGATCAATTAACCGTGTACCTTGGCAGAAAAGTTCTTTATCTCTTTCTACATAAAGGTCATCTAAATTGATTGTTGCTAGGTTTCCAATTCCATAGGAAGTTCTAACTTCGTTAACTAACGCTAAAGCGTTACCGGAACCTTGCCCTCTTAAAGAAGCTTCTGCAAGCATTAAGTTATTTTCTTTCCATGTAAGGAAAACATAAGCGCTGCTCTTATCTGGATATTTGTTTTGGTAGTAGTGTGTAGCTCCGCCAAAAGTAAATTCTTTAATGACAATTCTTGCGGACTCTTTCGGATCAGCCTTTACATAAGCACCAAACCTATCAGCAACGTGAATTTGCTTACGTCCGTTACCGGCAAATCCCCAGAAATAAATATTACTTGCATCATGATTTAGCGCGGTAAAATCAGCATCGTTTTTCTGCAAACCCTTTGCAGCATAGGTATTCACATTTGCATAATCTCCTTTTGCAAGATAGATTTTAGCAATAAACGAGTTGACTACTTTAATCGTATGCGCATCTGTTGTATATGTAAGAGAACTCTTGGCAAGATTTAGGGCGTCATCCAGCAATGTTGCGGCTGGAATAAATGGACCGGCATTTATGCAAGCGCCCGGTTCAGTTTTAGTTAGCGCAAATGTTGTTCCAAGATAGAAGCGAGCTATTGCTCCATAGAATGAAGAAGTGAATAGAGCTTCATTTTTTAGAGCAGCATTTGTAAATGAAATTTGGCCAACACGTACACCAAGTGTATCTGCCATGAATCTAAGTGAATGTAGGTTATTCCATGTACCGGCAACAGAGTTATTGTTAAGCGCAATTACTCCGGTATTTATTTCTTCAAATTGAGGATAAGAAGCATCTGGATTTTGGTTGCTATATTCTAACGCATCAGATAACAAATCGGATTGGCATCCAAGCTCTGAAGAAGTTACAGAGAATCCTTGCAAGACACCAGTAATTTGAAATTGAATTTGTCCTTCAGCTGTTAGTCTTGAATCCTCTACTTGAGTAATCATAGGATCAACTTCGTTGATATAATCATCGCAGCCAAAGAAAAGCCCCAGCATTATAACTATACTCGATAAAAATATATTTCTTTTCATATTGTTGTTCCTCCTTTAAAAACCTAGTCTAAGCCAGAAGTTGAATGTTCTTGGCGTTGGTAGTGTTAAGAATTCTTGTCCAATGGCTAAATTCTGTCTTGCACCGGAAAAGTTTACACCGGGATCTCCATCTTTGTATTCTGAAAATGTTGCCAGATTTCTTACAGAAACACCAGCAGTTACACTTTTAAGGTAAGAATTAAGAGACAGATCACTAAATAGATCAGTGAAATCATAGCTGAAACTTACTTCTCTAATAATAAGATAGCTTGCATCTTCAACAAAGTTTGCTTCATACAAGCCGTCAACTTTCATATACTCTTCAGCAACTTTTTTGTACTCATCGGTTCCGGGTGTTAATGCAACAACACCGGCTGGAGCGGCGCCAGGATATGCAGCTGATAAGCCTAACAAAGCTCTGTATCTATTAACTTCTGCAACACCGCCCAATCTTGAAGCAAATTGTTTTGACCCGTTGCTGATCTTATTGTTAAGACCCCATTCGGCGAATGCATACAGGTTAAAGTTCTTGAAAAATTTGAAATTGACTGTGAAAGAGCCGGAATGGTCCGGAATTGGTGAACCTAAATCTCTTCTTTCTGTTGAAAGTGTTGCACCGATATATTTTCCAGTTGAAGAACTATAAATAGGAGCGACCGGAACGAAAGCATAGAATCTGCTCTTGGAATAGCCCACAGCATGAGCATTCGGTGTGGCGATGATATCACCGGTCCCACCTAAATCTTCAATCTTATTGGTTTGATAATTCCATATCAACGATAAATCTAGGTTGAATTCGTTTCCTCTTATCGGAGAATATTGTAAGAGGGATTCAAAACCGGAACCGGTTACTTTTCCTAAGTTATATGGTTGAGCAAGGGAACCAGTTGTTACTTGTAACTTTCCGCTTGATCCGGCTAATACTCTGTTTACAATTGACTTTTCAGCGACAGTGTTATAGTAAGTTAATTCGAGGGATACATTTTTGAATAACTCTGCGTCAAAACCAACTTCAATTTCTTTTACACGTTCCGGTTCAATCTTATCATTTCCAATTACTGCAATTGCAGCACCGGCGCCATATCCGCCAACTTGTGCATCCCATAAAAGTGGAATACCATCTGTTGTTCCAGGTAATACACCGCCTTCACCATAAGCTGCACGTAGTTTTAATAAATTAACAAAGCTTGGTAAGAAATCAAATTTATCAACACGTAGAGCAAAGCTTGCTTTTGGATAAGTGATTGATGGCGCGTTTTCACCAATTGAAGTAGCATAATCTTTACGAAGACCCAATGTTAAGAAGTATTTATCTTGATAACTGATCGAGTGTTCTGTAAAAATTCCACCTTCGCGAGCATGTAAAAATTGTTCTGCCCATGTTGTAACTGTTCCGCCGGAACCTAAATCAGTAATTAATGTTGAATTAAAATCTTCAACAGTAACATTGTTGCCTTGTAAATATCTATTAAAGAATTGAGCACCAACTACGGAACGGAATTTGAAATCGCTAAACTCATAATTATAAGCTGCATTAAATTCCATATTCTGGTTTGTGTTGCGTCTATCATACAATGCTTTTTGCCCATCTGCTACTAATGCATTATATCCGATTGGATAGAATCTATTTTCTCTGTAATTCATATTATCAACACCTAGAGTAGCATTGATTTCCAAATCTTCAATTGGAGTATAATTTGCAGAAATAGAACCTATAAATTGATTTGTTGTTCCTTCCAAGTATGCTTGATCCAGCATAACGCGAGATGTCCACGTAAATGGTTTGTAACGTAACAGCATGTTGCCTAACCAACCGTAAATCGAGTTATCGTTGTTTGGTCTAAGTACTTTATTGTTGTTATAATACGCGTTGAGTTTAATGTTCAGGTTATTGTATGGATTAGCAACAAGATTAATTCTTGTAGAAGTTCTTTCTTGCCGGTTTGTTGGTAAGATTCCATCTTCAATTCTATTTTCTAAGCTAGCGTAGTATCTTACTTCAGAGTTTCCGCCAACTATGTTTAGAAAATGTTCGCGGATTGGTCCCTTGCGGAGATTATTATTTGCAGTATCAGCCGTGACATAAACATCGGAATCATACTTTCTCTGCTGCTCGTTGTATCCGTAATTAAATTTGTATTCTACAGACAAACCTTTTCTTGCCGCAGCAGAAACCTTTCCGGTTTTTGTTGTAATAAGTACAACACCGTTGGCACCATTTGTACCATACATAGCCGCAGCTGCCGGACCTTTTAAGAATTCAATCTTATCAATGTCGTTAGCGTTCAAACCGGATAG
This sequence comes from Ignavibacteriota bacterium, assembly GCA_043807765.1. Classification (GTDB taxonomy): domain Bacteria; phylum Bacteroidota; class Ignavibacteria; order Ignavibacteriales; family Melioribacteraceae; genus Stygiobacter. The sequence continues at coordinate 4,480 of JAZDFQ010000072.1, forward strand.
AGTATTATTTAACTGGCCGCCGGCTGCTAAACCGATTTCGGTATTTTCGACTCTTACTCCATCAATATACATTGTTGGCTGACCGGTACCATTCAAACCGCCGCCGCCTCTAACATTAAATCTCCAACCACCTCCTACGTTACCGGAAGCGTTAGTCATTTGCACACCGGATACTTTACCGGCAACAATCTGTGAAATTCCGTTATAAGAATTAATTGTTTGTAATTCTGCAGCGTTAATCCTCGCAACGGAAACTTCTGCTACCGACTTAGAAGTTTTTGAAGCGATACCAGTAACAACTATTTCTTCGTTCTGGAATACATCCTCTTCCAATGAAAAATCTTGGACTATTTCAGAACCACTTAAAACTATTCGCGCTACACCTTTCTTATAATTAATAAAAGATGCTGTTAATTCCGTTTGCTGTCCGTTAGCCATACTTGTCGGAACATCAAACGAATAGTTGCCGTCTAAATCCGTTGCGGCTCCTAAGCCGGAAGATTTTAAAACAACACTTGCCCCAATTAACGGTTCCCCATTCTGATCCGTTACTTTTCCTCCTATCTTAAAAGTAGACTGCCCAAAGGCAAGACTATTTGTAAGAATGAGAAATACCAGAAAAAGTAAAAATCTCTTCATACACTTCTCTCTGTTTAGTTGATGAATACACAATTGCAATAAGTCTGCACACGCATACTTAAGGTTGTCTAAATTTCAGTTTCAAAATAGTTTTGCATTAGTAGCCTTTAAACCATTCATGTACTAGTGGTCAATAGGCATGATAAACGGTTGACGATTGTTGCCGCTAAAATTTGAGCTCGACTAATTAATTATGCTTCTGGAGCGATCTTCTTATTTCGTACATGGAATAAAAATTAATTACCGAAATGAGAATGAAGATCACTCCGCTAATCATCATCATAGCAAACCACTCCTTTTTTAGCTGGAATGGAACCAATGATTTTGATAGCGATTCGATTTGCTTAATGAAGACCAGTGTAGCGCCCAATAAAAAAATACATACATTGTAAAGCTTGCCCATGCAACCTCCCTCGGTTTTATTTGTCTCTCTCATGTGTTGGACGAGCTAAAGATTGAAATGTTTTAGGTAGAAAATAAAACCCGCATAATCATGTAAGTGAATAGCAATCCAGCAGCCGCTTATCATCTCTAATGACCGCTTATCAATCTTGGATAAATTTTTTGCATGGAATTACGATATTAAGAATGATTAATTGCAGAGTTAGAAATGAAACCTAATTACATAATCATGTGGCTGACAAAACATATCGAGAAGAATAATTATCCGCCTTTCCACTTTATTAATACTGTGGGATGGCTTGTAATTATTTTCGCAGATACATTTATTGTTAGTCCCGACTTGCTTCTAAACAATTTCCCTCTGCTTATTACCAACACCTTGCAGTGGAGCTGCGGTTATGTTATCTCAATCTACATTCGTTCAATCTATACTAAATACAATTATTCATCGCAAAGCATTTACAGAATCATTGGATTCATTCTAGTAATTAGCCTTCTAGCTTCAATTCTTCTCTACTTTGCGGTGCATCTTATTGCAATACCATATAACTACAAGCATATTGACAGACTACTTGAGATTACCTTTACGCTTAATGTTCTTGCGAATAATTTAACCCGCTACTTCCCATTGTTCACTACGTGGAGTTTGCTCTACTTCGGAATAAAGCTCTGGATCGATTTACAAATGATACGTAACCGGGCTGAAAAGGCCGATCTATTAGCACAAAGCGCGCAGTTGCAAATGTTACGTTATCAGATAAATCCACATTTTCTATTTAACTCATTTAGCTCGCTTCGCGCACTTATTCGTTCCGATAAAGAAAAGGCCGAAGAAATGTTAAATAAGCTTTCAGAGTTTTACCGCTACACACTGATTACGCGAAATTCTACGTTTGTACCTCTTCGAGATGAAATTGATGCTATAAAGCATTATGCGTCCATTGAGAAGATCAGATTTGAGGAAAAAATCGAATTCGCATTTGATATACCGAATAATGCCGTTGATTTTCCGGTGCCAACTTTTATATTACATCCGTTGATTGAAAACGCTATCAAGTATGGAATGCTGACTAGCCAACTACCGCTCCAAATCAACATTGTTATTAATTATGATAATGAGTGGCTTAATATTGAAGTTGTTAATTCCGGTAAATGGATAAAAAAAGGAAGTGAGATAAACCAAAACGGGACCGGGACCGGGTTGAGTAATTTGATTAATCGCTTAGAACATACATTTCCTAAAAATTATTTTTTTGAAACGAAAGAAGAAGATGGAAGAGTTCTTTCAATTCTAAGACTTAGGAAGCCGTAATATGGAAAAGAAGTTCAAGTGTATTATTGTTGATGACGAGAAACTCGCAAGGGAAGATTTAAAATCGCTGCTGGCTGATTTCCCCAATATCGAAATTATTGGAGAAGCCGATGGTAGTGCATCCGCAGTGAATTTGCTTAAAACAGTAGAGCCCGACTTAATATTTCTTGATATTCAGATGCCGGGCAAAACTGGATTTGATATTCTTTCGGAGATTCATACAGAAGCTAAAATTATTTTTGTAACTGCTTACGATGAATTTGCCGTGAAGGCTTTCGAAATCAGTGCTCAAGATTATCTGCTAAAGCCCGTTAGTAAATCCAGATTAGAGCTCGCAATTAAGAATCTGGAAACCAGCCAAACTGTTAAGAATATGAGCATCAACCAGCTTAATTATAACGATACTATTTTCGTGATGCTGAACAATAGCTATCAATTTCTAAAGATCAATTCACTAATAAAAATATTAGCTGCCGGTAATTATTCGGAAGTCTATTCAAACATCAAACAGAAAGGTCTTGTACTAAAATCTTTGCGCGAATGGGAGAACCGACTACCATCAAATCATTTTGTTAGAATACACCGCAATACTATTATTAATCTGGAGTATGTAGATAAACTTGAAGACTGGTTTAATTATTCATATAAAATACACCTCAAGGGAATTGAAGAAACGGTAATTATGAGCCGTCGTTATGCATTAAAACTAAAAGACAAACTTGCATAATAAGATTTCTACTTTATTCCGGATTATAAACTCTCCGCAATCCTTTCGTCATTTCATGAAACCTTCTATCAATTCCAACTCGTAAAACAAAGAAACAACAGCGAAATTTGCACCACTCTTTGTAGATGAAGAGCTTGATTAAATTAAATCTTTACTCCTTATGTAAGGCTAAAAAGCAAGGGTACTGGGTCCCGCGCAAAAACGTTTAGCCGTAATTCCTCTCTAGAGAAACCTCCCCCTCTAGAGAGGTAGTTTATTAAAGTGTCTTTGATAGAAGGTTTACCAAGATGACAAGTGGTAAAACATAAATGGTTTTAATATTGTCTTAAGAAGTACAATTCGGCATAAGTATGCTGATTAAATATTTGTACTAAACAAGGAGTCATTATGAATACTTTCTTTAAGCGAGCCGCAATAAGCATTGCTATGCTGGTAATGCTTTCGGTTACAACAAGCGGACAGTTCTATCATGTCTCTGAAGATCACCCAAATCACAAAATTGTACATACAAATCCTCTAGAAGGGTTAAAATCAGAAGAAGCAACAATTCGTTTCGATTCAGCTTACATGCTTGGAGAACTAAAGGAATCCAAAGCAGAAATCCCTCTTATGAAAGCTCTACGTGAAGATGAAGATCAATCTGTAAGAATTGTTGCGGCATTATCTTTAATTAAACTTGGAAAGCCGATCGGAGTAAATTTAGTTAAGAGGGTTGCAGAACTTACAGACTGCCCAAAAACTTGCAAAGTGCTGAACAAGTTTTACGAGTCTTATAACAGACACAGAGATTTGCCAAACAGAGAGCTATCTGATTTTCAGATCGCCTCTATGATTTATGATAAATGAGAAATCAACTTGAAGAAAGGGACTTCCGGGGGGTTCCCTTAACCCGGTGATATGATGCCATCTGTTGAGATATTTAAAAATCTCTTAGAAAATTATTCTGATGAATTGATCTCGACATTGGAAAAGAATAATTTTTTGGAAACGAGAATTTCACCTTTTGGTGAAATGATGACCAAGTATTCCGCTAGGGAATATCTACAGAATATTGTACTCATAAAAAGCTCAGCTACAAGATTCATCGATTTAATGTCCAGCCCTTATGCCGCATGCAATTCTTTCAGTTCGTGTGAATTATTTGAAATTATTTCTCAGCATGTAATTGCTTTAAGAGAAGAAAAAACCATAGCATTGATTAATGCTTCTAGTAAAGAGGACTACTTTAATATAACTCAACCGATACAGCTTGTACTGAATAAATTGGCTGAAGAAATTGTTACTAGTTTATCTCCAAATGGTTTTATTACATTTCACGCGTTCAGTATTAGAGATGAATATTTTTATACATTTCATGTACATGGAATGTTGAATATCAATTTTAACATAATGGAAGAGATGGGTATTGAGACAATGTTTACAAGTGGCGCCAAAACATCCCTTTCGAATATTTATCTGATTTTCATCTGGCTATTTATAAAAGAGAATCATGGTAAGATAAATGTGAATCAAATTTCCTCAAATTATCATTTAATTTCGATTAACATTCCCAAAAGCTTAACCCCGGATTTATATGTTAGCAATTGATTAGTAAAAACAAAAACGGCTGCACATTTAATGGCAGCCGTTTATTAAGTTCTTCAAAACTTACTTTTCATCAGAATCTTCTATCAAAAATCTATTGAAATGCTGAGGCCAAAATTTACAATGTCACTATTCGTAAGATCTCTAATCTCCGAATCGGGAATGATGTAAAATTCAGCAAATGGTTTTAAGGATATACTTTCATTCAATGCATAATTAAGAGATAAGTCTGCAAAAACATAATTCAACGCGCCTTTATCCATTCCAACATAATAACGGTTAAAGTTTTTCGTTCCCCAACCAAACCCGGCACTGGCATTCAATGTGAAATTCTCATCCAATTCTTTTTCATAACTGACATCGTGGTAGCCAAACAAATAAGGAATTCCCAATTTTATGTCTCTTGAGAAAGTAGTTCCAAGTGTAAAATCCCCAAGCGTATAAAATGCCGAAAGATATAATTCAAGCGCAGCATCTTCTTCTTGGTCCGGATAAGTATAGTATTGTAAATAAGGTGAAAGGGTGAGATCGCCAAACTCAAAGGTGTATTGAGCTAAAAAGTCCAACTCATGATTTTTTGGAAATCCATCTTTTTCAACTGCGGCAATGTTGCCCCACAATTGAAAAGTCCATTTATCAAGTGACATTGTTAACGCTGGCTGAATAACAAGGCCTTCATCATAAGTAATACCTCTCCAAGCATATTCATTCGCAAATACAGTTTCAAAATTGAAACTTGGCGAGCTACTTCCCTTTTCTTGTGCAAATCCGATTTTCGTAAAAAATAAAATTACCAGAATAAATAAGACAGATTTCATTTTCATGTTAAAGTTCCATTTATGTTTGAAATGTGAATCAGCGAAAATTGTTTACCACTAATTTGAACAGTTCAGTTTATAATTATTCTTTCCAGTTCATGTTTGTTAATTCGAGTTGGCACTCCGTCCGGATGCCAATGCTTCTTACATCCCGAATAATCAAGCAATACACATTGCGCTGGAACGCCATACCGCTTTAGCTCCCAGCCACCTTCAACCAATGTTGTAACACAGGCCGAAGCAACAACACCTTTTCTTGGACTTCCTTCCTTTGGAGACCAGAGCGAGAGATCGGACGCATGAGGAATAACATAAACCTCAAAATTTTTCTGCTCGCCTAGCTTTCGAAATTCATTGACGCGGCATTTTGTGTCGCACCCAGCACACTTTAATCCTTTCGGTTCTTTAATAGCTTCACATTCATCCTTTGAGCGAATTCTCATACAACCGGGAAGCAAAAGCGCTGTTGCATCTGTATCCAAAAAATTCTTTCTAAAAGCCCTATTCATCAACTCAGCACCTACCATATTTAGATGATATTCAATTCGTGTACGGGAACATGATATTCTGTCTTCACGCCAGCGGTATTTCTTTTTTGATTGAACAAGAAATGAATTGACCACTGAAGTATATTTTCCAAGTATGTTCGATGTTGACTGCTCGAACGAATTTCTAAATTCAGCAATTGCTACGAAAAAATTCTCTTGCTGTTTTTGAGTTAGTGTTGTAAGAAAAGCCCTCCACCTAACAAATCTAAGCGCTTGCTCGCGGAACTCGCCGGTAGCTTCGAACCAAAGGCAGACTCTATCAATTTTTTCTAGATTAGGAATTGGGACCGATTTGTTCTTATTTACTTTAGGAAGGAGAAACAATGTAGTCAAGAATCCTCTTGCAAAATCTATGAGTGGTTTTAGTCTTTGATGTTTCTTTCTCCACTCTCCCATTTGTGAAAGCAAGATAAACGGTGCAGCCTTAATAGATAAAGCGGTTTTCGAATAAGTGTTCCATAAAACGCCGAAACTTAATAATTCAAGAATATATTCCTCTCGCTCACGAATCTCCTCGAGATTAAACTCTCTTAAATAATTCATGTAATCAACAACTTGTTTGCCAACTAAATCATCAGCTTTAATTATCACTTCATCAGTAAGCCTTCTAACATCTGAGTAGTATTCATCCGAGTTGGCGTTGCCGAGATTAAGTGAATATGTAACTGCTTTCATACTGCCTAGGCTATTCAATTTTTAATTAGTGGTTTCAAAGAATTATTTGGAACTCTGAACAAACGAATAGAAAATGTATGGACCAATAAAAGTCCAGATGAGTATTAAAATCCAAACTCTTCCGGCTAAGAGATTGTAATCGTGCAGCATTTTTCTTAAAGGTAAATAAGAAACAAAATGTCCCAATCCAAACTCAAATACAATAGTCAACGCTAACCATATCGTTCCTATAAGCCACGCTTGAGATTCAGATTCGATTGGAAAGCGAGTAGTTATCACCCAGAAATAAATTGCAAAAAATAATATTAACGTAAATGAAGAAATTTGATGAGCACGCTGGTCACCGACTCGTATTTTATATGTAAAATCCCTAATGGCTCCGTTTACTACTGCAAGGGCTACCATCCCAAGCCATGCAATCAAATAAATGCTTATCATTAAGTTACTCCAAAGTTGAGAATCGATTACTTTTTAATTTCATTTGAGTAAGAGTATGGGAAATCTTCTTTATTGATTCCTCGTTTTGTGTTTGGAGTCTTACTCATCTCAAAATCAAGTACACCGCCTTTAAGCACATCATCATGAGAGATAAAATTCTTGTTGTAAGTTTTTCCGTTGAGACGTCCACTCTTTATATAAACATTTTCATCAGAATTATTTTTTGCTGTAACTGTAAATGTTTTCCCATTTTCAAGGTGAAGTGTAACTTTATCAAACAATGGAGAACCAAAAACATATTGCCCGGCACCGGGACAAACAGAATAGAAACCGATTGCCGAGAACACATACCATGCAGATGTTTGTCCGTTATCTTCATCGCCGCAGAGACCATCCGGCAGAGGTGTGTACATTAGATCCATTGTTTGGCGGGCATACTTCTGCGCCTTCCAAGGCTCTCCGGCATAATTGTATAAATATATTCCATGTTGAATTGGCTGGTTGCCATGAGCATATTGTCCCATTGCGGCAATAACCATTTCAGTGATTTCATGAATCTGAACTTTGTAATAAGAGAAGTCAAATGTTGGTGCCGATGTAAAAACCGAATCAAGTTTGTTTACAAAATTTTTCTGTCCACCCATTAAGTTGATTAGCCCTTGAGGATCGTGAAATACAGACCATGTGTAATGCCAAGAGGAACCCTCAGTAAAAGCATCTCCCCACTTCTCCGGAACAAAAGGCGACTGCCAGCTACCATCTTGATTTTTGCCGCGCATAAAATTTGTAGAGGGATCGAATACATTTTTATAATTGAGTGCTCGCTTAGCAAATCTGTCAATTTCACTTTGCGGCCTTTTTAGTGATTCGGCAAGTTTCATAATTGTAAAATCGTCGTAACTGTATTCTAATGTTCTAGCAACATTCTCGTTTACTTTTACATCGTAGGGGATGTAACCGAGAGAGTTATAATACTTAACACCAAATCTGCCTACCGATTCAAGCGGTCCTTCATTTTCCGAATTTTTCAATATTGCTTCGTAAAGTGTGTTTACATCAAATCCTCTAATGCCTTTTAAGTAAGCGTCAGCGATAATCGATGCAGAGTTTGATCCAACCATACAATCTCTATGACCGGGACTTGCCCATTCCGGCAGCCAACCGGATTCTTTGTAAGTATTAGCAAGGCCTTCTATTATATGACTGCTAAGCTCCCGATGCATAATCGTGAAGAAAGGAAATACTGCGCGGAATGTATCCCAGAATCCGTTATCCGTGAACATATAACCCGGCAGAACTTTGCCATTGTAAGGACTATAATGCACAACTTGATTTTGCTTATCATGCTCATAAAATTTTCTAGGAAACAACATCGTTCTATACAAAGAGGTATAGAAAACTTTTTTTTGATCTTCAGTTCCACCATCGGCTTCTATTCTGGCTAATCCATCATTCCAAATCTCTTTGGCTTTCATCTTAGTTTGTTCAAAAGAATCGTTTCCAATTTCCCGCTGAAGGTTCAATTCAGCTTGTTCATAGCTTATAAATGATGATGCGATTTTCACATTAACAACTTCATCTCTGCTTGTTTTAAACTTGATAATTGCACCAACTTGTTTTCCTTCCTCTTCAAGTTTATTTGGAAATATATTCTTTTCATTCCAAGTAAAAGTTGAATCGATTTCTTTATCGAAATAAATAACAAAGTAGTTGTGGAAATTTTCCGGAACTCCTCCGCTGTTATTTCTTGAGTATCCAATAATCTTTTTTTCTTTAGGGAATATTTTAACATAGGAGCCTTTGTGAAATGCATCGACAAGCAAATAAGCCTTTTCTGTTTTAGGATACTTTATTTGAAATTGTGCTGCTCTTTCAGTCGGAGTCATTTCGACCCAAGTATCGTAATCGCCAAGATAGACTTGATAATAATATGGTTTAACAGTTTCTCTCTTATGACTAAACCAAGCGGCCCTTTCTTCTTCAATAAATTTCAACGATCCGGTAACCGGCATAATTGAAAAAGCACCGTAATCGTTAATCCACGGTGATGGCTGATGGGTCTGTTTGAAACCGCGAATCTTGTAGGCATCATAAGTGTATTGCCACCCGTCTCCCATCTTGCCAGTTTGCGGAGTCCAGAAATTCATTCCCCACGGCAAAGCAAGAGCCGGATAAGTATTGCCGGTTGAAAGTTTGTATTCGGAATCGGTTCCTACTAATGGATTCACATAGTCAACATAATTTTTTTTGTTTCCACCGGCAGTTAAAAGTGTTAATGATAACAAGACTAAGCTCAATACTCTTTTCATGTTTTGCCTTAAGTTTTCTTAAATATTTTCCATTGGCTAGGTTCTAATACCAACCACCTTCTCAGTTAGTAACTCACCTTACGCATGTTGTCATTCTGAATGGAACGCAGTGAAATGAAGAATCTCAATTTTGATTCAAAACGCGATTTATAGATTCTTCGCTTTGCTCAGAATGACAATTGCTAATATAAATACGTAAGCTGAGTTAGTAATACAAAAATGCAATGACTATTTTTTACTAATTGTTATAATTTTCGCTCTGAAATGTAATAACACTTCTTGAAATAGCTTTATTAAAAGCATAAATGATAAGAAGTTTCTTGGAACGAATTTAGATGCCGGGGGAAATTCGATTAATCATGTACGGATAGAGAACTGATTCTAGGTGCAGATTTTTCACAAAATGATTGTAAAAATAAAAGTTGCTCCTTTCCCAACTTCACTTTCAACAGTAATTTTTCCTCCATGCCTTTCTATCATTTCTTTGCATAGCAGTAAGCCTAATCCAGTACCCTCTTCGTTGGCTGTACCTTTAGTGCTAATATTTTTATCAACTCTAAAAAGTTTATCAATACTGTCTTTACTAATTCCAATTCCGGTATCTTTCATAGAGAATTGAATAAGCCGATCTAGTTTCTCTGCTATCAAATTAATTTTTCCACCAGAATTTGTAAACTTTATCGAATTTGAAGCCAGATTTCTGATAATAGCTGACAACATGTACTTATCAGCGTCAATGAAAAGTGAACTATCAATTTCATAGTTAAATTCGATTCCCTTATTATTAGCCGTTTGCTTGATTAATGAAAGTGTTGGAAATATTTCAGCTAATAGATTAAAATTCTCCATGTTAAGATTCATCTTTCCGGTTTGAATTCTGGACCACTCAAGCAAATTCTCAAGCAATCTGTAAGAACTATTGCTCAACTCTTCAATATTTTGAATAAAAGAAATTTTCTCTTCCTCAGTCAACGTAGAATATTCTTGAGATAATATCGAAGAATAACCTAACAAACCTTGGAACGGGCTTTTCAAATCGTGTGCTATGATTGAGAAGAATTTATCCTTAGTAGCTATCAATTCGGTAAGTTGCTCATTCAACCGCAGTAATTCTTCTTTCTGTTTTGTCACTTCATCATTATAAGTGACAAGTGCAGAGTTCATCTTTCGTTTAGAGCGATAAGCGAATGAAATTACAGCGGCAATTACTGATAACAGAAATGTAATAATGAGTAAAAAGTTTTGATGATTTTTTTGAATTGTATTTTCTTTTTGGAGCAAAAGAATTTCTTTATCGCGCCTTTCGTGTTGAAACGCTTCTTGATATTCAGCTATTGCCTTATTTTTCTGTTCATTTATTAATGAATCATTAGCAGTATCCGACATTTTTTGAAAATCCAGAGCGTTTTTGAAATCTGCCATTGCTTCGTAGGAATTAGCCAGCATGTTTAATGACGAAACAATTCCTCTTTTATCTTTAAGTACTCTTCGGATTTCAAGTGCATCAAGCAAATATGGCAAACTTTTTTCAGGCTGTCCCATCTTATAATATGTTAATCCAATTCCCGATATAGATGAAGCGATTCCTCTTTTATTATTCAATTCCCTTTTAAGCTCAAGCGATTTGTTATAATACTTTAGCGCCTCAAAATATTTTTTTGTGCTTCTGAAAATAATAGCCAAGTTTTCATATGAGCCGGCAACACCAATTTTATCATTATTTTTTAAGCGTAGTTCTAAAGATTTCTGTACATGAAGGAGTGCATCGTCATATTCTCTTGTCTTTATGTACACCAATCCCAAATGCTCATAGGATACAGCAAGTACGAGTTCTTCATTAATACTTTCACAAATCTTTAGTGCTTTTTGGGAAATGTTTAGTGATTTCTCATAATCGTTTAGTATATAATATATTACGCCAAGGTGATTGTATGATTCGGCCAAAACCTTAAGATTATTTGTTTGCTCTAGAATTCTAACCGATCTTAAGCAATAATCAAGCGCTTTTTCATACTCACCTCTTACATTGTAAATCATTCCTATTCGATTAAGCGATTCGCCAATACCAACTTTATCCTTTAGTCGCTCTCTTATGTTATAGCTTAATTGATAATGTTCCATCGCCTTTGAGTAATTACTTTGAGCATGATAGCTTACACCAAGTAAATAATGAATAACCCCTTTACCTATTTCATAATTATTCTTTTGTGCAATTTGAAGTGCCTCTGCACCATATTCTACTGCTTTGGCGGGCTTTATTCTTTTGTAGTAATTCATTAAATCTGCGTAAGCTTCAATTTTTTCTTTGAGGTTGGGATTCTTTAACCTTGCTATCAGCGAATCCGGATTATCTACGAATTCTATAGCTGCAACATTCAGGCTGCAAAAAGAAATGAGTACAAATATTATTGTGATAAACCGTTTCATTGATTCTGCAATTTGTTATTATTTATTCCGCTTAAAGTTAGGATATATGTTTTATTATCGGAATAAACGGAAGATTTATAAAGTCCTAATCATTAATTATTTATCGACAAATAGATTTGTTAGGTTTCAATAGCCTTAAAATGTTGTCAGCGGACGATTTTTGTTGTTGCGATAAAAGTCTGCTGAATTTTAAGCTTAACAATTCAATGATACTTTGTTTTACCTAGTACATTTATTTTAGAATACTCATTTTTTTGACAGAACTAGATCCAGCACATTCTAACTTATAAAAATATATTCCCGAGGACAATCCGTACTGGTGGCTGGAAAAATCCACTTGGTGAATTCCAGCTGATAAATGCTCATTAATTAATATGCAAACTTCTCTCCCTAAAAGATCATAGACAATAAGTTTTACATATGAAGAAACGGGAATATTGAATTTGATATTAGTATTAGGATTAAACGGATTTGGGTAATTCTGATACAAAATAAATTCTGAAGGGATTTTATTTTCCTCGGTAATAATTTTTGTGTATACATCATTTATATAACCTGGTGTTCCATATAGCTCGGAAGCTTTCCAGCTATCCGGCAGTGAATTATCAAGTTGAAAATTTATGAGTGATAATGTTGAGCCGCTTCCATCTGGAAACTTATTCCATAGTCCGCCAGATGAATAAGTTACTTCATCTATATTTTTTCCAATTCTGTCAATCAAATACAGACTCTCGCCATGGCTGCTTAGTCCAAAATTAATGTTACCAATCACTTTTTTATTAGATGGATATAGTTTCTTGAATTTAGTCGTGTCTCTACACAGCACTAAATAATCACGCGCACCTATTAACGATCCACTCGGGAAAGTAAATTGATGTGTAATGTCCTCATCCTTAAATTTCCAACTATAAATATCTACTGACTTAGAATCGGGATTATACAGTTCCACCCAGTCTTCCGTATCAAAAACCGATGATGAGTTATAATTAATTTCATTTATAACAACTGAACTTTGCGAATATTGCACTTCTTCAAAAACAGCTGTTAAAGAAGATTTTTTTTCAAGTATGATTAAAATTTCCGGCAAGGTTGAATCTGACACACCTTCCCATTTTACAAAACGATAGCCGGGTAATGCTAAGGCCTTTATTCTGAGTGGAATTTCTTTGAAGAAAATATTAGTGGCGCCGTTCTTTTTTATTTCAACAGAGTAAATAAATACTTTTCCCCATGCCGGATTGTTTCTACTGATCACTAATGAATTGGATGTGCTTATACCAAACTTGGCATAAATATGCGCCCTCATATTTGATGGCCGATTTACTGCAAATGTTTTCATAATGTCTATCTGAGATTGCCATCCCGTTCCGTAAGAAATTGATTGCGGCCAGCGCAGTTTGTGTCTTGGAATTTCCGAAGCAATATCTTTCGCCATGCTATCAATAACTGCCAACACATGATTCGTTTCAAATGTTGTGTTCATGTGTGCAGCAAAACGTTGAATAAATTCATTCTTGAATTCAACATTTTCAAGCAGCTTTCTTAACATCAAAGTTGACCAAGCTGGATTAGGCCATGATGATCCATTGGCTGCTGTAGCTTGTGCCAAGGTATTTGTATTGTACATGCCTTGACTATTACCGCCAAATGTAAAGTCAGTATCATAAAGCAACCAGCGCCATTTACTACCCGGTTTTCTTTCCCGCCAAAGTTTCATATTAGAACCGGGCCAATCTCCATTAGCGCCATAAATTTCTGCAATCTGATAATCCATATATTCATCAATATCAACAATGGAATTTATGTATTCGTAGTTAGCCGGATTCGTCATATCCTTAGTAGAAAGGAAATTTATCATATCATTATAAGCGATTGCATCGCCGTTTGTAGCTCTTCCTTCTTTGCTTATTTCAATAAAATCAATGTTGTCTTTGTCGGCACCATGATGGTAAAAGGTGTAATGCTCATTCATTTTCTCACGGATATTATGAACTCCCCAATACTTCCCATTTATGAAAAGAATTGATGGGCGGTAATTCGAATAATCTATCTTCATTCCTTGTTCAACTAAAGTATGAACCATACCATCACGGAACATTGTTCGCCACCAATCTTGTCCGGAACTTCTTAGGATAAAATTGTTAAACTCACTGAGCAGTTCATCATCAAATAACCGATAGTGAAGCTTATCATCTCCATATTCCGGGCGCATATAAAATGCAAGTGATTTTTGAGCATACAAACGTGTACAGCCGCCATAGATTTTTGCACCCGCATTTACCTTGAATGCAAGAGATTTATCAGCTTCAAAAAACTCCAAATTTACCGGGCGCTCCCAATCTTGATTCCAATTTCTCGGGCCGGTACTGCAATGACTGGTAACACCATTTGTTCCGGCAACGTAGATTCCGGTAACATCAGAAAAGAAATTTGAAGGATCAGTTACAAGTGAGAAAACGGGAAGATCAGTCTTCTCATTTACAAAGAAAGTTCTAGATTCAACAAGGCTTGATGTATATCCATTTTTAAATGCGCGGAACCTTAATACTGTAGTCGAATCAACACGTATCGGAAATTGATAAGCTGTACTTGTTTCAATTGGAGTCGAGCCATCAACAGTATATCGGATTGTAACGCCAGCTAGTGTGTGAGACGCTGAAACATTTAATGATGAAGAGTAAAACCCGCTATTCATGCTTATTGTCGGCAGCGTTAACAGATTCTGAATTCCGGTTTCTATATTTACAGAACCCGGTGTTGCCGGAGCTAATTTGTACCAATTTGCTGAACCGTTCGGTATTCTTCCAAAAGAGACATCACTCTGTTGTTCACCAAACGTAACTGAATCAATCAACTTAGCCGAAGGATCGAACAGACCCAAACTTTCCCCGGAAGCACTTAACTTAAAATTCGCATGATTTGCAGAACCAGCATCATCAGCCCAAACTATTGCATATCCATTTGCCGGCACAATTAGGTCAATGGGAATTTTATACTTCTGAGGTTTTGTTAGGTCATCTGTTATAAAGTAATCTTTTAGATTAACTAAACTTGATCCGGAATTATAAATTTCAATCCAGTCTGAATAACTTTTTAAATCCTTGTCTAATATAGTTTTGGAATTGGAGGCCATCAATTCATTTATTAAAAGTCCTTGAGCCATAGCGCTATTTGAGATCACAAACAGTAATACTGCAATAGCACATCTTGTAAAATTTTTCATTTTATTCACATCATTAAATTCATTTCTAGTCAACAAATATTTATTCTACTTAATTAATACCATCTTTCTGGAACTAACAAATTCTCCGGCATGAAGTGTATAAAAATATACTCCTGAAGATAAACCGTAATTATGAGTGTTAAATACTAAATTATAAACGCCGGGCTGTTTGTATTCATCAACAAGATCAGCTATTTCTCTTCCGAGAACATCATATACTTTTAAGGCCACCTTACCAGCCTCTGAAATTTTGTAGCTTATAATTGTACTTGGATTGAATGGATTAGGATAGTTCTGACTAAGAAAATAACTGGCCGGAATTTCTTCAATTCCATTTCTAATATCCGTTAATGTACTGTTTGCCATTCCGGGTGTACCGTAAAGATTCTTAGAATCGGTCCAGCTTTCTCCTTTATTATTATCTAAAGCAGCATTAGTTAACTCAATTGTTCTTCCGGTACCATTAGCCTTGATAGGCCACGGTATTGAACTGCTAAAGTTGACTTCATCAATAAGTTCTCCAAGTTGTGTTTTGAGCAATATTTTTTCCGAGCTGCTGGAAAGACCAAACTGGAAGTTACCGATCCGCTTTTTCACTTTTGGAAATTTTACGGCAAACATTGTTGTGTCTTTGCAAAGCACTAAATAATCGCTAGCATTTATAATTGTATTGTTCGGTAAAATCTGCTTTGCAGATTCATCCGTATCATGAAAATACCAGCCGGATAAATCAATTGCCGCATTTCCAGAATTATAAAGTTCTACCCAATCTTCAGTATCAAAATCCGAAGCAGCTTTATAATTAATTTCATTTATAACAATAGGAATGGCCTTAGCAAACGGATCGACATCAAAATAGGCTGTCAGTTTTGAATCGCCTTTCAGAATTATACTAATATCTTGAGTAGTATACTTTTGAGTTACACTGGAACTGAGTGAAGTTGCAAGCAGCTTTAAATCGAAACCTAAATCGGAACTGGATACACTGGCTTGATGAACTTCAACTGCAATAGTATTTATTCCATTCACAAGGAGAGATGGTAATGCGGAAAATTTAGTGTACCCGTTTTCATCAGCAACTGTTCCACTTGCCAATGTAGAAAACTGAATTATGCCGGTAGGCATATTAACACGCTGAATCTCACTTCCATTTAAATATACAACGGCACCATCATCAACTAGGATCTCAAAACTTAGTGAAGCAATATTTGATTTATCGGTAATGAAAAAGTTTTTCTGAAATAAGTTGTAATGTATTTGCTTGATGAATTTGGTCCGTAACCTACAACCGTTGTTTCGTCGCCATCTCCATATCCTAACTGTGCATTGCCGCTGGTCCACTTTGAATCATCATAGATTGATTGATACCAGCTGGTTTTCAAGTCTACGCCTTGATCGTAAAATTTCCAAGAAGAACCGGAAGAAATTAATGAGTTAACTTGATTTGTAGATCCTTCAACTTCCCAATAGGAAAACTTACTTCCAAACATTGGCACCGCACTTAGTCGAAGTGGGACATCATTGTAGAATGTTCCTGAAAAGTTATTTGGTATTTGTCTGTCAACTACTTTCAATATTCCTTTACCAGAAGAATTCAGTTTTACATCTATTTTTGAAACGCCGCTCAAGCCGAACTTTTGCAAAATATGAGCAGTTGAATATTGAGGTCTGCGCAAAGAAAATATTCTCATAGTATCAACATTACCTAGCCATTCTTGATATGATTTGAATATTGCTTTCGGCGTCCATCCTTCATGAGAATCTGGGTCGATTTTACCGCCCCATCTTTTTATATGCCTTGGAATTTCCGGGGCAATCTTCGCAGAAAGACTATCAATGAAGTAAATCAATCGCTCTGGTTTGAAAGTGGTATTTGCGTGGTATGCATAACGTTGAATAAAGTCATTCTTAAAATTTTCATTCTTCAGTAAGTTTCTAAAAAGCCGCGTTGACCACTCCGGATTTGGCCAGCCCGGACCAGTAGTAGTGGTTGTTTTTTCGATCATGTTTTCAGTTATCCAGACAAAGGTAAAAGTCTGATCAAGGTCGAAATTAATCCAGCGCCATTTAGAATAAGCACCGGAATTAGCTCTCCAAAATTTTATGTTATTACCGGGCCAGTCTCTTTCCGCCAAGTAAATGTGGCCAATTTGATAATCAATGTATTGATCTACATCCATCCATGATTTTATGTATTCAAAATTAGATTGCACAGCCATATTATAATTAGTAGCATAATTAACCATGTTGGTATAACCGGCATTAGTACCATAAACAACTCCGGCATTGCTTTCTAAAATGTTCACATCATCCGGATTAACACCAAAATTACCGGCAAGATAATTTTCATTTACCTTTTCTCGTATGTTATGAATTCCCCAATAAGCACCGTTAATAAATACTACTGCGGGTCTATAAGCTTGTGTTTCAGCATCCATCCGATCCTTCATAACCAAATGAGCAAGTGCGTCTCTAAACATTGTATAAACTTGATCATCGGAAGAACTTCTTAAAATGAATGATTCGAATTTTGTAATCTGTTTATCCGGAAACAGTTTGTACTCGAATGAGCCTTTACCATATTCACTTCTTGCGTAGAGTGCAAATGATTTTTGAGGGTATCTTGTTCTTGAACAACCCCCAAATATTTTTATTCCGGCCCCTTGATTAATTACTCTCTCTCCGCTAGGTTCAAACAATTCGATATTGACCGGGCGCTCCCAATCTTGATTTAGATTTCTAATAGTAGCATCGCACGAACCGCGAATACCGTTAGTCCCGGTTACATAAATTCCTATTTTATCATCAAAAAGATTTACTGGATCCGTTACAATAGAAACAACAGGCAAATTGTTTTGTTCATTTATCAAATAGGTATTTGTTACAACAAGGCTTTGCGTCTTTCCAATTTCAAAAGCACGTGCTCTAATTGAAATTGTCGAATCAATCTTTAACGGCATATTATAGAGCAATGAAGACTTGGTTGGCTCTGTTCCGTTTAATGTATAACGGATTTCCGCATTGCTGTTTTCATGAGAGAGACTAAGTGTTTGACCATTCTTATAATAGCCGCCTGCAATAGAAAAAACCGGAACTGACGTAATTGCTATCTCTCCGCTGGATACATTTTTGGCCGAAGGAGTTGGCGGTTTAAAGTAGCCCCACTTGGAATTATCGTTAGAAAACCTTCCATAAGACACATCATCGTACTGATATCCAAATGTTATACTATCTACCATTTCTCCGGAGGTATTAAAAAGTCCAACGGATTCGCCATCGCGACTCAATTTAAAATTTGTATGCAGACCCGTATTTCTATCATCCGCCCAAAAAATCAAAAAACCATTGGCCGGTATTATTGTATTTGCTGGAATCTTCCACTTTGTTTTGTTTTTTAGATCATCGGAAAAATAGTATCCACTCAAATCAATATTGGATGTTGAGAAGTTAGCAAGTTCAATCCAATCGGCATACTCAGCATAAACCGGACTTTTGTTAGCGGCTACATTCGAAGCGAGTATCTCATTAATTAATACATTGGTCGTCTGTGCAAAAGCAAAAGCAGAGAAGCAAAACCAAACAGATGCAAGTTTCAAAAGAGGTTTGAGTTTCATGAGAAAGTTACCATTATAGTAATTTGAAGAAAATCTTTTTGCCACATATGAATTCTAACGTATCTTCAATAGGACTTCACAAGCTAATTACACTCCAAAACTATCAAAATTGTCATCAATATTTACAGCATATTTTTTCCGTTAATCCCGATATAGGGAAAACTAGGTTAGAAAAATATTAACCTGATAATGGATTTCAGAAGCAATAAAATTCACCCAATTAGTGAATTGTTTTATACCGTCCCTAATGGGACTTATTAAATATTGTGTTCACAATTCTATAGATATGTCGCTCCTAACGGAGCGAAAAATCCCGTAGGGATAAAATATCTATAAGTAAAGAATACCAAATAAACCAAAGTCCCTTTAGGGACGATACAGACTCATTGCTATATCGGGTTTGAGGTTTTTTCATGATGGTTATTCGCGCCAACACGAATCAACCAACTCTTTATTAACTTTGCACTACAAAAATTCAGATGCGTTTTTCTGCAGACTGAATGCTGCTAACAACATTAAAACTCAAATTTAGAATTGATTTTAAGCGTATGACGCGATCCTTCTATTCCATACTATTCTTATTTTCTATTGCATTTATATTCATCTTTTCAAGTTGCGAAAGAGAAGAAACTCCCATTATTCCTAAAAATCGAAAACCAACTATAGCAAAGCTTGATGCTTCAAGCAGAAATGTAGTTGTAACTGGTAAGACCAAACTCTCAATTACCGCGTATGATAAGGATGGCGACTCACTTAAATATTCTTGGTCCTCCAAGAGAGGGCAGTTTTCAAATGTTACCAAGAATTCAGTAACATGGATCGCCCCCTCAACTAGAGGAGTTGATACAATTTTTGTTACTGTAAATGATGGAAAAGTCTCAGTCGTTGGTTCAATTATTTTATTAGTTGGCGAGCCTCCCACAACTCCAATAGCACTAAATCCTAAAAATGATTCCACGGAAGTATCGTTGTCTCCAAGTTTTAATTGGAAAAGTGATGAAACTGCAACTGATTACACTTTACAAGTTTCTACAGATTCTAACTTCAAACATTTGATTGTCTACAAGAGTGGAATTACAAACTCACGAAAGAATCTAAGCGGATTAAAAAGTAATACAGTTTACTACTGGAGAGTTAAGAGCAGAAATTTGTTCGGCTCATCTCGCTGGTCAATAATTTCAAAGTTTACTACTGTTGCCCCGCCTGTTACACCTACGTTAGTTACTCCGATTGATTCCACAAAAGATGTAGCTCTTGATATAGAGTTGAAATGGCTTCAGTTAAGAAATGCAGAACAATATTCAATTCAGATCGCCACTGATGAATCGTTTACAGAAATAATTTTTTCGCAAGAAGATATTAGAGATAGTTACGCTGCTGCTGCTGGACTTAAGGTATTCAGCAATTATTACTGGCGAGTTAAGGCACAGAATAATTATGGAGCGTCTGATTGGTCAAACGCATGGTATTTCTCAACAATCGGAATCGCACCGATAGCGCCAACATTAAGCTTTCCTAATGATCGTTCTACTAATATTGCTCTTGAAACAGAATTGTCTTGGACCAGTATAGAACATGCTGATAATTATGCTATACAAGTAGCTGAAGACAGTCTCTTCAATACTATTTTCGTTACTGAGGATACGCTTGTAACACCAAATTTCGAACTAAAAGAACTGAAATATTTCACGAAATATTTTTGGCACGTTGCTTCGGTAAATGTTTATGGCAAATCCGATTGGTCTCACATATATTCATTCACAACAAAACTGCAATCTCCTTCTGCCTTAATGCGTGATGAAGAGAATATCGATCTGCCAATGTCGCCCGAATTATTCTGGACAAAAGTAAAGGGCGCTGAAAGTTATGCACTGCAAGTCTCCGATGACGAAAAGTTTTCAAACTTTCTAATTGCTGATTCAAATGTCACTTCAACCAGCAAAAGAATAACCGGACTTTCGGATTACACAACTTACTACTGGCGCGTTGCCGCAAATAATCCGAACGGAAATTCAGATTGGTCAAATGTTCAGTCCTACAAAGCAACCGGATATTTTTACCAAGGACTTCAATACGGAAGCCAAGCGCTATATAATCCCGCATATGTAATTTTAACCGGCGGATTCGGCATGATACAATTTGGTGATCAGCGGGATGTTAAAAATTTTCCTTTTAATATTGCTTTCAAAAATATCTGGAATAATTTCAAAGATCCCTTTACCCCAATTTCTCATTACGGCTGGTGGAATTTTTTCAAGGACCAAGTATTTCCCTTATCTCTAAATAAGAAAAGTGCACAGTTCTGGCCAAATTATTCTTTACACTTAATTGGCGGAGGAATGGAATACGCCGCCACACGTGAATGGTACAAGTATTATAACTATCCATACCCGGAATGGCTTTCAGCATTTACAATCATGTCATATCATCTTATTAATGAAGTTGTAGAGAATGGAAGCCGAATTGGAGAGGACGTTGACCCAATAGCTGATTTTTACTTGTTCGATATCGGCGGTATAATTCTTTTTTCTTCCGAAAGTGTTAAAAGATTTTTTGCAGAAGATTTGAATCTTGCCGATTGGTCACAGCAGTCATCTTTCTCTGTAAAGAATGGAGAATTACATAACAACGATCAATTTTTCTCTGTTAAATGGAAATTCCCTTTTTCAGATTCATGGCACGCTTTCTATTACTTTGGAACGAATGGTGTTGGCGGCCTTTCGTACAAAATGAAAGATGGCTCAGCTATTTCTGTTGGTGTTGGTTTAGCAGCAAGTGATTTAGTTGTTCTTGATGAAAAGACCAACAAGAAAACTCTGGGACTGGTTGGCAACTTTGCTGCATTCTATGATAAGAATAACTCACTGCTGGCATCTATATCGGTTACTATGAAGACTGATTACATGATCAACTTGAATATTTATCCCGGCGTAGTAAAACTGTGGGGAATTTCACCCGGTTTTTGGGGAGCTTACAGCCAAAATGGGAATGTAATTTTAGGTATAACTGCTATGTGGGCACCGTTTGGTTTAGCTTACAGTACAAAATAATTTCAGTGTTACATAGAAGCAACGGTTAACGGACTAATGTAAGTTTTTTAGTTTTGGAATAATCACCGGCTTGCAGTTTATAGAAATAAACACCACTGCTTAAATGTCGGCCGTCAAATTCAGCCTCATATTCACCGGCATCTTTTTCTTCATTTACGAGTACACTAATTTCATTGCCAAGAATATCGTAAACCTTGAGTGAGATAAAACTTCTCTTCTGAATTTTGTAAATAATTTTTGTGGTTGAGTTATACGGGTTTGGAAAATTTTGCTTCAAAGCCACACCATCGGCAAGTGCATCATCATCACTGCTTGTGGTAGCTTTAAATTGAACCGTACTCGACCATTCCGACCAGTTTAGATTATGATCTCGGTATTGGACACGGTAGAAGTAGTTTTTATCAGTAGTTAAAAGCGAACGGTTAAAAGAGAGCCTAGTTAAATTTATGCTCTTGTTGAGATCAACTGGATTATAGTTCCCATCAACTCCGTAAACATTTTTCCAATTCACGATTGTATTTACAATACAGTTGTTGTAATCAGCGCCGTCGGCAATTTGCACCCTAACACTCATTAAAGAATCGCCGATAATTTCGGAAGTATTCAGCATTACTCTGCTAAAATTGATTGAAGGACTGTATGCAACCGGTTTCTCCGGTGCGGCTTGATCAGCCTTTTTGTACCACCTATCCATCAGTTCAGAATTTCTGCTCTTGCTGAAATTACCAATACTATATAATGACGATTCAAAAGTTTTATTGGCGACATCAATTTCAATTATTTGATAGCAGTAATGATCTAGCGAGATATGAATACTTGAAAAGTCTTGATTCTTGAACGAACCCCATCTGTCAACATCACCGCCACCTCCGCCGCCGCAGACAATTCTAAAATCACCGCGCTGGTTGTTTGCAGCATCAGATTCGATTGTACCTCTCTCAAAACCATGAGTATGACCATAAGAAAGCTGAACTACCTTTGAATATTTTTTCAGAATTGGAATGATTTGATAGTTGACATATTTTGAACCGTTATCGGATATACCTTCTCCCCACAACTCAGAAATTGGAAGATGGTGAACAAGCAGAAACACAAAATCAATTTTGGGATTTGCTTCAATCTCACTCAGCTTTTGATCAAGCCAAGTTAGCTGTTTAACAGCGCTTAAATTTAGGAGATTGGAATTCAACCCGATAATTGCAGTGTTACCTAATGTTAGCGACCAAAATCTTTCCTTAATATCATCCGGCAGAACAGAATAGTCATCATACTTAACATAAGAATAGTAATTTCGGTTTTCTCCTTCATGATTTCCGGCAACAGTCATAAAAGGAATATTGGCAGAAATTTTAGACATTGGTGCAAAATATTGCTTCGTCCACTGCGTTATATCATTGCCGGACATAACCAAATCTCCGGAATGCAAGATCATGTTCACTTTGTTTTGGTAGTCGCTTCCATATAATTCTTGAAGTTTCTCTTTCGCTTGCTGAATTATCTTTACAACCATCGTTGTATCGTTTGAGTGTGTATCGCTAAGCAATAAAAATCTTAACTTACCTTTATAATCATTATCCGGTTGCGTTTTAAATGAATAAACTTGCGAAGTACCGCTGCCGCTAACAACTCTATAATAATATTCAGTGTTAGGCAAAAGTTTTTCTAGCTTTACTGAATGCCAGCGGTAAGGTGTAAAAATCATTTCGCTACTGCCTAAAGTTGATTCACCCAATGAAGCTGTCGTTCCATATTCAACTTTGGTAAACGAATTGCTTGGATCGTGCCAGCAAACATAAATTGAATTCGAAGTTGGAGCTTGCAAATAAGGAGCTAAAATTTGCTGATTTTTCTGCGTTCCGGTAATAGTATGCCCGAATCCGCCCAACGATTTCACTTCATCCGGATTTAATGCCTTATCCCAAATTGCAATTTCAGCACACTCAATTTCTCCATCTTCGCCATTGTTGTCGGCAAATAACAACAAGATTTTATCCAGTGCAAATCTTCCGTGTAAAGACTGAACAATTCCGTTGCAAGCCTGTTGGCCATCTAAATAATATTCGTGATAAAACCCGTTCTTTACGGAAATGACAAGTCGATACCATTCATTTGCATTTATACAATAATCTGAATAGCCGGTTGCCTCAACTCCAACATTTCCATTCGCATTTATGAAACAATCGCCATCGTTTGAGTTATTTGTACTGGTCTGAAAGAAACAGTGCCAAGTAGCCAAAGATGGAATTCGAAAATCGAATTGAAGAGTGTATTCATTTACATAATAAGCATTGTTAGGAGGAACAATGCCATGATTCATTTTATAAAAACTTCCTTTACCAATTCTGACAGCACCGTTACCCGGTCCTGCTATTGCATTATGACCCCCGACTAGTTCAAGATCATTGCCAATATCAGCTTTTGTTAATCTGGAAGAATCTTCAAATCTCCACAGCCCTTTTGGAGTTAGTGCTTGACCGAGCATCGAAATTTGGAAGCCAAGTAGAATGGAAACAACTATTCGAAGATTTTTTAATTTGTTCATGAGCCTATTTAGGCCTTTCAAAGTATTTAATAAAGAATTGGAATATTGACATCATTAAAATAACATCAAAAGAAACCTTGTCCAAAAACATCTACGTTAGGTGAGGCAAAACCATGTTTTCAGACTATTCAAATCTATTTCTTCAATTGATCGTTATTTGTCTTAGGAGCAAACTTAAGGCATTCTCTACCGGCCGACTTGTACACTTCTTCCGATGGAATGGAGAGTGATTTGAATCCGAAAGCTTTGCACATGTATGGATGATTTCTCTCCCAAGTAATTTTAAAATGAACACATTTTCGGCAATCTATCGGCATGTTTTCAACTAATCATTTATTGACTGATATCTTAATCGCAATTTATCCTTTAGATGTGATTTTGCAAATACTGAATTTAAGCGCCATCAACCGGTAAAAGTTTAGCAATTTATTAAATACAATAAAAATGTTAGTTTTCTTTTGCGATTATGTGCAACGCTTTATTTATCATCTCATTCAAAGGAAACACTCAAAATGAAAATGAAAAAACTACAATTAGTCTTATCGTTGATATTGTTTTCTTTTTATTTAAGTATCAGTGCTCAGTCATCTCTACCGCGCAGTACACCGGAAGAACAAGGAGTCTCTTCCGAAGGAATTATCAAATTCTTAGATGCTGCCGAAAAGAGTAAGCATGAATTTCACAGTATTATGATTCTGCGTCACGGTAAAGTTTTTGCCGAAGGCTGGTGGAATCCATACAAGCCGGAGCTCCGGCATACAATGTATTCTGTGAGTAAGAGTTTTACCTCCACTGCAATTGGATTTGCTGTTGCAGAAAAGAGATTAACAGTGAACGACCCGGTAATATCTTTCTTTCCCGAATATTTACCGGAAACTGTAAGTGATAACTTGAAAGCTCTAACAATAAAAAATTTGCTTACTATGTCAGCCGGTCAGGTTCCCGATCCAACTCCCTCAATTAGAAGTTGGGATCGCGATTGGGTTAGATCATTTCTTGCAACTCCATTTCCTAAAAAGCCGGGTACGGAATTTCTCTACAACTCCGTTGCAACGTTCATGCTTTCGGCAATTATCCAAAAGGTAACCGGCGAGAAATTAATTGATTATTTGAGACCAAGATTATTCGATCCTCTTGGCATTACCGGGATGGATTGGGAAGTCAGCCAGTTTCAAATAAACACCGGGGGCTGGGGTTTAAGAGTTAAGACTGAAGACCTAGCTAAGTTTGGTCAATTTTACTTACAGAAAGGTATTTGGAACGGAAAGCAGTTGCTGTCCAAAGGGTGGATTGAAGAAGCGACTTCAAAAAAAATTGAACAAGCCCCTAATGCCCCGCAAGCTAAAAAAGATTCCAGCGACTGGATGCAAGGCTATTGCTATAAATTCTGGCGATGCCGCAATAACGCATACCGGGGAGATGGTGCTTACGGCCAATTCATTATAATTATGCCGGAACAAGATGCAGTTGTTGCGATTACTGCCGAATCGTTCGATTTGCAAGGCGAAATTAATATGATTTGGGATTACATTTTACCGGCAATGAAAAAAGAAAGTCTTGCCGCAAATGAACCTATGGCAAATAAGCTAAAACAAAAATTAGCTTCGCTTGCATTGCCTTTAGCACCTAAAAGCAGCAATCCAAAATTAACCGATCTGATAGATGGAAAATCTTATTCAATCGAAACTAACGAAAAAGGCTTAACCGGCGTTTCATTCCAAATTAATGATGAAGAATGCAATGTTACATTTACAAACAAGACCGATTCTTACAAAATCGCTTTTGGTTTTGGGCAATGGATTGATGGAGAAACAATTAAGCAAGGACCAAGTTTGATTACCGGTTCAAGGTCAAATTTTGTTAATGCCGATGTTTCAAAAATAACCGGTAGCAGCAATTGGATAGATGAAAACACATTAGAGCTTATTCTTCGATATATCGAAAGTCCGCATACGGAAAAGTTTATCTTCCGTTTTGTGGAAGACACAATTACCCTTGAGGCTCAAACCATCTTTGATGGAAAGGAAAGAAAAACAATGAAAGGGAAAATGCTTCCATAACCCCCTTTTAGTTTTTCCATAAACTTTCAACCATAAAACCGGCGCATAAAATCTGCGCCGGTTTTATTTAATACATAAACTCACTCCGTTGTTTTTTCTTTCTGGATTTTAGCATAGTCATTCAATGCCAACTTAATACTTGCGATAACCGTTTCCGGCTCATCGATCTGAACAAGATGACCGGAATTGGAACAGTAAATGAATTTTCCATATTTCAATGGGTCCAGTAGAGCTATCCAACGTTTTCTTTTATTATTATTATCAATTCTAAAAAGCTTTACTTTATCATAGATTGTTGGTCTATTCTCCGGATTCTTTGGATATCCACCGGCTTGAATAAAATGAACGGGCACATCGGGTAATGGCGTGCTGTCGCATTCCTTAAACTCAGTTTTCGTCAGCTGCCGCGAAATTTTTACTTCTTCAACATAAAAATTTGGCATTTCGGCGTACAACTTTTCTATAAATTTATCATATGGCTTAGCGAACATAGAATCGATTTGATATTGCGTTAGTCCGATTTCTAAATATGGAAGATCGCCATCCCCTTTCTTTTTTGTGAAATCGATTGGATCAACAAAAACAAGTCCGGCAATTTCCTTCGGATAATGTGAAGCGAAACTTCTTATGTACGCTCCGCCAAAAGAATGTGATACCAGCAAGTAAGGCGGATTCAGCCCCTTTTCTGTAAGCATTTTTCTCAAATTACTAACAATGTGTGTTGTGGTTGGTGGCAAACTGTCGTTTTCGGATTCACCTATTCTTGGTCTGTTGTAAGAAAAAACTGCGGATGTCTTTGATACTTCATTGATGACTGTTTCCCAATTGCCATATTTACTAGCCATTCCATTTTCAAATACGATTACAGGTTTACCCTTCTCATTGTTTACTAATCCCGAAGTGAATATTTCCATCTTCTTTCCATTTACATTAAGGAATTCCTTCTGCCCAAAACTATAGTCGTTAATTCCCATCGTTATAACAATCATAAAAATTACAATACAGTACTTAGTCTTTCTCATTTACTAATACTCCTTTAATTGTAATTACAAATTACATACTTAACATTCACCTCAAGAGTAATTTCTCATACCTAAGGGTGTAAAAAATATCGCACTAATTTTTGGTCTATGCAGCGAGGGGATTTTGAGCTTTTGTCGTCAAATGATCTAGAGATATCATAGAAAAATTTTCATATCGATCATTGGAGCAACAATGTTAAACAAAATAATTACACTCATATTTTCTTCCTTATTGGCATTTTTTATTACTACCGGCTGTAAAAGTGAAACCGCTACAGAACCCGAAAGCAACGAAACAACTACTACAAACGGCACCAATATTAAAGTAGGTACAACCGGTAAGACGATTGCTGAAATATCGGCAGCAAATAAAAAAGACCACGAAGCCGCAGATGACTATACTTGGAACAGCTCCGATATCATTCCAATTGTGTTAAACGGGACTGCGATAACTTCGAGCAATAGTGCAGTAACAGTTAGCGGAAGTATTGTTACAATTACTTCCGGCGGCACTTACAGCCTAAGCGGCACTCTTACTAACGGACAAATTAATATCAACTCTACAGGCGCAAATGTTGTTCGCTTAATTTTGAACGGGGTAAATATTACAAACACTACCAACGCACCAATTAATGTGATTGCTGCAGAAAAAGTAGTAATTGTAGTTGCCGACAACACTCAAAATTATGTTACAGATGCTTCTACTTATGTTTTTGCAAGCGTAAGTGATGATGAACCAAACGCTGCTATCTTTAGTAAGGCCGATCTATCTTTTTGCGGAAATGGCTCTCTGACTGTTAAAGGCAACTACAACGACGGCATTGCCAGCAAAGATGGGCTTATAATTAAAAGTGGAACAATCAATGTAACTTCGGTCGATGACGGCATTCGCGGCAAAGATTATTTAGTTGTAAAAAGCGGCAACATAAATGTGAATGCGAAAGGTGACGGCCTTAAATCCGATAACGATGAAGACTCAACCCGCGGTTATATTTACATTACTACAAGCGTAATGAATGTAGTTAGCGGCGGCGATGGAATTACAGCTCAAACAGATGTGTTAATAAACGATGGAACTTATACAATTACTTCCGGTGGTGGAAGCGGATATACAGCCTCTTCAACAGTCTCTTCAAAAGGAATGAAAGGTTTAGTCAACACTATTATTTCCGGCGGAACATTTACTCTTAGCACGGCAGATGATGCTATACATTCTAATAAAAACCTTGTGATCAATGGTGGAACATTTACAATTACTTCGGGCGATGACGGTATTCATGCAGATGCTACTCTGTTTATTGATAGTGGAACGATCAGCATTACAAAATCGTATGAAGGAATTGAGAGTGCCGCCTTAATTATTAACGGTGGAGAAATCCATATTGTATCGAGTGATGATGGAGTTAATGGAGCTGGTGGAAGAGATGCCTCCAGTCCGGGAAGTTTTGTCCAAACCGGAAACTACTATCTCTATATCAATGGCGGTTACATCTTTGTTAATGCTATCGGCGACGGAATTGATATTAACGGCTCAATAGTAATGACAGACGGAGTTGTAATTGTTAATGGCCCAACAGCAAACATGAACGGGGCAATAGATTATGATTCTTCATTCAAAATTACCGGCGGCTTTATTGTTGCTACCGGTAGTTCCGGCATGGCTCAAGCGCCGGGAACATCCTCATCTCAGTATTCGGTTTTAATTACATTCAAGTCCACACTTGCGGCTAACACATTATTCCATATACAGAACAGCAGCGGTGCCGATATTTTAAGCTTCGTTCCAAAGAAGGCTTATCAATCTGTTGCAATTTCTTCACCTAAACTGGCAAAGGGCACTTACGATATTTATTATGGAGGCTCTTCTACCGGGACTTTGAAAGATGGTTTATACACTGATGGAGTTTACACTGCGGGAACAAAAGCAGCCAGCTTTACAATTTCTACTATTGTAACTAAGGCAAATATTTAAGGAAGCATTCGACGCTCCTATAAGCAACTCTGGAATTATTAAAGTACTGTTTCTATTCTACTTTAATAGTTCCGGAGTTTTTTTATACAATTTTTACCACCGTATATATCCGCCGGTTAAATTAGCCGCATTGAAACCAAGTTTTTGTAGTTTGCTTACAGCTGATATACTTCTGCTTCCGGTCTGACAATAACAAACAATTTCTTTCGATTCATATTTCTTCAGCTGATCGGCTTTCATAGAAATTTCGTGCAGAGGAATATGAATTGAAGGTTTTATAGAACCGGCTTTTCTTTCACCATCGGTTCTTACATCAAGAAGAACAACATTCTTTTTCTCTTTCATCAGTTGTTTTACTTCTGCGGCGTTATAGTTTTTCATTGACCGCGCGGCGAAATACTTTTTAACTCTTAGCACAACTATTAACGATACAAATACAAGAAGAACTATTTGAGTGGTTTCCATTATTTCCTTTTTCTTAGATAATCAAAAACAAATAGAACGCGGATAACGCAGATTAAGCTGATTTCCGCAGATTACTTTTGAACAAAATATGCTAAACTCAATCTTTAATCTTTTAGATACAAAAAGAGGCTGAAGGATTCACAAAAAATGATTTTTTCCTTCAGTCTCTATTATAATTTTCGTTGAAGAACAGAAGTAATTCCTTATAGCGCTCCGGCTAAAATACTCCGGCTAACTTCCAGATTTATATCTCTCGTTTCCGAAAGTGCTGTAAGATGCTTTTCTTCCAATCCGGCTAGAAGTGCTTCAAAATCTTTTTCGCTTACGCCATAATCTTTTAATCTGGTTTTAACTCCAAGACTTTCGAAGAATTCGCGGGTTTTGGCTATTGCTAAATCAACTTTTTCATCATCGGGACCATCGGTAATTTTCCAAACAAGCTCAGCATACTGTAATAGTTTTGCTCGTTTATTTTCTTTTCTAATCTCTAATATTGATGGAAGTATTATTGCTAATGTTTTAGCGTGATCAATTCCGAAGTGCGCGGTTAATTCATGTCCTATCATGTGAGTAGCCCAATCTTGCGGTACACCGGCGCCAATTAAACCATTAAGTGCCATAGTAGAATTCCAGACAAGGTTTGCTCTTGTATCATAATCGGTTGGATCATCAATTGTTTTTCTTCCAATCTCAATTAATGTCTGTAAAATTCCTTCTGCGGTTCTGTCCTGAAATCTTCCATCTACCGGATAAGTGATATACTGTTCCATTGTATGAACGAATGTATCTATCACACCATTAGCAACTTGCGTTGCCGGTAAAGTATAAGTTAATGTTGGATCGAGAAAAGAAAATTTTGGAAATGTTAATGGATTAATAACAGCATACTTGGATTCCTTATGACTTATTACAGCTGCAGCATTCATTTCCGAACCGGTTGCGGGTAAAGTTGCAACTGTTCCAAAAGGAAGCGCTCCCTTAAGAACTACCGGCTTAAAACTGTTGTAAAGAATTTCTTGAGGGTTACCTTCATACTTCGCCGCTAAAGAAATAAACTTAGTTCCATCCATTACTGAGCCGCCGCCAACTGCTAATAGGAAATCTATTCCCTCTTTTTTAATTACATCAACTGCTTTCATCAGTGTTTCGAATCTGGGATTCGGCTCTATTCCTCCAAACTCAAAAAGTTTATAACCGCTTAGCGCTTTTCTTACTTTATCTAAAGTACCATGCTTTTCAACACTTCCGCCGCCGAATAAAATCAATACTTTGGCATTCTGCGGTACATAGTTTACCAATTCATTCAATCTTTCTTTCCCAAACACAATTACTGTGGGATTATAGAAAACGAAGTTATTCATATTTATTCCTTGGATAATTTTATGGTGAAAAATACAAAACATTAGGTTGATTTTTGATTTACCAATCAGACAGCCACACAGTAAGAAACACTTTTTGGAAGCTATTAACAATCATGGAATACAGTCGATAATACATTAAGTCTAAGAAGACTCATTGCAAATAGAGTAGAGATGAACTCAACTAAAACCATGAATGCTTATCGTATTTTCAATAGATGGGGAAATCACATCAACTACAAGTTAATTGTAGATGTTCACATTTCCAGCTTGAGGATACAATGCAAACAAGCCTTAATAACCTAAAAGTCTCCAAGAAGTTTTTACTATTAACCGTTTCCATAACCGTCAGCTTTATTATAATCGGCATTTTCTCTTACGATACGATTGATAAAGTAAAGGTGAACGGAGCGCACTATAAAAAGATAGTACTAGGCAAAGACTTAATTGCCGATATTCTTCCCCCGCCGGAGTATATATTAGAATCTTACTTGATTTTGCATCAACTTACTACCGAAGAAGACGAAGCGAAGCGTAGTGCTCTAATTGAAAAGAGCAAAAAACTTGAGGATGAATATAATTTTCGTCATAATTATTGGGTACAAGAATTACCGGAAGGTCCTTTAAAAACCACTCTTATAAAGGATACATATGATCCGGCAATTGAATTCTTCAGAATTAAAAATGATTTATTTATTCCGGCCATACAAAGCGGAAATATTGAGGAAGCGAAAAAAATATTAAACACAGTCCTTAAAGCAAGCTACGAAATTCACAGAAATGAAATTGATAAGGTTGTGGAACTCTCTACTAAGGAAAATTTAGAAGTTGAAAACAAAACAGAGGAGATAATAAGCAACAGAACGCTAATGATGATCTCACTTATGGTAATTCTTTCATTATCATTTTTATGGCTACTCAGAACAATTTCGAAACTAATTGAGCGGCCGTTAAAAAAATTAATTGCCGGAGCCGAAAAAATTATTCAAGGCGATTATTCTACAAATGTGG
The DNA here is from genome assembly GCA_043807765.1 of Ignavibacteriota bacterium. Lineage (GTDB taxonomy): Bacteria > Bacteroidota > Ignavibacteria > Ignavibacteriales > Melioribacteraceae > Stygiobacter. Next base: position 36,676 of record JAZDFQ010000072.1, read on the forward strand.
AAGTAACTTCTAAAGATGAGCTTGGCAAACTAGCAGATACATTTAATGCAATGGTGAGTAAAATAAACGACACCAACCATGAATTGGTTGAAGAAAGAATAAATATTGAGAAAAGAGACAAAGAAGCAATAAAGATTTCTGAAGAACAAAAAAACTACTTGAATAACAACATAGAGAAGATATTAGTAAAGATGGGAAGATTTGCCGAAGGAGATTTAACCGTTTCTCTTGAAGCTGAAAAAGACGATGAAATAGGGAAACTATTTAATGGGTTCAATAGATCGGTTGCAAATATCCGCGATATAATAAAAAAGGTTAATGACTCAGTTGAAGCTACGGCAAGTGCAAGTAACGAAATATCCAGCAGCAGCGAGCAAATGGCTGCCGGGGCGCAAGAACAAAGTAGTCAAACAGCAGAAGTTGTTGGAGCTGTAGAGCAAATGACAAAAACCATAATGGAAACAACCAGACATGCTTCGGATGCATCCGAAACAGCAAAAAATGCCGGTATAATTGCAAGGGAAGGTGGCATTGTTGTAGAGGAAACAATTTCCGGAATGGAACAAGTGGTGGAAGTAGTTAAAAAATCTGCGGAAATAGTTCATGCATTAGGAAAAAGCAGCGATCATATTGGTCAGATAGTTCAAGTTATAGATGACATTGCAGATCAAACAAATCTTTTAGCATTAAATGCTGCTATAGAAGCTGCCCGAGCCGGAGAACAAGGACGCGGATTTGCAGTAGTTGCAGATGAAGTACGAAAGCTTGCAGAACGAACTACAAAAGCGACTAAAGAAATTGCCGTAATGATTAAGGAAATTCAAAAAGAAACTGCACAAGCAGTAATCTCTATGAAACAAGGGACCACCGAAGTTGAGAAAGGTAAATTATTAGCTAATAAAGCCGGCCATGCGCTGCAACAAATAATATCCGGTTCGGAAGAAGTTGTAAGCAAGGTTGCACAAGTTGCCGCCGCAAGCGAAGAACAAGCCAGTGCAGCCGAACAAATAAGTAAAAATATGGAAGGCATTAATAACGTAACTCAAGAATCGGCTCAAGGAATTCAGCAAATTGCCCGTGCATCGGAAGATTTAAGTAATCTAACTGTTCAACTGCAAGAAATGATTTCTATGTTTAGTCATAATACTATGGCCACAGGTTCAAATAAATAAATTAACAAGAAACTACTTCACCATAATTAATTGATGTATTTAATTCTGCACTTATAAAGCCTCTTACAATACTGCTAAGAGGCTTTTCTTTAATTAGAAGAAATTTTTTCACAATTAAATAAAATCGCCCAAAAGCGCGGGGTATTAGCATTTAACTAAAAAGATGACCGATCAAACACAACTTAATCGGTCATCTAATTGTGAACAAATGTAATTAGAAAACTATTCCAACAGAAAAATAATGCACACCGTTTAATCTGCCGAAATCTTGATAGGCATAATCTACCTTAGCTTTTACCAATTCGAAGATTCTGTAGTTCAAGCCGAAGCCCAGAGTTAATCCCTTTTCAGAATCAGATTCGAACAAAGAATTATATCCGGCTCTCAAGTGAATGATTTCATTCCATGCGAATTCCAATCCGGAGTTTATTGATTCGGTATTGTCGTTTGGATGAACGGCATCAACACCGAGAGTTAATCTTGTGCTGCCGCTTTTTATTAGATCGGCAGAAATACCAAATCTGAAAATCAATGGGAGATCAAACTTATCAAGCTCGATGTTCGAGTTGATTAAATTCTCCTCGCCGGCTCCGGAAGTATAAACTACAGTTGCATCTCTTCCGGACAGCTGCATCTTCGTTCCGAAATTTGAAATGCTGGAAGCTATTCTTAGCTCATTTAAGATTGGAATTTTATAAAGCGTACCGATATCTATTGCAAATCCGTTAGAATTCATATTCCATAAATTCTCGCTAATGTACTTTACATTAAATCCAATTGAGAAATTAGTGGTTAGGTATCGGGAAAAATTCACACCCATTACTAATGTATTGTAGGTAAAAAATTCGCCGGTACCTTCCGGGTTTTCAATTGTACGCACTTTCATATCATCCATTGATAACACAGATACAAAAGCACCAAGAGTTCCAACTCCCGATAAATTAGTTGCGAATGCGGCAAAGTCGTGACTAATATCCGAATAAAGTGAAGTATGGTTAAACATAGCTTCATTGGAATTTATATTAGCTGTGCCGCTTGGGTTCCAGTATATCGAAGTTATATCATCTGCAATTGCGGTAAATGCACCACCCATTCCAATTGCTCGTGGACCAACATTCATTTTAAGAACTTGTGCGGCAGTTGTACCGGTTTTAGTTGTCTGCGCTAATCCATCGGATATGAAAAACAGAACAAATAAAACGCTGAACGATAAAAATATTTTTTTCATATTGTCTCCGGCCTTACTTGATTAAGGCAAACTTGATTAACTTTTCACCAATCTCCGGCGCGTCTATATGAGCCAGGTAAACACCATAAGCAACACTAAATCCATCCCGGTTTAAGAGATTCCAAAATTCTCTTCCATTATCAAAGCCGGAATCATGTTCAAGAGTCGCTACAAGTTCACCGCTAAGCGTAAAGATTCTTATAGTACACTTCATTGGAAGGTTTTCAAAATATATTCTCCGTTCGCCGCGGTTTTGTCCCGAAAGTTTATTTGCCGGTTCAATCTCATTTGTTCCAACGTAGGGATTAGGAACAACGTAGATATTATCAAGACTACTGGCAGCTTTTTCATTTTCAACAAAACCGGCGTTTGTCTGAATTGTGAAAACATCTTTTGAACTATAAGGTCTCTTAGTATATATGAACAAAACATCTCCGTTGCCCGGGACTTTTGTTGGTTCTGTTGTTGATGGAGAGACAACAAGACTCCATGCAATTTGAGAGCCGGTTCCGCCGGCAGCGCCGGTTTTATAGAAAACTATTTCCTCTCCCAAAGTCCATGAAGAATCGTTTGTTGCAACAGCCTCTTGCAAATTTGTTACTACAGGTATTGGAACTCCGGTTGTAACATCTTCAACTTTGTACTTTACCGGAATATCAATAAAGCCTTTTCCCGAAACAAACTTCTTTGCCGTAGAAATATTTGTATTTGAAAATGTAACTATGTAATCAGCCGGTTCTGCCTTTGGACTTCCGGCCGGTCTCAGATAAAACTTATATGGTAGATTGACATTCGATGACCATTTCGATTTAGTATCGTCGAAGCTGAGAGCCGGATTATCTTTTACTTTAACCAAAACTCCGTCAAATACCGGATTGGAATCTTCTCCATTTAATGCTTGGCTCTGATACAATTTATAGTTTCGATAAGTAATAAAATATTCTTTTGCCTCAAGCATAGTGCTGTTGTCTGTTCTCTTTATAGAACCTTTTTCCAAATTCAGCACATAATCTGTTGTACCGGAATAAACTTTTCCGGAAGCATCTGTTACTTGGAGCGATGCGTCGTTAATCAAATTTGTATTTGCCAGACTAGTAAATTTAGTACCATACAGATAGAAAGATTCCCTTATTGATTTCTCGCCAACAACAGAATAATTCTTGCCTAAGGTTGCTTTGCCGGAAGTGTAAACCGAATCTTTGAATGAGAGCGAGTACTTTTCTCCTTTAACTGCAAGATCATTAATTACATCAAAGTTTACAGCACCATTGCCCAATCCCGAATTATGCTGAACATCAGTAACGCTAATTTCCGGTTTGCTATAACCCGCAGCACGCGGACCGGGAATGACTTGAACAGTATTATCATCAAAGATTAACTTGCTTGTAATTGGATCTGAAGAAATTTTCTTGGTTGATTCAGACGGCGGAATACCTAAAGAATCGCCATGATCGTATGATACAACGGCGTAATAATAAGTTTGTCCGTTACGAACATTGTTGGAATCTACAAACGAATGAACTAAACCGGAGTTATCGCCAAGATAATAATTTAATCCTCTTCCCAAATATGGAACCGGGTGATAACCTTTCCATGCATTGCTCAAATCCCACTTTGCGCTAAAGCCATTTACATCTTTAAGCGGTTCATACAAGAATTTTGAACCCTTACCATCAGTAACAGTTTGTGCATCAGCGAAATCCGGTCTGGTGCTTCTATAAATTACATAGCCTTCAAAATCTTGTCCGGTAATTGGGTCTATACTTTTTTCGGAATTTGAATCCCAGAACAAAGTAACTTTTTTATCATCCGGAATTGCAGTTACTTTTGGTAAGCTCGGCGGTCTAAAGAAACGGTAGTTCTTATTATAAATATCTTGAACTGTTTCGGCAGTTGTTAAAAGATCGTCTAGGTCTTCACCAAATAGAAACGACATAGAAATTCTTTTGGTTTCGCCCGGAGCTAGAGAAATGTAACCTGAACTAAAGATAAAAACCAAGTCTTGGTTTTGTGTAATCTCGCTAAAACTACCGGGCTTAGTTTCATTCCAAATTGATTCATCGTATGCAATCAATAAATCGGTTGCCCATTGAGAACTCTTAAAGCTAGTTAAACCAATTTGATCGGATTCATCTAAATCGGTATAGCCAAAATTTGGCTCGCCAGGCTGCAAAGGATCGGGTCTTCCATCCGCCAATTTGTTTCCTAATGTTGGAAAACCATCTTTCTCCCCGGCATCGCCGGTATTAGCTACTCCATCTTTACCAACATCGTCCGTATCCGGATTCCAATCGGCATCTTCATCAATATTATTATCCTGTCTTTCGTCAATCAAACCATCACCATCGTTATCAATTCCATCGTTTGGATTTCCGGGTGATTCAAGAAACTTGCATCCTAAATATCCAAGCTTTCTACCCGCATCACCGGTCATATCGGGATCGAAGAAATAAACCATATTACGTGAGTAAAGAGGAATTTTGGTGTCGAATGGAGAAATGAAAAGTCCGTTATCATCTTTATTATCCGCTCCGCCAACATCCGGATCGCCGTAAATTCCAAATGTTACACTATCTAGTGGAACATCACTAACATTAGTAATAGACCAAACAAAAAATATTGCGTTAGAAGCTAAAGAATTGCTCCACTGAAATGCGCGGCCATCAATCTGAACACCCAAACCTTTTCTGGTTTTATCATTCATGAATGGATAATAACTAAACTCTTTGTTATCGCGGTCATCCATTGCCCAGTAAGCTTCGAGGTCGGCATTGTTTTCACCTTGAACAAGATAACCGGGCCAAACATATTGCCCCAACTTTTCGTTATACCATTCGCGCGGCCAGCTATCGGGTTTGCCATCTCTATTGGAATCGAATGCCGGATTTGTAGCAATATAACTTTGGCTTGGATCGGCATAGCCGGGAAGCGGCTGCCATTGCCATTTGAATCCGGTTGCGGGATCAATTTCGCGCAAACCGGCTCTGTCGTAATCGTTCATACCATCTGTAATTATATGTCTTCTTACGCCGGCTGAATCAAGAACCGAAGCGCCTACTATTGGACAGAACTGGAAAATGTAAGGCGCGTCTCTCCAAATTAAATTTGTAATTTCTCTTATACCGCCAAAGCCCGGTGCTATTCCGCCATAGTTTTCAATCTCTACCGAAACATTATTACCATTCATGAAGAATGATTTTCTGTCTGAATTAGCATTGGACTTGAGTAGATTTTTCAGCGAATATTTATCAGCGCCAAGGTTATCGTTCTTAATACTAATTGGAGCCTTCGATAACTTTTCCGTTAAGTAATTTTTTATTTCTTGATGTTCGATTAGTCTTCTTTGTTTAACCGCTTCTGTTTGCGCAAAGCTTTTTTCAGCAAGAAATGGAAGCGTGCAAAGAACTAAACCAAGATAAATTAATTTTTTCTTCAGCATTATGTTACTCCATAAATTTCATTAGAACTCTAAAGTGAAACCAATTCTTACTTCTCTTGGTGCCGAGTAATAATTAGGTCTGTTAAAGTATTCGCTTGCAGATTTTATTCCCGGATATTTCTGCGAGATCAAATTAGTTGCTTGCGGCCCTCCTTTGGATTCTTCCAAAGAATAAATTGCACGGCCTGTATCATCATACACAAAACGTTCATTCTGAGTATCGAACAGATTAAATACTTTTAAGAAAACAGTTATTGAAGTGTTTTCTGCAATTTCAAAAGATTTATCGCATAACAAATCTGCATTAGCATAGAATGGTTTTCGTCCGCTATTCGATCTTAAATAAATCTGCTGTTCGTAAAGTTGAGGCGAATATGGGAGTCCGGTTGATAACGACGCCGTTACGGTTACATTCCAATCGTTACCACCGCTTAACGTAACAACACCATTCAAAGTGTGCGTTTGATCCCAATCTAATGGAACCGGAATTTTTTCACTTTGGCGGCCGGATGAAAGATCTATAAAAAACGCATCGGCACCGGTTTCATTTCCCTCAGCAACTTGAAAAGTGTAATCCAGCGAAGCGGTTAATAAATCTTCAGATGATTTTCTCTTTGTAAGTGAGAATGTTATTCCTTTAATGTTGCCATAGTCTTTGTTAACATACTTTTGATAGATCGAATTGCTGCTGATTCTGATTTGCTGAATTGCTAAAAGATCGCGGACATCTTTATAGAAACCAGTTATGTTGAATGCAAGAGATTCATTTAACTGCTGCTGCAAGCCAACTTCATAAGTAACTGTTTTCTCCGGATTAAGATTAGCGTTTCCATATACCGGTGAAGCTGCTATGTCTTCAAATTCCGGGTTTGTGTAGAGATATCGGTATGGAGGCAACTGATAAAAATGTCCGTATGAAAAGTGAATTATTCCTTGATCTGTAATCGGGAAGGAAATTCCAAGACGAGGGCTAACAGTTGTTTTCGATTTTGCTTCGGTTAAATTCTCAGTAGGCTTAAATGGATCGGGCGCGTAAACTGCATTCGGATTAAAATAATCTACTCTAACGCCGGCATTAAGAATCATACTTTCAAATTCCATCTTATCTTGTAGATAGCCCGAAAATTGCTTCGGCGAACGGGAATAAATATCTATAGAACCTTTTTGATTAACCGGATCGGGAATAGTGGGTGTCAAATAATTATTTCGGTTACGCAATACTTCGAAGAATACGAAATCCATTGTATCCCACTTATTTTTCAAACCGAATTTGATTTCATGTTCGTTGGTAACTTGGCTTGTAAGATCAAACTTAATTTCTGACGAATATGAACGCTGATAGAAATGTTCCGGTTGTGTTCCTCCGGAAACAAATGTGTAGCTGCTGTAAGAATTAGCTTTGTCTTCCGGCTGATATCTCGGATCAGCGTGAAGATCGCTCAAACTCATACCGGGATGAAACGAAACTTCACTCCCGGATGCATCTAGCAACGGAAACAAATAGCGCTTAAAATCGTAAATATTGTATGAACCCTTTAACGAAAAAAATGTTGAGTTATTAAGTGTATGTCTGTATTCCAAAGAATTTATTAATCCCCACTGCGAGCGCTGGTAATTTGCGTCGGGATTATATTTAAGATCGTGCGCATATGATTGATATTTCGAATTTGAGAAAACTACATCGTAATTAATTTTAATATTTGAGATCGGTTTGTAAGTAAGCTTAGCTGTCGTGTTCAAGTCTTCACTTGGATTCATAGATACAATAGAATTATCGCCGGTTTGTGCAAGATAAATTTTATCAGCAACCACAGCGTCTCTGGATAGCGAATCATAAATAGTGTGCTGCCTTATTCCATATAGATAACCTTTGTCTTTATTGAATCTGCCGGAAAAGAAGAATGTAAAATTATCCTCAAGCAATGGGATTGGTCCACTAAATGTTCCTTCAAAAACTTGGTTGTTAACCGGACTGATTTTATCAATATTAAAGAATACATCTTTACTAGAGCTCAGATAATCACCGGTATAATAAGTTAATGTACCTTTATACTTAGAACCACCTTCCTTGGTAATAGTATTAACAATACCGCTAAGCGCGTTTCCATATTCGGCGTTAAATGTTCCGCTAACAACAGAAAGTTCTTGAACAGCATTGGTAGAAATTTGCACGGTTCTGCCATAATCGTAAGGATTTATTGCAGAGACTCCATTTACATTGTAAGCTATTTCAGTTGAGCGTCCGCCGCGTATGTGCAATTCTCCGCTGGAGCCTTTAGTAATACCGGCTTGTAGAGATAAAATTTGAGTGATGCTTTCTACCGGCAAAGTTTTTATTTGAGACTCATCAATGTTTGTTTGTGAGGAAGTTAAATCTTTTCTAATTAACGGCCTTACCGCCTCCACAACGATTGTCTGCAAATTTATTGCTTCGGATTGAAGCTGCACATCAATTCGAGTTGTAAAATCACTCGATACTCTTACATTGGTTATAATCTTCTTCTGAAAACCAATTCCGCTTACTGCCAAAGAATAAACTCCCGGTTCCAGATTGTTTATAACGTAAGTTCCGTCAATATTGGTAGCGGCACCAATTGCAGTTCCTTCAATAATTACATTAATACCTATTAAGTCTTCCTTAGTTTCCGTGTCAGAAACCCTACCGGCAATTTTTCCGGTTCCTCCGGCAAAATTTTGAGAACTAAAAAGAAAGTAGAAAATCGAAAGGATGAATGTGAACGGAAGTAAATGTTTTTTCATCGTTACCTCAGAGCAAAATTAGATGTATGAAAAACGAAAAATGATATACTAAACTTTCAGTTTACAAGCTGTTATATAAAAGAAAAGGGTTTTCAGAACACTCACTTATGAATTTCTTCAGTGATAAAATTCTGACAACCCTTTTAAACATGCTACTGATTACTTGAGTAACTGCATCTTCTTTGAAACTGTATTCTTCTCTGTAGATAACTTATAGATGTAAATTCCGCTAGCAAGATTACCGGCATTAAACTTAACCGAATAAGAGCCCGCATTCATAAATTCTTTATTGATCAATACCGCAATTTCTCTTCCGAGAATATCATAAATCTTTAACTCGATGTTGGAGGCTTCGGTAAGACCAAATTTAATCTGTGTGCTAGGGTTAAATGGATTTGGATAATTCTGCTCTAAATAGAATTGAGTAGGTAATATTCCAAGCTCCTTTTCAACAGATACTTTTGTGTACTTGCTGTCTAGAACAATTAGAGGCATAGGATCATCGTTAGCATTGCCTCTTGAATATCCTTGAGTGTAAAGTGCTTCGTCATCTTTATCACCATCTACATTTGCAACTACTACAACATCCATATCTCCGTTCTTTGTCCAGTAAGCGGAATCAATTACAGAAGCCGTATAGCTAGCGGCAGCGGCAATATCTCCACTTTGATATTCAACTCTAAATACAGGTACCTTTTTGCTATTGTTTGCATCATATCTTGCAGCACAAACAAAATCCAATTTACCATCGCTGTCGAGATCACCGACATCTGCTCCATTAAGGCGAACAGCGCCAAGTGGTTCCAAATCAACTAATGCAGTTCCTTGCAGCGTGTCTGCAACTTGCTGCAGCAACCATACTTTTGCACCTTGTCCTTTAGCATTTCCGAGCCATTCAGCAAGTAGAATTTCTTTTTTGCCATCTCCATTAATATCAACTACTTTACTTCCCTTAAATGAAGCATTACCGTTGGCAACTCCAGTTTGTACTTTCGGAGCTTGCCAAGCGCCGTTAGAATATTTAATACCATAGACTTTAGCAGTTCCTACTGTAGTTGGGTTATCAAAAACATAAACAACATTATTTAGAACAGCAACATCATATTTAGCAATGGTACCAAAGGCTGTGATGCCTTTCCCTGAGTACTCAACAGTCCATTTTTCTGTTCCACCACCTAAATTAGGAATATTATCCACTGAAAGAACACCAACATGCATAGAAGGTGCTCTATCGCAAAAGATTAATTCTTCTTTTCCATCTGCGTCCGGATCTGCAATAACAAATTTAGCTGGTCTAATATTTAGACCTGCTCCTGCTTCAATATTTGTCATTGCATTTGGGAGAAATCCGCCAAGTCCATCAGCAACTCCCATATTATCACTTCCATCACCGGGGTATTCATAAACTAAAATTCTAGCAACATCCGGATAAGTGCCAAAATTAACAACACCCCAATAGATTTCAGGTCTGCCATCTTTATCTAAGTCGCCCCAAGTAAAAGCAGGCCAAGTGTTTTGATTTTCGAGAGGAGAAGTTGCTGACCAAACTGAGTCCCACTTTGCTGTTACCGGGTTCAATTCGAATTTATATATTCTCGGCACTAATTCGTATGCACGGTCAACCATGTTCGTGTTACAAACGTAAATTTCGGGTTTACCATCTTTATCAAAATCAACGCCCGCAATTACGCCGCCAAAACCGCCAACCTCTTTACCGGAGGGTTCTTTAATTTCCGCTGTGCGGGTTAATAATTGAGCTTGAATCTGAACCATAAATAGTAACGCGAAAAAGATAACGCCGTAAGAGTATCTTTTCATTAAAGCCTCCTATGTTTTTAAGATATGATTGATTTGTAGAATTAATTTCTTGGTTGAAATTAGTGCCTAAACATTAGAAACAAAGTGAGAGGATAACAAAGGTTGTTCTTTTGTCTTCTAACTAATAGGAAATTAGAATAATAAAGTTACCATCACACTACCCGAATGGGTTGTTGTTTTCTACTAATACTTTAGCTAACAAATTCAGCCACTTAAAATATTTTGCCTTTGCTACTTAGCTAATTTCAATAAGTTGCCTCATTCATTTACAAGCTAATGATTTCGATATTTAAAAACAATCTCCGCACAAGTGGAAGTAGTAGAATTTAATTACCCAATAGTGTAGTAACCGGTTGTGTGAATAAATTACTGTCTGCGACAAAAGCAACTTTTTGATTGAAAAATAGAACGCAGATAAAACTAATTTTTATGATTAACACAGATTAAATATTGAAAATTACTTTTGCCGGTATTAATCAACTGAGACCTCTGAAATATTGCAATTATTGTCTTTGCGAACAAAGTGAAGCAAACTCAAAACTATCTTTTGAATCAAAAATCGAGATTGCTTTCCCGCAATACATCTGCGGGACAAGCTGTCATTTCATTCCTCGCAATGACATTCAAAAATAATTTTTCAGAGGTCTCCAACTTTTATTTTTATTCACAACCGGTTGTAGTAAACATTTATCTCGAACTCAGGTCTCATGCTGTTTTACTATAATATTTATATCTTAGCCTAGTAATTCTTCTAAATGCATTATGGGTACTCGTTCCTCAAAGTTTTGGATCCTAATGCAATTTTCAATAGTAATGTCTATTCTTTATCCATTAGAGATAGTTGTATTATAGAATTTATTGATCGAACTTAAATACAAGCCCCGAATTATGGTAGATTGAAATGATAAATCTTCGTTATCAAATTATAAATAAAGTTGGCGAAGGCCGAAGTCAGGTGTTCAAAGCTCTGGATACTTACAACGAGAACTACGTTGCATTAAAAATATTATCCAAGATAAGACCCGTTGAAGAGCATCAATTACTAAGAGAAGAATTTTTTGTACTAAGTAAGCTTAGCCATCCAAACATCATCAGCGCCTACGAATATGGAACTGTTGTTTATAGCGATATAGATGATTGGAATAAACACAGAATAGCCGAAAGTGATTCGATGCTTGTCTTAGAATATTTTGACTCACTCTCTCTAGATAATTATTTAGACAAAATAGATGAACCAGCTTTGCTAAAACTGGTCAGAGAAATTGCTTCCGTTCTTCAATACATGCACAATTCTAATCTGGTTTATACCGATCTTAAACCGGAGAATATACTTATTAGCAATCTAAGCGAGCCTACTTTAAAGTTGGTAGATTTTGATCTTGTAAGCGTGGCCACTATTAAAGGTCTGAATTCAATTAGGGGCAGTTCGTTCTTCATGGCTCCGGAAGTTTTGAAAAGAGAAGGTATATCATATGCATCAGATTTATATTCATTAGGAGTGCTGATCTATAGAATACTTTACAAGAAATTTCCTTTTAATTCATTTAGCACTATCCACGATATAAAATTATCTCTAGAAGCCTACAAAGAAATTCAAGATTCTATTGGTACCGGCTCGTTAAATGAAGTAGTTAAAAAAGCACTTAATGCTTCCCCGGAAAAGCGGCCAGCTAGTTGTATCCATTTTTTACATGAACTAGGCCTAGAGCTTAAAGAAAATACAACAGAAGAGTTTCTTCCGGCAATTTATTATGATAGAACCAATCTACTTTCTAATATTACAGCTTATATACAGACAAAAGATAATATACAGCCAATTGAAATTACCGGTTCTGTTGATAGCGGGAAATCGACATTGCTTAAAAAACTGGAAAACGACTCTGAAAAAAGTATTCTAATCACAAAAGAGGATGTTGACTACACGCAATCGTTCTTTTTCGTATTAATAAGCAAATTGTGTAATAATGCATTCGTTCATAAACATTTATCGACAGAGATAAAAAGTATTATAAAATCACTATTGGCTAATCCAGCTGAATTAACTCTTCAATCTGCAAATAGAGCAATTTCCAAAATAAGTTTGAAATGCTCCTTTACTTTAATGCTGGATGATTTTAACGAATACGATTCAGTTACAAGGGAAAATATTCTAAAGCTGGTACCACTTCTAACCTCAAAGGGAATTCATGTACTTATCGCTTTTGATATTGATACTAAACAAACTGCCCCACTATTTGCAAAGTCAGTTCGAATTAAACTTTCTGCACTTAATAGTAGCGAAACTGAAGATTTCTTAAAATCATCACTTTCTGCCTTACTGCCAATCAGTGAGATAGCGCGAATAGTCCTCACCTATTCTGATTTGAAAATTGGGAACGTTGCTAGAATGGTTTCAAAGCTTCTATCTAGTAAGTATTTAAGAATCAATAAATCCGACGGCTCGGTTTCAATTGAAGCAGATTGTTTCGAAAAAGAATTAATAGAGGCAGATGATTTAGAACTTGAAAATTCTTTACTGAAAACGAGCAAAGTTTCGAGTGATATTTTGGATGTACTTTCTGTGCTTAACAGAGAGTTGAGTTATGAAGATATCTCGCAACTTTTAAAGATAAGCGTTAATGAAGCCCGCACAAATATTAGAGCACTATCTCAAGTTAACTTAATTAAGGATAACTCTCTTGATGAGAAGTGTAGATTATCATCAGAGCGAATTAGATTAGCAGTCGAAGCAAAAACATCATTCCCGAATTCTTTTTATATAAGAATTGCAAATTGGATGATGCAGCATCAAGCAGATTTTAATGCTTTCGACATCGCTACACAATTTGAAAAAGGTGGTGAGATAGAATCCGGCTTTCAATACTATTTTTTAGAATACACAAGAGCGTTCTCTAATTCTGCTTTCAATTATGCTATTCGGATTCTTGAACATGCTGTCACATTAGATATTTCTTTCGACAAACAAGTTAAAATTAAGCATGAACTGTGTAAAACATATTTTAAAATCGGGAAGGCGAAAGAATGCATCTCGGAAATTGAATCATTGTTAGCTTCTGAAATCAGCCTTGTTCTGCGTACCGAATTATTAATATTGAAAGGTGAAAATGAAATAGCTCAGGCGAGATATCAAACTGCGATTGACATTTTCCAGCAACTTTTAGATGAGGGTTTAAGTCCAAATCAAAAAAACAAAGTGCTGGTGTCCTTGGCAGATGCTAATCTTTATCTTAGTAATTATTCAACTACGCTAGATATTTGCAAGGCGTTATTAAATGACGAGAAGTTGGAATTAGATGATAAAGGCAAGGTCCATAATCTATTGGCTCTAATTTCCATTTACAGAGATCACAATTTTGAAGAAGCCATATCTAATCTAAAATTGGCAATAAAACTCTTTGAAGAATCTAATCAAATTGACAGAGTTTCCGGAATGAAGATCAACCTAGGGGGTATTTACGCAATGCTGGCAGATTACGAAAACGCCAAACTAATTTGGAATGAAGCGCTTATATTAAATCAATCCGTTGGGAACTTAGAGCAGGAAGCAAAACTGTTACTTAACTATGGGGTATTATCTTTCGATTTATGCGAGTATGAAACGGCAAAAGAACAATACATGAAATCACTTGCTATTTTCGAAAGCGTAGGCGATCTAAATAGCATCGGATTAACCTACCTAAATTTGGGAGAGGTTAATTCTGCATTAGGACAATTTGAAAATTCCGAAATGTGTTTTTTAAAATCCGAGAGCATTTTCAGAGAAATTGGAAGCTTTGCCGAGCTGGCAGAAACGCTTTTTGCCTCCGGCAAACATTATTTTGTAGTTGGAAACGTTACTTTATTATCCGCGGTTCTAGAGCAGTACACTAAGCTATTAAATGATAAATTGATCTCTGCTTCCGCCATGAACTACATAAACTTATTAGATGGATTTATTTGTGTGTTGGAAAACAAATTTGGAAAGGCAGAGCAATTGCTAAGCAAATCTATTACAAATTTTTCAATAAGCGGAGAGCGTGAGGATCAGATTAATTATCATTTTACATTTTTTGCATTAATTAGCAGCCTTATTATGCAAGGCAAACTTATGGATGCAAAATCCCGCTTGGATAGTTGCACAATATCTCAGACAGTACCGCAAAAAAATATTTATGAAGCTGAAAAGGAGTTATGTTTTGGATTAATTACTTATAAATCACAACTAGATGATCCAACCATACATTTATCCAATTGCATCTCTCTTCTTGCGGATTACCCTTTGAACTTAACTTGCGCAAAAGCATTTTACATAGAATCACTGCACTACAATAAGCGCGGGAATATCTATAAAGCGAATAAGCTTGCTAAAATTTCGGATTCTATTATTGAGCAGCTTTCCTTTTCTTTCTCGGATAAAGATAAACAGAGTAGTTTCAAGTTGCATGTCAAATTAATACTTGAAAATCTTAACAGTTAGAAATCTGTTAGTAAGATTGTGTTAAATACAAATTTTCATTTATAGCGTATTACAAAGGAAACAACATGAAGCTTTCTGAATTCCTAAGAGATTTGGATTTGTCGGATGATGATCAACAAGGTTCGTCAAAATTACAAGTCATTCTGAAAATTCTAAAAAAAATTAATAGTTCATTAGTGCTGGAAGAAGTGCTGGAACTAGTACTTAAGCATGCAATAAAGCTAACAATGTGTGAGCGTGGTTTTATTGTGTTAAAAACCGAGACGGGAGAATTGGAAAATGTACTGAGCCTAAATTCAGAAGGACAAAGACTCTCTGTAGATCTGTTTAATATATCAAGAAGTGTAGTAAACGATGTTTTCAAAATAGGTCAATCAAGATTTATCGAATCTGCGCTGAACACTCCAGCAAAAGCATCCGAAAGTATCACTAATCTCGAATTGCAGACAATTATGTGTGCTCCTTTGCAGACCGAGGGAGAAACGATTGGAGTAATATATGTTGATAGCCGTACACTTAATAAAATTGATTCGAAAGAAATAACCGAGACATTTGAGGTTCTTGCTTCTCAAGCCGGCATTGCCATCAACAATGCTTTGATGCATGGCCGCCAGTACAAGGCAAACGAAGAACTAAAGCGTGCTTATAGTGAACTCGAAATAGCCAAACGGGAAACCGAAAAACTTGATCAGCTAAAGAATCATTTTCTAACACAGATGTCACACGAAATCAGAACACCGTTTAATATAATTCAGAGCAGCCTCTTTTTATTGAAATCTATGATTTCAACTTCTGAGAATCCTGAAGTGAAAGAAGTTTTTGCAATGTTGGAAGATGGAAGCAACAGAATGATACGAACCGTTGACAGAATAATGGAAATGGCAAAAATAAGATCGGGCTATTACGAAATATTCAAAGAGGAGATACAGCTAAGTGAAGAAATACTTCAAGATGTTGTTTCAAAATTTGAACGTGTTGCCAACGAGAAGGGTATCTATCTCATGTTTCAAAAAGCAACCGAAATCAATTCTATTGAATGCGACAGATTTATGGTATATCAGATTTTTCAAGAGATAATTGAGAACGCAATTAAATTCACTGAGAAAGGAGCTGTTAGAGTAATGCAATTTTGCGATGCAAATGGTAAACTCTCGGTAAGTATTCAAGATACCGGAATTGGAATTGATCCCGTTTACTTGGATAATCTTTTTCAAAACTTCTCCCAAGAAGATTATGGCATTACAAGAAAGTATGAAGGAAATGGTTTGGCACTTGCCTTAGTAAAAAAATATGCTGAATTAAATAACATCACACTTTTTGTGGAAAGCGAAAAGTACCGAGGAAGTACTTTTACAGTTACTTTTAGTAAGTGACTCATGTTACGCACGAAATAGTTTTTGCCACTAAGTCTCAAAGGCGCAAAGGAAAAAATCAAAATTCGCTTGCTTATTCACAATTTCTTAGTGGCTTTGTGTCCTAGTGGCGAAGCTGTTTGAATAAATGCGTAACTTTAGTAAGTAACTCACCTTACGCAAAAAGTTTTATCTCTGTGTAAAAAAATAGAAATATCACAAAGAAACACAGAGCAAATACAGAGAATCACTGAGAAAAGATATTCATTTTGTTTCTTGCGTAAGGTGAGCAAGTAATGAATATTAAAATAGTCAACGAAATATATTTGTCTCGGTACTATTCATTTTCCGCACAACGTTATGAACGACTAAAAATATCCATGTTATTACCATTGTTGGGGAAAGAGCAATCCACCAAGCATTGCTTAAGCTTGCAAATCCTTGTTGTATCATTCCTCCAAGAGAAGGATGAGAGTAATTACCCGTTATCCCCAAAAAACTAAGCGAAGATTCCGCCACTAAAATATATGCAAATTGAAAAATTATATTAACGAAAATTGAGGGAAGTAATAATGGAAGATATTCTTTAGTTAATAGGTTTGATAAACTCATCCCGATCATTTTGGCTGTAACTATATGATCTCTTGTTTTGAGTTTCAGTACTTCGCTTCGTACAACCTTGAATAAGCTCATCCAACCGGCCAGTCCCAAAATTATTATCACTGTTGCTAGTGAATCACCTAAAAAAGCTACACTAAGAATTACTAGAAAGATAAAGGGTATTGCTAAGAACATTTCCACAATTCGATTCAGTACTACATCTGTATATCCACCGTAATATCCAGAAACAAAACCAAGGACTATACCGAGTATACCAGAGATTACAATTGCAAAGAAACTAATCATTAGTGAAAATCTAGTTGCATATATAATTCTAGAAAGTACATCCCTCCCATATTCATCCGTGCCTAAAATAAATGTTATTTGAGTTGACTTAATTTCACCGGGAATTTCATTTTCGATCAGCTTGTCAGTTAAATAATAATCAGAAGAAACGATCTCTCTGAATAACAATCCTTCATATTCATGAAATGTGTTCAGCTTATTATTTCCATAAGCTGGATTTACTTTGTCTATTAGCTGCTGTGTTGAAAACGGAGTTAATCTTTTAGCTTGCGGCAAATTAAATTGAAGATTATCATCATACGGTGCGAGCAATGGAGCAAACAAAAAAAGTAATAATAGTAAAATTATCATCAATGCATTCCACGAGCATTTTTTACTCAACCAAAATATTTTCCTTCGTAGGACTATAATCAGAAACGACAAAATCGACAAGCTCACTAGCGAAACAAATTGGTCGACTATTTTCCCTTTAAGCAAACCCAGTGCACTGTTGTAATTATTAATTAGCAAACTAAAAAAAACAAACAACATTTTAACCGTAATCAGAATTTCATTGAGGCGGATCATTGTTATAAAAAGTAAACAACAAACTATAGCTTGCCATATTTGGATTTTCTTAAGCACTAACGTTAATGCTCTGGTTTAGTTGTATATCTCTTTTTATTTTATACAAATCGGCAGCAAAATTGGCTAATAGCACAAAAAAACCGGAAAATAAAACACACCCAACGACGAGCGGATAATCCCGCTCTAGAATTGCTGTTACAGTAAGCCTTCCTAATCCGGGTAATCCAAATAGTGATTCGGTAATAATAGCTCCCCCCAATAGTATTCCTAGCTCGGTACCTAGAATTGAGATCAAAGGATTTATAGAATTTGGAAGAACATGCTTTTTAAAAATAATTTCTTTTTCAAATCCGTTAGCAAGCAAGAATTTAATAAATGTTTGCTTTTCGGTAGCTTCAACATTCTCTCTGATATAATTGTAAAAAATTATTATTCCCGGAAGTGAAAGCGTAATTATTGGTAATGTAAGGTGTTTTACTAAATCAAAAATTTTCTGCAAAAAATTTAGCTCATCATAATTTGTTGAAACAACATCGGCAATAGGAAATATTTTCAGCACAATGGAAAAGATAAAGATAGAACCGATGCCGACCACCATAGTAGGCATAGCATACATTATCAAAGAAATTTTATTTAACACTCTTTCAAACCACTTTTCTCTCTGCTTATGAAAATATAGCACCAGTCCAACTGAAACAGATATTTGTAAGACAAAGCTTATAATTGCCAGAAGCATAGTGAATGGCGCTTTTTCTAAAATTATAGATTGTACTGGTTCTCTGTATGTGTAAGAAATTCCTAAATCGCCTTGAGCAATGTTTGCCAAAAACTTCAGATATTGTTCACCTATGGATTTATCAAGCCCGTAATTGTTTTTAACAGTCTCGTACAGTTGCGGATTGAATTGCGGAGACAGATATTTTAAAGTTGGATTGCCCGGTGACAAACGTAAAAGAAAAAAAATGGCACTTATCAAAAGGAATAATGTTATCAAATAAGTAGAAAACGAAGAAACTACTCTAGTCCATTTTCGTTTTGCTTTTAATTTATCTTCCATTCCCAGCACTTTTGAATTGTAGCTAACGGTGAAACCTTCACATTTTGCAAACGTGAATTAATTGCAACAGAATTATCAATCCAATATAGAAAGATCACCGGCTGATCAGCAGAAATAATTTCTTGAAGTTCTCTGATTAAATCTCTACGGCTATTATCCGATAGCTGCATGTCCAGCTTATCTAGTATTCCGTCAACTCTATCATTTTTATAAGAAGAAATATTTCCTTGTGCAATACTGGGATCGGAATGCCAGTACGGTTTTAGATTTAGCGGTACCGGAACACTCCAGCCGGCAAGCCATGCCTCAAGTTCTTTGTTAAACATTTTTTCAAAAAAAACCGCTGGTTCAAGGGCTTGTAGCTTAACATTGATTCCAACAGCTTTTAGATTATTCTGAATTCTTATAGCCGCATACTCACGGAAAAGATTACTTGCCGAAAAACTAAGTGTGAATGAAAATGGAATTCCTTTTTTTTCTATTTGGCCATCGTTATTGAAATCAGTCCAGCCTTCTGAATCAAGAATAGCCTTTGCTTCATCAATGTTATATTGAATAGGAATCGAGCTTCTATTTAATGAGGTAAATATTGGCGAGACGAGATTTGCCATTAACTCGCCGTTACCAAGCAGATATTCTTTTAAAATCGACTTTCTATTTATCGATTTCGCGATAGCCATTCTGATTCGTTGCGAATCAAATAATCCGTTAGCTTTCTTCTTACCGATACCTTCAAAGTTTACTTTTAAGCCCAAGTAATCGTACTCTCTTCCTTTTCGTTGCTTAATCAAAAACATATTAAGATTACTTAATTCTCGTACATCTTCGGGCTTAATATATTCCGTAATATCTATATCACCATTTTTAAGTTGAAATATTCTGGAAGTATAATCCGGCACAATTTTAAATACCACCTCTTCAATCTGATCCGGTTTACTGAAAATTGATGTTAAAGTAGCAGAAAGCTTTACGTTCTGGCTTTTAATAAATTCTTTCACCTTATATGGGCCGGTACCGCCGCTGATTTTAATTTTATCTGTAGTAGCAAGTTCAGATCTGTTATATTTTTCAAATAAATATTTAGGTAGAATAGGGAGATCAAAATCATAATATGTTACATTTCTATTTGGTAGAAAATTAATCTTAAGTTTGTGCGGATTGATTACCTCAAAAGTTTTTGTAAGATTAATACTCAAATCTTCGTTTAGATAGTAATTGTAGAATGTACCGAAGAATCTACTTTCAACTTTTTTGTCTGAGTACAGGTCGAAGCTGAATACTATGTCATCAACTGTAAACTCACTACCATTTTCCCACCTTACATCATTCCTCAAAGTTATTAACACAGATGAAAAGTCATTTTCCCACTCAATTTGGCTTGCTAAAACCGGGAATGAAATCGGTTCTCCTTTTTCACTGTTCCAGTCATGTCCTACTAATCCCAAGAATATTAATTCGGAAATATTTGCCTCTGCTTCACTCATGGTGTAAAGCGGGTTAAGCGTTTGGATGTCGCTTTCCAGCCCTACAACAATTTGTTTCGATTTTTCATTTGTTGTGCATGAAACAAAAATTAAAAAAAGAAGCCCTGGTAAAATTCTTCGTAATTTTATTTGGATAACTTTCATAAATTGCCTGAGGTTACTTCTTTACTAAACAATAGTACTTATTAGGAATTATAATTTAATATAATGATTACATGCTAAAATCAACAGTCTAGAAACAACCGGGAATATGCTGATGCTGAGTGTTAACATACAATCAATTACTAGAAAACCGACTGTTTATAACTCGGTTATTCTGAACAACATCATATTTGAACTGAAGCCAAAAGAAATTCTTGCTATTGTAGGATCAAACGGTATAGGAAAGACTACTCTTTTGAATTCACTTTTACTTCTTGATAAGAATAACCTCTCTGTCCAAGGAAGCATTAATCTGTTAGGAACACAACTACTTGCAGCTAGCGAAATAGAGTTAACCAAAGCTCGAAAAAATAATGTAAAATATATTTTTCAAGACGCATCAAATTGTTTCGATCCGTTAAAGAAATTGGAATATTATTTTAATGAACTATCTCAAAAGGATGAATTAGAATCCTATCTGAATTACTTTCTACTACCAACGCCGGATGATATTTTAAAAAAATCCCCAAGCCAGCTAAGTGTAGGTTCTGCTCAGCGAATAGCAATTATATGGGGATTGCTTGCAAAAACTCCTATACTTTTACTCGATGAACCTACTTCGGCATTAGATGCACCGCTCATTAATTTACTGAGCCATAAACTTAAAACATGGTGCGAAGATAATAATTCGGCGATTATTCTTGTGACTCAAAATATTGAATTTGCAATTCACACAGCAAGTTCAGTTGCTATACTTACAAAGGATGGATTAAATTTCGACATTTCAAAGCTAGTAATACCGAGTGAACAACAGTTAATGCACACTTCACAAAAGAATATTTGATGAATCCAATAATTGAAATAGATAAGGTTACTTTTTCATATCCTCTCTTTACAAATAAGAACTCACAAAATGTAATTCTTAACAATATATCGATGAATATTTTCGACAGCGAAATATTTTGCATTGTTGGAGAAAGCGGGTCCGGGAAAACAACACTTGTAAAATTGATTGCAGGACTCCATAAACCATCAAACGGAACAATTAAATACGAATCAAAGCTAATTAATTCCAAGCATTCTATTCAGATACTATTTCAAAATTCGGATGAGCTTCTTAATCCCAGAAGAAAAGTCTTAGATGTGCTTCGAGACGTAAAAACGAGTGACCACTTCCTCAAGTCAACTATAAGGGAACTTAAAATTTCAGAAGACTTACTTGATAAGCAATGCAACAATATTAGTGGGGGTGAGAGACAACGCGTAGCATTGGCAAGAATTCTTCTTACTCAACCAAAAGTCTTAATACTAGACGAACCATTTTCAGCTCAGGATTTTGAGTCCAAAGAAAACTTCAAAACATTCTTAGACTACAAAAATATGCATAGCGAGATGACCTTAATTGTCATTACACACGATATCGCGTTAATTAAAGATTTTGGTGACAGAATTATTGTTTTATTTGGCGGTGTTATTGTTGAGATAGCGGAAATGGAAGAGTTTTTAGAATTTCCTAAACATCCTTATTCAAAGTACTTGTTGGATTCAACGATGTTAGACTTAAAAATTAGTACCGATTCTACTTTTAAGGGAAGTAGTGAAGCTAGCTGCCCCTATTACACTAGATGCGACAGACGGGCAGAAATTTGTATTAGTGAGGTAGCCGAAACTAAATCAAAAAGCGGTAGTGTTTTTTGCAATAAACCATTTACTGAAGCAAAAGTAAATTTAGATAGTTAGACCAGAAAGATGCGATTCAATTTCGACACTGAGGGATTTGGAATTATTTTTAGTATAATATTTATAAGCAGACAATAAATGAGTAAACGCACGAGATCTATCGCCTCTAGTTTTATAAAGAAGGCCTAGCTCGTAATTTGTTTCTGCAGCATTTAAATCTTGATTTAGTTCATTATTGAGTCTTAAACTAGTCAACAGAAACGTTTCTGCTGCAGAGTAATTTTCTTTTCTACTAGAGATAATGCCAAGAATTTTGTGAATATCTGCAATGGACAATTTATCATTCAATTGATAACTTAAAGTCATAGCTTCGTGAGCCGTTTTAAAAGAGTTTTCAATAGCATTCTGTTCTAAAAAAATCGCCGCTTTATTTATTAATGACAAATTCAATATCGGTTTATAGCCTTTGTCTTTAGCAATTTCAATGCATTCGTTATAAATATCTAAAGCTTTAGTAAAATTGTTTTGCTGCTGGTAAATCATTCCAATATTCTGAAGAACTTCAGCTTTCCTACGCAAATCTCCGTGAGTTTCAAATTTAGCTTTAGCTTTTTCATAATAATCTAATGCATTTTGCAAGTTTCCTTCAATGTAAGAGATAATACCAAAATGAACTTCCACCATTGCAGTTAATAGCGGATCATTACTTTGGCTTAGATAATTTAGACAATTGTCTAAACGAACCCTCCCGGCTTTTAGATCTCCTTTTTCTACATACATTGAGCCCATCAAGAATTCACATTTAGCAAGGCCTGCAATAAAATTATTTCTTTCAAAAATTTCTATCGATTGTTTTATTGAACTGACCGCATCTTTCCATATTGCCTGTTTCATATAAAATTCAGCAGTTAGCAAAAGTCCTTGAGCTTTAAGCAACTCATATTCTTTTTTCGAATCACAAAGTGAAAGAACCGTGGAAGCTAGTTCATATGAAAGGTTGTTCTCCCCTTGTGTTAGGATAAGTTTACTAAATTGCAATAGAAATTCGATATACTTTTCTTCTAAAAGTTCTTTAGAGATGTGAGTAATTATCGTGTCGGCAAATAAGCGTACTTTTTCCGATTGCAAACTATCATTGAAAATTCTACTGTATAATTCATTTGTTGACACGATCTCGGAGGAATTTGGATAGAATGTTTCGATCATAGTTTGAAAATAACTGTTGCTTTGCTCAGACGAAAGACACTCTGAAATCAAGGAATTGAGGTCTTTCACAAATTTATTTTTTTCAAGCATAATTCCTTCAGTATTAATCCCGATTTAACTTTTTACAACATCTACATTAAGCAACTTACTTAATCTACTCTAGCAATTCATCAAGTACGATTACCTAACAAATCCAAATCTTGAGAAATGATCTATCTCCGCACCATGTACAGTAAGTTTTCCATCATCTACATCTGCTTCTATGCTTTTATAGTTCACTGGGTATATCTTGCCATCTGCCCCTAAATAAGCAAACGTAATATTAGATAAATTTATTCCGGTCAACTTTAAGCCTTCATATTCAAGATCAAGAATCAACGATTTAGAAAAACTTGAACCACTTGGACCAAAGGTTACTGATGTAAAACCTTTATCTACAGACATCGATATCACTTTAGAACCAGAAAATGAATTTCTCGGTATATCTAATGTACCATGAACTTCAACTTTCCCACTTGCAGCAATACCTAAATTACCTTCTACTTCCAATTCACCACCCCTTTTACCACTAATCAATGCTGCATCAGTCAAATCATCCATTACGTTACTACCAGTCTGTTTCATACTGGGCAAGTCCAAAAAACCAGACTCTATAGTTAGCGGCTGAGCTACTTGAGTGCTTATTTTGTCATGAATAGGATCACTTAGATTTTCGGTATTCTGACATCCAGAAATGAGTAATCCCATGAAGATCAAAACGATGATGATTTTTTTCATATAAACTCCTAGTAAATTTGTTTCTTATTATGCTTTCTTGTTTTCTGCGCATAAAAATAATAAGCAATCTTGTCTTTATAATCAATCGGATAATGGTAACTATTTTTTTAAAATCACAAAAGAAGGATAAATATGGGAGACCAGCCGATTGTCTCCCATTGGAAAGCATCCAGCCTATTATTCCTCCTTGCTATTTAACTGCCCTTTTACCTCGAAAACTCCTTTTTTACTCTCTTAATTCTACTCAACATAAAGAATGATATAAAGAGAATTAATCCTGTTGAGAAGAAAATTCCAATTGACAGATAAACAATTTCAGTTAGCGGCATCGTTATTCCAGTTTATATCAGATAAATAAGTTGTTTTATAAAAACAGATATATAGTGTTTTATTATATTCAGACAACTACTAATCAAATATAATAAATGATTACAATTTGTCAAATAGAATTTTGAAGAGAAGTAATTTTTTGCGCAGAATGCGGTATAATAATCCAAATTAAAACCTAGTAGGCTTTCGTTTTCTGTCATAGCTTCAGCCGAATAATACCCTTACCATAAATGCTTTTTATGAGTACCTAACTATTAACAAATCCAATTTGATTTTCTAAATGAATAAGGAGTATTTTTTCTTATGAGAAAAATAATGAAGTTATGAATCAGCTAACCGAGCTACAAAAGCAAAACTTATTAAGTAAAATTCTAAGTAGTCCAGAATTTCATGATTCCAAAAGATACCAAGAGCTACTGCAATATTTAGTCGCTAAATCGCAAAAAGTTGAGACCTTAAAGGAGACAGAAATTGCACATGAGGTTTTTGGCAAGGATTCTAAATTTGACCCAAATACTGACCCACTAATCAGATCTTATATTAGCAACCTTAGAAAAAAACTTGAACATTATTATCTAACAACTACTGACGAAATTGAGTACAAAATTGAGATCCCAAAAGGGCATTATCTAGTAAAATATTCGCCGAATGAAAAGTACTCTCCGTTAAAACAAAGTCATGTTCTATCAAATTATTTCTACGTTGGCATTATCCTATTATTGGCGGCAGCCTTTATTTGGAGAGAATTCGGAAGACAAGAGTACTCTGCAAAGGGTGGTTCTTTTGCCGAGCACCCGGTTTGGAAAGATTTTTTACAAAGCGGCAGTCTTCCTACAATTATTGTTCTTGGTGACTATTTAGTACTTTCTGAAAAGGGGAAAACCGATGGCAGAACATTTTTACGTGTACCACAGATAAATAGTGAAAAAACATTAAATGATTCAATTAAGTTAGCCCCCAATAAGTATGGAAAATATGAGATTGCTGAAGTAACATTTGTAGGAGCTGGAGCTTCGATGGGATTGCCTCAAGTATTGAATGTTTTTAATAACGCTAATAAAAATGTGATCGTGAAGTTATCTAACGAACTTACTTGGGCTGACTTTCAAAAGAATAGTATTGTTTACTTGGGAACATTAAAATCCCTATATAAACTGGATACTCTTTTCTCAAGATCTAATATTAGATATAGTCTCGAACCAAACACGCTAAAATTGATAGACAGCAAGGACAAAAGTCAAAAACAATTTACCTTAAATTGGCACGGAGGTAATTATGAAAAGAATTACAGCGTAATACTAAAGTTGATGATCTCGAATAAGAATTCTGTTTTGTTTCTTACCGGGTTCAGTGAAGTAAGTGTAATGGATGCAGTCAAGTCATCTACCGAGCAAAATTTCCTTTCCAGAATAAATTCCTTTTCAAAATCCAAAGTAACTCAAAGCCCTTTATCATTTGAAATGATTTCGGAAACTGAGGGCGTTAGGTACACGGTTTTCAAAACGAAAATTAAACATTTCTCACCAATCGAAAATTCAAGGAATTAGAGTCAATCTTCTATCGTTAAATACGTGCCTTTGAAATCTTGGTTTCTAACTTCAATTACGCCCTTCTCTAAGGGAATATGCTTAAATACAATTTGCGCTTTACCATTAGCTAATTCGATCACAGAACTTCCGGAGGGTGTTCCGGTGTTTTCTAGAAATTGTCCACCGTTAAGCACAGAGAAATAAACCCGACCATTAAAATCGATACAGTGATTGCCATTTTTATCCACTGCAAATGCAGTTATAAGATAGTTACCACTAGCCATTCTGCTTTTTTCAAGTATCAAATTTTCCGGCTTATCATTTTTCTTAGTAGTAAAATTTATTTTCAAATTGTCTTCTGCTACTATTTTACCTCCCTCAAATCCGGTTGCCTTAATCTGATTTTCACCCTCTGCAAAAATTAATTGCCAGCTTAATCCGCAAGCCGGAAATTTTTTGGTATCTCTGATTTGTCTCCCTTTCGAAATTCCATTAATGAATAATTCCACTTCTCTACAGTTACTAAATACGTTTACTTCCTTCTTTTCATTTGGGGCACCATATCTTTCTCGCCACGTATGCGATTCTATATAACAAAACTTTGGATTAGTAGTCCAGTAGTTTTTAAAAACATAATAAGCATCTTTAGGATTGTTATTCATGTCCAGTAATCCTTTCTGATTTACATACGGAATTGGATTTTCTGGACGAAGTGGAGTTGTAAAATCTCTAAATATCCATTGGGCAGAACCGGGGAACCAATCAAGATTTTCATTAACATGTAAGTACCAATCGAACAAATCCACTATATAGCTTTCGCTCCAATCGCCAATATTGGCAATACTGCTTGTTCTAATTTTGTTAATAGGTTCATCGCCTCCGGTAGTTGTAACTTTTCCTTCACCATCAATTGGAGCTTCGGAATGACGACCGACATGACTATCTCCTCCATACTCAGCATGAAATAGTCTCTTATTTGTATCTCGCGCTTTGGTAATAGACTTCTCGTAATTTATATATACATCGGAATACCAACCGGACCATATCGAAGGGGAATAAACATCAACAATATCTTGAGCTGCTGGGAATTTTCTTGTTGCAGTGTATCTGTAGGGATCGATTTTTTTAGCCAGATTGTGAAGTGTAATAGCAAAATTTTTTAGTGAATCCGGATTATCACCTCCGTAAAAATCCGGCAGCCAATCACTTTCATTTCCTATAGACCAGAGTATAATTGAAGGATGATTATAATTTTGCTCAATCATTTCTTTGAAAATATTTTTTGTATTCTCTTGCCATTCTTTCGGTCCTACACCACCGCGACACCAAGGATTTTCATCCCAAACTAACAAGCCAAGCTCATCGCACGCGCGGTAAACTTCAAGCGCTTGCGGATAGTGTGCAAGACGTACAAAATTTGCTCCCATTTCCTTAATTATCTTAATATCATTTCTGTGAATGCTGTCTGGCAGAGCATTTCCGTAACCCGATAATTCTTCATGGCGGTGTGTACCGCGAAGAAGTAATCGCTCTCCGTTTAGATAAAACGCACCATGTTCTTTGAATTCGAACCAGCGATACCCAATGCGGTCGGATATTTTATCTATCACTTTCCCATCAACGTATAAGTTTATTTCTATTGAATAGAGATATGGAGATATAGGCGACCAAAGATTTGGATTTTTAATTTGCGGGAATTCAAAGTCTAATATTGCAGCACCAGCCAGAATTTCAACCCTAGCACTTTTGGTTGCAACAGTCTTACCGGCTTTATCTTTAATAAATGCTTCGACTTTGGCATTTCTATTTTCAACTAAGCTGTCTAATGTGAATTGAATTTTAGTAGTTGCAGAAGCAGCCGAAACTTTTGGAGTTTGTACTAATAATCTTTCAAAATGAGTCTGCGGCAGAATATTTAGCCAAACATTTCTTGCAATACCGCCATAAACAACAAAATCTGATTTTTGCGAAGGAACAACATTTGGGTCAAAAGAATTATCAGCCTTTACATGAATTGTGTTAATCTCACCTTTTTTAATATAGTTTGTAATGTCTACATCAAAACCAACAAAGCCACCTAGATGCCCGCCAACTTTGCTGCCATTTATAAAAACCTCACTCCGGTTATTTACTCCTTCAAAATGCAGCTTATAAACACAATTTGAAGTTGTAGTGGGAATGAATATTTCTTTTTCATACCAGCCTATATTTCTTCGATAACCGGGAGTCTGATCTAAAGCATCGCTTTTATTCCAAGTATGTGGGAGATTTATCTTTTTCCATTCCATAGCGGATTGATATAAATTTTTAATTTCTGCAATTCCAACTTCCAGATAAAACCAGTTATTATTTATAAGATAGCTTTCTCTTCCGGTTCTATCTTTTATGATTTTTTCTTTATTAGATATATCCCAAGTTTTCTTTAAGCATTCTATGAAATAAAAATCGCCAGCGGGATATGATTCATCAATTCCCCAACCCTTTGCATAATTGTAAACCGTATGCAGAAGAATTCCCTCTTCAACATTTCTTTTGCTCTTTGTAAAAACGTAATCCTTCGATAGTGATTCTGTGATTCGCTTTGCCAAGTCTAAATATTTTTGATAATCTTTTTTAGAATCTGATAATTCGGAAAGAAGAAACATACCCGAAGCTGCAATTGCTGCTGCCGATGCATCCCTCACAACTGAATCGGCTTTCAAGTCCAAATCCCAGCGAGGGATATAATCGTCCGGCAGATTCTTAAGGAAATAAGAAGCCATGTTTTTTGAAATATTGAAAAACCTCTCGTCTCCCGTGTATTTATAAGCGATTGCAAAACCATATATTCCCCAAGCCTCTCCACGCGCCCAAGTTGACTCATCCGAAAAACCTTGGTGCGTTCTTTTCTTTATCACTTTACCGGTTTGAGGATCAAATTCGACAACATGATAGGTGGAATAATTGCTGCGAACATGCTCATTCATGCAAACAATTGCATGCTTGTAAGCAATATCGTATAGTTTATAGTCGCCCGTTTCTTTTGCAGCCCAGAACAAAAGTTCTAGATTCATCATAGTGTCTATAATCATCAATCCTTCACGGTCAGTAGTACCAAGTTTTCCCCAAGCGCGTAAGAAATTTCCCTTCGTAATATATCTTTTAGCTAAAGTACGAGCAGCTTCAATTGCAGCATCTTTATATTTTTGTTCTTTCGTATGCTGGTAAGCTTTAACGCATGAGTTTAGAAAAATGAAACCGAGATCGTGAGTGTTATCAAGCGAAGCATACTTTATAAGATTATCGGCATGTGTTAGAGCTCTTTTTTTAACTTCTACATTGTCGGTAATATCAAACATGTACCAAAGTTCACCGGAAGTAAATCCCGCAAACCAATTTGGTTTTTCACTCACCTTCCATTTACCATCTATAGTATATTCCGGGAATTTTCCATTTATGATATTATCTTTCTTTATTAGTTGATCGCCTATTATCTTGTACAAATTTTGTCCGAAGGATTGATTCCCGATTAAAAGAAAAACAATAAGGAGAATACTTCTTTTCATAAACGACCTGCTCGTATTTGTGCTTGTTTAATAATTTCGATCAACCCAAAGGATAGGCTGGCGAATCGGAAAATTTCGTATAACTTCTTCATTGGCCAGATCGGCATTTAATGTTTTCCATAATTCAATAAACTTCTTCTCATTGTAAGCTAGTCCGCCAAATAAAAGTGCCGGATGACGAACGGGATAGTATTCGAAGAACATAACGTCTTGCTTGTAAGGCCAAGTTGATTTATCAGAAATGAATGGATACATAAACTCAATAGCTTTTCTAATATTTCTTCCATCCGATAAGCTGTAATTCCAGAGATTCTCTTTTTCTGTTGAAAGAATTTGGCATATAGTTGCCATC
Source organism: Ignavibacteriota bacterium (assembly GCA_043807765.1). Classification (GTDB taxonomy): domain Bacteria; phylum Bacteroidota; class Ignavibacteria; order Ignavibacteriales; family Melioribacteraceae; genus Stygiobacter. Next base: position 66,475 of record JAZDFQ010000072.1, read on the forward strand.
GCATCAAAATTAAACAAAGAATAGTTGTATGGCTTCGTTCTATTTAATTCTAGCGGGAAGCTTCCATCTTGCGCCATTTGGTTCGGAAGTAAAACTTTCTTGAACCGTTTTCTGCAAAATTCCAACTTATCTTCATCGCCAACTAATTGCGAAAAAGCAGCAACTTGCATTACCCAGCATGTGCCATGATTATTCTTCGCGTTCATTTCATCAACGCCATATTTATGTGTAGTCAGCCAATCAAGAAAATCCAAGAACCACTTTTTGATTACAATCAAGTCACTCTGCTCGATAAGATTAGCGTCACATAGAATCTTAATTGAACGAGCTACTTCGATCAAATGGATAGCATCGATTATTCCAATACCTCTGCCGGTAAACTTTCCTTTTATTGCTTGTGCGTAGAGTAAATGTGGATTCATTCTTGTTTCCGGATTGACAAACCAAGCAGTAAAATGTTCAATAGCCTTAGCAGCAAACTTTTTTTGATGGGTAATTTTATAGGCGGCAGTTAATGCCGAGGCTTGAATACTAAACCGTACCATTGCTTTTCGATGGGCAACAAAATTATCCGGATTTGTCATTCCATCTTTCTGAATGTAAGGGCCATCCGGATTTGCCGGATCTGGCCACCAATAATCTCCTTCAGAAAAGAAATCGTGTTTGCCCCCAGCACTGCGGGGCGAAGAGGATGAGGTTATTGTAACCGGTTCTTCTTTTAAATACTTTTCGGCTGCAGATATCACTCTTCCTTTTTCATGCTCTAATAAGTCAAGCCCAATCAATTCGATTTTATTGTCCTGAGGAAAGATTGCATTTAGAGAAGAGATACATACGAATGCCAACAAAAAGAATGCCTTGGGTATATTCATTTTTTTCGACTTATTTTGCTTCATTCCACATTCATTTTGAATAAATATGCCGAAACTCTTGAAAGAGTTCCGGCATTACTAAAAATCCCTTTATTTAATCAAAACCATTTTCTTTGTTGAAACAAAACCATTTGCTTGTAGTTTGTAGAAATATACTCCGGAACTCAATTGCGAATTTGTAATACTAAATTGTGCATTGTATGTTCCGGCTTGCTGAAATTCATCTACCAGTGTAGAGACTTCGTTTCCAAGAACATCATACACCTTCAAAGTAACAACACCGGCAGCCGGTAATTGATAGCTGATTACTGTGCTTGGGTTGAACGGATTCGGATAGTTCTGAGCAAGAGTATAGTTGGAAGGAAGGGCTTCTTCTTTCTCAACATCAGTTCCACCGGCCAATGAATTTTCGGTAGTTCCACTAACACGTGCTAGGGCTACATAGCAAGACTTTCCATCTGCTAGGGTAAATGGAGTTGCAATTGAATCCGGAGTTATTACAGTTAATGGGTTGGTTAAATCTGTAACGTGATTAACTGATTGATTTAAGCCAATCCAGTTTGCCCGATCATCTAAAGAATATGCCACTCTTAAATTCACATTTCCCGCTTTAACACCATCATCAGAGCCGTAAGAAGGTGAGAATTTATCAAAATTCATTGTAGCTGCACCAGCTCCTTTATTATAAGTCAGTTTATAATATCTTGTAGCGGAAACTTTATCTACTGAACCAGTGAATTTACTAGAGCCTGTGTTTGCATTACCCGAAATAATTCCAACTACTAAATTATGACCGGTTGCCGAGCCACCTGTAGTTGACCGAACAGTAATTGGCCTGTAGTTTTTTGCGTCGCCTACGTCAAAAGTTTTAGTTGAGCCAGCAGAATTGGCCATTCCTCTTCCTAAATTACCATAAACGTAACTTGCTGAGGAAGCTCCAATAATATTGGCAGATGTTCCGGTTTGATGTACAAGAGTATAATTCCCAGTTTCTACTAATCCACTAACAAATGTTAGTATTGATTGGGCCGGAACTTCCGATGATGAACCGCCATCAATAAGAATATTACTTCCCAAAATTACTTTTGCTCCACCGGTTTTGTTTATAGTTATAGCGTTAAAATTTCCATTCGAAGATGTGCTGGGAGTGCTTACCGTAAGCTTGCTGTTGCTTGTACCGGATAATATCAAGTTGCAAACACCCAATGTACTTCCAGACGAGCCAGTTCTAAAATCCAGACTGGTTCCGTCGTTAGTTAAATCACCTTTCAATTCTAGTGTATGCAATAAGCTAGTAGTAACTGTTCGAGATTGAACTTTGAATGATCCAGTTGCTTCAATGAGGATATTTCCATTCACCGCCATAGCGACAATAACAGTTTTGTTAAAAAGAAGTGAGCCGGCAATTGTCAAGTTTTTCATTTGGGCTGTTGGTGCATCAAGAGTTACAGTATGGCCTGCTACAATAACAACGTCATTTGTTGCAGACGGAACAACACCACCCACCCAAGTAGCAGCGTCACTCCAGTTACCTGTTGCGGCAGATTGAATTTGTGCACTTACCACTACCGGAATAAATAAAGCAACTAGAATGAATAGTTGAATACATTTTTTCATGTTAACCTCTCTTGTTGGTTTTTGTTACTTATTTGTTTGTGCTATCGAGTATTAGTATCAAAAAAAATTATTTAAGTAATACAATTTTTCGGACCTCGGTACTTGTTCCTAAATTGAAAACGCAGAAATAATTTCCACTAGATAAATTATCTGCATTAATTAACGCTGTATGAATACCGGCACTCTTCTCTCCATGTTCAATAGTTTGCACTTTTCTTCCTATTGAATCATAGAGAACCACCTTAATATCCAAAGGAGTATTTAACTCATAAGAAATTGTTGTACTGGAATTAAATGGGTTTGGATAATTAGGAAATACTTTAAGGTAATCGCTTCTATTCTTAAGTCCCATCCCTTCATTAATGCTTGTCATATTATTCAAGCGCTCGTTTAACTGAACTACATAAAGTGATTTTGGATTAATTCCGGAAAAGTTAGTGCCATCGATATATCCCTCCGTCTGACTGTAAGGCGCGTATGGTGTTTTACCTGTAATAAGATTTGCACTGCAACCAATAGCGTAATTTTGAGCTGTAGGTGGCTTTTGAATAATGATATTCTTTCCACCGTTAACAGTACAGTTCCACGCAACTGAATGAACCGCTGCCCAGCCGTGGCTTGTTCCATAATCTCCACGATTGTAGAAACCAATAACATAACTCATGTTAGGGGAATTAAAAGTGAGATTATCAAACAACAGTCCTTGGCTCCACCATCTGTGTCCTTCACTTGAGCTATATGTTTTATCGCTAACATTATTATAAAATACACATCCGGAAACAGTTGCCGTGCCATTAGAAACAAAATCATGTCTGCCATAGCGCGCATAACTATTCTTAACAAGAATTAATTGAGAAGCTCTATACATGTTGAAGTTATATCTGCGCTCCCCGGTTATTATACTAATTGGATCAATCGCTTTGCAGTTATCTATTGTAATTCTTGTGGCTGTGCTTGTCATTACACCGGATTGTCCAAAGTGAATCATTGTAGAATTCTTAATCCAAGCGTCTTCAATCTGAACCATTTCTATAGAATGCCAAGCATGAGCTTCGTTTCCATTTGAATTAGTAGGCACATCATTAACCGGTATTTCGATATCAACACGTAAGTTCTCGATGCCAATATTGGTCATCAATCCGCTTCTGCTGTATTTGTATATGTATGATTGAGAAAGGCTTCTATCCAGCGTGTTGAAAACCGGTGCGTCAATAGTAATTGTATCTTCCGAAATCTTTTTGATGAAACGATTGTACAAAATTGTGAGTCCATCTGTAGTAGTCCAATCCGGGTCAGTTGCCGTTCCGCCATAATCAACTGCCTTAAGCCAAGCAGAAGTATTAGGATGAACTATGATGATGTTATCACCAACTTTATAATTGGAAATATTTTCTACACGAAATTTCTTTTCTCCGACGAAGATTTTATCAGTTACAATATTTGTTTTAGTTCCGGAGACTTGTGAATTCCACGAGTTATTGCTTCCGGCGCCCGCAACTAACACAGTCCTTTGGGATGGAGTGTTTCCTTTTGCAAAGATTATTGTATTTGTAGTGGCATCCTCGCCATCACCTTCGCCACGCAATACAATTCCACTTTTATTTATTCTGACTGTTCCGGTAACTTCATATTTCCCGGCTTTGAGCAAAAGTGTGCCTCGTATCCCGTTGACTAAAGGAAGTTTTCCTACCTCATCAATTGCGCTCTGTATGTGTAACGTGTTATCTTCGGCAATTGCAGAAATTGTTTTTACAACCGGCACAATTGGAATATCAACTTCTCCATTTCGGAATCCGGCATAGCTGAAATCCGGAATACGGTTTCCTTCGTTATCAGTTTTGTAAACTAGTTTTCCTTTTGAATCGAATGTAACTACGTCGGACTGCCAGCCGGTTTGAGCAAAAGAATTCTGCGCAAGAAGTACTAGACAAACAATAATTATTAAGTTCAGTTTTGCCATCATTTAAGTAATATCATTTTTTTAGTTTGAGAATAATCGCCAGCTTTGAAAGTATAGAAGTAAACTCCGCTGCTAAATTGAGAATTGTGAACTTGTCCGCCATCTGTTTGGCGGATTGAGAATTGAGACTTATAACTTCCGGCTTGCTTATATTCATCCACCAGAGTGGCCAATTCTCTGCCCAGCATATCACATACTTTCAGTGTAACATGAGCGGCATTTTTTATTTCATATCGAATTTCAGTAGTAGGATTAAAGGGATTTGGATAATTTTGTTCTAAGCGAAATTCAGCTGGTATAGTTTTGCCTTCCACTTTTTCGATAGACGTTGCACGCAAATACTCCGGTCCAACATCCTTTGAGCCAACCGGATTAATCATAATCGGGTCATTGGAAAACTCATCTGCGCCGATATCGTTAATGATGCGGGTTTGTCCGTCAAAATCTTTCGAAGTGTAATTGTAAGCTGAGCTAGCTTTATCAATTGCCATACTTCCAGACTGCAAGCGGTAAATGTTGTCGTTTCCTTTTACCAACTGCGGATTAAAATTATAGTTATCTGCCGGCAGAGTCATTCCAATTGTTGCGCCGTTAAAAATATTTCCACTCCAGATCATGTTAATTGGTGTATCAGTAAACGTAACAAGCGGAGATTGTGTTGAATGAAAAATGTTATTCGCAATAATGCAATCAAGCGGCGCAAGCGATAATTCCGAATCTTTTCCGGCACCAACATTCAGACTCATTCTAGCATTAACTATAGTATTATTTGCAACAATAGCACGCTTAACTTGATAATATCTGTTGAGAGGCGAATTCGGCACGCCATTCATAATTGTAATGCCGGCTTTATAACTTGTGCCGTAAGAATCTTCGATATAGTTGTTTATTACTTTATGATCTTCCCCAATAATTCTAATTCCTCCGGAATCAGTTTTCCTTCCGCAGAAAAAATAATTTCCTTCAACTATACATCTATTGCCATGTCTTAGCGTTAATGTGCCTTGGCAATTCTTAAAAGTGTTGTAACGATAAATATTCCCGCAAGATTTGCTGGAGATAATTTCTGTTTCACCGTTGCACTCCTCAAAGTAATTATATTCAACAGTGGTGAACGAATCGTACATCGACCAATCGCTTGTACCAATGCGGATTGTCTCTGCACCATTTTCCGGAAATACCGGGCGGTAAGCAAAATAGTTGCTATCAATTAAATGATAATTCGGTTTGTTGGATAGCCAAACTACAAGAGTTGTTCCAATGTGTGTTTTTCCTTTTAAATAACAATGATCAACTCTGTTATGTGTGCCGTATAGTGAAATCCATTTGTAGTCTGTTTTAGCATCTGTAGGATTATAGTCAACAATGCTGGTATTAGTTAATCTGCTGTAATTACTTTCTATACCGCTCGAAGTTCTAAACTCAACAACAGCCTGACTCGAAACAGAATAACCATTTTTGAAAACTAATCCGTCAACAACCAGATAATTTCCGGCAATCCTCAAATTGGATTTACCACTAACAATTACTTCTCCATTTTTTTCAGCTTTCAAAGTAATCGGGAAACTCGAATTACCATTATTTTGAAAATTAATTAGTATGTTTTGCCAGATTCCGTTTTTCATTACAATTACATCACCCGGCTTTGATAATGAAATTGCGGAAGAAAGTTCCGCAGTTGTAGTTACAAAAAATTCTTTGGCATGTACAGAAATGGAAATTAAAATCACCAGTAACAATATTTTTTGAATTTGCTTAATCATGTTTTAGCCAAAAAGGTCCCGTGTTTTTTTTATTCATTGGTAAATGAATTCTTTTGGCAACCCCCGCTTCATCACAGCCAACCGTCTTAAGTTGATCTCTTTTCTGTCCCTCTATATCTTCAACAATGAAATCATAATTACCGGCTGCTTTATTTTGGACGACATCAAAATTTTGTGGGATGAATAAGTCATTAATCTTTTTCATTTGCGGGTCTTTTATTTCTATTCCGCCCGGATTTGAAATCCCAAGTTCAGAACCAAAGAATACGTTGCCTTCCCATTTAAAATTCTGTGGTTCATCCACATTTTTCACAAGCTTACCTTTTGTGGAATAGACAATGTTGTTTGCAATTGTACAGTTAATTGGTGGGAGACTTAATTCATCATTCTTTCCAATTCCTATCTCAATACTATGACGGTTATTTACAAAAGTATTAAATGCAACAACAGCATTTTTTACTTGATAGTATCTATTAAGGGGTGAGTTTTGAACACCGTTCATAATTGAAAGAGCAGAGAAAGCATCTTCACCTTCTAAGTCTTGAAAATAGTTATTATAGACTTTGTGCCCTTCGCCAATAATCCTAACGCCTCCGGTTCCTTTTACATTATTACCAAAGAAATAATTTCCATAAACATCACAGTTGTTGCCGTGGCGAAGTGTTAAAGCGCCCTGACACTCAACAAATGTGTTGTATCTATAAATATTGTAGACTGATTTATTTGATATTATTTCACGTTCGCCGCTGCACTGCTCAAAGTAATTCTTTTCCACAGTTGTGTTGGAAGGATACATCGACCAATCGCTGGTACCAACGCGAATAATTTCTCCGCCGTTGTTGCCTAAATCCGGCCTGTAAGCAAAATAATTCGAATCTATCAAATGATAATTCGGTTTGGCTGAAAGCCAAACAACAAGTAAACATCCTTGATAAGCTTTGTTTCGGAAGTAACAATGATCTACTCGGTTGTGCGTTCCGTAAAGCGAAACCCATTTGTAATCAACTTTTTTATCGGGATGATTGTAATTCTCAATCACTGTGTTTGTCAGCCGCGAGTAATTGCTTTCTTTTTTAGTTCCGTTTCGAAATTCAATTACCGCGCCCTTTTCAATGAAGCCGCCTTGAAAGTTCAGCCCATCAACAATCAAATAATCACCGGCAATTTTTAAGGAGGAATTTCCGTTTAGAATTACTTTACCGGCTGTTTCTGCACGGAGTGTAATCGGATTATCTTTTGTTCCATCTGCCTCAAACACTATTACAGCATCCTTCCATTCTCCGTTTGCCAATATTAATCTATCACCCGGTTGAACCTTTTTCATTACAGACTTTATTTCGTTTGTATTATTCACTTTGAATTCTTCTGCTTTAAGAATGATGAGCGACAAGAATACTAGAACTAATATCTTCTTCATTGAATGCCTATTTATCTTGCATTAAAAGTAGTTTCTTCCCAGTTGTCGGTTCTAAATGGAGAAGCCGGAAGCATTCCGCTGTTGTACAAATTGCAGTCCGGATTATCCGCCCACGCATAACGAACACTTACCGGATTTTCAACTTCGCTACTCCAGACTTTTATCTCGTTGCCTACAATTTCCGCTTTGGCATCAACAAACTTTTGATTATCGCCGCAAACCTTAAATCCGCGTAAAACTTTTCCATCTTTTGTGATTAATCCGGCTGCTGTATGAGAAAATGAAATAATAAATTTTCCGTCTTCAATTTTATGCGATTTATAAATTGGACCGGAAAAGAAAAATTCATCACGGTCATAAACGTTGTCTAAAGCAATTAGAGCTAGGCGTAAACCCACATCGGTTTTATTTGTAGGATGAAGATTTGCCGGTTCACCAATATCAATTGTTACAGCCATTCCGGTATTCTGAACTGCAAGAGTTAAAAGTTGAGCTTCACGTAATTCCGTCCAACCGCTTTTAGATGGCTCCGGTTCACGTTGAAAATTTGGAAGTTGAACATAGTAGAATGGAAAATAGCCGGCTCTCCAAAGTTCTCTCCAATCATTAATCAGCGCCGGGAATAATTTTCTGTACTGATATGCGCGGGAAACATTTGCTTCTCCTTGATACCAAATAACACCTTGAAATGAAAATGGCGCGAGTGGATATATCATTCCATTATACAAACCACACGGCTGGTTGCGTGTTCCGGTGCCTTCCGGTTTATTAGGTTTTCTTGGTGGCGCCATTCCTTTCGCAATCGCATTAGCACTGTCAATTTTCCAGACAGCAATTAATTTCTCCCCGTTTCTGTTAAACTCTTCAAGCTCCGTCGGATAATCTTTCATCTTCTTTTCCCAACGGGCCAGAATCGGCTTGAAATCTTCATCTGTTTCCAAAGTATTTTTCGCCATCCAAGCTTCTGCCGGAGTTCCTCCCCAAGTCGCTTGTATAATCCCTATCGGGACATTTAGTTCTGAAAAAAGTTTTTTACCGAAGAAAAAGGCAACACCGGAAAAGTTCGCAATAGTTTTGGACGAGCATACTTGCCATTTGCCTTCAACTTCGTCTTGAGGCGTATCAGCAGCTTTATGTTTAACAACAAAAATTCTTATAGATGGAAAATCAGCTTTTGAAATTTCATCTTCTCCGCCGGCAGATTTCCTTAACTGAAATTCCATATTGGATTGACCGGAAGCAATCCAAACTTCTCCAATCAAAATGTTCTTTAATACAATCTTGTTCTTCGCTTCAACAACTAATTCATATGGACCGCCGGCATTCATTGATGGAAGTTCAGCTTTCCATTTACCGCTTTGATCAGCTTCTACATTAACCAAATGAGAATTGAAATTGATTTTTACTTTTTCTCCGGCATCAGCTTTGCCCCACAAGTAAACTGTTTTGTTTCTTTGCAAAACCATGTTGCTTGTAAAAACGTTTGCAAGTTTTACTTCTGCATAAGTCAAAGTAGAGAGCAATGCCGCAATGATGATAATTTTTTTCATTAACTAATCATCCAGCTTTATTTTTTCAATGTTACCGCTGAAGAAATAGACAGAAGCCAAACCAACCGGAACTAACAGCGCGCCCATTATAAAGAATGGTGCCCAGCTTACTTTAGTCAATTCGGGGACAAGCAGCATTGAGATTACAACACCAAACGCAGCAGACATTCCACCGAGTCCGGCTAGTGAGCCTACGGATTTTCCCGTAAGGAAATCACTTGGCAATGTTTGAATATTGTTTATTGATACCTGGAAGCCAAATAAAATTACTGCGATAAGTAAAACTGCTGTTAATGGCGTACTTGCATAAGCTGTTAAGACTAAAGCAGGTAAACAAATTAGATTGCCTATAAGTATTACAGTCTTTCTTGCTTTGTTAACTGTCCAACCTTTTTTAATTAAATAGCCGGAAGCCCATCCGCCGCCAAGACTGCCTATAGCAGCGCCAACAAACGGAACCCATGCGAAATAGCCAATCTGTTTAATATCAAAATTAAATTTTTCGAAAAGATAAATCGGCAGCCAGCTGACAAACATCCACCAGATCGGGTCGAGAAAAAATCTGGAGACGATTACTGAGTAAGACTGCTTGTAACTTAACAGTTCTTTCCATTTCAAAATTCTTTCTGGTTTCGCATTAGCTGTATTTGCTTGTCCGCTAGTAATATAATCGCGTTCTTCATCACTCAGCCACGGATGTGTTTTAGGCAAACCTTTATTTACTATAAGCCAAGGAATTAACCAAATGAGACTAAATGTTGCTATAACCGGAAAAGTTGTTCGCCAGCCAAAGTTTGTATAAAGGAATGCAATGAGAAGTGGAGAAATAATTCCGCCAATTGCAGCGCCAGCGTTAAAAATACCTTGTGCTAATGCGCGTTCTTTTACTGGGTGCCATTCCGCATTCGACTTAGTTGCACCAGGCCAGTTGCCGGCTTCGCCAAAACCAAGTGTTACACGCAATGCACTAAACGACATTAATGAATTTGATAGACCGTGAAGTCCTGAGGATAGAGACCAAACTACAATTGAGAAAACAAAACCAAGTCGTGTTCCAATCTTATCGTAAATTTTGCCGGAGACGCTTTGGCTAACCGCGTAAGCCAGCATGAACACAACAACAATCCATTTATAATCGTCTTTAGAAAGTCCGAGGTCTTTTGAAATAGATGGCCACATAATTGCAAGAGCGTTTCGGTCTATATAATTGATTACTGTAACTAGCGCAATCAAACTGATGATCCACCAGCGCAAACCTTTTACTTGTTTCAAAATTTTCTCCGTTTACGTTTAAGGAAATTATTTCTTCACAAAATCTTCGCGGTGCGGCGCAAAAACATCTATAAGCGAACTATCTTCAAGCGCTACAACACCATGTTCAACATTCGATTCAAGAAAATAAACATCTCCGGCTTTTTGTATCTTTTTTTCGCTACCGATTGTAACTTCAAAAGAGCCGCTTATTAAATATGAAACTTGTGAATGGTAATGCTTGTGAATGTATCCGACAGATCCTTTCTTAAATTCTACCAGCACTAACATCAAATCCTTGTTGTAGCCTAAAATTTTTCTTCTAACACCTTCACCTACTGTTTCCCATTCATAATCATTATTATATATGTAACCGCTCATTCCAAATTGATTTTCCATTCTCTCTCCTTTTTAATTTTTCTTGATCATGATCTTGCTCGTGATCTTAATCTTCTTTCTAATCTTTATTCTTTACAAGCTTATAATTTCCGCTCCACTGGTATTTCTTTTCACCTACAGAAATTGAATGCTTTTCATCAGCTGAAGCTTTTCCATTATTTATTAAAAGTGTCCATTCAATTCCATTTTTGCCTAAGATGCGTATAGCGCTTGCTTCATTGGTTGATGCCATTACTGTTACACTTTCAATTTGTCCGAATGAACCGGCGGTAAACTCACGCACACCGTCATACATTCCATGCGGTTCAATAACTGAGGCAAAGACATTTGACGCAGTTTTTTTTCTGAGCATAATTCCGGCATCGTTGCGCAAATTAAATTTTGGGTCGCTGGCTCCAATTCTGGTAAATAGTATTTTGGTTGATGAATCAGCGTTGTTCGTAATTGTATAAAAGCGGTCTCCTTTCAGCCAAGTAAATTGGAACACACCGGTTCCGCTTCCCTCAGCTTGTTTCCACAAATGCTGATAGCCGTTGGCGCTGCCTAACGGTCTTAACTCTTTTTCAAAATTTTTATAGTTGATATTTGTTCCAATTAATTGTCCCATGTAGTAAAACGGCAGATCATATTGGTGCTCTTTTTCCGAATCTACTTTGAACACATCAATTATAATTGGCTTGGGCAGTAGTTTATCTTTTATTACTGCCATAGTACGCTGCATCTTTACGCCCGGGAATGCGTGTTCATCTTTCGCACTCACGATTTGGACATTCTTCGAAAGCTCAAAGAAGTGACGGTCGGAATGAAACTGCTCGGATATATCAATTTTGCCTTCGAACTGACATTTTTCATCAACAGAAATTGTATTGTGTGCAACACTCTGCATTGCCCATGATTTATTTTCCGGCAAATATCTTCCTCCCCATTTCTGCTCAACATTTACAAACCTCGCAGAACCGTAATCTTGGATTATCTCATTTCCGTTATCATAATAGCTGAAAGAAAGCTTATCGTAATGTCCGTGAGATAAACCGTGCGCTGTGTATTTCATTGCAAGTAATGATTGATCTTTATTCGATCCATTGCGTATTAATGCTATTCCGCCTTCATCACCGTTGGCGCCGTCTGTGAATTCCACACTTTTGTAATTGTAGTTTTCAAACTTTTCCGTTTTAGAAATGGCTTCGTCAACCATTACACCGGCTTCATTAAGCATTACACCATCTTGCTTCTTTGCAATTCCTAAAATCGTTTCATCTTTACCGTAGTGTTTGTATGTGAGATTAAGTGATGTAATCAGTTCCGGCGATAAATAATTTTTCTCTTTAATGGCATCATTGATTGGAATGAAAGCACCGTTAGTATAAGTTAATTCCATCGCTCCGTAAAAACCTTTCTTCAAAAGCTGATCACGGAACTGATAAATTTTTAATTCCGGTTGATTGTTATTGATTGCTTCAGCGAACAAGAAAAAAGGCGCGAGGGCATACCGCACATAATATGCGCCTTCTGTGTAATATCCGTCCGGCGAAAACAAAGTTTCGATCTGCTTTAAGAAGCCATATTTCTTATCTTTTTTCGAGCCGTATAAAGATTTCTCAACTAGATCCATATCACCCATAACATAGCCGGCCATGCCAACTGCCGCAACCATCCAGGTTCCGTGATTATGAAGAAGATCAAATTCGTGAACTCTTTCAATCAGCAGAAAATCAACCATCTTACGAAATATGTTATCTTCAATTTTTTTTCGTTCCGCAGCCGTCAGATAATCATATATACAATCATATGCTTGAGTAGTATTTAGAAGCCAAACTGTTTCGTTAAGCGACTGCCAAAATAATCTTCCGGGAGAATTTGATGCTGCCGCGGGATGCTTGCCTAGAGTTGGATAAAGCTCTGCGTATTTAAGCAGCATTTGTCTAATGAACTCCGCATATTTTTTTTCTTGTGTTACTTGATATACAATTCCGGCAAGCTGCATCTCATTGTAGTTCTGCTTGTGTTTTTCATGAGTATAAGCAGCTGCATCTTTGGGAATTGGAACATCTATTGGAGACGCAAGTGCGTTATCAACCTTTTCTTTAGCGGCTTCAAATGATTTTTTAATCAGCGGATACTTTTCCCAATTCTCCCTAAGCACTTGAACATCTTTTTTTGTGATAATTAAGTTGGGATGATTGCTTTGCGCAAATGAAATTGCAGCAATAAGAAATAATAAGATTAACTTCTTCATAGTTCTCTAATTTTTATGAAAAGAAAATTCCACCGTTAATTTCTACTGATTCACCATTTATAAAAGAAGATGAATCTGAAGCAAGAAATAAAACCAAATCTGCTACTTCTTGTGCTTTGCCTTCCCGTCCGAGCGGAGTGGAAGCAGCAACTTTTTCTCTTATTTCCGGTTTCGTAAACTGATCATGAAATGTTGTGTTGATCATTCCCGGCGATACTGCGTTAACTCTAATTCTTTTTGGTCCAAGTTCTTTGGCTAGTCCACGAGTAAAAGTTAAGACACCGCCTTTAGCCGTTGCGTATGCAATAGCACCAAATCCGCCTCCATCTCTAGCCGCTTGCGATGTAAAATTTACAATCGCACCGCCATCATTCATATTAGGGATTACTGATTTGCAGACGTAATAAACGCTTTTCAAATTCACATTCATTACCAAATCCCAGAACTCTTCTTTCATTTCTGGAATTAAATGGCGTCCCATCAAGCCGCCGGCAACATTGACAAGAATATCAATTTTGCCGAACGCTTCAACAGCCTTAGTGGATAGATTTTGTACCGAGTCCCACTTAGTCATATCGCCTTGAACAATTATTGCTTTACCGCCAATGTCATTTATCATCTGCAAAGTTTCCTTTGCTTGTTCTTCATTGTCGTAATAATTAATTGCTACAGACGCGCCTTCTTTAGCTAAGTTAAGCGAGACTGCTCTTCCAATATCTCTGGCTCCGCCGGTAACAAGTGCAACTTTATTTTCTAATTTCATTTCGTTTTTCCTTATATGAATTCTTTACTTAGAATGAATATGTATAGCCGATCATAATGTTCGAGCTTTTTTCAAATGCATAATTTGTATTGCTGAAGTAAGAATCATAATACTTTAAAATTCTCAGCTCATAAGCCAAATCAATTCTGCCAAAGAACAGATTTACACTCACACCGCAATTGTAGCTGTTTGCATCGGGACCTTTATCTGTAATTGCCGCGCCATCGGGAACATAAGTTTGCGGTATGCTTCTGTAACCGGCTAAAAGTGACAAATATTTTGTAGCCTTAAATTCCAAACCAAAACTAATTGTGTTCTGGTTAACCCAATTTTGGAATGTGTCATCGGTTGAACCGAGATTGAATTTAGCTTTCTTGTAAGGAGCATATTCATAATCGAAATCGATTATGAATGCATCGACCGGCTGAAAACTAAATCCGATATTGAATATTGCCGGCAGTTCAACTTCGTCTTTGCCAGAAATTGAATTCGTAACTGTCATAGAATCTTTCTTTGTTTCCGTGTAACTCCATTCACGTGTAAGAGTATATGGCAAATCAACTTTGAGACCAATTCTAAATCTGTTTAGTTCAACAAGCGCGCTGAGATTGAAAGTTGTTGAATAGTAATCGGAAGTTCCGGCTTTTGTGTTAGAAGCAGTTTCGTAGCTAAATGCGAATCTTTGCTGATTGCTTAACAAGAAACTTCCAACTCTAGTTAAAGATTGTATGTCATCGCTCTCGCCCCACATTGTTTTAAATCCGGCTCCAAGAGAAATCATTTCGTTCAACTCATACGATATTGCCCCATTAATTGTGTTGATTGCGCCAGCTCTTTCGCGTATGAAACGTGACCAGTTCATATTAAGCGTATGAATTCCATCTACTCGTGTTATATCGCCCGGGTAACCATAATAACCAATATGCGGGTCGAGATAAGTATCGTTACGGTCGTAATCGTAAAAATTATTATTGCGGTTAAAACTTGCGGCAGCGGCAAATTTTTGTCCACCAAATTCAAATGGAACTGCAACAGTAAAACTGTTGAACCCCATATCGTCTTTATCATTTTTCCAATCAGCAGCTTCTTCACTGTATGAGTCAAGACCAAGTTCCGGCTCTTTTACGTTGTAGTTATACAAAGTATCTTGAGCTAGTTGATAATCCCATTTGCCGTTATTAGCCGGATCGGGAGTGTATAGCCCTTCCAGATAAAATGGCAGAGTAACAAAATATCTATCCGGTCTGTAGTTTTGATTTTCTCTCCACTGCTTAGAAAAATAATTAGCGGAAACCGAAACTTGAATTTGCTTTAGTTTTACAAGTGCCGCCGGATTAAAAAAGAGAGAAGCCATATCTCCGGTTACAGCAGTATATGCACCACCCATTGCAGATGCTTTTACACTAACATCATTCTTACTGCTCAATCCTTGCAAGGAAAGATTATCTCCGCGGTGTTGCGCAAATAGAACCGAGCCTATCAGCAAAAGGGGAATGAGGAGGTAAATTCTTTTCATAAAATTTTTATTTATCCTTTGCATGTTTAAATGCTCCTAATAAGTATTCACTTTTAGTTTATTTCCAAACCGATTGTTAATCTGTGAACGGAATCCAAAAACTCTCCGTGATCATTGAATGAGTAGTCGAGTCTATACTTTGCGTACTTAACACCAATACCGGCCGACATTCCTTCTTGATCGCTATTGAACGTATAACCGCCGCGTAAGAAAAGCATTTCCTTAAAACTGTATTCCATTCCAACGCTATGCATCTGATCGTAATCTCTCGGCTGAATCATATCATAAGAAAGAAGCAATCTCTGATCTCCGATTGAAGTAATGAGCGGATCATCGGGAGAGATTAGGTAGGAAGAAATTCCTATGTTAAATGTTTGCGGGAGCGGATAACTCTTATCAATGAATTTTACTTCTTGACCAAAGTGTCGAACAGCCGCACCAAGTATAATTGATTTGAATCCGGTGTTGAATGTTAAACCGCCGTCAAAAATTAGCGCGCCGGCTTTTTTATAAACCAAATTTTCGTAAGCATATTTTACTGTTACACCAAACGCAAACTTATCGGTAACATTCTTAGCGTAAGAAACTCCCAGCACCAAAGAACTTGGATTAATCACTTCTCCGGTTAAACCGGGATTGTAAACACCATTAACAAATCCAAGTCTATCTACACTCGTTACCTCAATTTCGCCAACGTCGGATAGAACGCCTAAGAAAGCGATTGTTCCCATATCGCCCATATTATATGCGGCTGAAAAGGAGAAATGTTTTACATCCATAAACCAATCGACGTAACCGAATGAGAAATCATAATTAGCTACACGTGCTAAACCGGCTGGATTCCAAAAAACTGATTCGGAATTATTTGCTAATGTGCTGAAGGCCCCGGATAATGCGTTTGCGCGTGCGCCGGGTACAACTTTAAGAAATTGAAATGATGTTGTACCAACTTTCTCGAAAGCGCTAATCTTTATCGCCACCGCAAAGATCATCAGAGCTATAACTAAAAACTTTTTGCTAATTAATTTCATTATCATACCTCTCAACAAGATATTTATTTAATAACGATGAATTTTCCGGTTGTCTTTTCTCCTTCCGGTGTTGTTACAACAAAGAAATAAACTCCGGAGGCAATCTCTTGTCCGTTCTTTGTAGTTTGAAACCACTCTGTTGAATAAAGCGGTGTGTCGTGTTCTATTGTTTCAACTAATTGACCCGAGTAAGAGAATATTCTGATAGAACATTTCTTTGGCAACCCGTAAAAACCAATTTTATCTGAAACATCACCGGTTCCCTGGAAACCGGATTTTTGCACGAATGGGTTAGGCACAGCATAAACTTTTCCTAGTTTATCAACCGAGCCAACATTTTTTGCAAACCTAATGATGTTTGTCTTTCCACTTTCGTTACCGTTAATATCAACAGATGTTACGGCATAGTATCTAGATTCACCAATCTTAAAGTCTGTGTTAGTATCAATCAATTCGTAAATATTAGAACTGTTAACATTACCCAAATTAACTTCGCCAATCATTTGCCAAGGACCCATTCCAGCTTTGCCTCTGTAAACTCTAAACTTGCTTAACTGTCCCATCAATCTTGGATGAGTGAATCTTTCAACTTCACGATTCCAATTTATTTTTACATCGCCTAGTGCTGTGTTGGCAAGTTCGATTGCCGGTGCCGGAACCGGAACCGGAATTTTATAACTGCCACTGCTCGGATTGCTCTCCGGCCATGTTGGAACTGTAGGTTCTTTTCCTAAATAAGCCGTAAATGCTTTGTGTGCAACTTGAGTTACGTTTCTTACTGAAGAGTTAACATAATCCGGATAACCAAATTCATCTAAATAAGCATTTGTCATTACTTCGCCACCAACAACAACCTTTTTATTCCATGATTGTGTTGCCGCCCATTGTGTAAGTGTTTGCCCGCCTTCAATTCTTTTGCCCGGTTCAGCACCGTAACCGCACACTTCTGCATAAGCAAATTTCAATTTGTCGCCGTGTTTTAAAGTATAAGGGCCGGTAACAAAATTTTTTTGAGCCGCATCTGCACTTTGTCTGTAAGGGTAAGCAGCCCGGCCATACCAGCGCGGGTCTTTGTGAGGTACTTCCGACCAAGTAGTACTGTTAGCAGCATATACTCCGCTGTAACGGTTATCCGGATTAAAAAACTGATTCATCATCTTAACAGAGTTTGTATTACCAGTACTAACTTTGTTAGACCAAGGTTGCTTTATTCTGCTTTGTTCATCTAGTTCGTAGTATTCACCATTTAATGTTTTTAGAATCGCAGCCGCTTCCGATTCATTTCTTGCCGGATCTTTAGGATCAACAATTGCCAGATGATTTAAATCGTAATACAACATTGCATAACCCGGCGCTTGAGGACTTAGCAAGCCGCCGCCGTTTTCACCGGTGCGGGCATTCTGAAGAAATATTGTTTTGTTCGGTTCTGGCTTGCCTGCTAAATCGACATTAAGATTTGTCTGCACATCCATATTAAAGCTTAACCAATAGTCAGCATCCCAATAATTTCTTTGATCGCCACGATACATACCGCCATCATATTTCCAAGTTTGATATGTTCTTTGATAGCCATACATAGAAGGACCAAAACCGTAATTGAAACAAATCATTGCATCCTTCAACGTTTTTGTCTGTTCTATTGTTGCCGGATTACCGTCTGTATCGCCGGTGTATTCAAATTCATATTCATAAATGATCATATCATCATAATCTGGATAACTCCAAGCGCGCGAAGTTCTTGTAACCGTAATTCCGACAGAAGTTGCCCAAGTAGATGTAATTATTTCTTCAGCTTCATCGGGATTGTAATTCTGATTAAGCAACCCATCTGCAAGAACCGGAAAATTTTCTTTCCTTTCTATGTTCAATGGGAAAACCCAGCGTCCAAAAGTTACTTCCGGTTCTCCGGCTCCAATACCGCCGCAGAAAGCGAAGATGCGTTTATCTTTACCCGGCATACCATCAAAGTTAGCGGCAATGTAAACACCAGCACCTATTATATTGTGCTGTCCGCTATATTCAAGCCCATCAACAACTGTTGCGGAACGAGCCGGCCATTCCATAAGAGGCACACTTGTTTTGTTGCCGGCCTCTCCGGTCATCCATGCACGTCCAATTTCTCCGGTATTAAAAACAGTTTCATGCAGCATTCCTCTACTGTGAATTCTGTATTCTCTTATCTGAGCAATCGATAGAGAGCTAGAAATCAACAGTATAGAAACGAACATCATTAATACTTTGTTAAACATTTTTCCATTCATAAACTTCTCTCCGTTTATAAACACAAATTATTTTCAGCTAATTAAAAATTTAGAATTACACCAAAACGAAAATATCTTGGCTGATTGCTCAGCAAGTAGACTTCTTGACTTGTAACAAATGGAGCATATTCATCATAAGTAAGTACGTTTGCTTTATCCAATTCATATTTTGGAGTGTTTCTTTCATCGTTAAATGTTCTTGAATAACTATATACTTGTGTATTGAGAAGATTAAATCCTTCCCCGTAAATTGTCATATTGGCTTTGCCAACTCGCAATGTTTTTTCTATTCTCATACGCAAGTCTGTTTCTGCCGGAGTGCGTTTATTGTACTTCAGACCTTGTCCGCTTATATCCCATGTATAAGGTCTGCCGGAATAAACTTTCATAGTCAAACTGATGCTTACATTTTCGAGAGGGAAAACATTTCCAATACTGAAACCTTCTTGCTTTGCCATTTTATATCTCACATTAAAAACTGCTTTGTGAGTTCTATCGTAATCGAGATAAACATCTTCCGGTTCCGGAAGATCAACCGATTCTTGTCCTTCCGCCGGTTTTTCAAAGTAGGTAACCGGTGCGTTCAAATCGTTACTGCTCTTTCCTTTTGCCGCTTCATAATTATAACGAACATAACCACGCAATTGTCCTTCGGCTTTTTCTATACTTACATGAAATCCTTTGATATCTGCATAATCTCTGTTTCTATAAGTTTGGTAAACTGACTGCTGTTCATCATAATAATAAGCGGTTTCTATAAGGTTGGTTACATCTTTATAGTATGCGCTTACGTCTAGTTTTAATCCGTAAGGGAATGCGTTAACTAGACCAATATCGTAAGCTTTTGTGTTTTCCGGTTTTAATCTAGGATTACCAAGAATTTGGATTTCGTTGAAGCTTGTAATCTGATTATAAAAAACTTGGTTAAATGAAGGTCTCTGTGTAAACGTTCCGTAGTTTAAGTGGAATACGGAAGTTTCCGAAACCGGGAATGAAATACCAACCCTTGGCTGAATTCGACTGAAGAGTTCTGTCTTTTCTTTCTTGGCTAAGTCGCGGTCGTAATACAATCCTCTTTCCAGATAAGGTTTAGAAGGATCATAATTTGGATTGCGCAGCGGAGAAAACTCATCGGCAAAATATTCAACGTTCATATTGTAGAAATCATATCTCAAACCAATGTTTGCAATGAAACCTTCAAATTCCATTTTATCTTGCAAGTAAGCACCGCCTTCATAAGGAAACGCGCGGAATAAGACTTTTCTATAACTGCCCGCATCAACTATGTTCATATCACGGTTAACATCTATATCATAATAAGCCAACTGTAAGCCGGCTTTTACTAGGTTGTTTTTATTTATCTGACTGGAAATGTTTCCATGGAAATCATAAGTAGTTACTTTTTGATCGCCTCTGTCATCGTTCGGTCTGCCTACGTAATAGTTTGCCGGTCCTTGATAATTAACCCAGTTGGTTTTGTTGCTGTACTTTTCTAAAAATTCACCGTCGCGCAGCAGTTCAACGCGTTCTTCATTCTTAACATTGAGTATGTTTAGTTTAGCTTCCATAATTGTTGATGGACTAAAAACGTGATTCCAATCCAAGCCATACTGCTTTGTAACTTGGGTTGATTTGGTAATGCCGAAAGTGCGGTCGAATATCCAACGAAGCCAATTGCTTGATAATACATTTTGAGACTGCGAATCCAAAACAAAACTGAATTTGAATTTGTCTTCGCTGCTTGGTTCAAAGGTAAGATTGCTCATTAACTGTCTGGATATATCCGGACTAGTTGTTGGTACAACCGGATGATTAATGTTTTGTCTTGCTGCTAAGAATATTTTTAGATTCTTTGCAATTGGTCCACCCGTTGTAAAATCCAATCTTGTATCGAATGTGTTATTGTATTCTAAACCAACATCTCTTATAGATGTTAAGAATCCAATCTGTCCTAACCTTGCGATATAAAGCGAATCTTTTAACGATGTTCTGGTTGGAAGGAGATAAACGCTGCCAAAAGAATAGCCAAGATCGAACAAACTTCTTCCCGGCTGGGTTGGATTTTCCATCAACCAAGTTTTGGTATCTTGAAGCATTCTATAAAAATCGAGATTGCTTGGCGAGTAAACTGAACCGCCAAATGATTTATAATAAGGAGGAGTTGTAGAGCCTTCCATTCTTGTTTCCCAAGTCTCGCCGCCTTCACGAGCAACCATGTTAACAACTCCAGATTGCGCATTACCATACTCTGCACTAAATCCGGAAGTATAAACTTCCACTTGCTGAAGTCCGGTAACAATTGGTGAAAATGCGCGAGAGTTGTTTAATGGATTCACAATCGAACCGCCGCCTATTAAATAGAGTGATTCGCCAACTCTACCGCCGCGGAAATGATCATCAACTACATCAGCTTGTAATTCCAAGATGTCCGTCAATGAAGCTACGCCGGCAATGTTTTGTACATCAGCAACATTGTAAACTTGTTTTGTGGCTGTAATATCGCGTTCAACCTTCTTTGGACTAAAAGCCGAGATAACAACTTCTTGTCCTTGTACAGCTTCACTTTCCAAAGAAAAGTTTACTTCCGATGTCTTATCAACATCAACTCTTACATTGGTTACTATTTCCGGTCTGTATCCAACATACGAAGCTTTTACGCTGTAAACTCCGGGCGAGACATTCAAAATAAAATAGTAACCTTCTAGATCTGTAGAGGCTCCACGCATTTCTGCGATCTTCTTTTCGACGCCATCTTCCCATTTTGAAACTACCACAATTGACGCTCCGAACAGACCTTCTTTGGTAGCTTTATCGACCGCCTTACCAGCTATCTTTCCCGTTTCACCGGCAAAAACTAAAGCGACTTGACCGATTAGCAGAATTAATAGATAAACGAAATAGAATGCTTTTCTCATTTGCGTACTACTCCTAATATTGCATTAGAAAACTTTCATTTGAGAAATGTTTTTGGGGACATTTCAATCCAGTATTAAAATAGTTTATTAACTAAAGAACGATAAGTAAAACACGGTGCAATTCCGGAAAACTACAGTGGATTGCACCCTACTACATTAATGTTTAGCTCTTAATTCAGCTTTTTCAAATTAATTGGTGACAGTTATTACGCTTTTTTCTTTCAGCTCAACCGAATCGATCATTCCTTCTATCTTCATCATTTTCTGAGCATGTGTTTTGGCAATCCCCAAATGTTCATTCATCAAGGAAAATGATTTCTCCGGATTTTTCTCTTTTATAGCTTCAAGTATTTTGGCGTGCCATTCAATCGCTGAATCTCTAGCTTCCGGTACATCAGAAATTATTTTGGATTTAATTTCCGGCATTAACCTAAATACCGGTTTCAGCATTAGAGGAAGTAAATTGTTTTGCGTGGCGCGGGCAATATTGAGATGAAAATCCATATCCAGCATAGCAAGTTCTTCCGGCTTGCCTTCAAAAATCCGCATTGCTTCTATGGCTTGCCTCATTCTTTCTATATCATCATCATTTCTGTTTAGTGAGGCAAGGCTGGCAATTGAAGGTTCTATAATGTATCTGGCCTCGATAATGTCTATTATATAGGAAGCACCGCCTTTTGTTTTAAGATAGCTGTGCATCGGATCAGTAACATTTTTTGAAGTCAGTCCGCGGACAAAAATTCCTCTCCCCTTTTCTATAGAGATCATTCCTTTTGCACTGAGCATTCTTAGCGCTTCGCGAACAGCAGTTCTGCTAACGCCAAATTGATTGCACAATTCAAATTCGGAGGGGAGTTTTTCACCTATTTGAATTTTGCCAGTGTGGATCGCGTCTTCAATCTCATCTGCAACGCGAATACTTAGTAATTCTTTGTTTCCGACTGGAGTAAACATGTTCTTTTTCCAATTTAGTTTGATTTTAGTCCAAATCAATCAAATTTATAACATAGGATACGTTATATGTCATACATAATATATGTTTAAAAAAGCGTAGCTGTCAAGTTATTTTTCAAAGTTTCTGAAATTCGGTTAGTTGTTTAGAATGATTCTTGAAAGAGACTTTCTGTTAAAGAGGCAACTTCAATTCCACATAAGAATTGGGGTATTGTCTAATTGCATTGGATTCTGAAAAATTGGCTTCGCTTATTGATTTTCTAACTCACGATGGTTTTTTCGCCCCAAAAATTCAGATATTTTCCGAATGAATCTCCTCGCCGCAAGCAGCGGGGTATCCTGTCATGCCCGAATGTTTTTATCGGGCATCCATAAGTAATAGATTCCCGCTAAAAGCATGCGGGAATGACACCGCAAGCGGCGGGGAATTTTACCCGTAGTGATTAAACCAATACCATCAAAACCTCTGGGATAAACTTAGAAACAATCGCCCGTAAGTAGTCTTTTCTTGAAATGTACTTTCATAACTGGCAGTAAAAAATAAAGAAGCTCGCACTCTCCATGATATATCTACATTTCCAATCTTTTGTAAAAAACCAAACGAACCGGAAGAAAACTTATAATCTACAATTTTATATCCGAGACTGAGATTTAGTTTACCATTGAACAAATCTTTATAAAGACCGGCCCCGTAGTAATTGCCGTTTACATATCCGGATTCAATTCGATTATAATTTATGTTCAAGCCGGAGGCAATCAATGGCAGTTGAAGGTAATTTAAGTTGATTCCGTAGTTGCTGGATGGGCGAGGATCATCTTTGCTAAAACGGTAACCATAATTAAACCCTATCCACATATAATTTATTGGGCGAAGATTTATCCGCATAGAAAATCCTTGCCGTGTTGCGGATTCTAAAATACTATCTGCATAAGTTTTGAATGTCTCGTAGTAGACTACATTTTTTCTTGCATCGTAAGAGGCGCTAAATCCAATCCAGTTTGTTGGATTGTAAGAACCCATTGCAAATAAACTTGTCATATTAAACACATTTTGTTCAACGCCCCCCTTTCGTTTATAAAGATCGACTTCCGATGAAACAAAAAAGCCAAGCGATTGAGTAATACTGTTATTATGTTGAAAATATAAAAAGCGTCGGTCGGTTTTAAAATTGTTAGTCTGCTCAAATACGCCAATTGTATTCTGCATAGTAGCCTTGCCAATGCTATCGCTGCGGAACACATAACCGCCATACTCAAACATTTTTACATCATAACCATAATCAGAAAAGCTTGGATGTGAACCAGCTACGATACCAAATACAAATTTCTTTAATGATGTTTCGAATTGTAAACCATCTATAGCGCCTAAACTTGAAGTCTTAAAATTTATTTTTCTTCCTAAACTAATTTTAGTGTTTGGAGAAAAATCGTAGCGCAAGGCTAAATCATAAATCTTAAGTGCTTCCCCTAGATTATTTTTTACTTCATTCCACCTATCGGCTCTATAAGAAAAGTTTATGTATGATGAAAATGATAAAGGTGAACTTGAAACCGAGTCGGCATCAAAAGAAAGATTGAAGCGCCAATGTTGAAAATCTGCCGAGCCGGGACCGTTAGACTTATTTGAATAGGAAGAAACTGAAATGTTTCCATTGGATCGTCTAAAAAAGGAACTGCTCTTTTTAGTTTCCTTTTTATCTTCATCAATATTAGTTAGCTCAACGTTCTCTTTTTTAACCGGGGCTTGAAGTTCAACTTTTGTTTCTCTAATTATTTTTATCCGTGCAACAATCTCATCATCAATTTTAAATTGATAACCGGTTACAGCTGTACCGGAACATGAGTTTGATGAAACGTATTGAACAACAATGGCTGCCTTCGGTTTTTTGTCTTGAACAAAAAAGAGAGTATCATTTTTGTTAATGCCAATAGTGCTTTCAAACCGCACATATATATTTTGTGAAGTTAGAAAAGAAACTTTTCCTTTTCGTTCTTCAAAAGAATTTGTTTGGCCGAGTATTTGAGCCAAGCCTAAGAATAATAATGTTAGAACAGATTTATTCATTACTTAACTTTTTCCATTTGGATGACAATTGTAACATGCTGTTGATTGATACAAATATCCGGTTTTGCCTCTATGCTCACTGTCCATATCTGTTTTATTGTGTTCATGACAATTAATACATTCGAACACTTTATAATTAGATTGATTTGTGTGGCAATCAGTGCATAAGCTCCATTCTCCTCTGTGCTCGCCGGAATAAATTGGAAAATACTGGCCATCATGATTGAACGTTGACGGCTTCCAAACATTTTGCGTATGGCAACTTTCGCATGAGGTTGGGAATTTTGCAGTCGCATGATTTGGATTTGTGACTCGATTATAGTCTGCTAAATGACAGCTTACACAACCGTTGTGTTTAGTGTTATAGTTTCCGGCATGACAGCTTGCGCACTGGTTTGATATCTGTAAATGTGCCCCAAGTATTTGATAATAATTATTATGAATTGGGAACGTAGCCGGCTTCCATCCAGCAATTGTAGTATGGCATTGCTCACAAGTATTTGGTATTCCGAGTGCTGTATGATTTGGATTCGTTGTGCTCTGGAATTTCTGAGTATGACAGCTTGAACAAATAGTCGGAGTTCCCTTGAACATTGTGGTATGGCAACTATTGCAAACAACAGAAATATGTGCACCGGTTAATGGGAATGCTGTCGTAGAGTGATTAAATGTTGTGGCTTTCCAATCTGTTGAGTTATGGCATTGCTCGCATGTTGTTGGGTAGCCTTGAGAAACATGATTTGGCGCCGCTGTATATTTTGCTTGATGGCATGAATAACAAGCTGTTGGCGTTCCGGTAAATCCTCCGGTATGACATGAATTACAATTCACAGTTGTGTGAG
>JAZDFQ010000073.1:0-180353 GCA_043807765.1 Ignavibacteriota bacterium
TACACTAGTCAGTCAATGACTCACTGAAGCAGTCAACACTTTTTCAAAGAACTATTTTTTACTGATTCACTTGATTTCTTTTCAAAAAAACAGCTTTATATATAATTGTCGCTAACTAACTGAATTTTTCAGTTGTTTCAATTGAATAATAATTCTCTTTTGCTTTTTTCATTCATTTAATTATTTTGTCCCCGAAATTTCATTAACCAAGAGGAGGTTGTGTGAAGAAGTTACTTACTTTGTTGTTGGCTTGCGTCCTATTTGCAAGCAATCTTAATGCAGGCGGTTTTCAGATCAATGAACATGGCGCAAGAGCAATGTCATTAGGCGGTGCGTTTACAGGTTTGGCGAACGATCCTTCGGCAATATATTTTAATCCGGCTGGTTTAACTCAATTTAAAGGAACAAGATTTTATTTTGGAACAACGGCAATTTCCCCATCTGCTATATATACAAGCGGTACGGGTTCTGCTGCAAGAGATTATGAAATGAAAGGACAGCTTTTTACTCCAATCAATTTTTATATCACTCAGTCATTAGGAAAATTGGCTGTTGGTTTGGGTGTTAACAATCAGTATGGTTTAGGAACAAAGTGGAATTCCGATTGGCCAGGCAGATATTTAGCTCTAAACACAGAAATCAAAACTTTCTTTATTACTCCGGTTGTTGCTTACGAAGTATTCAACGGATTCTCAGTTAGTGTTGGCGGTTCTTTTGTTATTGGAGACGTTACAATCGAACGTAAAGTTAATGCTATTCCAGGACTATTAAAGGATTCTGAATTAGCAATGAAAGGTGATGGAACTTCATTTGGATTTACAGCTGGCTTGTTATACAAAGTAAGTAATCAATTCCAAGTTGGTGCTAATTATAGAAGTGCAGTTAAAATTGATTTTAGTGGAACTGCTGCAACTACTCCGGCTACTTTCTATCACCCACAACTGAAAGTAAACTTACCGTATCCAACTGGC
Source organism: Ignavibacteriota bacterium (assembly GCA_043807765.1). Classification (GTDB taxonomy): domain Bacteria; phylum Bacteroidota; class Ignavibacteria; order Ignavibacteriales; family Melioribacteraceae; genus Stygiobacter. The sequence continues at coordinate 972 of JAZDFQ010000073.1, forward strand.
GACATTACAGCTCCACTTGAAACGCCACAAAACTTAACACTAGGTTTAGCTTGGATGCCATCTGATGCTGTAACATTCACTGCTGATTACCAATATGTTGGCTGGAGTAGCTACGATAAATTAGAAGTTACTTTTGCTACTTACGATACAGATTTGACAACTCCCGGTCTTCAAAATGTTTCTACAGCTAAGAGAGATTATCAAAACACATATATTCTTAGAGCTGGATTAGAATATAATGTTAGCGATAAAGCAGCTATACGTTGCGGTATTGTTTATGATCATAATCCAGTTAAGACTGAATATGTTGACCCGACTTTACCAGATGCGGATAGAATTGGTTTGAATGTTGGTTTTGGTGGAAAGATTACTGAAAATTTAGGCGTTGATTTTGCTTACATGCTCTTAACTTTCTCCGATAGAACTGTTTCTAAATCTGTTTATGGATTTAACGGTACCTATTCAAATCTCGCACATCTTTTCGGTATCAACTTATCTTACTCACTCTAAAAAAGTAGTTTCATGGGATGGCTTTGCCATCCCTTTCATTTCTCAAATATCATGATATTACTTATTCCTTAGTTTTAGTAAATTAGGATTGGAATTGAATCCTTTCGAATTATTTTGGGAAGAATATGAAACTGAGAAATTATTATTTGCTTATTCCGATAGCGTTTTTATTTGCATGTACTTCTGCCGAACAAACAACTGATCAAACTGAGAAAAAATCTCCGGAAGTTTATGTTTTTGATGATGTAAAGAAAGCAGAAGAACCGAAAATCGCAGAAACTCCAAAAATGGAAGAACCTACAGCAGATGTAAAACCCGAAACACCTAAAGTCGAACCTACAATTACTGAAGCAGTTTCTACCGTAAAGAAATTCACAATTCAAATTGGGGCTTTTACTACAAAAGAAAGAGCCGAAACGTTTGTTAGAGAACACCAATCAAAAACATCATTACCGCTAAATATTACTTTGAATGGCACAACCAACTTATTTGTTGTTCAAGTTCCTCCATACATAACTAAAGAAGAAGCAGATTTAATAAGAGATAATCTAAGAAAGTTCGCTCCCTTCAAAGATGCTTTTACAGTTAGTGTGGAGAGATAGTGAGCCCGGCTTATTATAATATTTTCATCACATTCTGTTCATTTATTTATGTATTTGGTGTCGTTGCCTTAATGGATGTTGCAGTTAAGAAAGGTTTTCCGCAAGATTTATCCAGAAAAGTTGTGCATGTTGCCGCCGGCTCTTGGCTTGTGTTTTGGTTGTTGTATGATTCTTCTCATTGGACAAAGTACTTTAACATTGGAGCGGCTTTTGTCTGGACAATTTTATTATTGATAAAAGGATTTACTGCTAAACCGGATGATGAAGCTGTAAGAACAATGACAAGATTTGGTGATCGAAAAGAATTGTTGAGGGGACCACTTTATTTCACTCTTGTTATGAATTTACTTGGTACAGTTTTTTATTCAACTCCATTCGCATTAACAGCTATGGGTTTTCTAACCTGGGGTGATGGAATAGCTCCGGTCGTAGGTACTCGTTTCGGAAAACATCCATATAAAGTCTTTTCGCAAAAAACTGTAGAAGGCAGCATTACTTTTTTTGTCTGCGGATTATTTGGAGCTGTTTTGTTTAATTCAATATTCGGTATGAATATAAATATCCAATTTTTACTTATCTGTGCAGTAGTAACTACAATCGTAGAGGGTTTCAGTCCAAAAGATTTTGATAATATTCTTATCCCGTTTTCAATCTACCTACTTTATCTTCTTTTTTAAGAGTAGAGCGGATCACATAATGAAACGATTTTTGATTTTGCTGTAATAATTATAAATTAATAAACAGAATACTTACAAAAAGGAAGGTAGGAAAATGGCTTTTTCATTAAATAGGATTATGCTAATTGGCAACTTAGGCCAAGATGCTGAAAATCGTTTTACAACGAATAATCTTTCCGTTACTACATTTTCGCTTGCAACCACCCGCAGTTACAAAGGCAAAGATGGAAATTGGGTTAACGAGACTACATGGCATAACATCGTTTCTTACAATTTACCCGATTTCTATAAAGAGCAGTTAAAGAAAGGTAAAAAGTTTTACGTAGAAGGAAGATTAGCAAAAAGAGATTATACTGATAAGGAAGGTGTCAAAAAGTATATTACCGAAGTTGTTTCCGAGCAATTGATTCCACTTGAAGGCAGAGAAGGCGGCGGTTCAACCAGCGGAAACTCTTATTCTGAAAAGGCAAACAGTTATTCTGAACCGCCGGTTGATGCCGGAACTGATGATGATCTTCCATTCTAAATGTTTTGTTGAACAATGTAGGGATATTGATTAATTGGAAGTTGGTTGGTCTTTAAAGTTTATTTTGATTCTAATCTGTTTTATGATTTTGGCTTTCTTTTCAAGCGCTGAAGTAGCACTCTTTTTAATTGATAAAAAAAGAATTAAAGAGTTTAGAAAAGAAAATCGAATAATTGCCGGTTACATTGAATCGATGTTAGATAATTCTCGTCGATTATTAGTAACAATATTACTGGGAACTACAGTTGTAAGTGTTGGTGCTTCAATTGTTGGTGTAGATCTGGCTATATCTATTGCAAAGAGTTATACTTTTTCTCAAGAGGTTGCAATTGCAGTCCAGATAGTTATTCTAACGATATTAATACTTTTCATTGGTGAAGTTACTCCAAAATTGTGGGCAAATAAGCATCCGGAAATGGTAGCTAAGTTAGTTGCAGCTCCAATGTATTGGATTAATTTTGTTTTTTATCCAATCTCCAAAGTGTTGACTGATGTGTTACGCTTAATGACCAAAAATCTGGATAATTCCAATTCTCGAACTGCAATACAAGAAAGTGAAATTGCAGAACTTGCCAACCTAAGCATCGAAAAAGGGACAATTGAAGAAGGCGAGCATGAGCTAATTCACGGAATAGTTAGCTTTAAGACTGTTATGACACGCGAAATTATGACTCCACGAGTTGATATTGCTGCTATTTCTGTTGATGAATCTTTTGATGATCTTATGAATGTGATTAACGAATCCGGGCATAGCAGAATCCCCCTTTATGAAGACAGTTTAGATAAAGTAATTGGAATCATTTATGCAAAAGATATGCTGCCATATCTAAAAACTCCGGAACTAAAAAAGAACTTGTCGCTGAAAAGTATTGCTAGAGAAGTTATATATGTGCCCGGGACCAAATTGATTAACGATCTATTGCACGAATTTCAAGTGAAGAAAATTCATTTGGGAATTGTAGTTGATGAATATGGCGGTACAGCCGGCTTAATTTCTTTAGAAGATATACTTGAAGAAATTGTTGGCGAGATTAGGGATGAACATGACAAAGAGGAAGCAGAAATAACAAAACTAAATGACTACAGCTATATGGTTTTAGGCAAAGTATCAATAGATGAAATCAATGATACTCTTGGAGAAAATTTCTCTTCGGAGAATGATGATTACGATACACTAGGCGGCTTTATTCTGAATCAAGCTGGAAGCATTCCTAAACAAGGTTATCAATTTGAATTTTCCGGTTACACATTTACTGTTAAAGATGTTCTTAATAACCGGATCAATAAAATTCTTATCGAAAAAGCCTCGATCCAATGAAGAGAGGATGTTTTATAACGATAATTACTGTTATTACCATATTGGTAATGGCCGGAATTTATATTTATAAAACCAACAAGGACTTTTTCAAAGCTTTTGGTAAAGATAAAATAATTAGTTTGGCGACTGATGAGATAAATGAGAAAGTTAAAAAACTTGATTATAGTCCCTACAAAGACTCATTAATGAATGTACTAAAGCAAGAAGCTTCATTAGTGAAAGGCAAAGATTTTGAAAAGGCTATGAACCAATTCGGTTACATTGCAGACAAAATTAAAGATGTAATTCATGATGGAGTACTGGATTCAACAGAATTCGCACAAATAAAATTACTGGTGAAAGAACATGAGAGATCAGCGAAAAACAGAAATTAAAGTTGGGATTACGGTTGTCTTGGCCATTCTAATCTTCGTTTGGATTTTCGGATGGGCTAAAAATCTAACTGTAGGTTCTGAAAGGAAAGATGTTTCTGTAAAATTCAGTTCTGTAGCCGGTTTAGAAATCGGCGATCCTGTAACCATTAACGGAGTAAGAAAGGGATATGTTGAAGACATCATAATTAAAGGTAATCAAGTAATCACCAAGTTGAATCTTGAAAAGGATGTTACACTTAAAGTTGATGCAAAGTTTTCTGTTATGATGCTCGATTTAATGGGAGGAAAGAAAATTGAAGTTAGCCCCGGAGCCTCAGAACAAGAAATCAATTACAATACAATGCAGAATGGAGAGTTTGTTGGCGATATCGCTTCAGCAATGGCAATGCTTGGTACCGTGCAAAACGATTTAGTCGATGTAATTAAGGAAGTTAAAGTTACACTTGGTGCCGTAAACAAAACTTTAACAGATCAGCAGTTCAACAATGATCTGAAAACTAGTGTAAGCAATTTGGTTGAGTTAACTGAGAATTTGAACTCTTTAATAAAAGCTAATAGTGATGAGATTAACAGACTGCTGAAATCAGGTAATGAATTAGCTCAAAATGTTAATGAATTCATCAAAACAAATAAAGATTCAATTTCACAGACTCTTTCTGCAGTTCAAGATGTGCTTAAAGAATCTAAAACAATGCTTACTAAGGTTAATTCCTTAATTGATCAAACTAATAAGAGCGAAAATAATCTCGGTAAGATTTTAAACGATCCTAAATTACTTGATGATATAAAAGAATCCATCTCTCACGTAAAAGATCTCACTCGTATACTAGTAGAGCAGCTTAAAGCTAAAGGTATAGAAGTCAATGCGCACATTTTCTAAAGTCATCATTCTACTATTCGCCTTAACTTTTTCTGTCAATGCTCAGGAAGGCAATCCTATCTATGCTAAAAACGGAATGGTTGTTTCTGCAAGCAATCTAGCAAGCCAAGTGGGTGTTGAAATCCTAAAGAAGGGTGGAAATGCGATTGATGCTGCTGTTGCAACCGGATTTGCACTTGCTATAACTTATCCGGCAGCTGGCAACATTGGTGGCGGTGGTTTCATGGTAATTCACTTAGCAAATGGTAAGAACACTACTTTAGATTTTCGTGAAATGGCACCGTTAAAATCCTTCGAAAAAATGTTTCTTGATAGTCTAGGAAATTTCCTAGCACAATTGAGTCAAGAAAGCTGGCTTTCAGCTGGTGTACCGGGAACTGTTGCCGGACTAATTTATGCGCTTGATAAGTATGGAACAATGAACTTGAAAGATGTAATTCAACCAGCAATTGAGTTAGCAAAGAATGGCTTCTATTTGGATTACAGACTTGCAAATTCGATCAATTCGGAATATGAAAAATTCAGCAAGATAGAATCTTCCAAAAAGATTTTTACTAAGGATGGAGAGAAACTAACTATAGGCAACACTTTCATTCAAAGTGATTTGGCTAAAACATTAGAACTGATTCGTGACGAAGGTAGAGATGCATTTTATGAAAATGAAATTGCTGAAAAATTCATTCTCGAAAGCGACAAGAACGGTGGAATATTTTCAATTGAGGATTTTGAAAATTACCGAGTAATCGAACGTGATCCAATAATTGGTAATTATAAAGGTTACGAAATAATCTCAATGCCGCCTCCATCTTCCGGTGGAATATGTTTGGTAGAAGCATTAAATGTCTTAGAGAATTATTCTTTCAAAAAAGAAGAGTGGGGAAGCAGCAGATACATTCATATTCTCTCAGAAATTCTTAAGCAAGTTTATGCAGACCGCTCAGAACATATGGGCGATGCTGATTTTTATCCAGTCCCGGTTAATCACTTGATTTCAAAAGAGTATGCTGAAGTAATTATACATAAAATAACTGATGTCGCTAAACCATCAACAGAATATCTACCGGCTGAAATTCCAAAGTACAAAGAGAAAGAAGAAACAACCCATTTTTCTGTTGTAGATAATCAAGGAAATGTTGTTAGCACTACTTATACATTAAATGGTTCTTACGGAAATAAGATTGTTGTGGACGGTTTAGGATTTTTATTGAACAACGAAATGGATGATTTCAGTGCAAAGCCCGGTGCTCCTAATATGTTCGGATTGCTCGGTAGTAAAGCTAACTCTATTCAGCCCCAAAAGAGAATGCTCAGTTCCATGACTCCAACAATTGTTCTGAAGGATGAAAAGCCGATTCTTGTTGTTGGTTCTCCCGGCGGTTCAACAATAATTACAGTAGTTCTTCAAGTTATAATGAACATGCTGGAATTTAAGATGAATGTTTTCGATGCCGTTAATGCACCTCACATTCATCATCAACTATTCCCGGATCAGATAGATTACGAACCATTCGGCATGAGCGAGGATGTTAAGCAAAATCTTATTCTTCGCGGACAAAAGATTGGTATTGAACGCCAGTTAGGAAGAATCGAAGCGATATATATAGATCATACTAAAAACTGTTTCTTTGGAACTAGCGATCCTCGCGGATTCGGAAAAGCGGTAGGCTTCTAATGGTACTCGGAATTGGAATTGACATAATTGAAATTGAGCGAATCAAAAAAAGTATAGATGATTACGGCGATCATTTTTTGAATAAAATTTACACAAAAGTGGAAATCGAGTACTCACAGAGTAAAGCCAATAAGTACCAACATTATGCTGCAAGATTTGCCGCCAAAGAAGCTATATATAAAGCTTTATCGAACGATACGGATACAGTATATAGCTGGCAAGATGTAGAAATCTATAATGAAGTTAATGGTTTGCCAAAAGTTAATTTCTACGGTGCGTTAAAAGACTATCTCAATGAAGATAAACAATTGAAAATATCAATGAGTCATTCCGAAAACTATGTTACTTGCGTAGCAATATTATATTCAAAATAGATACTCCTCTAGTACTTCATCTCGATAAACTATTTCCATATTTTTGTTGTTACTAATATTAATATTTATCCGAAAGGTCACTTTGAACGAAAAACGTGTAATTGTAGCAATGAGCGGCGGTGTCGATTCTTCCGTAGCAGCAGCTTTACTGCATAAGCAAGGTTATGAAGTAATAGGCATAACTATGAAAACATGGGGATTTATGGAAGTAGGCGGTGCACCAAAACACGAATCCGGCTGCTGCTCTTTAGATGCAATTTTTGATGCTAAGAACGTAGCAAACTCTTTTGGAATACATCATTACACAGTTGACTTCACCAAAGCATTTGAGGAAGCTGTAATTGATAACTTTGTTGATGAATACTTGAATGGAAGGACGCCTAATCCTTGTGTGGTTTGTAATAGAAAAATTAAATGGGAAGAACTTCTTAAGAAAGCGGACTCACTTGATGCAAAATATGTTGCAACCGGACACTACGCTATAGTGGAGCATAATCCCGAATCGGGCAGATATACGCTTAAGCTTTCTCACGATTCAAGAAAAGACCAGACCTACGCGCTTTGGGGATTGACACAAGAATCATTATCACGTACTATCTTTCCGTTAGGTGAGCTTACGAAGGAAGAGGTTCGCAAACTTGCTGAGGAATTTGGACTTAAGACTGCCAAGAAGCCGGATAGTATGGAAATCTGTTTTGTTGCAGATGATAATTATGAAAGATTTCTTAGAGAAAGAGTTCCGGAGTTGATCGATAAAGTTGAAGGTGGAGATTTTGTATATCATGGACAAAAAGTTGGTGAGCATAAAGGAATCCCATTTTATACTGTTGGTCAAAGACGGGGACTAGGAACATCTTTTGGAAAACGGGTATATGTAAAGAGTATAGATGAAAAAACTCAAGTAGTTGAGTTAGGCGATAAAGAAGAACTTCTTGAAAATATGGTTTACGCACATGATATTAACTATGTAAGTAAAATCTCCTTAAAGCCAGATGAAATAGTTCTTGCGAAAATTAGATATTCCGATAAAGCAGCACCGGCAAGAGTAATTTATGCCGATGATGAAAAAATTCGGATTAATTATTTAGAACCTAAGAATGCGGTAACTCCTGGGCAATCTGTTGTAATTTATAACGAGCAAGGATACGTACTTGCCGGTGGGATAATTGAAAAAGCCCCCTAAATTCTTAACAATTCAATAATAATCAAGAATTAATACTCTTTCTTTGTAGTAATCTTATTACGATATTTGCAACGAACCTTGAATTAGGGATTACACGGAGGCAAGTCTTCGAACATAAGAATGGAACAAATGGGTCGCTTAACGCGAGAGTATTATTGCTTAATCAGAGCTACGAGCCGTTAACTGTATGTAATGTTAAGAAAGCTGTTATCTTAATTGTGTTAGGCAAAGCGGAATTAATCGCCCCAAATGAAAAAAGAAAGCTCCATACCGTTTCAATTACCTTCCCATGGCCGAGTGTAATTCGTTTAAGTGATTATATAAAAGTTCCTTATAAAAAGTTGATTCTTACCCGCAGAAATATTTTGCGAAGAGATAATCACAAATGTGTTTATTGCGGAAGAGGAGATTTACCGCTTACGATTGATCATATTCATCCAAAATCGAAAGGTGGAGATGACAGCTGGGAAAACCTTGTTGCGGCTTGTATGCCATGCAATAACAAGAAAGGAGGCAGAACTCCGGAAGAAGCTGACATGAAACTGCGCGCAAAACCTTACGCACCGAATCATATTCACTTCATGACTAACAATTCCGGACGGATTGACGAAACTTGGAAACCATATTTATTTCAATCCTAAGAATGAACTAAATTTTATTATTTTTACAGCCCATTAAAATAAACTTATTGAATATGCCGAAAAAAAGAATACTTAGCGGAATGCGTCCGACCGGTAAATTGCACATCGGTCACTATGTTGGTGCTTTAGAAAACTGGATTAATCTCCAAAGTGATTATGAAAGCTTTCATCTAATTGCTGATTACCATGTTTTAACAACTGGCCTAGCTACTGATGATATTTATCAGAATTCTATCGATATGGTTATAGATTGGCTCGCTGCCGGACTTGATCCGGTTAAAAGCCCGTTTTTTCGCCAATCTCAGATCAAGGAACATACCGAGCTTTTTCTCATTTTCTCGATGTTGGTGACTACTGCGCGACTAGAGCGCAATCCAACATTAAAAGAGCAAGTCCGCGATTTGAATATTGAGAATGTAATTTATGGGCATCTCGGCTATCCCGTTCTTCAATCAGCTGATATTCTTTTATATAAAGGTGATGCAGTTCCGGTTGGTGAAGATCAAGTTCCACATGTTGAAATTACGAGAGAGATTGCAAGAAAATTTAATAACCAGTATGGAATTGTTTTCCCGGAGCCGGATGCATTGTTAACAAAGTTTGCCCGTTTGCCCGGTTTAGATGGTGACGCTAAAATGAGTAAATCATTAGGCAATACAATTCTGCTTTCTGACGATGCAGAAACGGTTAAACAAAAACTGCGCAAGGCCGTAACAGATCCTCAAAAAGTTAGAAAGAATGATCCGGGCAGACCGGATGTTTGCTTAGTCTTCACATATCATAAAAAGTTTAACAGCGAAGAGATTCCGGAAATTGAAACAAATTGCAAAGCCGGAACATTGGGCTGTGTTGATTGTAAACTGAAATGTGCTGCCAAGATGAACGAATGGTTAGCTCCAATAATTGACAAAAGAAAACATTACGAAGAAAATCTTAACGAAGTAAAAGGTATCCTTAATGACGGCGAAGCTAAAGGAAGAGTAGTTGCACAAGCAACAATGAGCGAAGTTCGCGAAAAAATGAAATTGGGTTAATGTGTATAAAATCCATCTAAATAGTTTCGAAGGTCCGTTAGATCTTCTATTATTTTTCATCAAGCGTGATGAGATTGATATCTACGATATCCCAATTTCTCGTATAACTAAAGAGTTTATAGAATATCTTCATCTGCTTGAGCAACTGGATTTGGAAGCCGCCGGAGAATTCATTTTGATGGCTGCAACATTGATGCAGATAAAAGTTAGGATGCTTCTCCCAAGAGTAGTTGATGAGAAAGGGGAAGAAATTGATCCGCGCGCCGATCTCGTAAAAGCACTTCTCGAATACAAACGTTACAAGGAAATGTCTGAAGAACTTTCGTTCATGGAAGCAAACCAGAGAAATTACATGTACCGCGGAAATTATGATTCCGATGCAAAGGAAACGCCGCCGGATTATGAAGTTTTATTAAAGAACATTTCAATTTATGATTTGATAAAAGCATTTAAGAAAGTGCTAATGGATAAACCAGCTGAACCGGTTCACCAAATCAAGAAATGGAATGTTACAATTGATGAGCAGATGGAATATGTTAATTCGAGATTAAAAGAGAAACGTGAGCTTAGTTTTCTTGAGTTGATGGTTGACATGAGAGATCGAATAAAAATAGTAGTCACTTTTATTGCTATGCTGGAAATGGTTAAAGCCGGCACAGTTGGCTTGCGAGAATCAAGCATTTTAAACGATTTTACAATTTACGCGACTGAAAATGGACAACATTTATAACTCGGTTATAGAGGCTCTGGTCTTTGCAAGTGATGAGCCTATTACACCACAAGAAATTATAAACGCAATAAAAGGTATTGATGGAATTGATACCGAAGTTGATGCTGATGAAATTGACGCTGCTGTTGGAGAGTTGAATCAAAAATATGAGGAAATTGGCAGCGCATTTACAATTTTGAAAATTGCACACGGTTATTCATTTGCTACGCGTCCAAACAACGCCAAGTATGTTGGATTTCTCTCAACTGAAAAAAGCAAAAGAAGATTGAGTAATGCTGCTTTAGAAACCTTAGCAACTATAGCTTACAAACAGCCGCTAACAAAACCGGAATTGGAAATGATTCGCGGCGTAAACTCTGATTATACGATGAATACTTTACTTGAGAAAAATCTTGTAACAATTTCGGGCAGAGCAGAAAGCGTTGGAAGACCTTTGCTATATGCAACTACTGATGAGTTTCTGAAATATTTTGGTCTTCACACTATTAATGATCTTCCTAAGCCTCGTGAGATTGAAGAAATTATGAAGGATGAAGATTTCTTAGAGCAGAAAAGAAAAATTATGATGGGCGGTTTGGAAGAACAGGCTGAAGCAGAGGCCGAACTAGAAAGGGAAATTTCCGGCGAATCCGCAGATGAAAGGGATGATACTGATGACGTTGAAATCGAAGAAGAGATAAATGAAGAGGAAGAAATTACCTCGTTTGAAGAAAATGAATTAGGAACGGATTTAGAAAATGAAAGTAAGACTGAATAGGTTTCTTTCGGAATCTGGTGTTGCATCCAGAAGAAAATCTGAGGAGTATATTAAAGAGGGGCGAGTAAGTGTTAATGGCAGATTAATTGTTGATTTGGGTACTTCTATTGATCCGGAAGTAGATATTGTAAAAGTAGATGGCGAAAAAATTAAACCGGAAAAGAAAGTTTATTTTCTTCTGAATAAACCAAAAGGATTTATTACAACGACCGAAGATGAAAAAGGCAGACGTACTGTTGTCGATTTGATAAAAACTACTTCTAAGATTTTTCCGGTTGGTAGATTAGATTACGATACTACTGGAGTACTTTTACTGACTAACGATGGTGACTTTGCGAATTTCTTAATGCATCCGAGTAATAAAATACCACGCGAGTATAAAGTCTCTTTAGATAAACCTATTGAAGATGAAAGCAGAACTAAGCTTACAAAAGGAATTACTTTAGAAGGACGCAAAGGAAAATTTGAAAAAATCTTTTACGCGCACAAAGATTATAAAGATAAACTTGTTGTGACAACTGTGGAGGGTAGAAACCATTTTGTTAAAAGAATGTTTGAAGCACTTGGATATAATGTTAAAAAATTGGAAAGATTAACCTATGCTCATTTCAATACCAAAGGAATGCCGATAGGTTCATACAGAAAGTTATCAGAACAAGAGATCAAAAGTGTTTACACAGAATACAGCCGTTAAAATAACAGCGATAGTTTTATTGACTGTTTCTTTTGCTCACGCTCAAGTAGCGCAAAAAGATACTTTGAATGAGAAAAAAGCTACGCTAAATGTTAACGCATTAGGGGAACTCCGTGATCAGTTGGATGATTATTTTGGAGATCAAAGTTTTTCCAGCGCGCTTTGGGGTGTAATGATTAAATCTCTAAAGACCGGAGAAGTTATCTATAGACGTAATTCTGATAAACTTTTTACACCCGCTTCAGATATGAAGCTCTTCACGAGTGCTGCTGCTTCAATAATTCTTGGTGCAAACTATAAATATCAAACTTCTTTTTCTGCAAATGGGGAATTCTTACGCGGAACATTAAAAGGTGATTTAATAATTCAAGGTTCCGGCGATCCAACTTTTTCGGACCGCTTTTATTCCGGCAGTTTAACAAAAGTTTTCGAGAACTGGGCTGATACACTAAAGGCGAAAGGGATATATGAAATCACCGGAGATATTTACGGTGATGATTCTTTTTTTGATAATGCTGGTTTTGGTAAGGGCTGGTCATTAGATTATGAATCAAGCTGGTTCGCAGCCCCTTCCGGCGCTCTCAGTTTTGATGATAACATTCTTGAGATCAGAATTGACCCAAGCGACATTAATTATCCGGCGAAGATTTCGATTAAACCAGATACTAAATATGTAACTGTCGTTCCAAAAGTTATAACAGCTGATGAAAGCGCTGAATCGAATGTTAAAATTTCTCGCTTTAGAGGAAATAACATTGTAACTGTAAGCGGACAAATTGCAAAAGGGTCTACACCAATTGTAGAACATGTTTCGATTTCTAATCCAACGATGTATTTCCTTACTGTCTTTTCGGAAGTGATGAAGGAAAGGGGAATTATTATTCGCGGAAAACTTGCTAGACTGGACGACGCTGATAGGAATATTGATCAGAATAACCTTATCCCAATATTTAAGCACTCGTCTGTTCCTTTAAGACTGATTCTAAGAGAGATGAATAAGAGTAGCAACAACTTTTATGCTGAACAGATACTAAAGACAATCGGCTTAGAAGAAAATGATTTAGGCACGGTTGATAACGGTGTTAGAGCATGCAAAAATCTATTTAATGATATGGGAATCAATTCCGAAAGTATGATTATGGCTGATGGTTCCGGACTTTCAAGATTGAATTTGGTAACTCCACGACAAATAGTAAACCTATTAACATATATGTACAAACATGAAGAGTTTGAGAAGTATTATGAATCGCTGCCAATTGCCGGTGTTGATGGAACAATGGCAGATAGAATGAAGCGCACCGTAGCGGAAAACAATGTTCACGCTAAACCGGGTTTTAATGAATTTGTTTCATCTCTTTCCGGTTATCTAAAAACAACTTCGGGTGAACCAATTGTTTTTTCAATTATAGTAAATAATTATTTAACACCGCCGGCTTTGGCAAATTATATTCAAGATAATGTCTGCCAACGTCTTATAAATTTTAATAGAAACTAAATACACACGATGCCAATAGGAGGATAAATTGGAAAACGTAAATATGGAACAAGATTTAAATGCATTGATGCAAAGACGCTTTGAAGAGTTGCATGAGTTAAACAAAAAAGGAATTCCGGCTTTTGCGTACAGTTACGATGTTGATTCTTATTCAAAAGAAATAAAAGATAATTTTGAAAAGTATGATAGCAAGGATGTGAAGATTGCCGGTAGAATTATGGCGATTAGAAGAATGGGAAAAGCTTCCTTTGCTCACATTCAAGATCATCATGGCAGAATCCAGATATATATAAAAAAAGATGACGTCGGTGAATCTTATGATGTTTTCAAGCTCCTTGATATCGGTGATATTATTGGTGTTAACGGTTTTGTTTTCAAAACAAAGACCGGCGAAACATCTGTTCACGCAAAATCATTCCAGTTATTATCAAAATCAATTCGTCCCATACCTATAGCTAAAGAGCAAGTTGATGAAAACGGAAACAAAGTAGTTTACGATCAGTTTGCAGATAAAGAATTACGTTACCGCCAACGTTATGTTGACTTAATAGTTAATCCGGAAGTGAAAGAAGTATTTGTTCAACGCTCAAAAATTGTAACAGAAATTAGAAGATACTTGGATGCAAACGAATTGCTTGAAGTTGAAACTCCAATTCTCCAACCTTTGTATGGTGGTGCTTCAGCTAGACCATTTGTAACACATCATAATGCTTTGGATGTTGATTTGTATTTACGAATTGCAGATGAGCTTTACTTGAAGAGATTGATAGTTGGCGGATTTGACGGCGTGTATGAAATTTCGAAAGATTTTAGAAATGAAGGAATGGATAGAACACACAATCCGGAATTCACTATGCTGGAGCTATATGTAGCTTACAAAGATTATTTTTGGATGATGGAATTTGTTGAAAACATGGTTGCTAACATTGCACAAAAAGTTTTTAACAAAACAGAGTTCGAAATTGAAGGCAACATGATCAACTTCAATCCGCCTTGGCAAAGAATTTCGATGGTTGATGAGTTAAAAGAAAAAGTAGGAGTTGATGTTCTCGCTTCGACATCAGAAGAGCTTATAAAAATTCTCAAGAGTAAACATATTGATCTTGAAGGCGGAGAGAGCAAAGGCAAATTGATCGATCTGCTTTTCGAAGCGACGATTCAAAATAATTTGATTCAGCCGACTTTCGTTACAGATTATCCGGTAGAACTTTCTCCTCTAGCTAAAAAGCATAGAACAAGAGAAGGATTAGTGGAGCGTTTTGAAGGATTTGTTTTAGGTCGTGAAATTTGTAACGCCTTTAGTGAATTGAACGATCCTATCGATCAAAAGAATAGATTTGAAGATCAGAATAAAATGCGAGAAGAAGGAGATGACGAAGCTCATCAGATTGATGATGATTTTGTTCGGGCTCTTGAATATGGAATGCCGCCAACTGCCGGACTTGGAATAGGTATTGATAGATTGGTGATGCTGCTTACAAATCAATCATCTATACGCGACGTACTTCTTTTTCCACTAATGAGACCTCAGAAGTAATATGAAAAAATTCTTAAGCATACTTCCGTACATAATACTCACATTAATAGTGGGAATATATCTTGGAATTAAGTTTAGCAGTTTTATTGCTTTTTCTGAAAACCAGAAACAAGCGCAGAAGTTTTCCGAGGTTTTAGATTTCACAGAAAAGTATTATGTGGATTCGGTTGATGCTGAGAAATTAGTAGAAGATGCTATTCGCGGTATGTTTGATAATTTAGATCCGCATACAGCGTATATAGATGATAAAGAACAGAAATCTTCAGAAGAAGAATTCCGCGGTAATTTTGAAGGCATTGGAGTTGAATTTCAAATAGTTAACGACACCATAACTGTTGTTTCGCCTATTACGAGTGGTCCTAGCGAAGCAGTTGGGATTATGTCCGGTGACCGAATTGTAAAGATTGATGGTAAAGATTGCGTTAAGTGGAAGAGTGATCAAGTTATTAAGAAACTTAGAGGGAAGAAAGGTTCACAAGTTATCCTTTCGATTTATCGTCCTTCGCTAACTACAATCTCTGATTACAAAGTAATTAGAGACAAAATAAATCTTTACTCTGTTGATACAGCGATAATGACGGATAGTGAAACCGGTTATATAAATATTACTAGATTTGCAGAGACTACAACTGAAGAGACAGTTGAAGCATTGAAGAAACTTTCGGCACAAGGAATGAAACGTCTTGTTGTTGATTTAAGAAATAACCCGGGTGGATATCTTAATCAAGCATATATGATTGCTGATATTTTCTTGAATGATGAAAAAATGATTGTGTATACAAAATCTCGTAATGAAAGATTTAATGAAGAATATAGAGCTAGTAAAGCTTATCCTTACGAAAGACTGCCATTAATTATTCTAGTAAATGGCGGTACTGCCTCTGCTTCTGAAATTGTAAGCTGTGCAGTTCAAGATTGGGATAGAGGTTTAATTGTAGGCGAGACTACATTTGGCAAGGGTTTGGTTCAGCGACCAGTTGAGTTATTCGATGGCTCGGCTGTTAGAATTACTATAGCAAAATACTACACACCAAGTGGACGTGAAATTCAAAGAAACTATAAAGACAAACGAAAATATTATGAAGAGATTTTAGGTAGAGAAGAATCTGACAGCAACAATATCAATCATACTGCTGAGAAAGACTCTACCAAGCCAAAATATAAAACCAATGCCGGTAGAATTGTATACGGCGGCGGCGGAATATCACCGGATTATATTGTTGACGCCGGTAAGATTTCCAACTATTCATATGAGCTGCGCAAGAATAATGTTTATTATCAGTTTATAAGAGAATGGATGGATAAGAATGGCGAATCAGTTAGAAAGAGTTATAAGAATAATCTAAATGCATTTAATTCGAAGTTTAGCATTTCAGATCAGATGATGAATCAATTTGTACAGTTTGCTTCAAAGCTGAAAGTAAAATATGACGAGAAGGGATATTCTTCCGATAAAGAAACAATCAGATACCGGTTAAAAGCTTTTGTAGCACGTGATATTTTTAAGAATGATGGCTGGTATTTAAGTCTTTTAAATAACGATAGACAGTTCAAAAAAGCTATTAGTCTATTTAAAGAAGCCGAACAAATGAAAGGTTTACCTAAGTAAGATGGATAACACTGTTAAAATTGATATTGCAAACAAGTACGGTAATGAAGTAAAACTTTTGCCATTCGAAAATGCTTTTCCCAACTTACACGAAACAGTTTTTCTTGCCTCCGGTTCTAAAATAATTGGCGATGTAATTATTGGTAAAGATTCTTCGATTTGGTACAATACTGTAGTAAGAGGCGATGTAAACTATATTCGCATTGGCAATATGACTAACGTACAAGATTGTTCAATGCTACACGTAACTAACAAAAAATTTCCTTTAATCATAGGAAATAAAGTTACGATTGGACATAGCGTTACTCTACATGGCTGTGTACTGAAAGATTCTTGTCTAATAGGGATGAATGCCGTTGTGCTTGACGGAGCTGTTGTAGAAAAGAATTCTATGGTTGCCGCCGGATCTGTAGTTAGACCCGGCTTCATTGTTCCATCCGGTAAATTGGTTGCTGGAGTCCCGGCTAAAATTATACGCGATCTTACTGATAAAGAACTTCAAGAGTTTGAAAATTCTGCAGAACGATATGTGAAGTACACTGAAACTACAGTTTCTTCGCTTATTGAATTTATTAACAAAATGGAATCCAAATGAAGAACATTAAGTTATTTTCGGAAAAGGGAATTAGACTTGAAAAGAAAATAGTTGATACGCTTGTTCTGAAATTGCAAGCAGAGTTAGAATTTGAAATTGAATCGCTTGAATTCAACTTTGTTGGAACTGAGACTATTGTAGAAATAAATAAAACACATTTGGATCATCATCATCCAACGGATATAATCACCTTTAATTATTCTGATGAAAACCATACATTAGACGCCGAAATTTTTATTTCTGTGCCGGAAGCAATCCTAAATTCTAAAAAGTATGAAGTATCTCCCGATAATGAATTGGGAAGATTGATTATTCACGGTATATTGCACTTGTTAGGTTATGATGATACTACCGCTTCTAAGAAAAGAAAAATGAAACAGATTGAAAACGAATTAACTGAAAAGTACAAAAGATTTACAAAAGGACTTCTTAAGAAATGACTTCCAAAATTGTTGATGTTTTAGCGAAAATATTAGAAGGGCTAAGCAACAATGCTTCTATTGATGAAGTTAGTAAGCGCTTGATTAAAAGTAAGAAATATGATGAGAAACTTTTAAGCGCAGCTTTTTCGTTGGTTTATGATAAAATATTATTAAGAACTAGTATCAAAAAATTAGATACTAAGTTCAGTCAAAAAAGTACAAGGTTTTTATCCGAAGATGAAATTAGTTTTATTGGAATTGAAAATTACAATTATCTTCTTCACCTTATGAATGTTGGATTGTTAGATTCATCTAATCTTGAAGCAATACTTAGTCAAATATCTTTATTTCCGGAACTAAGAGTTACACGCAAAGAAATTAATTGGATAATTCTTTTATCGTTAGTTGATTTTGATAGCGAATTGCTGCCTGGCAGCAGATTTCTTTTATACTCTTCCGATACAGTTAATTAAGGGCACTTAATGGGCAAAGATTTAATACTTGTGGAATCACCTTCCAAAGCGAAGACGATTAATAAATATGTTGGGAAAAGTTACGTAGTTGAAGCTACCATTGGACATATCCGCAATCTTCCAAAGACAAAACTTGGTATTGATGTAGAAAATGGATTTACACCAACCTTGCTAAATATTCGCGGCAAGGGCGATGTTATAAAGAAAATTCGTTCGCTTGCAGCCAAATCCAATAAAATATATGTGGCGACAGATCCCGACCGTGAAGGGGAGGCGATTGCTCAAGACGTCGTTGATATTCTTGATGTTAAGCAGCATGAGAAAATTGAACGTGTGTTGTTTAATGAAATCACAAAAAAAGCGGTAAATGAAGCATTAAAGAATCCAATAAAGATTGACGATCATCTAGTCATTTCACAACGCGCTCGTAGAGTAATGGATAGAATTATTGGTTACAAAGTAAGTCCATTTTTGTGGCGCGCAGTTTTGGATTCCTCCGGCGGTTCTTTATCAGCTGGAAGAGTTCAATCTGTAGCATTGAGATTGATATGCGAAAGAGAAGAAGAAATTGATCGATTCATTCCAACAGAATATTGGTCATTGGTTGCCATTTTCAAAACAGAAAAAGGAGATGAGTTTGCTGCTAAACTATATGAAGTGAGTGGTAAACAAATTAAACTTCCACCTAAACCTCAGATGACTCAAGAAGACTGGGATGAGTTTTTCAAAACCAATTTTGCTATCTCTAGCGGTGAAGTTGCTAATAAAATATTCGAGATTTTAAAGGCTAAGTCCAATTATACGATTAGCGATATTTCTAAGAAGGAAAGCAGAAAAAATCCTTCTCCTCCTTTTATTACAAGTTCTCTGCAAGTCGAATCTTCGAGAAAACTCAGAATGCGTCCTCGCCGTACTATGATGCTAGCGCAACAATTATACGAAGGCGTAGAACTTGGAAGCGAAGGAACGACCGGTCTAATTACTTACATGAGAACTGATTCAACTCGTTTAAGCGATGATATAGTTACTGATACACGTAATTTTATTAAAGAAAGATATGGTGAGCAATACTTACCGGAGAAAGTTAGAACATTCGAACAAAAAAATAAAAAGAATGTACAGGACGCGCACGAAGCTATCCGTCCTACATCATTAAAGTACACACCGGATTTTGTTAAAGAATATTTGGATGAAGCTCAATTCAAGTTGTATGATTTAATTTGGAAAAGGTTTATTGCTTGCCAGATGGAATCAGCCAGATTAGAAACAACATCTGTTAATGTTTCTGCAGATGAATACACATTCCGAGCTTCCGGTACAACTATTTTGTTTGATGGCTTCCAAGTTCTTTATGAAGAAACATCTGATGATAATTCTGAAAAGGGTGAGAATGGCGGATTGATTCCGGCCGGTTTAGAAGTAAACCAAAAAATGAATCTGAAAGAATTAACACCAAACCAGCATTTCACAAAGCCTCCGGCAAGATTTACGGAAAGCACTTTAATTAAAGAGCTTGAGAGCAATGGAATTGGCAGACCAAGTACTTATGCGATGATCATCGGTACAATTGTAGATAGACGATATGTAGAACAACAAGACAGAAAAATATTCCCAACGCAGCTTGGCAAAAAGGTTAATACCGTTCTAGCAAAGAATTTTCCGGATATTATTAATGTCAATTTTACTGCTCAAATGGAAGATGAACTTGATCTTATTGCTAATGGCGAGACCGATTACTTAAGAGTTTTAAATGATTTTTACGGACCCTTTATTAAAGATTTAACTGAAGTTGAAGCGAATCTGGAAAAGATAATTTGTGAAAAGTGTGGCGGTGAACTCGATCTTAAAATTGGTCGCTTCGGAAAATATTTTGCATGTAACAATTATCCCGAATGCAAAAACATAAAGTCACTTAAGGAAATTGCCGGCGGCAGCAATGAACCGGAATATACCGGTGAAATTTGCCCCAAATGCGAAAGCAAAACAGTCTACCGTGAAGGCAAATTCGGAAAGTTTATTGGTTGCGAAAAATATCCGGATTGTGACTTTACAAAAGTGATAACGCTTGGAATGTCTTGCCCAAAATGTAACGAAGGCGAGGTTATAACGCGAAGAACAAAACGTGGAAAAATATTCTACGGCTGCAACAAATATCCGGATTGCGATTATGCTAGCTGGACAATGCCGAAGCCGAAAGAAGAAGATCAAGAAGAACCAGTAGAATCTTCCGAAGAAGAGTATTAAACTGACCGGACAAAAAATGAAGCAGCTTGATTTAAATACTGTTGCTGCTGAAATGCTCACTGAACTTTCGGGTGTGAATAGAGCTTCTGAAAATACTTTGCAAGCTTATACTCGAGATGTGAATGAGTTTATTGGATTTTGTAAATCACGAGATATCTCTACCATCGACAAAGTTGTTGAACGAACAATTCGCCAATTTGTAATTCATTTAAGCTCTAGTGAAGTTGAAAAAACTACAGTGTCTAGGAAACTTTCGGCTTTGCGCAAATTGTTCGATTTTGCGATTAGAAACGAGATTATAGATGCAAACCCTATTTCAAAAATTCCGAATCCAAAAACAAAAAGAAAACTTCCGGAAACAATCAGCCTTGATTCTTTTCTGGAAATTTATAACTTCATAAGTAAAGAAAATACGGTTGTTGAAGCTAAGAGAATTAAAGCAATTTTTGAATTATTATACGGTTGTGCTTTTCGTGTATCGGAATTATGTTCCTTAAATATTGGTAGTTTGGATTTGACAAATTCCAGTGTGCGTGTGCTGGGAAAGGGTTCAAAAACTAGAATTGTTCCTCTAGGAGCAAAATCAAAAACAGTGGTCCAAGAGTATTTAGATACTTTAGTAAATCTAAATTATGCTACGCCATTATTTATTAGTAATGAAAAAAGAATTGATCGATTTGAAGTTTATTATTTGGTAAAAAAGTATATTAATAAAGTTTCGGATATAGATAAGAAGAGCCCACACATTTTAAGACATAGTGCAGCAACGCATATGTTAGATAATGAGGCAGACTTAATGGCAGTAAAAGAAATATTAGGTCATGAAAATTTATCAACCACTCAGATTTACACACATGTAAGTGTTGAGCGGTTGAAAAAGACATATAAAAAAGCCCATCCAAAATCCTAAGGAGTAGCTATGAATATCAGAATAACATCCCGCAAGTTCAAAGCAAAAGATTCCCTTAAAACCTTCATTAGAGATGAAGTAAAATCATTGGAAAGGTTCAATGATCAAATTATGGATTGCAATGTAGTATTAAGTTTCACTCATGTAAAAGATAGTATTAAAACCGCTGAAATTATTGTGAAATTACCGGGACATACAATAACGGTTTCAGTTTCCAGTTCTGAATTTGAGAAATCAGCAATAATGGCAATAGACAAGATTATTAAACAGCTCGTTAAAGTGAAAACAAAAAAACAAGTAAGAAAAAAAGCAGAGCCGAAAGTTAAGGTAGTTGTTGATGAAGATTGATGAAAAAAATATTACTAAAAAAGAAAGTATTTCCGTTGAGTTCTTTTTCAACAATACTAAAGAGAAATTCAAGCTCAGACATGTAAATGAACTTGTTAGTCTTGAAAGAAGAATTCTAGATCAAAATTTACATAGACCCGGTCTTCCTTTGGCCGGGTTTATGGATTTGTTTTCATTTAGTAGGGTTCAAGTGTTTGGCAATACCGAAATGAAGTATCTGGAAGACTTATCTCTTGTGGAGAGAATAAATTCTATAGAAAGAATTTTTAAGTATAACATCCCTTGCGTCATTGTCACAAATGATAATCACGTCCCGGATGAAATGGTTGAACTTGCTAACAAATATGAGGTGCCTCTTTTCATTTCTAAGTTTGAAACGACCAAATTAGCTTATCTAATCTCAGATTTTTTCGATGATCAATTTTCTCCAAGGCTTTCTCTACATGGATCTTTCGTGGATGTCTACGGAGTTGGAATGTTATTCGTCGGCAAATCCGGAATCGGGAAAAGTGAAGTTGCTTTAGATCTAGTAGAACGAGGTCATAGACTAGTTGCTGATGATGTAGTGATTCTCACAAAAAAAGGGGAAGGAATCTTAATGGGTTCCGGTACCGAGTTAGTTAAGCACTTCATGGAAATTAGAGGTATAGGAATATTAGACATCAGAAGCATGTTTGGTGTGCGGGCAATTCGTTACCAAAAGAGACTTGAAATAATTATTGAGCTCGAGATTTGGAATGCAGATTCAGACTACACTCGTACTGGTCTTGATTCCAGCACAATTAATGTAATGGATATAGAAATGCCATACGTTAAACTTCCTATTCTACCCGGTAAGAACATTACAGTAGTTTCCGAAATAATTGCTCTTAATTATCTATTGAAGCATTATGGCTATGATGCTGCAAAAGTTCTTCAAGAGCGTATTAGCAACAAAATTCAACAAAAAACCAATAGTTTAAGCAGATCTGTTAACTATTTTGAGCATGATTTTGAATGAGGAATTAAGCTAATAAATCCTTGACACCACTATACTGATTTATTATCTTCGCACCTCTAAAAGCTATGAAAAAATTCTATTATTTTTCGAAATCGAAACTGAAGTTTGTCGAAATCCGCAATTTCTATAAGAAATTTGTTTTTCTTGTAACATTTTTTGCGGTACTTGTTTCATTCTTCGTGTTTGGCAGTTTTCTGGTTTTCAACGAATTTATTAACCCCGATTCCGAGGTTAAATCGTTGAAATCTAGTAATAAATTGTTAAAACAGAGATTTGAAGAATTGGTGGAAAGATATCAACAACTTGATGATAGAGTTACTCAGCTTAATATACAGAGTAAAGATCTTAGATTAAAGGCTAATCTTGAACCAAAAGAGCAAGATTTAACTATAGGCATTGGTGGTAGTGTTTTTGAACCAATCGAATCCTTTAGTGCCGGAAAGATCAATTCATTCCTAAAAGATGTAGATAGTTACGTAGACCAAGTCTCTCTCAAAGTTAAATTAGAAAAAAATAACTATTCAGAAATTACATCAGCTTTAAAACGGAATGAATCATTATTCGAAGTGATTCCAGCCATTAGGCCGTGCGATGGAAGAATTGCTGACGATTTTGGTATGCGATTCCATCCTATACTCCACATATATAGAATGCACAATGGAATAGATATAATTACAGATGTTGGAACCAAGGTTTATGCGCCCGGAGCCGGTGTTGTAGAGTTTGTAGGCTGGAAGGGTGGATACGGGTTGACCCTAGAAGTATCTCATGGTTTTGGCTACAAAACATTGTATGCTCATTTGGAAAATATAAATGTAAAGCAAGGACAGAAGCTCGTTCGTGGATATCTTATGGCCCATAGCGGCAACTCCGGACGATTATCTTCCGGTCCACATTTACATTACGAAGTGCAACATAATGGAGTAAATCTCGATCCAATTAATTTCATCTACGATGACGTTAAACTCTTTGAGATCGTAAAAAAATAATATAACAAAAAGGAGTTCCTCTTATGATTTGGACCGTCGAATTAGCATCTTATCTTGATGACGCTCCTTGGCCAGCAACAAAAGAAGAATTAATGGATTATGCAGAAAGAATAGGCGCTCCATTAGAAGTTGTTGAGAATCTTCTGGAATTGGAAGATTCGGACGAACCATATGAATCTATAGAAGACATTTGGCCAGATTACCCAAGTGATGAAGACTTCTTCTATAATGATGATGATGAATTTAAATCGTAGTAATAATGATGGATTTTTTGGATCAAATTACTGAACAAAATAAAGTAAAAGATCAATTACAAAAAATTATTAATTCTAGGCGTGTCCCACACGCCTTTATTTTTGCCGGTATAGAGGGGATTGGCAAATTCAATACGGCAATTCAGTTTGCTAAGTCCATTAATTCTAAAAGTATTCCCAACTTTGATGAAACATTTATTCATCGAATAGATGAACTACAAGAACCTTACATTAAGCTTATAATGCCTTTACCAAGAGGTAAAAACGAAACGACTGAGGATTCGGGTACAGATAAACTTTCTAAAGAAGTAATGGAAGAGATTAAATCTGAACTAGATTCGAAGATTAAAAATCCATTCCATAAAATCTTTATTGAAAATGCAAACACAATTAAAATCAGCAGTATAAGAGAGATCAAAAAATTCATTTCATTTTCATCAGATGAGCATATTTACAAGTTTGTAATTATTCTTGATGCCGAGTATATGAATGATCAAGCTCAGAATGCGTTATTAAAGAGTCTTGAAGAACCTCCGAATGGAATTGTTTTTATACTAATCACATCTAAGAAAGAGAATCTGCTACCAACAATTGTTTCAAGATGCAGAGAAATTGTTTTTGAACCCTTACCAAGAAATTCTGTTGAGGAAATTCTTTCCTCCAAATTTAACATTGAAAAATCTTTAGCTAAAAAGGTTTCCTATTTTTCAAATGGGTCGCTAACCCAGTCAGTTCAACTAATTAATTATGACTTCGAAAATATTCAGCAAAAAACGATCAGTATCCTTAGATATTCCTTCGCTAAGAAATATCAAATGGCGTTAAACGAGCTAACGGAGTTTTCCAAAAACCATACTGAAGAATCGTTACTATTCCTCATTAAGATGATTAAAATTTGGCTCAATGACGTATTAAAGAATAGAAAATCATTAGGCGGCTTTGCTTTCGAGGAAGCTTCGGAAACAATAGAAAAGTTTAATGCAAAATATTCGAAAGTGGAGTTAAATTCTCTTTTTCGAAATTTGGATTTTTTGGAAAGCATTTATGATAGAAATATAAACTTGAATGTCTTATTTCTGAACGTTATATTTGAAATAGCATCTGTTGTTAAGAGGAATTAAAGTGACACATATAGATTTCCCAGCTCCGAAAACAGAACTTCAAATTGAAGAAGCTTTGTCTATTAATATCTTACCAAGTTGTAATTCATTCTATGAAAAAATTGTTCTAAGGCATATTAACGAGAAATGTGCGAATATTAGCTATTGTATGACTTCAAATTGCAGTGGATTAGAAAAACCACCACTTGATGAGAGAAATATTATTGAAATATCTTGCTGCGGACTTCTACCATCAAATTTCGTATTAATTCCAAGCGAGCTAGTTAACAATGTTTTCCCGGAAGATTTTGTTGTAATTTCGAGCGAAGATTCTGTTGAGATAGCTCAAGTTAAAAGCGTTGGAGAATTAGTAAAGAAAAAACGTCAATACATTGGCCTCTTCAATGAAGAACTTCCAAGTATCCTCAGAAAAGCTACAATGGATGACTTAGAGCGCACAAGAAAGAATATTGGTGATGAGCAAAGGGCTATACAAAAGTTTCGAGTATCAGTTCAAAAGTTTAATCTGGAAATGAAACTTGTTAGTATTCATTATCAATTTGATCGCAAGAAATTATTTTTCTTCTATACAGCAGATGGCAGAGTTGATTTTAGAGAGCTTGCTAAAGAATTAGCTTCGGAATTCAAAACTCGTATTGAGTTAAGACAAATTGGAGTTAGGGACGAAGCTAAGAAAGTTGGCGGTATGGGCTCTTGCGGAAGACAATTTTGCTGTCATTCGTTTCTGAACAATTTTAAAAGAATCACAACACAATTAGCAAATGATCAAAACTTACTTTCTAATATGGGTAAGTTAAGCGGCCCGTGTAATAAACTTAAGTGTTGTTTATCCTTTGAGATAGAATAAATCCCCATCGTTAAAATAATACTGAGATAATTATGAAAAAGACTGTAATTGTTGCAGCTAAAAGAACTCCGATTGGTTCTTTTCAAGGTGCTCTAGCAAATATTTCTGCTGTCGAACTTGGTGCTAGCCTAATTAAAAATCTAATTGAGACTACTCATTTGGACCCAAATTTAGTAGATGAAGTTATTATGGGAAACGTAATTTCTACTGGTTTAGGACAAGCTCCAGCTCGTCAAGCGGCAATTTTTGGTGGACTTCCGGAAAAAACCGAATGCCTAACAATAAACAAGATGTGTGGAAGCGGTTTGAAAGCAGTCATGCTGGCTAATCAAGCAATTTCTTGCGGCGATGCAGAAATTATCATAGCCGGTGGTATGGAAAGCATGTCTAACGCTCCGTATATTCTACCTAATGCTCGTAGTGGTTTCAGACTTGGTAATGGAACAATCTACGATTCATTGATAAAAGACGGTTTGTGGGATGTTTATAACGGTATTCACATGGGAAGTTGCGCAGAAGTGTGTGCAAAAGATTTCTCAATGTCTCGAAAAGAAGTTGATGATTTTGCCATTTCATCCTACAAGAACGCGTTAAGTGCAATAGAAAAAGAAAAATTCAAAAAAGAAATTGTCCCGATTACAATTCATGGGAAAAAGGGAAGTACAACTGTTGCAACAGATGAAGAGCCTGGGAAAGTGAATTTTGATAAGATTTCAGAATTAAGACCAGCTTTTGAAAAAGATGGCGTTGTTACTGCCGCTAATTCTTCAAAACTTAACGATGCAGCTTCTGCAATCATATTAATGAGTGAAGAAAAAGCCATAGAATTGGGTTATAAACCGCTTTTTGAAATTGTGTCTCAAGCTTCGTTTGCGAAAGCACCCATTTATTTTACAACAGCACCGGCTGATGCGATTTCTAAAGTTTTAAATAAAGCTAAATTAACAGTAAACGATATCGACCTATTTGAAATTAATGAAGCTTTTGCGGTTGTATCAATTGCTGTAAATAAAATCTTAAAATTAGATGAAAGCAAAGTAAACGTAAACGGCGGAGCTATTGCTTTAGGTCATCCAATTGGCGCAAGCGGAGCTAGAATTCTTACTACTCTAGTTCACGAAATGCTGGAAAGAAATTCGAAATATGGTTTGGCTTCTTTGTGCATTGGAGGTGGGGAAGCCAGTGCAGTTATTATTAAAAAATATGAATAGGATGTGATATGAAAAAGATAGCGGTATTTGGTTCCGGAACCATGGGCAATGGAATTGCTCACGTATTTGCATTGAACGGTTATCAAGTCCAGTTGTTTGATAAAACCAATGAGATACTTGATCGATCTATGGCAGTTATTTCAAAAAACCTAGACCGTCAAGTTAAAAAGAACATCATTAGTGAAGAGCAAAAAGTAATCACATTGAATAATATAAAGACCGAAACTCTTATTTCGAAAATTAATAAAGATACTGATTTAGTTGTTGAGGCTATAATTGAATCGAAATCTGCTAAAAATTCGCTTTATGACGAAGTTTTAAAGTTTGTCGCAGAAAGTACAATAATTGCGACTAATACTTCATCAATATCGATTACAGAACTAGCACCAAAACAAATTTCCGATAGATTCATTGGTATGCACTTCATGAATCCAGTGCCTATGATGGAGTTGGTTGAAATCATTAAGGGACATTCGACTTCTGATAGCACTTTAAATCAAATTATTGAATTAACTAGAGCACTTAATAAGAAACCGGTTAGTGTAAATGATTATCCAGGCTTTATAGCTAATAGAATTTTAATGCCGATGATAAACGAGGCAATTTTTGCTTTGTATGAAAATGTGGCTTCAGCCGAAGATATTGATAGTGTAATGAAATTAGGAATGAACCATCCTATGGGCCCGCTAGCTTTAGCTGATTTTATTGGCCTCGATGTTTGCTTAAACATAATGGAAGTGATGTATAATGGATTCAGCGACTCTAAATATAGGCCATGTCCATTGTTAAAGAAGATGGTTGCTGCCGGTAATTTGGGCAGAAAGAATGGTATTGGTTTTTACAAATATTCCACATAATGTATATTATGTAAACTAATTATTCTTATCCAAAAATTGAATTTATGTAGTTTTCTGGGTCAAACTCAACAAAATCGTCTATTCCTTCCCCAACCCCTAAGAACTTTATTGGTACATTCTTCATTAGGCACAATTGTAATACTGAACCGCCACGTGCGGTTCCATCTAGTTTAGTTATAATTAATCCAGTTAAATTAACGACCTTTGCAAACTCCGTTAGTTGATTCTTGGCATTTTGTCCAGAATTTCCATCTACTACTAAGAGTATTTCTACGGAATTGCTCTTAGCAAACTTTTCAATAATATTAAGAATCTTCTTTAGTTCAGCTAATAAGTTTTTATTAGTATGAAGCCGACCAGCCGTGTCTATGAGTACAATATCCAATTCCTTTTCTACTGCTATTTTGCACGTTTCGAATGCAACGGCTGCTGGGTCCTTTGAGAAATCTTCAACAATATTAACATTAGCTCTTTTTGCCCAAACATTAAGCTGTTCATTGGCAGCGGCTCTAAACGTATCACAAGAACCAATTATAACACTTTTCTTTAGATTGGAATAGTAATTTGCTATTTTAGCTATTGTAGTGGTCTTACCAGCTCCATTTATACCTAGAAGAACTACAAAATGTGGTTTAGCTAGTTGGATAGTAGATATCTTAATTGATTTCTTGTATTCTTCAATAAAGACATCTTTAACCGTAGATTTTAGATTATCTATATCTACCTTTTCCCCACCTTTGATACGTTTATTCAAAGTTGAAATTAATCTATCTGTAAAATCAATTCCGAAATCGCTTTGCAACAAAATATTTTCTATTTCTTGCATATCCTCCGCTTCTATTGTCTTCTTAGCAAATAATTCACTTAATTTTTCGGAAATATTAGATTTTGTTTTGCCGAAAGCTTGTTTTACGGACTCAAAAATAGATTTGTTAAATAGACCCATGATCCCTATAAATTTTTAATCCACGATAAAAGTAAATGATTATTGATAATACACTCATAATTGTGCTTATATACATTAAAACTAAGGTGATGTTGTTGGAGTTACGAAACGACAGAACACTTATAAAATATAAACCTATTGAAAAGACAGTAAACTTACCAAAATAGTTTGACTGGATAATCTTCTTGATTCTTCTAGAAAGGAAAATGCCACCGCTAAAAATCAATAAGTCTCTGCCTAGTAGTAAGAGCATATAAAATGTTGGAACAAGGTTCAACTTCCAAAGAAAAATAATAATGATGCCGGTTAATAATTTGTCTGCTAAGGGGTCTAATAACTTGCCGGTTTCTGTTACTAGATTATACTTTCTTGCAAAAAACCCGTCAGCTAGATCAGATAAGAATGCGATAAGAATAATCAGTAAAGCATAAATATTCGAATTAGTTATGCTGGAATAGTTAAGGAAAACTATAGTGATTGGAATGAAAAGAAATAATCTGAATAATGTAATCAGATTAGGCAAAAGCATTATTTCCTTTAGACTAAAAATCATTTTGTGTCTTTGAAAAATACTCGTCTATTGGAATAGGATAATTCCCGGAGAAGCATGCTGTGCAGAAATCGTTCGCATCATGATCCGTCATCGCTTCTAGCATTTCTTCTATTGAAAGATATTCTAGCGAATCAACTTCTAGGTACTTTCTCATTTCTTCGATGTCGAGGTTAAACTTATTAGCTATTAATTCATCCTTGGATGGAAAATCCATACCATAAAAACATGGATGAGTAATTAGTGGCGAAGAAATACGTAGGTGAATTTCCTTTGGTTTTGCTTCTCTAAGGAGTTTTACAAGTTGCTTTGAAGTTGTACCTCTAACTATAGAATCGTCCACAACAACTACTGTTTTATTCTCAAGAACACCTTTTACAATATTAAATTTAATTTTTACCCCAATTTCCCTATTCTTCTGAGTAGGAGCAATAAATGTTCTTCCTATATAGTGACTTCTAATTAATCCAATCTCAAGTTTTGAATTAATTTCCATCTTCTGAAGACCGGAGTTATAACCAATGGCGGTTGTATTAGAACTATCCGGAACACTTATAACAATGACTTTTTCACCATTCCTATCAACAACTGGGTGATTTAAGGCAAGAATCTTACCCAGTTTTCGTCTCATTTTGTCAACGTTAGTTCCAAAAATCTGGCTATCTGGTCGAGAGAAATATATAAATTCAAAGACGCAATGTTTTTTTTGTGAGCTAGTAGTTTCTGATATCTTGAATGATTTTATTTCATTAGTTATTAACGAATTGCGATCAATAACAATGATTTCTCCGGGTTCAACTTCTCGAATTAACTCAGCGGAATTAATGTCTAAAGCACAAGTTTCAGAAGTCACAATGAACGATCCATTAAGTCGTCCTATACAAAGTGGTCTAATGCCTAAAGGATCTCTTGTTGCAATAAGTTTATCGTCAGTTAGGATTACCAACGAATAAGCCCCCTTTACTTTGGAAATAGCTTCTTTGATTTGATCTATTTGATCTGCCTTCCTACTCCTAGCGATTAAATGTAATATAACTTCAGTATCGCTTGTTGTTTGAAATATGGCACCGGCATCAACAAGTTCGTGTCGAAGCGATTTCGAATTTGTAAGATTTCCATTGTGGGATATAGCAAGGTTTCCAAGTCGATAGTTAACAAAAAAAGGCTGGATATTCTTTCGAGAATCCGACGCTCCAGTTGTAGAGTACCTATTATGACCAATAGCAGCATCTCCTTTTAACTCATTATCAAATAGATTTGAATTTGAAAACACTTCCGAGACGAGACCCATTCCCTTATGTATATTGAAATGTGGCTTCTCATATTCAAATTGAAGAGATAAAATACCAGCAGCTTCTTGGCCACGATGCTGTAATGCATGTAACCCATAATAGGAAATTAAAGAGGCTTCTGGATGCCCGAACACTCCTATTACACCGCAATTGCAACGAGGTTTATCTATTTGATTTTTCATTTGCTTAGTCATTGTGTCGGAACGGCGGGATTTGAACCCGCGACCCCTTGAACCCCATTCAAGTGCGCTACCGGACTGCGCTACGTTCCGTAAAAATTAAAGGGATGAGTGAATAAATAACAACAAATTTTTTACATCTTCTAAATCCTTTTTATAGGACTTTTGAGGCAAGATTTTCTTCTTTTCGATTTCTTGCTGATTTTCGGAGGTTGCCACAACATGTTCAAAATTTAACTCTTCTAAAATTTTTTTTGCCCCTTCTATTGTGTACTTTTCTTCTCTTAGTAACTGCTTAATTTGAAGTATTAGTTTTATATCTTTGTTTGTATAAATTCTATTACCAGCTCTGTTCTTACCAGGCTTTAATTGTTCGAATTCAGTCTCCCAATACCTTAAAATGTATTGCTCCAGTGATGTTAGCCTGCTTACCTCACTAATGGAATAATACAATTTTTTTAAGCCGAAGTCTTTCATTATACTTCCTTTTTAGAATCAGAGTCTATCATTTTGGTTAACAGATAAACACCCGCAAGATAACTATTTTCCTTGAATCCCGATATATAACCTATCACTTTTGAAGTGGTTATTAGTCTTTTCCTAAAATCTTCTCTTGAAGAAATATTTGATAAATGTACTTCAACAATTGGAATATTAATTGATTCAATAGCATCCCTAATTGCTACTGAAGAATGAGTAAGTGCGCCCGGATTTAAAACAATACCGTCAAATTCTGTATACTTCTGTAATGATGATGTAATTTCAGCTTCAGAATTGGATTGAAAAAACGTAAATGAAATACTCGTGAACTCATTTACAATTAAACTTTCTATAGTAGAAAGTGTAGTGCTACCATATTGAGTTTTATCTCGAATTCCTAACAAATTTAAATTAGGTCCGTTTACTACCAAAATTTTCATGAAGTTTCACTAATTTCTTCAATTACCTCTCTTAACTTAGGCGGGAGATATATCTCATTAATTCCTAACTCTTTAAGAGCGCTAGTTAATATTATTATTTTTTTCTGAAGAGATGATAACTTATTAATTACAATTGTTTTATCTGTCTTGACTATACAATATCCGCCTTGAAAATCGCCCCTTTCAAAACGAACTTTTGCACCTAGCTCGGCGGCGAGCTGTTTAAGTTCTACTAAAATAGTCTCAAGTTCCTTCTCTTTTAATTTCATCTGTCTTGGAAAGTGGTTTTAGAATCGTTAAAAATACGATTGCAAGATATGAGAAAATCTCGATAAGTGAAAAACTACTTAGAATGTTAATTCTTTCTCTAATTAGATTTAGTATCTTTTCCGAATCTATTACATTAGAATAGATTAAAGAAATGATTTTATAATCCTTAAAAAGTAGAAATA
Source organism: Ignavibacteriota bacterium (assembly GCA_043807765.1). Classification (GTDB taxonomy): domain Bacteria; phylum Bacteroidota; class Ignavibacteria; order Ignavibacteriales; family Melioribacteraceae; genus Stygiobacter. The sequence goes on from JAZDFQ010000073.1 coordinate 33,195, forward strand.
GCTCGAACGGAGCAGTTATTATAATAACAACCGTAGAAATAAATAACCAACCTTCTCTTTTAAGATTGATCTTTGAAAAGAATAAATAACTTAGATAAAATAAAATGAATAGCGGGAATGAAACTAAATTTAAAACAAGTAAAGGCGAAATGGTATTCCAGACAAGGCTTAAATTCTCTAAGTTATAATGTGACCGAAGTACTAATCCTTCTGGCTCAAATAGTTGATATATAACTAAATGTCGGCTAATATAACCGCCCAACCAGACAATTAATGATGAGATTAGTAAAAACTGGACAACTTTGAGGACAATGGTATTATTTTTCATGGCCAATATTTTTTTAACAAAATTAAAAAAAAGATATGATTCTTGCTTCAATTGATTTAGGCTCAAATTCAGTTATTCTAGTTTTAATGGAATTCTACCAAATTGGCGGAACTTTCAAAATACTTAAAGAAGTATTCACAACACCCAGAATAAGTGAAGAAATTACAACAACAAAAATGATTTCCTCTTCTGCGATTTTACGTTTGGAGAAAATATTAGACGAATTTGGTGAATATATTTCCGCATCGAAATGCGATCATGTACTAGTAAGTGCCACAAATGCCTTTCGGGTTGCAAGTAATGGTGAACAACTTAAGAATATGATAGCAAAAAAGTATGGCTGGAATGTATCGATTTTAAGCGGCACTGAGGAAGCAAAATTGACATTCTTAGGTACATTACTTCCCTCTTTTTCCAAAGCGAATTCTATTTTAATTGATATTGGCGGAGGAAGTACTGAAGTTATATATGGCAATATTAATCACATTATACTTTCGCAAAGTCTTCAACTAGGTGTAGTTTCACTTAAGGAGTTATACTTAAACCGTACTGATATTCCGTCCAATAGAATTTCTGAAATTCAGTCACACGTCTATAGTAAATTCAAAAAAATTGAAGTCGATATTCCATTCGATACAAAAGCATTAGCAGTTGCCGGTACACCAACCACAATTTCTGCTATTGTTCAAAATTTACATTCTTACTCTATAGATTTAATTGATGGGTCTGAATTAAAACTCGATCAAGTTATTGAAGTTAGAACTTCGATTCTGAATATGAACTCTTCAAATATCAGAGATAAATACGGACCCATTATTTATGGTCGCGAAGATATTTTGCTTAGCGGGTGTTTAATATTAGAAGGGTTTATGAAGTACTTTGAGATCGAAAAAATAACCGTAAGTACAAAGGGTCTACGTTATGGAGCTATTTATAACTATTTGATTAATAATGACTTCTATAGAATCAAAAATTGATATCCGAATAGAATTAGAAATAATAGCAAACCAACTACAACTGATAAGGCTTTCCTATTGGTCTGAGCAATGTTTGAAGCGATAAATAAAATCAATACCCACAGATAGAAAATCCCTTCAATTCCATAAAGCACAAAGGTTACAAGAGGTTTTATAATTAGTGGAGAAGGATTAACCGTGTACCAGTAGAATCCATACAAAGCGAAATGAAATGGCGTAAGAAAAACAAATACCATAAGAATCGGCACAAGCGAAAATGTTATTATTGAAAGCACATCATTGAATCTATTTGGGATTTTAAACTTCGAGAATAATGAGCTAATTGCAAAAGTAAGTAGTAATAGCAAAAGGACTGAAAGTAAACCTCCGTTAATCAATGATTCACCAAGTGAAGTAACGCCACTCGAATGATAATTGCTAAGTATATAATAATTTACTGAAGACTTTATAAACCACAGTGATAATAATAACACCAAGAAATTTTTCTTTTCGGCATGAATGATTTTAACTGCCGAATCAATTGGAGAAATAAAAAGACTCCAAATTGTATCCCAAAGGTCAATGTTCGGAACTCTTGCCCTTAAAAACGAATTACATTTACTACAGTTCAATGAATAAATCGGATTAGATGCGCTGCAGTTGTTACAGATTATTTCGTTTTTCATTTCATCACAATTTTAGTTTAAGTGATAATTGATAATTACTTTTTGCTACATCGGCTTCAACATCAAAATCGAATAAATGTGCATCTACATATGCATCCACAAGATTTAGAAAATAACTTAGCCCTATAAAAACAGCGAACATGTCTCGCTGATCTCGATAGAATTCACGTTTATCATAATAGTTTTTATCGCCATCTGTTGTTGGAGTTATGCTTGCGATGTACAAATCTCTGTACTGCTTGTAAGAATTATTGTTCGAATTCCATTGGTAACCTAAGTAACCTAATACGCCCCAAACAAGAGGAACCTTCCAATACGATTCATTATTAAATTGACCAAAGCCGGGCAAGACGACACTTCTTAAAACAGAACCCCATGCAGATTTTTTCATTGCAAACTTAGTAGTATCGCTAAGTGAAGATTTGATAACAGTCGTGGAATCAATCTTTATTTCTGATTGAGTGGCAGTTTTTTCTTGTGCTTCAATTGAAACAAAACACAACATCAAAAAGAATATGAATGCGGCTTTAATTATATCCTCTGCCTATTAATTCTAATAACTCATATAATCGTTCTAGCTCTGCAGTAGAATAAAACTCGATAATAATTTCACCGGCGCCGGACTTGTCTTGCTTAAAAGACACTTTTGTTCCAAGAATTCTCTGCATTTTTTCTTCCAAATCTTTTTTTGATGCATCGCTCACTTTTTCGCCAGTGGTGGTAATCGCTGTTTTAGTTTTCTTTTTTGGAGAAGTAAGCTTACGGACTTCTTCTTCTACTTTTCTAACAGAATAACCATGCTTTAAAATTTTCCCAAGTAATTCAACTTGAAGTACTTCGTTGGGAATATTTATTATAGCGCGAGCATGACCGGTTGTAATTTCATCCTTAGCTAAACTAGTTTGAATTACTTGAGGTAATTTTAATAACCGGATGAAATTAGTTATGGTAGTTCTATCTTTACCAACTTTTTCGGCTACTTCTTCTTGTGTTAAATTGCATTCTTCAATCAACTTTTTATAAGCGTTGGCAATTTCTATAGGATTAAGTTTCTCTCTTTGAATATTTTCAATAAGAGCAAGCGCAAGCATTGCTTCTTTTGTTTCAACTTTGATTATGTACGCCGGAATTTCCCGAATACCGATTTCTTTGCAAGAACGTAACCGTCTTTCGCCGGAAATCAATTCATACTGATTGTTTTGTCCCCTTCTTACAGTAATTGGTTGGATAAGACCATTTTCAAGAATAGATTTTTTTAACTCTTCAAGAGCGTTGGGTTCAAATTCTGTTCTGGGTTGATAAGGATTTGGCAGTATTCGATCGACCGGAATTTTTGCTAATATATCATTAGCAGCGCCATCATCTTTTTGAATTTCGCTTGCGGGAATTGCTATCGGCGCATCAGATTTATCTTTAAGTTTCGGGTTAATAAGCGCATCTAGCCCTCTTCCCAATCCGGGTTTAATAAGATTCACTTACTCGCTCCCTTTTCTCTGAAGATTATTTCTCTGAATTAATTCAGAAGCTAATGAAATATAATTTTGTGCACCAATTGAACTAGCATCATAAAGTATCACCGGTTTCGAGTGGCTCGGAGCCTCCGATAATCTTACGTTTCTATGAATAATGGTATCGTAAACTTTGTTGCCAAAATATTTTTTTACTTCCTCTACAACCTGATGAGATAATCTAAGTCTAGTATCATACATTGTTAGCACAACACCTTCTACAGAAAGCTCTTCATTTAGGTTTTTCTTTACAATGTTAATTGTGTTTAGAAGCTGCCCAAGACCTTCAAGAGCAAAATACTCACATTGTACCGGAATAAGCACCGAATTAGCCGCATTAAGCGCGTTAAGCGTTAATAAGCCCAAAGAAGGCGGACAATCGATAAAGATGAAGTCGTAATTATCGTTGATTGATTTTAAAGCATTCTTAAGCAAATATTCACGTGCATCCATCGATACCATTTCTACTTCAGCGCCAACCAAATTAATATTGGAAGGAAGAATATCAAGAAACGGCATATATGTATTTTGAATGCATGTCTCTACTTTTTCTTGTCCAATTAAAACCGGATAAACAGAGAGATCATTATCCTCGATACCAATTCCGGAAGTTGAATTTGCTTGCGGATCAATATCTATTAATAGTGTTCTGAATTCAGCAGCAGCGATGGAAGCGGATAAATTAATTGCAGTAGTTGTTTTACCAACACCACCTTTTTGATTTGCTATTACAATTGTTTTTGCCATTAGTTGTTCTATATGAGATTATAATTCTATTTCTTCACCAAATTGCATTACTCTGCATTGCTTGCCAATAGCTTCAACTCCACGCTTAAACTCATAAGGATCAACAGCAATAACTGGGAATGTGTTGTAGTGCATCGGTATAGCGGTTGTTGGATTTGCTAATTCCACTGCTTTCACAGCATCCGTAATTCCCATAGTAAAATTATCGCCAATCGGCAGAAGCATGTAATCCAGTTTTGTCATTTCACCAATCAATTTCATATCGTAAAATAGTCCGGTATCGCCAGTATGATAAATACTCTTACCGCTAATTGTTAAAATAACACCCGATGGTTCGCCCGCATAATATTTATCCGGAGTCATTGAACCGTGATGAGCGATAGTAAGTTTCACTCTTCCAAATTCAAATAAGTGACTTCCGCCTATATGCATGTTATGAGCTTGAAAACCTTTATCTGCTACATAATTTCCTAGTTCGTTCAAACAAATAAAGAGCGAGTTACAACGCTTAGCTATTTTAAATGCATCTCCAAGGTGATCACCGTGTCCATGTGTGAGTATAATATAGTCTGCATTAACTTCGCCAGATTTAACCGGAGAAGTAGGATTTCCATCCAAAAAAGGATCAATAAGAATAATTTTACCGGCATCTGTTGCAATTTGAAACGCCGAATGTGAAAAATATCTTAGTTTCATCACATGCCTCTTCTTTTCTTTATTGAAATTTATTGGCTCGTAAAGTTAATGAATTATTGATCGAATTAAAGTTGCAAAAAAGGTTAAACCCAAATTTTCCATTAGGAAAATTTGCCCTCCGGGCCGACAAGCATAAATTATTTATTCTAAACAAGTTGTATAATAAACCTGTATCGTATGGTAAGTAAGAAAATCTTACAAAGCTTGTCGGGGTTAACCCCGCAGTAAAACGTATTATTTATTACGTTTTACATGCGGCCTTCGGCAAAAAATTAATTTACAATGATTTTTTTGGGTTAAATACTTTTGGTCCCTTGAAAAATTCCACGAATATTTTTATCGGAAGCTTTTTTTAACGATTCGTTTAACAAACGTTTTAATGTTTCTCTAGAAAGTCCGGTTTTTAGATTACCATCTTCAGCAATAGAAATGCTGCCGGTTTCTTCAGAAACGATCACGCAAACAACATCAGCAATTTCGGAAATACCAAGTCCAGCTCTATGCCTCATTCCTAATGTTCTTCCATCCTTCTTGGTTTCAGTAGAAAGAGGAAGTGTACATCTTGCCGCTTCTATTACTTCATTATTTATTACTAAAGCTCCATCGTGAAGAGGTGAACGTGGAAAAAATATCGATTTAATTAAATTTTTTGTCACTTTGGATTCGATTGGTTCCCCGGTTTCGACAACGCCACGGATTCCTCCGGTTTTTACAATTACAATAAGAGCACCGTGTTGGCTCTGTGCTAATTCAAATGCGGCTTCGGTAATCACATCGGTAACAGTTGTATGATCGCTCTTAACAAAAAAACTAATAAATTGACTTCGCCCAATGAGCACTAGAATTCTTCTAATTTCCGGTTGGAACAAGATTATAAAAGCAATTACCCATATATCTGAAAGCAATTTAAGCAGCCACCCGAGGGCTTTAAAGTTTGCTGCTTGCACAAGAAATGAAAGAAATAGAACAAGTATTAATCCGAAAAATATTTGGGCCGCAATTGTCCCGCGAATAATTGTGAATATCTTATAGAATATGGCTGTAACTAAAACGATATCTACAATATCGAGAAGAGTTACTGAAAGAAACCCTATTCTAAATAGTTCAAACATTGCTTAGCAATTCCGGGTTATCAAAATATTTGTTTAATTCAATAGCGTATTTAGCTTTTTTAACGTTATGTGTACGAATAAAGCGGGCACCATTTTTAATAGCTATTGTTTCAGCAATTAAAGTTGGGTCATCTCTTTCATCAATAGTAATATTCAAAGCTTTACCCAAAAATGATTTTTTTGAAAGTCCAATCATAATCGGATGACCAATTCCTTTGAACTCATTCAACCGTTTAATAATTTCATAATTATCGGAAGTCTTTTTGCCGAAACCAATTCCCGGATCGATAATAATATTTTTAATTCCAATCTTTTTTGCCAATTCTACTTTGTTCAGAAGAAAATCATATATATCAGAAACAACTTCTTTATAGAATGGATTGTTTTGCATTGATCTTGGTTCGCCTTGCATGTGCATTAACACGTAAGATGCATTATACTGCTTAACAACATTTAGTATATTTTGATCAAAGCTGGAACCGCTTATATCGTTTATTATTACAGCCCCGGATTTCAAAACAGATTCTGCGACTAATGATTTAGTTGTATCAACAGAAATGAGCGCATCCGGTTTCTGTTTTAGAATTCCTTGAATTACTGGTAAGACTCTTTTAAGTTCATCTTCAATGCTAACCGGTTCTGCACCGGGACGAGTGGATTCTCCACCGATATCCAATACATCAGCGCCATCGTTTAGAAGTTCTAGCCCTTTGGTAATGGCTTGTTCTGCCGGGAAATATTTTCCTCCATCGGAAAACGAATCCGGAGTAACATTAAGAATTCCAAATAGGTAAGAATTATTCAACGGGAATGATTTGCCACCAAGTGAAATTTCAAGATCGGAATACCCAACAGAATTATTTATTGTTCTGGTAATTTTTTGACCGAGATCTTCATTCCCTATTGCTATAATCTCTTTTGCCAGATCTTTAAAAACAGAATAGGAACCAAGTACCAATAATTCGCAGTTGTTCTCATTATCAATTGGAGTGGTGTAGCAAATCTCTTTTTTAGTTAAGATTATTTTTTTTATGGCTCTTGAAAAGCGATTATTGATTCCCCGTATCTCCAAACCAAGTAAATCTTTTTCATAAAGGTCTCTAAAGATATTATACTTGGTAGAATATCTTTTAAAAACATCTGTAAAAAAGAGCTCGATTAGGTGAATGGTCAAATCGTCCTCAAATTGAGTGTTGTTTACTTTATAATTAAAATTAAGAAAAATTCTGGCTAGTAATCACTTCCGGCAACAAATATTCTACGAAAGAATATTCTTAAACTCCACAGTCGCAGCAGTTATATTATCATTCTTGAATATTGAATTGCCGATAACAAAGGAGTTGCATCCGGCTTCGGAAACAGTTCTAATATTATCAAGCCCAATCCCGCCGTCTACTTGAATCAAGTATTTATAATTATTATCGGTCCGAAGTTGATCCAGTTCCCTTATTTTACGTATTGAAGACTCAATAAACTTTTGCCCGCCAAAACCGGGATTTACAGACATAACTAAAATCATGTCAGTTATACTAAGTACTTCGGTAAGTAAAGCTACCGGTGTAGCTGGATTAATAGCAACACCGGCTTTCGCTCCAAGATCATGAATTCTTGTAAGTGTTCTATTCAAGTGAACAACTTCTTCTTGATGTACTGTAATATAATTTGCGCCGGCCTTTATGAAATCTTCAATCAAATTATCCGGTGTCTTAATCATTAAGTGTGCATCTATTGGTAGCTTGGTTGATTTGCGAATTGCTTGCAACACAATCGGACCGAACGTTATATTGGGAACGAACTGACCGTCCATAATATCGCAATGAATCCAGTCAGCGCCGCCAAGTTCTACTGCGCGAACTTGCTGCGAAAGGTTAGAGAAATCTGCTGTTAATATTGACGGAGCTAGGATTTTAGTTTTCATCGTTCACCAGTTTTGCTACCTACTAAATCAACATTAACACTATCGCCTACTTTAATTAGTGTCCCTTCCGATGGATATTGGTTTAGAACAGTATTTGGGAGATACATGTTTGAACGAAAGAATACTTTGCTTCCAATTTTTATAGATAGTTGCTTCAACATATTTTCAGCTTCGGTAAGTGGTCTACCTATTAAATCTGGTACTCTAATCATTCCAAGTTGAGGACCTATGCTTATTTTGATTCCAACTTTAGAGCCTTTTGCAATTTCTCTGCCTTGATAATATTGCTGTTCTACAATTGTGTTAATGTCCATTTCGGATTCAACTGAATCAATTTCTCCTAACACCAATCCGGCTCTTTCAAGAGTTACTTGTGCATCTCTTACTGTTTTATTAACAAGAAAAGGAACTCGAACTAACGGATCGCCGCCGCTTATGGTTAAATAGACACGCCTAAGATTTTTTACAACTTTACTAGCTTCCGGTTTTTGAAACACAACTCTATCTTTACCATATTTTTCATCATAACGTGTGGTTTGCAAAACCGGACTTAAATCAGCCTCCTCTAGGATTCTTATTGCTTCATCCTTATTCATTCCAACAACATTTGGTATCTTTGTTTCAGCGCCACGGACATAGAATGGCATAACTACTAAATCAATTATTAACAAAACACCCAAAATGAGGATGAGTGCTGATAAAATCGGCTTCCAAATATTCTTTGATGGCTTTTTCATAAACCAAATATATTAAACATGAGACATCTTCCAAAATTGTAACTGTGGACATTTAAGATTTTATTACCAGCAGGCAATTCTTTATTTTTCTGACACACAATCAGAATATCAGTATGAAAAAAAATATCTGCATTTATGAAGATCAAAAATATGAGACTTTATTACCATTAGTTTACCTTCGTCCGGTTTACGATCTCCGTTGCGGAATTCTAACATTACGCGAGAAAATTAAGCAGCAGTTTTCAACTTCAACTTTAATCTTGCATACAAGAAAGTCATTACACAATTCAGTTCAAGAAAAGAATCCAAAACTGAATGTGAATTATTTTGCCGATGAAGATACGCTTTTTATAAATGGTCGGTTACTTATTGATAAAGCCATAGCAAAAGAAATTAAAAAGATAGAATTAAATTCTGTGCTTATCTCTCAAGATGAAGTTATTGCGGCTTATATTGATGCTACTCATCTAAAGGATGTTGTAAGCAACAAGAGTGATTTCCCTACTTTTGATAATATTACATTAACTGCTAAAGAAACAAAGGCTAAACTTATTTCTTATCCGTGGGAGCTGGTAAATGAAAATGGAAATCAAATCCGTATAGATTATAGTACAATCGTAAAAGAAACTGGTTTATTAAAAAAGTATTCTTCTGTTGAATACACAAACAAAAGAGAGATATTTATTGCAAAAGACGCCAAAATTGATCCTTTCGTTCATTTAGATGCGACTAACGGACCAATATACATTGGTAAAAATGTTCATATTAATTCGCATACACTTATTCAAGGACCAGCATTTATTGGTGAAAGTTCAACCATAAAAGCACACGCGGCAATTTATCATGATACTAGCATTGGCGAATACTGTAAAGTAGGCGGCGAAGTTGAGGCTTCAATCATTCATTCGTTTTCGAACAAGCAGCATGAAGGTTTTCTTGGACATGCCTACTTAGGAAGTTGGGTAAATTTAGGCGCAAGTACAAACAACAGCGATCTTAAGAACAACTACGGAAATATTTCAGTTCTAATTAAGGGAAAGAATGTAGATACCAAAAGTCAGTTTGTTGGATTAACTATGGGTGATCATTCAAAAACAGCCATAAACACAATGTTTAATACTGGAACGATCGTGGGAGTTGCATGTAATGTTTTTGGTGCCGGTTTCCCCCCTCGCTACATTCCATCTTTTTCTTGGGGTGGTTCCGATTTTCTGCGCAATTATGATATCGAAAAATGCATTGAAGTAGCAAAAATGGTTCTACCGAGAAGGAAGCAGCATTTAACTCAAGCAGATGAAGAACTTTTACGCGCTGTTTTTGAAACTACAAAAAATGAAAAAGTTAAAAGAGCTTAACGAGCCAATTGATGTTTAAAAACTATTTTTATCTACTAAGAGCATCTCAAGAATTAAATAGATTACTCACGGGGAAAAAGCTGCTTGAATGTTATACACAAGAACGGGATAAACTTTTCTTGCACATTCCCACTGAAAAGTATTCATTTCTGCATTTAGTAATATCAACTAACCCGCAAGAATTTCATTTTTATATTAAAGAAGAACACAAGAAAGCTAAAAAAAATACTGCTGATTTCTTCGGTAAATTCTTGCCTCAACAAATATTGGAAGTAAAGATTGCGTTAGGTGAAAGAGTTTTAACTATAGAATTAGAACATGGAACATTTTATATCCTATTCAGAGGTAATAAATCCAATTGCTTTCTGTTAGACTTTGAAAATTTACTACATCCTTTTAAGAAAATTACTGACGAACAACTTGCAAAATTATCGTTTGAATTCTCTCAATTATCATTTATTAATTCGCATTCGTTAATTCTTGATAATCTAGCAAAATTGAATTCATTACTAGAACTGAAAGCACTTCCCTACTTGTCGAAAGATTTAATCAGACGAATTGAGAAAGATGAAACTCCAGTTGATTCAATTAGGCAGATTATTGATGATATAGTTACTGGTAATATTGTAGTAGGTACAAACGAAAGTACCGACGAAGCAATTTTTCAGCCTCTTTCATTTTTGAATACTGCTGAGAAAATGGAAGTAGAACTATTCGATAATTATTTCGATGCAATTCATAAATATTTTTCTCTTAAGCATACTGTATCTAAAACGCACGATATCAAACACGAAATTGAAAAGTATTTAGAAAATGAAGTTGAAAAACTGACAAGCAAGTTGAACAATCTAAAAACTAGAATAGAAAATGGCTCTAAAGAAAGTGAATATCAGCGTAACGGCGAATTATTGCTTTCTGTAATCGGAAAGATATCTAAAGGCACTAATGAAGTAATAGTTGAAGACTGGCAAACCGAATCTGAAGTCAAAATCAAAATAGATTCGAAATTATCATCTCAGCAAAATGTAAACTACTATTTTGATAAAGCACGTTCTGAAAAAATAGATTTTGAGAAATCCAATCAATTATACCATATTGCCAAAGATAGATTTGAAAAACTAAAATCACTTCAAAATGAGTTATCGAAAGATTTGTCCTCAGTACAATGGCAATCCATCAAAAAAGAATTGAAAATGAACACACAAATAAATTCTAGTGAACCTCAAAAGGATAAATTGCCATTCCGGCATTTTATTATTGATGGCAAGTTCCATTTCTATATAGGAAAAGACAGTAAAAACAACGATATGCTTACAACTAAGTTTGCTAAGCAAAATGATTTTTGGTTTCATGCCCGTTCTGTTGCCGGTTCACATGGAGTGTTACGGGTTGAAAATACTAAAGAAGCTATACCAAAAAGAGTTTTAGAAAAAGCAGCTTCTATTACTGCTTTTTACAGTAAATCTAAAACGGCCAAAGTAGCACCGGTTACATACACTCTTAAAAAATATGTTACCAAAAATTCTCGGCACGAGCCCGGGCAAGTTTCAGTAATGAAAGAAAGCGTGTTACTTGTTAAGCCGGAGATTCCAGCCGATTGTGAGTACGTAGAAGATTAAGCTACTTACCTTCTCTTCCTCTGAAGCCGTGCATACTTTGATGAACACCCATTAACACAAGCATTTTTTGGAACAAGAAATCCGGAAGGATTCCGCGAAGGATAATAGAAAGTCTTAGCGTACATGGCCTTCTAACAACATTTTTCCCTTTGATTAAAGCATCATTTACAATCGCTTTTGCAATTACATCATGATTTTTTACAAGAGGGACAATTAAGTTTCCTAGAAAATTAAGCTTAGCGCCTTCAAACATTCCGCTCGCTAAATAGCTGGGATGAATTGAAGTCCACTTTACACCATTTTTGCCAAGACTATAAGATTCAAATCGCAGTGATTCAGTTAATCCCCAAACAGCCCATTTACTAGCAGCATAAACCGAAATTCCGCTCACGCCTATTATTCCGGCAGCAGAAGAGATGTTTACTACATGACCAGAATTCTTTTCGTGCATGTATGGAAGTACTTGATGAATTGTAAAAAGCAATGAAGTAACATTTACATCGATGGTTTTTTCCCAAGCTTCAACCGGCTGATCCAAAAAATTTCCATTCTTTACATAACCCGCATTATTGATTAAGATGTCTACACAACCCATATCCTTTAATGCTTGTGCAACTAATTCTTTCACAAGTTCTTTTTTCGTTACATCGCAAACATAGGTAAATACTTTACCCCCAAGGTTTTCAAGCTCAATTCTTGCCTTAGCCATTTCCGCTTCATTCAAATCCCAAATTGTTACAACGCATCCTTCTTTAATTAACCTTTTGCAAGTAGCTAAACCAATACCCATAGCCCCGCCGGTTACAATCGCTGTTTTTCCTTTCAAGTCCATAATAAACCTCAATTATTCTAATAGTAAGTTATTTTGTCTGGATAATCCATTCTTTGTAAATTGTACTTAAGATTCAAATGGAATCTATATCATTCTTAGATTCAATTCAACAAACAACGGCGAGCTATTTTTGAAACTAAACTCAATTCCAAAAGAGAATGTAAAAAGAATTTTAGTAATCAAACTACGAGGAATTGGCGATGTGGTTTGCTCAACAATTGTACTGGACAATCTGAGAGAAGACTTTCCTTCTGCTAAAATTGATTTCTTAACAGAAAAACCGTCATCATTCGGGTTGATCGGTTTGCCCCAGCTAAATGAAGTATTAATTTTTAATCGGAAGAGTTTATTGGAACGGATCAAGCTAGCCTTGCAAGTCCGAAAAAATAATTATGATTTAGTTTTTGATTTCTTCGGCAATCCGAGTTCAGCTCAAATTACTTTTGTTAGCGGCTCAAAAGCGAGAGTTGGGTTTCCATTTCGTGGTCGAAAGTATGCCTACAACTTCCTCGGACCGGAAGAAAGAAGTACTTGGCATAATGCAATCCTTCACCTAAAGGTGTTAGAAAAGTTTGGACTAAGTATTACTCACAAAAATCTTTTATATGCTCTAGACAAAACAAGTGAAACGTTTGCTGATAAATATTTTACCGACACTTTTGCAGAAAATGATTTTGTTGTAGGAATTTGCCCTACCGGCAGTTGGGCATCGAAAAAGTGTGATGCGACCAAGTTCGCAGAAATTGCTGAACTTGTTATCAAAAAATACAATGCTAAGATTCTCATCCTTTGGGGTAAGGGCGATGAAATAGATGGTGAAAAACTTTTTAGTTTGTTGGAAAATAAATCAATCTATGCTCCACCAACAAGTATTCTGGAAATGTCGGCATTAATTGCAAAATGTAAATTTTTGATCGCAAACGACAGCGGTCCAATGCATATCTCTACGGCGTTAGGAACACCGGTTTTAAGTTTACACGGACCTACTGCCCCTCATTTACAAGGTCCTTTTGGTGAAAAACATGAGTGGATTAATTTACCGGAGTTGGATTGTATTATCTGCAATCTGCTAGAGTGCCCGAAAAATCATGAGTGCTTTCTAAATCTCTCAAATGATAGCATTATGCACAAGGTGGACTCTCTAGTTCAAAAGAATCATTTGCTTACAACATAATGTTTTTTAAGAATTGTAAATAAAGTATTTCATAACAATGGCTAACAAAAATATCCTTTGTGAAAGAAAAGCAGCTTTAGGAAGACCATTGGTTTTGGATGGAGCTTTTGGTACACTACTCCAGCAGCGTAATTTTAAAGCTGATAAAGATCTTTGGTATTCCGGATTGAGTATTTCTTATCCGGAAATAGTCAAGAAAATTCATGAAGAATATATCTCTAACGGTGCAGACATTATAATTACTAATACCTTCAGAACTAACCCCATTGCTAAAAGAAAAAGTGATATAGGAATAACCAATGCTGAGTTAGTTAAAGCTAGTGTTCAACTGGCAACCGAGGCTAGATTATTTTCAAATTCGAAAATATTAGTTGTCGGCTCCAATGCTCCAGCAGAAGACTGCTATCAAGGAGAGCGAACAATTTCGAATTTTGATATAGAATATAACCACAAGAAACATATTGAACTCTTATACGAATCGGGTTGTGATATAGTCTGGAATGAGACTCAATCTCATATGGACGAAATTGAAATCATCTGCAAATTTTGTTTTGAGAACTCAATCCCCTATTCCATAAATCTTTACTTCGATGAATCGTTGAAAATTTTAAGCGGCGAGCAAATATTTGATGCTGTTGAATTAATCAAAAACTATTCGCCCCAATCGATTGGTTTTAACTGCGTTAAGGTTGAATTACTAGAAAAGTATTTGGACAAATATCCACTCCCGACCAATTTTGGGTTCTATTTTAACTGCGGAATAAGTAATGTATGTGAGTCAATAATTGGAGATACTCATTCACCAACTGAGTATTTAGAATTAATCAAGAAGTACATTAATAATTCACTTCTATTTGTAGGATCATGTTGCGGATCGACACCACAACATACTGCTGCTCTCAAGGAATACTTAAATGCGTTATATAGAAATTAAAGCTCCGGCTAAAATAAATATTGGTCTTGATGTTTTATCTAAAAGAGCAGATGGATATCATAACCTCAACACAGTCTTTTATCCAATAATAGATTTGTATGATGGTTTGTATTTCGAAAAGTATGAGAAATTTTCTTTCATTTGTGAAAACACAGATGTTCCAAACGATGATTCTAACCTTGTGGTTAAAGCTGTTAAAACTCTAGAGGAATATTCTGGCACAAAGCTAAATGTTCGAATTGAATTGACGAAACATATTCCGACACAAGCCGGACTAGGAGGCGGAAGCTCTGACGCGGCAGCAACTCTCATTTCCTTAAACGAAATGTTCCAGCTCGGAATTAAATATGAGACGATGCTTGAACTCTCGCTAAAGCTTGGTAGCGATGTACCATTTTTTATAAAATCTAGACCAGCAATAGGAACTTCGCGGGGAGAAATTCTAGAACCCATAGGGTTAACTATTGAAGATCCTATTCTTGTTGTAAATCCAAGAATAAATGTTTCAACAAAAGAAGCTTTTTCAAATATTCTGACGAACATTGGTAAAACTGATTTCAAATCGGTAATAATCGAAGATAAACTGAACTACTCTACAGCAAGAGCAATCCTTAAAAACGATTTTGAAAATTCTGTTTTTGCTCTCCATCCGTTAATTAAAGAAATAAAAGAAGAAATGTATAACTGTGGTGCTTTATTTTCATTAATGTCTGGTACCGGCTCTACTGTTTATGGAATATTCCCAACTCTAGAATCAGCTGAATTGGCTAAATCTAAAATGCCCGCTGATTACTTTTGTTTTATGAGTACTCCTCAGATGTAACACTGTCGATCTCAATTCCTCGCCTTTTATAAGGAAGTTTTATTATTACTGTTGTACCGGGTGATACAGCATTTCCAATTTTGGAAGGACTTGTAACAGTAATTTCTCCATGATGCTTAGCAATAATTTCGTTAGTTATTGAAAGACCCATCCCGCTTCCTTCAACTTCCGATTTATTGACATTTGTTGCGCGGTAGAAATGTTGGAATATTTCTTTTTGTTCATTTTTGGGAATTCCAATTCCGTTATCACTAATTTCAATATGAAGTAAGTCGTTATCCTCAGTAAGAGTTACAAAAACTTCACCTTTCTGTAACGAATATTTTATAGCGTTTGAAATTAGATTCGAAAAAGCTAATTCCAGTAGTAGTGGTGCTCCAAAGAGAACGCGATTTACTTTTCGCCTATCGTTGAATACAAGATTGATTTCCTTTTCTGTTACTTCTTCTGTATGAATATCTATAATGTTCTTGATAACTTCTTCTACTTTAACAAGCTCGTTAATTTTAATATCGAGCAGTTTAATGCGCGAAAATTTTAGAATATCGTTTATCAATGCTAACGCCTCGTCGCTCCTTAATCTGGCACGCTGAAGCTTATCAGAGACTTCGGAGCTAATTGGTCCCACATAATTGCCAAGAAGCAAATCAATAATAGATTTAACAGCTATTACCGGT
Organism: Ignavibacteriota bacterium; assembly: GCA_043807765.1. Taxonomy (GTDB): domain Bacteria; phylum Bacteroidota; class Ignavibacteria; order Ignavibacteriales; family Melioribacteraceae; genus Stygiobacter. The sequence continues at coordinate 49,297 of JAZDFQ010000073.1, forward strand.
GATTTGATTTCATGCACTACTCCAAGAGTGTACCTCTGCTTTGTATTCTCAGCATCCTTCAGCTTCTCCAAAGAATCACGTAACTGTTGCTCTCTTTGGAACAACTGTCTGGCAATTTTATTAGTAATATATACACTTACCAATAGCATAAAAGAAAAGGAGAGCAAGAATACTAGTTCATACTCCGGAGTGTGAAAAGTAACAATACCCACTATTCCCGGTATTCTATAATTTGGAATAATACTGTTGTGTTCAAGTATTAAAAGGATTGATGTAGAAATCGAAATAATTGCAGCAGCAGCGTAAACTATGAAGCCTGGTAAGATCATACTGCCAATTATCATATGAAAGACAAATAGCATTATCAAGGGTGAGTCAATAGTCCCGGTAAAGTACACCAGAAGCACTAATCCAATTAAATCAAGAATGATCATTATCAAAGAGGTATGAAGGCAATTAAATTTGTTTGGATCGCAGCCAACTCTTAATCGGAATGCATGAATAATTGCGTTATAAAAGAATATTGTTGCCGCAATTATAATGATGGCATATAATTGAGTATGCGTTAGTCGGAATTTGAGTAAATACTCTCCGACTAAAACAAAGGTTACTAAGATTAGCAGCGCTAAATAGCGTAATCTTATAAACCACAAATTCCTAACTCTTATAGCTCTCCAAAACTCGCCGTAATGGTATGCCCAATCCGGAACAAGAGAAAGCATATCTATCTCAATTGAATGAATATGCAATTCAAACTAAGTTCAATATAGTGTAAGTGCTAAAAAAAGTAAAACTATTTGATTGGAAGACTGATTTGAAATTCAGTACCGAGTCGTGTTTTACTTCCAATACGGGATGGACTTTTTACGTTTATTACGCCTTTATGACTCTCAATAATCCTTTTTATTGTTGAGAGTCCGGTGCCGGTTCCTTCGATCCCTTTAACATTAGAAGCACGATAGTACTCTTCAAATATTTTTGGTAAATCATCTGATGGAATACCTACACCATCGTCGTAAACTGAAATAGAAAGGCTAATCTCATCCTTTACGATTTCGATTTTAACGTTTCCATTTTCATTTGTGTATTTAATGGCGTTACCAATAAGATTGGAAAATGCTAAGCTCAGCAGAACTTTATCCCCTTCATATTCATATATATCTTTACTATCGAAAAATATCTTAATCTGCTTTCTTTCGGCAAACTGCCTAATTTTTGAAACAACTTCTTCAATTAACAGTGATAAAGAAATTGTTTCGAGCTCAAGTTTGTTAATCAAACGAAACTGAGAAAAGCGGAGGATTGAATTTATTGTAGTAATTGATTCAGCTAACCTTTCTTTTGAACGAGAGAGTTTTTCTAATACAGATTCACTCACTTCACCAACAAATTTTCCAAGAACTAAATCAAGATTAGAAGAGGCAGCCGCAATTGGAGATTTCAATTCATGCACTACAGCCATCAAGTACTTCTGTTTGGACATTTCAGCATCATTCACTTCTTTTAATGCTCTTCTCAATTGCGATTCTCTGCTGTAAAGTTCGCTTACAATTCGGCTTGTAAGCTTAATGCTCATCAGCATAGCAAAAGAAAACACCAAGAGGAACCCGATTACAAAGTTGGCCGACTTATAAAGCTGAAAAGGATATAGTCCGTAAAGTGTTTGGTGCTGAATGAAATCAAAGTATTCTAAAGCGCTAAATAGTGATAAAAATAATATTAGAATCGAAGCAATTATATACATAAACTTTTCCGGTAAAATCATACTTCCGATTATCATGTGAAATATGTAAAGTAGATATAGCGGTGCTTCAATTCCTCCGGAAAAGAAGATTAGTATACTTAGAAATAATAAATCCAGTGTGATTTGGTAAAGAGAATAAATCTGTGTCCGATTTCTGATTGATACAGAATGGTTGCATTTCCGTTGGAAGTAAAAATTATATAATGCTATAAGTAGTGTTGTTGCAGCATAAGAATAGAACTGAATGCTAGTAATTCCAATACCGAATAAATATTTCAACGTAATCACAAACGAAATAAGTGCTGCAACAGCATACCATCTTAGTTTGATGAACCAAAGATTGTATCTGTGAATCGATTCGTTATGTTCGACATTCTCTTTAAGTATTGCTGGCAGTAGATTCATTTGGAAAACAACATTGTGCTTGCAGCCAAAGTAAAGATTAAACCAATAATAAACCATGACTGCCATTTCGCAAAATTAAGTGTCCAGCCAATTCCTAAACGCTTTGGAACTAAGAACTTCGAATCTTCCGCGTTATAGTAGAACACTCCCAACTTCCAATTGTCTTTAGTTTCTTTCATAATATTAAAAGGGCTCGGTAAACCGAGCCCAATTTAGCAGTTATGCAATATATCTTCCACGTTTTACATAATGAGTATGTAGTAATTTATGAGATTTGTGTCCGCATGGACCGTCAGTCAAGAATTCTTCATACAACTTAACTACGTTTGGATTATCATGAGCTTTACGCATTTCGAGCGATTCATCTTCAGCATAAATTGCTTGAGCGCGCTTCATACGAATTTCCGGAGTTGTAGGAATTGGCTGACCGCCACCGCCTAAGCAACCACCCGGACAAGCCATGAACTCTATGAAGTGACACTCGGAGAATTTTCCGCCAGCCTTTATGTCATCCATGATTTTCTTCGCATTTGCGGTTCCATGTGCGATTGCAACTTTGAGTGTAACGCCTTTAAGCCAATCCCAATTAGGAACCAAATGCTTGATAACAGCTGGAACCGGTCCGAATTTTTCACCTAGAGGTAGTTCAACGTATTTAATTCCATCAAAACCGCGAACCGGAAGAACGTTAGCATTTGCAAATGCATCTTCAGCTTTGTTGCCGGTTATAAATTCATAGATAGAACGAATAGCAGCTTCCATTACACCGCCGGTAGCACCAAAGATTAAACCAGCACCAGATGCTTCACCAAATGGAGAATCGAAATTGCTCTTTGGCATTTCCGGTAAATTGATGCCGCCTTCCTTTATCATCTTTGCTAATTCGCGAGTGGTTAATCCATAATCTACATCTTTGAATCCGCTATCATCCATTTCCGGTCTATTGCACTCAAACTTTTTAGCAGAACAAGGCATTACCGCAACAGAAACTATGTCTTCCGGTTTTACTCCGGCTTTTTCTGCATAGAAAGTTTTTATCAAAGCGCCGAACATTTGCTGCGGTGATTTCGCAGTAGATAAGTTATCGATATAATCCGGATAATAATGTTCTAAGAATTTAACCCAGCCCGGAGAGCAAGAAGTAAACTGAGGTAAAGCAACGGGTTCTTTTTGAACAAGAGCTTTGTAGAGTCGAAGAACTAATTCTGTTCCCTCTTCAAAGATTGTTAAATCTGCTGTAGTGTTTGTATCGAATACTTTATCGAATCCGATTCTTCTTAAAGCTGTGTTTAATTCTTTTGTTAGCGAATGACCGGCTTCCATTCCAAATTCTTCGCAAATTGCTGCGCGTGGTGATGGAGCTGTCTGAATTACAACATGCTTCTTTGGATCGTCAATTGCAGCCCAAATTTCATCAGATGGATCGTTTGCACGTAGTGCAGCCGTTGGACAACGGTTAATACACTGCCCGCAATTGATACAAATTACATCCAGCAATGGTTTTTCTAAGAAAGTACTTATGCGTGTATTGTGTCCCCTTTCTACAGCTTCCAGAACACCTACTTCTTGCAAATCGATACAAGTTCTTACGCAACGCTTACAAAGTACGCATTTGCTCATATCTCGAATTACGGAGTAGGAAGATTTATCAACTTCATATCGTGGAGCTTCAACGTGACCAAAAGTATAACTATCAACACCATATTCTTTTGCAAGATTTTGCAATTCGCATTTACCGTTTCTGAAGCATGAATAGCATTCGCCATAATGTTCGCTTAACATCAAATCGATTATATGTCGGCGAGCTTTACGAACAGTAGGTGTAGATGTTTTAATTTTGATTGGCGATGTGATTGGATAAGCGCAAGATGCTTGAAGCGTTCTCATCCCTTCAACTTCCACAACGCAAACACGGCAAACTCCGGCTACGCATAAATCTTCGTGATGGCAAAGTGTAGGAACAGAAATTCCATTCATTTTGCACGCATCAAGAATTGTAGTTCCTAATGGAACAGTAACTTTCTTTTCGTTTATCTCAATTGATATTGTTCCACCAATGTAAGATGGGTCAACCGGTTTCTCAATAACGAGCGGCTTCTGGCTAACGGGAGCTCTGAGTTTATCTTTATTTTCCATGATTACCTCCGTTATTGAAAATTTCTTCTTTGAAGTTTTCTAAGATTGACAAAAATGAATTGGGGCTCGATTGTCCCAATCCGCATTTTGAAGCAACTTGCATTGTCTTGCCAAGTTCTTTCAACTTATTCATATAACCGAAAGTGTATTCGTTCTTTTCAAGCATCTCAACACCTTCAAGTAATTTAACATTGCCGATACGGCATGGCGTACACTGTCCGCATGATTCTTCAACAAAGAATTCCATAAAGTTCTTAAGAACATGAAGCATGTTTCTGCTCTCGTTGAATATCATAATAGATCCGCCGGTTGCGGCATCTTCGTAACCTAAAGCTCTATCAAATTGAGTTTTAGGAATGCAAAATCCGGAAGCACCACCAACTTGAACAGCTTTAGTATTTTTAGCGCCTACAAGTTCCAGCAATTCGGAGATTTTTGTTCCCCAAGGCAATTCATAAACACCCGGTTTTTCGCAATCACCGCTAACAGAAAATAACTTTGATCCGGTTGATTTATCTGTACCATGTTTACAATACCAAGCACCGCCTTTAAGTACAATGTGAGAAACAGCAGCAAACGTTTCTACATTATTAACAGTAGTTGGTTTGCCCATAAATCCGGTATTTACTGGGTAAGGAGGACGATTCCTCGCCTCGCCGCGGTTTCCTTCTAGAGATTCAATCAATGCAGTTTCTTCGCCGCAAACATAAGCGCCGCTGCCAAGTCGAATTGTAATATCGAAATCAAAACCATTTTTGCCGGCAATATTTTTGCCAAGCAAGTTTTCCTTTCTCATCATCTCAAGATAATCTTCAAGTGATTTCAACATGTATTCATATTCGCCTCGCAAATAAACAATACCTAGTTTTGCACCAATAACGTAACCGGCTACAACCATTCCATCAAACACTAATTCCGGGTATTCCAACATTAGAACTCTATCTTTAAATGTTCCGGGTTCACCTTCATCGGCATTACAAACAATATATTTTTCAGCAGCAGCAGCAGCAGCAACTAGTGTCCATTTGGTAGCTGTTGGAAATCCCGCACCGCCTCTGCCTTTTAGTTTAGATTCGCGTAGTTCAAATAAAATATCTTCCCGTTTTATTGAAACTGCTTTTTTAATAGAATCACCTTTTATATAAGGTGAGAATATAACTGCGCCTTCTCTTTTTAATTTTTCCATTCGTCGCCTCACTTAATCTCGTTCAAAATTTGAATAGCTTTTTCGGGAGAGACTTTTGGATAAACTCTTTCGTTAACCAATAGCGCCGGACCTTGGTCGCACATTCCGAGGCAATTGACATATTCAAGAGTAATTCTGTTATCCTTTGTTGTTTCTCCGAACTTAATTCCGAGTTCTCTTTCGATTGCCTTTGCAACATTAGCTTTGCCGGCAAGATCGCAAGTGATTGTCTGGCATAAACGAACGATGTTTCTTCCTTTCGGATTTGTATTCAAGAATGCGTAAAAAGATATAACACTAAACACTTCAACCGGATGAATATCCAGCAAGCGAGCAACTTCTTGCTGAGCAAAATCGGGGATGTGTTTATGCTTCCTTTGAATATCTTGAAGAATTGGAAGAAGCGCTGAGCGAGAATTTCCATGCTTCTTAACAAGCAGTTCAATTTCTTCGGTCATAGCATTTTTTTCTAGTACTAGCATTATTTCTTCTCCCCTACTTTGTTTAGTAAAGCCTCAACTTTTGCAACCAACTCGTCTGGAGAAATTGGTTTTTCAACAAAGTCATCAACAGGAACCATTTCACTCTTGTTGAAATCCATTCCGATTGCTTTTGAAACAGAGGTGTACATTAAGATTGGAGTTTGAATGTTTCCCCTTCTTAGTTTTTGTGCAAGAAAGAAACCGTCATCAGGTTCGTCCATCATAACATCGAGAATAATTAAGTTTGGTTTTCTTTCTGTAATAATTTTAAAGCCGTCTGTTGGATTTGATGCAGTTACAACATCGTATCCTTTAGACTTGAGCACAAGCGAGCTGGCGTCCAGAATGTCCGGATCGTCGTCGATAATAGCTATTAGCGCCATAGCTTTCTCCTTTTTAGTTCTGATTTATGGGTAAGTGAATTGTGAACGTAGTTCCGTAACCGAAAACAGATTCAACTTCGATTTTTCCGTAATACGACTCGACAATTTTTTTAACTATTGATAATCCTAAACCTGTACCACTTATTCCGCGGGTCTTTTCATTTTTTGCGCGGTAAAACTCGCTGAATAATCTTTCTTTCTCTTCCGGCTTCATACCAATTCCGGTATCGCGGATTTTGATGCAGACATAATTATTCTCTTGATGCGCAATAATGTATATGGAACCGCTTTCTTTATTGTATTTGATAGCATTGCTAATCAGATTTGTGAACAGACGTGTTATTTCACTTACATCAGCTTTAATTGTTGGAAGGTTTTCTTGAATGTTGGTATCGACGACTATTTCTTTTTTCTTCAGTTCGAATTCTAGGAATTGTAAAGTGCTCTTTAGTGTTTCACTGATATTAACATCTTCTATCTCACGCTGCTTTGTTTTTAATTCCATGCGGGAAATATCTAGCAGATCATTTACAAGATCTTTTAGGCTTTTCAAGCGAATAGTTGATCGTTCTAAATATTCTTTCTGCTTTTCTCTATCAACATTTAGCGAATCATCTAATATGATATTTATAAATCCTTGAACAGCAGCTAACGGTGTTTTTAGTTCGTGTGCAACCATTGAAACGAATTGGTTTTTGATCAATTCGATCTTTTTGAACTGCGTTACATTACTTAGAATAATTACAACACCGGCAAGACTGCCGTCCGGATTTGGAACCGGTGTACAAGCAGCTTCAATAATCAATTCGTTGTTTGGAAGTATCTCAATTTGGGTGGTATATGTTTTTAATAAGATTTTGTCTTTGTTAATTATCTTTTCGATAATTTCGGAAATTTGCGGCGGAAGTTTTTCATCAACTTTCTGACCAATTTTTACATTTTGAATATTTAGAAAGCGTAAAGCGGCGTAGTTGAAATAAACCAATTCAATGTTCTTATTAATTACAAGAACTCCATCGCTAATAGCTTTGATTATTGTGTTAAGACGGGATTTTTCTGAAGCAAGTTCAAGCAACCGCTCTTCACGCTCTAGTTTCAAACGTAAGGCTTCAATAATAAGTTGTCTCTGCTTTACACCAAGTTCCACTTGATAAATTAATTCATCAGGTGTGAATGGTTTTGGAATATATCCATAAGCACCGAGTCGGGTGGATTGTATTGCGGTATCGTAACTAGCATATGCAGTTGCAATAAAACAAATTGTGTTTGGGAACGCACTCTTAATTTCTTTAAGAACTTCCAGACCATCAATATCCGGCATCTTTAAATCAATAACGGCAACATCAAATTCCTTTGATTTGCCTAAGCGAATTCCTTCTTCTCCACAATCTGCAGTTTCAACTTCGTATCCTTCATCCTGAAGCAATCTTTGCGTACCAATACGCAAACCTTTTTCATCATCAACAATAAGGATACAAGCTTTCTTAACTTCGACGGACATTTATCCACATAATGTTAATTGCTTTTTGAAACAACCTCGTAAGCTTCCAGTTTAGACAACAACTCTTCTACAACAACCGGTTTGTTCAATATACCGTCACATTTAATCCATTCTTTTTCTTCTGTAGTAGAGGCGCTAAATTTAAATCCGGTTTCGTAGGTAGCAGAAGTAAGAATAAACACCGGCATTTGTTTACCGTGTGCTGTTTTTTTGATTTTGTAAGCAAGTATAAATCCGGAATCCATCTGCTCCATAATCAAATCAATTATTGCAGCGTCCGGTTTTTCTTTTAGGAAGATTTTATAACCATCTTCTCCGCTTTCTGCGGTAACAATTTGAAAACCCTTTGCTTCCAATAACATTTTATTTTGTTCTAATAAATCAATATCGTCATCAACAAGCAAGATTTTTTTTACACTAGCTAAATTCATTTCATTTTTCCTTTTAATTCACTAAAACATTTGTATTTAATTTCACTGGGAATTTAATAGTAAAGGTAGTTCCTTTTCCTTCTACACTCTTAACGCGAATATCTCCTTGATGCATTTTCACAATTCCATAAGTGATTGCAAGCCCAAGTCCGGTTCCCTTACCCATTTTCTTCGTTGTGAAAAATGGTGTAAAGATTTTGCCAAGATTATCGCCCGGAATACCACAACCGCTGTCGGTTATTTCAGTAATTAAATATTCATCGTCGCGTTTAATATTTACTGTAATTTCTTTTCTATCACAAGATTCAACAGCTTCAATTGCATTAACAATTAAGTTAATAAATACTTGTTTTATCTGATCACCATCCCCACCAATATTCGAATCGTCAGTCATTTCGTTAATGCTGAAGGAGATATTTTCATTGTCGGGATTCCGCATGAACGTAGAGACGATTCCTTTCACGATTTCTGTTAACTCGATTTTTGAAATACGCAGTTTGCCTTGTCTTGCAAAATTCAGAAGATTAGAAACAATATTCTTACATCTATTTGCTTCATCCATTATCAATGCTAAGTCTTCACTATTCTGATTTTCACAACCGGCTTTTTCCAGTTTGCGTTTCAGCATCGAAGCGTAGAGCATAATTGAACCAAGCGGATTATTAATTTCGTGAGCAACTCCGGCAGCCAACTGCCCTATAGAAGCTAACTTTTCGGCACTGTGCAATTGCTCTTGTGTTTCCTTTATTTCAAGATTCGCGGCTTCCAGCTTATCAATCAAATATGGAAGACACATATCTTCTTCCGCCAAATCCTTAGCAATAGCAACTGCGTACTCTCTACAAGTAGGATAACCGCAGGAGCCGCAGTTCAGTTCATCGTTTTTCGTTATTTTGTTCGTACGCAACAGAATTTCTTTAATCTCTTCTTCCGATGGCATTGGTCTTCGCTGCGGCTTAGGAGAAAATTCTCTAACAAGATTAACATCTCTAGCATTAAAAATATTGCTTTGCCATTCACGTTTATCTATTGAGTTCAGATTATCGTTAATGTATCCAACAACTTTTTCTCTGCGTGAATAGTAATTCAAATCAGAGTCGATTGCGGGACCGTTAATACAACCTTCACAGAAGAGGATATCTACAAACTTCGATTTCAGATTACCATCGGCAATCTCTTGAATAATCTCCAGTACCTTAGTTTTACCTTCAACCACTACAATATCTTTATGTAAAATATCTTCATTGATATTTGCCGTTTTGAGCAAGCCGCCTACCAGAGGAAATGATTTTCCTAAGTATGCATGAGGTTCATCAAAGTCAGATTCTAAAAGTTCATTATAGTTAACATTCTTAAATCGTAAAATATCTTTCAATTCTTTGAACGTAAGTACTGCATCAATTGCATTTTCAACCTCGGGATCTATGTACTCACTTTTCTTTGCTAAGCAAGGTCCAATGAAAACAACTTTTGTTTTTTTGCCGAAATTTTGTTTTAGGTATCGCCCCATTGCAATCATTGGTGAAACTACCTGTGCAAGATTCGGGACTAATTCTTCAAAATATTTTTCTATATAATTATATACAGCCGGACATGGAGAGCTAATAATTGTTTTCTGATCGTTCTGTTCAAAGCATTCGGCATATAGATTACTTACTAAATCAGCTCCAAACGCAGCTTCGGTAACCATATTAAAACCAATTGTTCGAAGTGCCGAGGGTAATTTTGAATATTCATCTGGAAAACTTGCCGGGAATGAAGGCGCAACCATCGCGATTGCGTTTCCTTCCGGTAATATTTCATTCATTACATAATTAGAATCACTTAAGACAGCTTTTGCATTTTGAGAACATACTTTAACACAATGTCCGCAGCTAATACATCTTTCCTCCATAACAACAGCTTGTCCATTCACAACACGAATGGCAATAGCCGGACATTCTCTAATACAAGAGTAACATCTTTTGCAGCGCTGTCCTATTGTTGTTATGAGTCCCATTGCTTCTTATACTTTCTCTAAAATCTTTTTTCTATCGCAGTAGTGCGTATGAAGAATTTCGTGAGCTATATGTCCGTTCGGTTCACCTAAAAATTCTTTATAGAGTTTAATTACAGATTCATTCTCGTGAGATTTGCGTGTCTTCATCTTAGAATCTATATCATATAAAGTCTGAACACGTTTTTTCAATTTTTCCGGTTTGGAATGAATAGGTTGACCGCCGCCGTTTATACATCCGCCCGGGCAAGCCATAACTTCGATGAAATGATATTTGGATTCACCGTTTTCAATTTCATCTAAAATGCTGCCTATATTTCCAATTCCGTTAACTACAGCGATGTTAACATCTAAACCATTAATTGGAATTGTGGCGGACTTAATACCTTCCATTCCGCGCACGGCTTGAAACTCAACACTTTCTAATTCTTTACCGGAAATTTTTTCGTAAGCAGTTCTAAGTGCTGCTTCCATAACGCCGCCGCTTGTTCCAAATATCGCAGCAGCTCCGGTTGATTCACCAAGCGGATTATCAAATTCATCTTCCGGTAAATCATTAAAATCTATTCCAGCCATCTTAAACATTCTTACTAATTCTCTTGTTGTAATTACAGCGTCAACATCAGGCATATGTTCTTCAGATAGTTCCGGTCTTGCGGATTCAAATTTCTTAACCGTGCAAGGCATAACAGAGACCACAAAAATATCTTTCGGGTTAATTCCCATTTTCTTTGCATAGTAAGTCTTTAAAACCGCGCCTTCCATTTCGTGAGGAGATTTACATGACGAAACATGTTTTAATAATTGAGGACGGTTCTGCTCGATATATTTAACCCAGCCGGGGCAGCAGCTTGTAAACATTGGGAGAACGCCATCTTTGGTGACTCTATTAATCAACTCGGTTGCTTCTTCAATAATTGTTAAGTCGGCAGCAAAGTTTGTATCGAACACTTTCTTAAAACCTAAGCGGCGAAGTCCCGTAACCAATTGCCCGGTTGCATTTGTACCAAGAGGTAAATTATACTCCTCTCCTATACTAGCACGAACAGCCGGTGCTATTTGAGCAACAACATATTTTTTCTTATCGCGAATCGCGTTCATTACATCTTTAGAGTGGCTCTTCTCTCTTAACGCAGCAGTTGGGCAAACTAAGATACACTGACCGCAAAGAATACAATCGCTAACATTTAATCCTTTGTTGAAAGGAGTTGTAACATTGCTCTTGAAGCCGCGGTTAGTAAAATCAATTGCGCCAATCTTTTGAATATCGCCGCAAGTTCTAACACATCTTCCGCACAAAATACATTTAGCCGGGTCACGTTCCATCGAAGCACTTGATATATCAATTGCATGGTCTTTCTTTTCGCCAACAAATCTATGTTCGCGAAGGTTATATCTTTCCGATAAATCTTGCAGTTCGCAGTTCTTATTTCTAACGCATACCAAACAATCTTGCGGATGGTTTTCTACAAGTAGTTCAACAATTGTTTTTCTTGCGGTTCTTACGCGAGGAGAGTTTGTGTCAACCTTCATTCCTTCCATAACCGGATAAGCGCAGCTTGGTGTTAATCCGCGCATTCCTTCAACTTCAACTACGCAAATTCTGCAAGCGCCGGTTGGAAAAAGATCTTTCATATGGCACAAAGTAGGAATGTGAATTCCAACCGACTTAGCCGCATCAAGAATTGTCATTCCTTTTTCAGCTTTAACTTTTATATTATTTATTGTCATTTCAATCATTTTCTCGTCTCCGTTTCCTAATTAACAATGATGGCATCTAAGCGGCAAGTTTCATAGCACATTCCGCATTTCGTACACTTAACTTCAATAATTTGATGCGGCTGTTTCTTTTCGCCAATGATAGCTTCTGCACTACATTTCTTTGCACACAATCCGCATCCTGTACAAGCCTCCGGATCAATTGTGAACGTGAGAATGTCTTTACACACTTTTGACTTACATTTTCTTTCGAACAAATGCTCTTCATACTCTTCTCTAAAGTAGCGAAGACCAGAAAGAACCGGATTCGGTGCACTTTGCCCTAATCCGCATAAAGATGTATCACGAATGACATCTGCCAATCTTTGTAAATGTATAATTCCTTTAAAGCGTTGCAGCGGTTCGAACTTCATAGCGGTATGATTATAACTAACCGGAATACGTTCGATGATTTCGAGCATACGTTTTGTTCCTTCTCTGCAAGGAACGCATTTGCCGCAAGATTCATTTTGAATAAATGTGAGAAAGTATTTTGCAACGTCAACCATACAAGTGTCTTCATCCATAACAACAAATCCACCGGAGCCCATCATAGCGCCAACAGTTTTCAACGATTCATAGTCTATTGGTGTGTCTAAAACTTCATCCGGTAAACATCCTCCGGAAGGACCGCCAATTTGAACGGCTTTAAATTTCTTTCCATCCGGAATTCCGCCGCCGATATCAAAAACGATTTCGCGTAACGAAATGCCCATTGGAATTTCAACAAGACCACTGTTAGCTATCTTTCCGCTAAGCGCGAAAACCTTTGTTCCCTTGCTGGATTTTGTTCCGATAGACGCAAACCAATTTGCGCCGCGGTTAACTATGTTTGCAACGTTTGCGAACGTTTCAACATTGTTGATAATTGTTGGTTTCTGCCAGAGTCCCGCATCACTTGGATATGGCGGACGCGGTTTCGGCATTCCACGTTTGCCTTCTATTGATGCAATGAGAGCAGTCTCTTCACCGCATACAAAAGCGCCGGCACCTTTTCTAATCTTAAGATCAAAATCAAAATCGCTGTTGAGAATATTCTTGCCAAGCAATCCATACTTACGGCAAGCATCAATTGCTAAATTTAATCTTGCAATTGCAAGCGGATATTCCGCACGGCAATAAATGTAACCGAATGAAGCGCCGATTGCGTATGCACCCAAAATCATTCCTTCAATTACTCTATAAGGATCGCTTTCCAAAACAGAACGATCCATAAATGCACCCGGGTCTCCTTCATCAGCGTTACAAATAATATATTTCTTATCAGCTTCTTTCTTCTGAGCCATTTCCCACTTCATCCCGGTTGTAAAACCGCCGCCGCCTCTCCCGCGTAAACCACTCTCTTTAATTTCCTTCACTAATTCTTCGGGACTCATCAAACGAAGAGCTTTATCCATCGCCTTAAATCCGCCGGAAGCAATGTATTCGTCAATCGAATTAGGATTGATAACGCCACAATTTTCCAAAACAAGTTTCATCTGGCGCTTAAAGAAAGGAACTTCATTTATGTTTTTTACTTTGTCATCACTTTTGCCGAATGTGCCCAGCAATTTTTTCTCATACATTCCGCCCTTAACAATATTTGCCTCTATCATAAGAGGAATATCTTTTGGAGTTACTTCGCAGTAAGATATTCTGTCTTTGCCCGGAAGTTTAATATCTACGATTGGCTCTTTTGCGCAGTAACCGATACATCCGGTTGGAACTATTTGCGCTTTGATGTTCTTTGCAGCCAATTCATTTTCGATTGCAGTTTTAACTTTGTCTGCACCGCTTGCTAATCCGCAAGTTCCCATTCCAATAAAAATAATCGGAAGATCGTGGCTGGCATAAGTTAACATCTTATGCAAGTTCTGATATTTTGCTTTACACGCATCATTCTGATGGCATAATGGTCCTTCCAGACTACATGTAACAAAAAGATCGCAAGGGTTTTCCAATGAGTGCCAGCACTGATCGCAGCACTTATCTAAATAATTTTTCATTCTGCACCTACTTCTTGTCCAACTTTGGACTTACTTTCCTCTTTCTTGTACTTGCTCAATATTTTTGGAATTTCTTTAACGGTTATTCTGCCGTAGTACTCTTCATTTATATTGACTACCGGAGCTATACTGCAAGCACCGATGCAAGCAACAGTTTCAAGTGTGAAAAGTTTATCGCGTGTTGTCTGTCCGGCTTTCATACCAAGCTCGGTTTCCATTGCAGTAAGAATATTGGCTGAGTTCTTTACATGACAAGCCGTTCCTCTGCAAACACGGATAACGTTTTTACCGAGCGGTGTCATTCTGAACTGATTATAAAATGTAGCAACGCCGTAAACCGTGCTAAGCGGAATTCCAACATATTCAGCTATTGCTTTCAATTGATCTTCCGGTAAGTAGCCATAGGCTTCTTGCACATCTTGAAGCAATGCAATTAGATTGCTTCTGTCTTTAGGTGCATAGTGGTCAAAAATTCGATTCTCCATCTTTTTCTCTTTATTTGTCAATTGTTTCCATTCATTTTGCATAGATTATGCCAGTATGGAACCGCAATTACGTTTCATTTTCGAAGTTTCTAAAAATCTAAGTCATAACTATTCCTAATCGTGAGAAATTTCTCCTCAATCTTGAACGAAATCGACACTCTAGCAGACGGAGGTTGGCGATAATCTTTGAGAAGATTATTGTCTTTGGGACTTGGTAGCAAAAAATAATTTGCATTTCCGAACTCCAAAGCGCAAAATAAATATTCAATTGCATTTCACTTTTGGCTTCTGCTTTTCTTTATTTTACTTTTGAATAACAAATATTATTTGGTACAAATGACTGCTGAGATAGAACAAAATAATTTGGATAAGAAAAAGGCTGCGTGGATTTCTCTTATCGTAGGCGGCTTCATGTTTATTTCAAAAATTTCCGCTTACCTTTTAACCGGTTCATCAGCTATTTTCTCGGATGCTGCCGAATCTGTTGTTCACGTTGCAGCTACTTCAATGGCGCTATATAGTATCTATTTAAGTTCTAAACCGGCTGATGAAGATCACTTATACGGACACGGTAACGTTGAGTATTTTTCCGCCGGAGTTGAAGGTTTGCTTATTATAATCGCCGCTATTACAATAATATATACATCCGGTCACGATCTAATTTTTGGTGTTACTACACAGCAACTTGGTATTGGTACTACAATTATTGGGATTGCCGGATTAGTAAATCTTGCACTCGGATTGTTTTTGGTTAAAAAAGGAAAGCAAACTAACTCTCTTACTCTTGTTGCAGACGGTAAACACGTTTTAACCGATTCATATACAAGTATAGGAGTTGTTATTGGATTGATCCTTGTTCTTATTACTGGTTTTAGTCTTCTGGATCCAATAATCGCTATTCTCGTAGCACTTAATATTTTGTTCACCGGCTACAAATTAATTCGCGAATCGATAGGCGGATTGATGCATGAAACAGATAAAGAAACTTTGGTTTTGATTGTAAACAAAATAAATGAAGTGAAAAAAGAATATTGGATTGATCTGCATCATCTCCGTTTCTGGAAATCTTCAGACAGAGTTTATATGGATTTTCATCTCATTCTTCCCTACTACTTTACAGTAAAAGAATCTCATTTGGAAGAAGAATATCTTGAACATCATTTAGAGACCATTATTCCAAACTGCAGCGTCAGAATTCATATGGATTATTGCAAAGAAAATGTCTGCAAGTATTGCAGTTATTCACAATGCAAAAAAAGACTTGAACCGCACACAATTATTTTCAAGTGGGATACAAATAGAATGCTGGGCGATCCGGTTTATGTAGTTCCGCTAGATAGGCTGGCAAAGGAATAAAGCGTTCCATAGGAAGCTTAAAAATTGATTGAATTTCAATTCTTGCAATTACACTTGCCATTTCAGATAAGTATTTAATTAACTACTTTGCTTACGATAATCTAAATGAATAGAAGATCGGAAAATCTTTTCTATCATAATTAGAGAGGGTGTACTATGAATACAACCGAGAAAAGTATTCAACTGGAGCTGAGAAAATTTGTGGCTCCGGAGTACATTTTTGGAACAGATGCACGCTTAATGGTAGCAAACTATTGTAAGCAATTAGGGGGCAAAAAAGTTCTGCTTGTTACCGACGAAGGCTTGAAAAAAACTCCTTGGCTTGCAGAAATACTTAGCCTACTTGAAAAAGCCGAAATCAATTATGTGGTTTTTTCTTCCGTATCTCCTAATCCAAGAGACTATGAGACGATGCTTGGTGCAGAAGTATATAGAGAAAATAATTGCAATTTTCTTGTTGCACTGGGCGGAGGAAGCGTTCTTGACTGCGCAAAAGGGATCGGTATTGTTTCGACCAACAATAAGCATATTAGAGCGTTTGAGGGTGTGGACCAAATACAACGCCCAATGCCTCCTCTTATCTGCATTCCTACTACATCCGGCACGGCTGCCGATGTTTCCCAATTTGCAATTATCAGCAATTTTGAAAACCGTTATAAGATGGCAATAATCAGCAAAGCGGTAGTTCCCGACGTAGCATTAATTGACCCCGTAGTTTTAACAAGCATGGATAGTTTTTTAACAGCATGTACCGGAATGGATGCACTGTCGCATGCATTCGAAGCGTTTGTATCTAACGCCAACTCTCCCTTTACCGATTTGTACTCTCTTGAAGCGATAAAAATAATTTCGGAAAATTTATCATTATCATTGCAAAAGCCGTTTGATTTACAGATTAGAGGAAAAATGATGCTGGCGAGTCTCTATGCCGGGCTTGCATTTTCGAACGCAAGTTTGGGTTGTGTTCATTCACTGGCTCACAGCCTTGGCGGATTTTTAGATTTGCCTCACGGTGAGTGCAACGCAATTCTTCTTCCTCATGTTGTTGACTATAATTATAACGCAGCTACCGATAGATATAACCGGATTTCTGAAATACTCGGGCTGCCTATAAACGGTGTTGCATCTTCTTTGATTAAAAAATCGCTGATAGAGTATTTGTTCGATCTAAAAACTAAACTTGGAATTCTCTCTACTTTAGAAAAAAAGAACGTTGGCGTCAGCGATATACCTATACTTTCCGATAAAGCAATTAAAGACCCTTGCAACGCTACTAATCCGCGCCCGCCTGTAAGACAAGATCTCGAAACTATATACTCTGAGGCTATGTAATTATGCAAGATTCATGGAACGACTATAGAGAAAAGATTATCGGACTTGGAGAGCATTCTTCGAAAAAAAGTTATTACCCCGAACTACAAGAGAAATTAGAATTACTAGAAGCATCGCAGCAAAATCTCGAAACTCTATTAAATAGTATTAGTGATGGAATTGTATTACATGATGATAAAGGAAGAATAATTTCGTTAAACAAGCGAGCACAAAAGCTGCTAAATATCCGTGAAGACGAAGCATCTAAATTTACAATCATGGATATTTCTTCTCCAAAGATGAAAATAACCGATCTGCCTTCTATCTGGCAAGAAGTCCTCAACGGAAACCCAAAAGTAATTGAATGGGTAAGTTGCGCTATTGGCACAGAGGAGGAAATTGAAGTTCAAGTTTCCGTTAATAGAGCGAAAATAAATAATGCCTATGTTCTGGTAGCCGTAGTAAGAGACTTTTCCGAAAGAAAGAATTATGAACGATTACTTCAGAAAAGCGAGGAAAGATTCCGGAAACTTTTTGAACGCAGTCACGACGCAATATTTATAGTTAACAGAATTAACTTCTCTATTTTGAATGCTAATGAGGCTGCCGAGGAACTAACTGGAAGAACTCTCGATGAAATTAAAGCTCTAAATGTGCCGGAGGTAATTCCATGTCTTTCTAAAGAAGTTTTTGAAAATTTTATATCGGAAAACTATAAAACAAATGAAGTTCTATTCGTTTCGCCAAGCGGAAAGAAAAAATATGCTGTACTAAGTATTAGACTAATTGAAGATGATTTGGCATTTATAAACGCCTATGATATTACTGAAAGAAAAGACAATGAAGAGCGGATAGAAAACCAAAACGAAGAATTAATAAAAGCTGTTGAGAAAGCTAAAGAGATGGATCGCTTAAAAACTATTTTCTTTGCAAATATGAGTCACGAACTGCGAACACCTTTGGTTGGTTTGCTCGGTTTTTCGGAAATATTGGAAGGAGAACTTGAAGGAGAATTTAGAGACTTTGCAAATAAAATTAATACAAGCGGCAAAAGACTCCTTGATACCCTCAATAGTATCTTGAAATATTCCGAGCTTGAATCTCATCATGTGCAGGCAAGAATGACGGATTTTGATATTTCAAAACTTATCTATGAAGAGATAGACCTATTCCAACTTTACGCAAATCAGAAAGTAATTGAACTCTTCCCCTCTTTCGATACTAAAGAACTGATTATTAATTCAGATGAAAAACTTCTTCGCGGGATGTTAAGTAACTTGATTAACAACGCAGTTAAGTACACAAATAAAGGCTATATAAAAGTAGATTTAGCTATTGATGGTACAAATGTAAAAATAAGGATTATTGATACCGGCATTGGAATTCCTAAGGAAAAAATCCACTTGATTTTTGAGGAGTTTCGGCAAGCCAGCGAGGGTGTAAATCGCATATTTGATGGTACCGGATTGGGCTTATCAATAGTCCGGAGATATGCTGAAATTTTGGGAGCGAAAATTGAAGTTGTTAGCGAGGTAAAAGTTGGTACTACTTTTACTCTGGTAATTCCATTAGGTAAGGTTAACAAAGCCATTGTCAAAAATGAAAATAATTTTACCGCTAATGTTGACTACGTGACAACTTCAAATGCTGCAGCTCTGCCGAAAAAGAGAATTCTTGTTGTTGATGACGAAGCCCTAAATACAGAAGTAATAAGTCACTTCCTTAAGGATAAATATCTAGTTGATACAGCAGCGACTGGAAATGGCGCCATTAGTCTTGCTATGGATCAGCATTATGATGCAATACTAATGGATGTTAATCTTAGAAAAGAGATGGACGGATTAACTGCTTCCGAGTTAATTAGAAAGCTTGAGGGATATGAGACTACTCCTATTGTAGCTGTTACAGCCTTTGCCATGAAAGGTGATATGGAAGAGTTTTTACAAGCGGGTTGCACAAATTATTTGTCTAAACCCTTTACCAAAAAACAACTTATGAAATTACTGGATTCTATTTTGAAACATTAGAAAGTTTAAAATTCCCTTTCTGATAAGCTTTATTTCTCAAAAGAAATTATGCATATAAGATTTGTTCGTCAGTATAATACGTTGTTTTCTTATTAACCTGTTCTCGAATAATTTTGTGTCCGGTTGTACTAAACTTGCGCGCGTGGTTATGCACTTTTAAGAAATCTCTAATTTCTCCGGCAATTATTTCCGGATCAGCTTTTTTTATTTGTTCAATGGCATCTAGAAGGACTACTCTAATTGAATTTAACAATGCATCAACTACTTCATCGGGTATTTTTCCAGCTAGTGATTTTGGTGAAACTCTCGCGTGCCATAAAATTTCATCTGCGTACGCGTTTCCAATTCCTCTCACAACTTTTGGATCAACCAAGAATGATTTTATATCGGATTTGGATTTCTTAATCATCCTTTCCTTAATGTAACCGCTCGTAACATCCATCGCATCGGGGACAAAATTTTCTTCCGGATTCAGTTTCAGAGAGGCATAACCTTGTATATCGAAAACAACAAGCGATTCCCCATTCTCAAACTCTGTAATTAGAATTTTCGACTTAATGGTTTGAACATCCTTTACAATAGCAAATTTGCCCGACAGCATTAAATGAACATGAATCTTCGCACCGTTTGAAAATATAAACTCTGTCTCTTTACCGACTCTATTTACTTCTGTAATAGAATATCCGCATAGTGCTTCTCTCAATTCTAACGCTGTAACTTTGCAATTTTTTGTAGGATAAAGCTCTAACGACTTTACAGTTCTACCCTTTAGTCTTCTGGTCAAGTTTTCTACAAATACTGTTAAGTCTGGTAATTCCGGCATATTTCACCTTTCAAACTAATAGTTAAAAACGAGTAAATTATATCAAAATCTCTCTGTATTTGAAAGTGTTTTCTTTAGCCAATTAAGACTATTGCCCGCTAACGGCATCATTTCCGATCCGGCGCTAATTACTGCGGCGAATAATGTTGTTCCCCACTTTACTACAGTACCCATCAAGATTAAAAAAATTCCATTCATCATAGCTTCGAGATGGCTAGAAATATCCATACGCGGATTTTGCATTGTTGGAATTATAAACCCGGTTATTAAACCTAAAAGAAATAGTATTATTCCATATAGAATAAGCATATGGCCTACTTTTATTTGAGTGCTCATATTTGTGATCTCTTTCAGTTAGCATGTGGTTTATTTAGGCTAGTATCAATTGAGGAAAACATTTTTTATGTTAAATGAGTATGCTTAAAGTCGTCTTCATATTTAAGTCCGAAGTCAAACACTCTGTCTAATGTTGAATGAGCAAAGAGAATAACGCCTACCAATTGAGTCAAATGCGAATTCAGTATTCCGCCGATAATAAAAAAAATTATTGCAATTGCACGGTGATGAACAATGTTATAAACTACTGCACCTATTTTTCTGTTTATTAAATAACCGCCCATTCCAATGTCTGGAATAAATAGAAATACCGGAAACCACCACCAAGCAAATTCCAAATTTGAGAATAGATAGATTGAGAGAATAAAAAGAAATACTTCTTCAATTCTTATTAAGCTTTTCATTTTACCTTTCTATAGAGCTAATAAACGAAACAAAACAAATTACGATGAATAATATCTTTATACTTTTATGTAATTAATGACGTTGCGTTTAGCCCGACGCCCACAACTAAAATGCAGCAATTACAACGCAACTTTATTTATAATCAGTTTTGTATTACAATCACACTTTTAAGAACAACTCACTTTGAAAAACCAAACCAGACGAACTCAGCATGACCGGCTCGTAGAAGCAGTGGTACTGAAAAGCCGACTAAGGGATTGTCATTTATACAAAAAAGAATATTAATTTTTCCCTTTAATAAACCCAAACATTCAAAACAAGTTTTTAAGTGAATGAAACAAAATGCTTTATTAACATCTGTTGTTCTGACTACAATTCTTTTAACTAAGCAGTTACAATATATTCTATATAATTATTTCATCCCAAGAATTAGTGTATCAAGACTAGCATTAATATGTACAAGAGTTGTAGCAACAAGTTCTATTTTTTTGGAATAAGAATTTATTTGTTTATTTATCATAATTTATGCACTTAACGACTTTGAACTGAGTCACCCGAGAGTGTATGCAACTTGAGAAAAACAATAAGTGTTAAAAAAGTTGAGATCACAAAACCGGTAAGTATAAGCATGCAAACTCCGACAATTTTCCACTCAATTGTTGAGTTTGGCTCATTAGCAATATCGCAAAGAGCCAGATATTGAACGATGAGAGCTAATATAGATAATGTTCCGAGGATAAGAGTTATTGTAACAAGTCTCTCTAGCCGCTTCATAATGATTCTCCTTTTCTAGAAGTCCGACTAACGATTTTATTTTTTGCCGAAGGTCATTTTCTTTTAGGAATATTTTACTTTGTAACCTCTCCATATTATTTACGGAAGCGCCGCGCCGGACTACTGTTTCATTCCATTTATTTCAAACGGGTTGAATGAATCAATCGTATTTTCCAGCCATTCTTATAAGTAGATATTGCACTTTCTCTTGATTTAATTATTATATCTTTATTCTCGGTTATTATTTTTGCCCTTTTTGTATAAACAAACCATCCGGTCATTTCTTCTTTTTTTACTAGAATATTTTCTATTGAATATTCCACCTTTATTTTCCCGGAGTCGGGTCTTAAAAAACCAATATGATCTTCTAAAGAATAAATTCCGCTTTCTTCAACTAATTGAAAATCTTTGGCACAGATTCCTTTTAATTTCTCAAAATCAAACTTAGAAATGCTGTTATAATATTCAGTAATAATATTGTCACCGGGGGTTATTTCACTTGAAGAATTAGATTGCCCAACCGTTACACTCACAATTATTAAGAATATTGAAGTAAAATATAAATTGTACTTATTCAAATTACTCTCCTAAAATTGATATTTATCGGTGTATCATCTGCACAACTTGCCACCCGTTCTATGCGGGTAAAGCAATGCTGCTTTGAAGCTGTCCCTTGCTATTAACGGGATCAGAGTTCATGTAGAGACACTTGTTATCAGCAAGCATTTATAATTTTTTCTTCAGATAAACCATATCAATAAGTTGTATTCCTTCTTCAAACATCGGGTGGTCATAATTATCGGTAAAAAAGTTTTTGATACTATGAGACTTTTCAAATCCACAGCTTTCATAAAAAGATAATATTTTCGGAGTTTCACCCGTCCCCACAAGCATTGTTTTATAGGTGTTTTTGTAATAACCGGAGATATACTTTATCAGAGCCTTAGCATATCCCTTACCTTGATATTTTTTATATGTAGCTATGTTTTTCAATTCGCACGTTTCTTTGTCTATCTCTGCAACAACACAAACAGTCTTCAAGTCATCATCGTATAGTGCAAACATATCGCCCCTTTCCAGATATCTGTCAATCATATCCTCTTGCTCATCTGCCAACAGCAGTAAATCAATGTATTGCTTCTTGTTATTTGTAATTTTTTCTATTCTCATTTTTCAATAATTCTCGTTAATAAAAACATTCTGAGCAAAAGAAAGACTGCTAAATAAGAAGAGAAAAGAGAATAAATATTTTTTCATTGAGGAATTATCTCCGGATTTTGTACTGCAACTTAAGAAATGTTCTTAATTATTCTTGCAGTGCCGGAGTCCTTTCAGCTATATCCAGTCTAAATTTTCTTTTGTAAACTCGTTTGTTACATCTCCCGTGTTAAGAACATCTTCACGTTCCAGAAGAATGATCTCGCTTACATCTTCCGAAAAAGGCTTATGTTCTTTTCCTTTCGGCACAACAAACATTTCTCCATTATTTAATTCTACAAATCCATCTCTGAAATCAATTCTCATTTTACCTTTATGCACTATAAATATTTCATCGCATTCCATATGAGAGTGCCAGCTGAAATGCCCTTTTATCTTTACCACTTTTACAAGATAGTTATCTAATCTTGCTACACACTTAGGAGACCAGCATTCATCGAAGAGTGCAAACTTTTCATCAAAATTAATTCCCGTAAGAATCATATTTCCCTTTCATTCTCATTAGGTTAGTCTCAACGGCTGGGTTAATCATTTTTAATAAAATAGTAATCTCTTTCTACTTTACAAATTCTAGTCTTAAACTCCGAATACCAAATATCTTTTCCTTTCTGTTGAGCTAAAATGTGTTCATTATTAGCTTTCCATAGTTGAATGGATTCTAAATCGCGCCAATATGATACTGTAATACCAACACTCTCCCTTGCCGATTCAACACCTAAAAATCCGGGTTGCTTTGCAGCAAGTTCAATCATCTCCATTGCCATTTGAGAATATCCATTATCGTCGTTAGTTCTATGTGATGTGAATATTACAGCATAGTATGGTGGAACTGGAGTGTTAGCAATTTCAGACATATTTATTTCCCTTTCAAAATATCTAACGACGTTTTTAGCCCGCCGCCCATAACAGCAATGACGATATAGAAAACTATTGCCGATAATACTTAACATAAATATTTATTAGAACAATGTTATAAGCAATGCTACTATTTTCATCAAATCCAAAAACTTAACAAGGTCGCAATGAAAACGCGGACGGGTGGAAAAGCTAATTAGGCCATTTCAAGATTATTAATAATTTCATTAAGTAATATTTCAAGACTCGATTTATATGGTTCAATTTGATTTTTTGTCGGTAAATGTTCGGACTTATGTATCATCATATGTGTATGAAGATCCGCGATTGGCCGAGCCTCATCTTCTAATCTACTTAATATTGCTTTTATACTTTTAGGAGATTGAGCTACAATTTGAGAAAATGCCGATAAACCAAATATTGGAGGAATGTGATTCATTATAGCTCTTAATATTAAAATTGATGACAGATAATTCCCAAACTTATACGATTCGTTCAACTCTTCTATAAATCTAACTAGTTTACTTAAATCAAAATTCGGGTTCTTGATATTTTTCAACTTCAGCAGTATATCTTCATCCACAAAAGAATTATTACTCCGTATTCTTTCATAATAATTTTCATCATCCTTGATTTCATTCAAATAATCTATAATTGGTATCAATTTTGACCGAAGAATGTGAGCTTCAGATATTGTTGAAGTGTCGATATTTCCATCAATACCTTTTAACATTTCTTCAATTTGTGGATCACTTACTCTTGCTAATAAGCTTATAAATCTTACTGCTATATCTCGAAATGAAGAAGCAAATGCCCATTGCTTTTCTGGATCATCACTTGGACTACAATTCCCAAGCGGTGTTTCTAAAATATCTTTGGACAGTTCAATTGCTTTTTCAATTGTCTTAATCATTATGTACTCAATTCGCTTAACTATAATTTATACTGTACCGATTTGTTAGTTAAAGAACATAAATATGTCCCGCCAGGCGGGATAAACTTCGGTGTTGCATTTCTATCATCTTGCCGCAAAGTCTAAATTGATATTCAAGATATTTTATTTGCTGTTACTTCGTAAATCCAAAATCGTAATTCGTAATTTTTATTGGTTTTATTTCTTCGAAATCACTTTGTCCTTAGTAAGAACTTCCTTTTCCATTTGCTTTCTGTAGGCGGCAATCTTTTTAGCCAGCCCTTTATCTTGCAGCGCAAGAATTTGAACGGCTAACAAACCGGCATTTTTAGCGCCGTCTATTGCAACAGTAGCAACAGGAATGCCTCCAGGCATTTGAACGATGGATAAGAGTGAATCAATTCCTTTAAGAGTTTTTGTCTGCACCGGAACGCCAATAACCGGAAGCGTAGAAAATGCGGCTGTCATTCCGGGCAAATGAGCAGAACCGCCCGCACCGGCAATAATTACTTTTATTCCTCTGCTAGCAGCGCTCTCCGCATATTCTTTCATTCGTGCCGGAGTGCGGTGAGCAGATACAATCTTAACCTCGTAAGAAACGCCGAACTCTTTGCAAACCTCAACAGCTTTTTCCATAACCGGAAAATCGGAATCGCTTCCCATAATTATTCCTACCAAAGGTTTTACTGCCATCTCACACTCCTAATAAATAATTGATTCTTCTATTTTCTTTGCAGTCTTAACTAACTCCTCAACAGAATCACCAAGCAAAGTTATGTGTCCCATCTTTCTTCCCTTTCGCGTTTCCTCTTTACCGTAAAGATGAACATGAAGATCGGGATTGCTCAAAGCTTTGCTATAATTCTTCGGCTCTGCCAAACCGTTTGTCTTGCCAAGAAGATTAACCATAACTGCCGCCGGCTTCACAAGTTCTGTTGAACCGAGAGGAAGATTCATTACCGCACGGATATGATTTTCAAATTGTGAAGTTACAGTTGCTTCAATTGTATAGTGCCCGCTGTTATGTGGACGCGGAGCCATTTCGTTTACTAAAATCTTTCCGCTACTCGTAAGAAACAACTCTATACCGAAGATTCCAATTCCATTTACAGCTTTAACACACTGCACAGCTATCTCTTTCACTTTTTCATTAATAGAATCATCAACATCAGTCGGAGCTATAACAGTATGACAGATATGATTCTTCTGTATTGTTTCAACAACAGGATAGCAGACAATCTCTTTCTTAGTTCTTGCAACCATTACAGCAAGTTCTTTATCGAATGAAACAAATTCTTCCGCAAGCAGCTGAGGATGGCGTGTTTGCAGTTTCTCAATTGCTGCTAGATAATCTTGTTCGTTTTTAATTAATGCGTTGCCGTAACCGTCGTAGCCAAGCTTTCTGGATTTAAGAACGAACTTCTCTCCCACCACATCGGCGCAAACTTTGTAAGTATGTTTATTTGTTACCTCGAAGAATTTTGGAACCGGAATTCCCTTCTTGAACAAAGTTTTCTTCTGAATGAATTTGTCTTGAATGAGAGAAATAGTTTTGGAAGATGGAATAACTTTCTTCCCCAGTTTCTCCAAGTATTCCAGATGATGGTAATCTACAAATTCATTTTCGAGCGTTACAATATCACAATGCTTCGCGAACTGTTTCATCAGCTTGTGATCATCAACCCAGCCTACAAATTCGTTGTGTGTTAACTGTCCTGCCGGAGAGTTTTTACTTTTCTCAAGAATGGCAATATCGAAACCAAGTTTATATGCTTGATAAGCAGACATGCGAGCCAGCTGACCGCCGCCAAGTATTCCTATACATTTTCGTTTGTTCATAGAAGTGATTTTTGTTTGTATTAAAATAAATTGCGAGAAGTTAAAAACCAATTCTATGAATTTTACATATATGCGATTAGCTAAGTATTAATCAACGGGCTATTAAGTCTTGATAAGCTATTTCTTTGATGTTATATTTCATTCAAATATTCAGATGAAATAATGAGCAGACATGAAAAAGCCTTAAATCAAGTTCTTAGAGGCACTTCTGATAATAACATTTTGTTTGAAGATTTGGTGTCTTTGCTTAACTACTTGGGTTTTGAGCAGCGAATTAAAGGAAGTCATCACATTTTTTGGAAAGATGATATTGCTGAAATTTTGAATCTGCAATCAATTGGTTCAAAAGCAAAGGCATATCAAGTTAAGCAAGTTAGAAATGTTATACTGAGTTATAAATTAGGAGTCGGCAATGAATAAATACGAAGTAATTATTTTCTGGAGTGAGGAAGATCTCTGTTATGTTGCTGAAATACCGGAACTGCCCGGCTGCTCTTCCGACGGATCGACCTACATGGAAGCCTTAAAGAATATTGAAATAATTGCTCAAGAGTGGATTGAAACTGCGAGAAACTTAGGGCGAGAAATCCCCAACCCAAAAGGAAGATTACGATTCGCATAGATATTGTTAGCTTTTCCTCACCAATTAATCCAACCCTACATAAAAAAAGCGGAGCCGGTAAAACCAACTCCGCTTCTCAAGGATGTAACACAAAATTATTTTCTGGAA
Source organism: Ignavibacteriota bacterium (assembly GCA_043807765.1). Taxonomy (GTDB): domain Bacteria; phylum Bacteroidota; class Ignavibacteria; order Ignavibacteriales; family Melioribacteraceae; genus Stygiobacter. Next base: position 76,376 of record JAZDFQ010000073.1, read on the forward strand.
ATTGAGCCCACACCGGAAACGTTTGTTCTGGTCTTTTCCGGATTGCCGTAATAATCAATTGATCCGACACCGGATACTGAAGCATCCAAAGATTCTTTTGCGTAAACATCGGCACTAGCGGCACCGCTTACACTTATAACAACATCTTTAGCTTTCAATTCTCTCGCATCTATATTGCCCGCACCGGATAACTCAGCTCTAAATCTATCTGCAATTCCCTTCAAATCAATATTACCGGCACCGCTTAAATCTGCACTAAATTCTTTTTCATTTATTCCAACAACTTCAACATCGTTTGCACCGGAAATTTCAATAGACCTTAAACTAGGTGTTGTAATTCTTAATTCAATATCTTTTTTGGGATTTAGGTTTTTCTTAGTATCGATATAAAGCGTACCGCCTTTAACCGAAGTTTTGATATACTGAAGAAGATTTTCCTCAGCGTTAATCTGCAACGAAGGGGCTTTACCTACATAAACTTTTATTGTGAAAGCGCCGCCGGCATCTATTCTGGAGAATTCCTCAATATTACGGTTCTGATCTTTCAATCGGCCGTTACCCCGAACACCCCAAACTGTGCAAGCGCTAAAAGAAACAACTGCTAATAGCGCAGATAAGATTATTCTAGTTTTCATTGTTTTTCTCCATCATTTGCTATTTTAGACGAATATAGGAGAGAAAAGTTCGTTATAAGTTAGCGTTAATAGTTTAGTTAATGAGCTTAACTTCTTATATTAAAACCCGAAAATAAAACATGAATAAATCCCATAATAAATGAGCTTTTTTACAAGTGAAGAGGATTTAAACCGTCTGCAAACTGAAGCCTACGACCATTTATGGAACGGGCGCTTTAGGTTAGCATTACCTATAGCCGAAAAAGTGTTCCAGATGAGACCGGATGACAGCGATGCTGCTATCTGCATTGCGTGGGCTCAACTTGAAAACGGCAATCCTTCCAAGGCAATGGAGTTTGCCAATCTTGCAGTAGAACTCAAAGGTGATTCAGTAAAAGCTCGGGTTTACAGAGCCTATCTTCTTTCCCGCATGAGTATTTTTGAAGGAGCAATTGCCGATCTTGACCAATCCATAGATATACAAAAAGAAACTTTAGCATGGTCTTACTTAAATAAAGCCAGATCCCTAGCCGGACTTCAGAAATATAATGAAGCAAGCCAGACGTTAGATTTAGCAGTTATTATTGATGAAGGAAAACATAAGAATTGGAAAGATCTCAACGGTTGGATTGAAAAAGCAAAAAGCTTAGCTCAGGACAAAAAAACTTTGTTGGAAAAAGGAAGTAAACTTTTGCTTGAAGAAGCTAACGATGCAATCAAAGCAAAAGAATATTGGTTCTCTCTAATTTTATCTAAAAAAATTCTTGAAGTCCAGCAAGTTGACGAAGCAGAATTAGTTGAACTGGAATCGATGCTTCATTTATTTCAGATTCGCCCGGCAATAAAGAAGGCGGAATCATTACAAAGTAAATTTAAAAAGAATGATAGATTTTTAGGTATCTATTCTAATCTAAAAAAGTTTAGTGAACTTGAAAAAGAACAAGACCGGACTTCATTAAGAAAGACTACAAAACTAAGAGAAAGATTAACCCGTTCTATTATTACCGAGCCGGTTGAATTTAAGTACGATTCAATTTTTTATCCTAACAATCACATTGATATTTTTTCACTAAAAATATTTGATACCGATTACGAAGCAAAAACCGGAAGCCGTAATTACAACAAACAGTTCGATTCTTCCACTACAAAGTTTGGCGCGGAAATAATTTTTAACAATCCTTTTTACAATAAGGCTGATAAGCGTTTGGAAGGTTTTGCAGTCTGGTATGTGAATGATTTTGAATCCTACCGAAATAATTTTCAACTAACTGTCCGTAAAGACTGGGACTCAGTAATTTATGTTCAGTTGTGGGACAAGATAAAGAATTCTAAAAACGGTCAGGTTAAGGTTGAAATTTATATCAGCAATTTTAAGGCAGCGGAAAAATATTTTGTAATAGGTAGTTCGGTTATTCCGGAAGAACTTGAACGACAGAAAGAAGTTTCTGCTCCGGATAAAAAGAAAACGAATGAACAGACAACTGAAAAAACAAGAGAGCCGAGAGTCGTTCGTCCGTTGAATGAATTAATAGCTGAGTTAAATGCTTTTACCGGACTATCCAGCATTAAGGAAGCTATAAAGAACTTTGTCTCCTACCTCGAATTTCTGAAAGAAATAAAACGGCTCGGTCTTAAATCAGAAGATAATATTTCCATCAATGCTGTATTTCTCGGCAATCCGGGAACGGGCAAAACAACAATCGCTAGAATGCTCGGAGATATATTTTATGCAATGGGAATTCTTCAAAATGGTCAAGTTGTAGAAGTTGACCGTTCCGCTCTTGTAGGAGAGTTCGTTGGTCAAACCGCACAGAAAGCAGAAAAAATAATTAATGATGCCATAGGCGGAGTTCTTTTTATTGATGAAGCATACACTCTTGTTAAGAAAGGCGCTTCAAATGATTTTGGACAGGAAGCAATTGATATTCTTCTTAAAAGAATGGAAGACCGCAAAGGTGAATTTGTTGTAATTGTAGCCGGATATACTGATGAAATGTATTCATTCTTGAATTCCAATCCGGGATTGAAATCACGTTTCTCTCACACATTCGTATTCGAAGATTACACACCGGATGAATTGATTTTAATTTTTGAAGACTTACTCAAAAAAGAAGATTATATACTTGCCGAAAACGCAAAAGAGATTTTGAAGAAAGAGTTTATGAGTCTTTACCGTGCAAGAGATAAATCATTTGGCAACGCACGATTAATCAGAAAGCTTTTTGAGAACGCTAAACTTAATCTAAGTAAAATCTGTGTTGATCTTACGGAAGATAAAAGAACCAAAGAAGCTATGACCACCCTAACAGAAGAGGTCATTAAAATGAGTTTCGCAAAAACTCATAGTCGTGAAGTTCACATTCCAATAAATGAAGAGCAGCTAACCGAAGCATTGGAAGAACTAAATAATATGGTTGGGCTTACTTCACTCAAAAAAGAAGTTGAAGATATGGTTAAGCTCGCCCGCTTTTTTAACGAACAAGGCGAGGATATCAAAAAAGTTTTCAGCGAACATCTTCTCTTTCTCGGTAATCCGGGCACAGGCAAGACAACAGTAGCAAGAATTATCGGCAAGATTTATTCGTCACTGGGTATTTTACCCAAAGGACATTTAGTAGAAACCGATCGACAAGGTTTGGTTGCCGGATTTGTTGGGCAGACAGCAGAGAAAACTAAAAGCATGATAGACCGTGCGATTGGAGGTATGTTATTTATTGATGAGGCCTATGCTCTTGTTAAACAAGGTGATTCCGGAAGCGACTTTGGTAAAGAAGCAATTGATATTCTTCTGAAACGAATGGAAGATGAACGGGGTAAATTTATTGTAATAGCCGCCGGATACACAGAAGAGATGCAAAAGTTTGTTGCAAGCAATCCGGGAATGCAATCCCGTTTCAGTAAGTCATTTACCTTCGAGGATTATAATCCGAATGAGTTGATTGAAATTGTTCATCGATCTGTTAAAAAGGAAGGGAAAATACTATCTGCCAAAGCTGAAGATAAACTCAGAAAGCATTTTGAAGATGTTTATAAAGCCAGAGATAAAAAGTTTGGCAACGCGAGAATAGTTAGAAACATTTTGGAATCGGTAAAGCAGAAAACATTACTGCGTATTGCCGATCTGCCGGTTAATGAACGTACCGAGGAGATACTTAATACAATTGAATTAAGTGATATAAATGAAGTTCTTAACCGCGAAGTTGAAGCAAGAACTTACGAAGTTAAAGGTGATCCGCTTGTACTCCAGAACGAAATAAATGAGTTGAACAATCTTATCGGTCTAGATAATGTTAAACAAGAAGTTTTCAAACTGATTAGCTTTGCCAAAATTTCTCAGATGAAAAAGGAAAAAGGACTTCAATCGCTCGAAAGGAATCTTCATTCTATTTTCATCGGCAATCCGGGTACAGGCAAAAGATCTGTAGCAAAATTAATGAGCAAGATTTTCAAAGAGCTTGGTGTAATACAGAAAGGGCATATACTTGAAGTGGACCGTTCCGATTTTATCGCCAGCTATCAAGATCAAACAACTGTTAAGACGGAAAAACTACTTCAGCAGTCGTTAGGGGGAACTCTTTTCATTAAAGACGCATCTTCTCTATTTCGCGATGATGATCCTTTTGGAACTGAGGCTGTTGATACAATCATAAAAAAAATGGAAGACTCGAAAGGAAAATTTGTTTTGATTCTTTCCGGCACAACAAATGAAATGCATAAGATGATTAATTCCCATCCGGGAATTGTTTCTTACTTTCCAAATATATTCTCTTTCGAAGATTATAATCCGCGTCAGCTGCTAGCAATTGCAGCAAGTATAGCAGAAAAGAATGGCTATAATCTGGATGAAGGCGCGTTGCAAGAACTACTTGACCGTTTCAGCAAACTTTATAACAATAGAACCGAAGTTTTCCAAAACGGAATAATCGCGCGAAATATTTTATACTCCGCTATTACAAGCCAAGAAGAAAGGATTTACAACATCTATGAAAAAGATGAAGTCGATTTGAAAACGATAATTCTTGAAGATGTTGAAAAAATAACTATCTAAAGACCGCCATGCTGCAACTACTAGATCTCGAAAAAAAATATGGCTCATTCGAAGCCGTAAATAAAATAAATCTTACCGTTTCCAAAGGAGAACTATTTGGTTTTCTTGGACCAAACGGAGCCGGTAAAACTACAACTATAAAAATGATTACCGGACTTCTCTCTCCTACCGGCGGAAGAATTCTTCTTGATGATGTTGATGTTTGGAAGAAGCCAATTGAGACAAAAAGAAAAATAGGATACATACCGGATCAGCCTTTTCTATACGATAAACTTACCGGGAGAGAATTCCTCTATTTTAGCGGCGGATTATATGAGCTTTCGTACGATAATTTGAAATTGAATGTTAATGAGATTATTGAGTTATTGAAGATCGGCAACTGGATTGATAAACGTACGGAAGAATATTCCCAAGGAATGAGACAAAGAATTGCAATTGCTTCTGCATTCATTCATAAACCCGATTTAATTATTGTGGATGAGCCGATGGTTGGTCTAGATCCTCAAAGTGCGTTTCTTGTAAAAAAACTCTTTGTTGATTCAGCGAAAAATGGGATTACTATATTCATGTCAACTCACTCTCTAAATGTAGTAGAAGATATCTGTACACATGTAGGCATTATCAACAAAGGTAAAATGATTTTCCGGGATAAGATTGATGAACTGCATAAGCTAAAACTTCAGCATGACAGTAACATTGAAGAATTATTTATAGAATTGACAGATGAAGAATGAAACAGCTTCTTCATATACTGAAATATAAATTTCTAGCTTTCATCCGGCTCGATTCAAAAGTTACGGCAGTAAGTTTAATCAAAAGCATCGGCAGTGCAATAATTTACATTTCTTTCGGCATCGGGGCGTTTCTCTTCTCGAAAGCATTAATCAATTTTTTGATTGTAGAAGTTACAGTTGGTCAGTTCTTGCTTCACGAATTCATATCGATGATTCTTTTTATTTTCTTCATGTCTATCAATGTGGGCAATATAATTGTCTCTTATTCAACATTATACAAATCGGCTGAAGTAAACTATCTTCTCTCTAAACCGATAGAACCGGCTAAAATATTCACAATCAAATTTCTAGATAACTTCTTATACAGTTCTTCAACTTTGCTGATGATGCTCTTTGCGTTGCTGCTCGGTTATGCTTTTTACTTCAACTTATCCTTTACGCAGTTTCTTATTCTAATCATAAATTTCATCCCCTTTATGATAAGCGCCGGAAGTTTAGGAGTTATGCTTCTGCTTCTGGTAATTCAGCTTGCTAATAAATTTGGTGTAAAAAGAATTATTTACAGCATAGCCATCGGTTATGTAAGCATAATATTTTTCTTTTTCAGAATTAATTCGCCCAGACGTTTGGTTCACCTTGTGCTCAGCCATTATCCTTTTGTTAACAAGGATTTATATCTAGATAATCTTATTCCTTCCGTTATTAAGATATTGCCAAATAACTGGCTCTCGCAGACTGCTTACTGGACGCTTCACGGGGATGTTTCAAAAGTAATATTCTATACTGTACTTCAAACCGGATTAGCAGTAATACTATTTACTTTGGCTTATCGATTAGGTAAAAAATATTATTTTAGAACATGGCTGCTCAATCATAAGCTTACGGCGGAATTCAGTTCCGCTCGTAAAAACGTTACTTCTTTCTTTATAAATGAAGGAACCAATTCCTTAACAAGTCGGATAAAATCAATTCTTAGAAAAGATTTATTAGTATTCCTTCGCGAACCTAGTCAAGTTATTCATTCTCTTGTTTTGCTTTTTCTTATGCTGATATTTGTAGTGAGTGTAGCCGGAATAAAATTCGTCGGTTTGGGCAATTTTTATCTTCAAACAATGATCTATTTGGCAATATTCATTTTTAATTTATTACTGATAACAACACTTTCGCTGAGATTTATTTTCCCTCTTATTTCGCTGGAAGGAGAAGCATTCTGGAAAATGAAATCTGCACCGGTTACAATTGCTCAGTATATCAAAAGCAAATTAAGCACTTCGGCAATAATTGTTTTATTCATAAGCATGATACTTAGCTTGTTCTCAAACTTCAAATTCGGAATTGTGCTGATAACCTTTTCTCAAATAGTTACCCTTATTGCTGCGGTTACAATTGTTTCGATTAATTTTGGAATGGGCGGCTTGTTCGCAAATTATAAAGAGAAAAATCCAATCCGGGTTTCCTCTTCGCAAGGAGCTTCACTTACTTTTCTAATTAGTATTCTTTATATGCTTTTTTTGGTTGTACTTCTGTTCAAACCTTTTAGCGATATGTTCTTGGCAATAATGATAAAGAAAGAGTTTAATCTTCTTCGGCTGTTATTCTTTACTTTGCCAATGGTTATGGTTTCGGGGTTTATAGTTTTACTATTCTATAAGGCTGCGGTTAGTTCACTCAAGAAAGATTTTTAATGCTTCTTATAAAACATCTCCGAAATTTTACCCGCTAGTGTTACAGTAATTCTTCTTGAAGCAAATCTTGTGGAGACGGCAAGAATTTTATTATATAACCCATCTACCACGCTGGGCTTTTTGCCAAGAGCTTTTAATGCTGTTTCAACAACTTGGTCAACAGTTCTTGGAACCGGTCCCGGAGTTGAATTGGCAACTCTCTGAAATTCGGTTCTAGTTCCGCCGGGATTTAATGAAAGCACATCAATATTGTGCTTCTTTAGTTCGTACCAGAGTCCTTCCGAGAGAAAAGCATTAAATACTTTAGTTGCAGCGTATACAGTTGTAGTAGGTGTAGCTTGAAAAGCCACGACACTTGCAAGGAATATGATTCCACCTTTTTGTTTCTCTATCATAGGTTTAACAAAGTGATGAGCAAGCGTTGTTGGGACTATGCAGTTCAATCTGATCATATTTTCATCGTTAGCCGGAGTATCATTAATAAACAAGCCTCTATATCCAAAGCCCGCATTATTAATCAGCAAACCAATATGTCTTTGCCCAATAATATTTGTTAACTCTTCAAGATAATTTTGGGAAAGTAAATCCACTGCCGCAACAAGAATTTCAACTTTGTATAATTGTTCAAGTTCTGTTTTTAGATTTTCTAACCGGTCCTTTCTTCGGGCAACCAGAACGAGATTAAATCCCTCTTGAGCTAATCTGCGTGCAAATTGTTCTCCAATGCCGTAAGATGCACCCGTAATTAGTCCCCAATCGCCATACTTTTCTTTTAACGAATTCACTATCGTAAGTGCGCTAGAAATTAAATCATTTCGCTTAGTAGTTCTGGGCGCGGTTGAGGAATTACAATTTTATTAACGAGCAATCCTCTATCTGCAATTACTTTTGCACCGGAATCAACTGCAGCAGTAACAGCTGCAACCTCGCCGGTTAATGTGCAGAATGCTTTACCGCCAAGAGCCATTGCCAAACGAATCTCAATTAATTTTACACTTGCGGCTTTAACTGCAGCATCTGCGCCTTCTATTAATGAGGCAACGGAGAAAGATTCAATTATACCCAAAGCTTCCAATGCTTTTACTTCGGAATGTCCGGATAATGCCGGGAAAATATCCGGATGAACACTTGGAATTACAAAAGTATCAATCACTGCAAAATCTATTTGAGATACTGCCGCATCAACTGCTGCTTGAACTTCGGCAACATCGCCGCCAATCAGCACAATATATTTTCCGGAACATATAGTTCTTGATAAGATTAACTGAACATTAGAAGTTTTCAGCATTATATCTGCCGCTTGCATTCCGGCAGCAATGCTTGTCATCTCTATCAGTCCTATTGAATTCATTTCCATGACCACTCTCTTTCCTCACGCAAAGACGCAATGAATACGCTAAGAACGCGAGGTTATAAATTGTTTACAATTCTGTGAATTCCGTCTTTGAGTAATTTCTGATTAAAATTTATTAACAAACCCAATTTTAATTCAGAGAGTTTTAAATATGTTAAAAGTTGTGCATAATGCACAGGTAATAACATCTCAACAGCCTTCAATTCAAGAATTACTTTTTTGTTTACTAGAATATCAAGCCTATAACCTACTTCGAATTTATTATTTTTATAGACAAGCGGCATTGGAACTTGTTGTTCTACTGATAAACCTTCTACTCTAAGATCATATGCCAAAGCATTTTCGTAAACTGATTCCAATAAACCGGGCCCTAGCGATTTGTGCAATTCAATTGCAGTTACTACAACAATTTTCGAAATCTCGTTTTCATTCATAATTTTCTTGCGCTCTTTGCGGTACTTAGCGTTCCTTGCGTGGTACCTCTTATGCTGTGATTCTAATAAACTCTTCTGAAACATGTGTTACTTTTCCGCTGATTGAAGCGTGAACTTTAGCGCCAAGTTTTCCTTCTTCAATATCAGCAATGAGTGTTCCTTCGTTAACAATAGCTCCTAGTTTAATAACCGGAACAGCCGGCGCACCAACATGCTGCTTCAGCATAATTTTAACTTGTGCCGGTTTAGGACTCTCTTTAACAAAAGGAGTATGATTGTCATACTTAAGCACATCTATTCTTTTCATCAACTGTTTTAATGGTACTCTTCTTCCCTCTTTAATCGGGTGAACCTTAACCGGCTTAAGCTGTTCATATTTCTTACCTTGTTTTCTCAATTCAGCTTTGCCTTGGTCGCATGCTTCGCGCGGATATAAATCTTCCGGACAAGAATAAAGTGAACACAATCCGCACGAACAGCAAAGATCGGCATATTGATTCCACACAGCAGACCCGCTAGTTGAAAACACCAGTGAACGCATTACTTTATGAGGCTGAACATCATAACCAAGTAAATAGCGGGGACAAAATTCAGTACAATAGCTGCACTGGTCGCAAGCTGATTTACCAATTCTGTTCATGCTAGTTTTCGGGCGTTCCATCCGGTTGATTAAATAATGATCTTTTGGAAGAATTATTATTCCGCTGGTTGTCTTGGTTACAACTTCAGATAAATCGAATGTGAGCCTTCCCATAAGTATGCCGCTAACAAATATTCCATAATCGGAAATAGTTGAACCACCGGCATGATTAAGAATTTCTTGGAAACTTGTACCAATCGGAACGAAAAAAGAAGATGGCTTTTTTACGCAACCGGCAACAGAAACAAATTTTTGCGTAACCGCTTTATCTTGAACAGCTCGCGCTATGTTATAAAAAGTTTCAACATTATTAACAACACAACCAACATCAAGTGGTAACCCGTGAGGTGGAATTAATCTTTTAGTAGCAGCATAAACTAATTCATACTCATCGCCGCTTGGGTAGAAATCGCCAAGCAAACACATTTCTGTTTTGCTTTCTTTAATTCTCTTTTCAATTTCATCAACTGCTTCAACATTCTTAGCTTTGATCCCAAAGTAAGCTTTCTTAGCCGAGGTTTGGCGAGTCATTAATTCTACACCATTTACAATCTCATCCGGAAAATTGCACATTAGTTCAAAATCTTTGTGAATCAAAGGCTCACATTCCGCACCATTCACCAAAACAAATTCTACAGTCGATTTGGCTTTAACATGAGTAGGAAATCCGGCACCGCCGGCACCAACAACTCCGGCATCAAATAGTTTTTGTACTAGGCTCATTCTTATCATTTCTCTTAATTACAACAATTGTTTTATCATCTTGATATTGGCTGTCGCTCGTACTAAACTTTTGAACATCTTCCAGTATCACCAAACATATTTCTTTTGGGGTTTTATGAACGTTATCCATAATTAATTTACCCAGCCGTTCTTCACCATAGAAATCAAATTTATCATTCGCAGCTTCTACTACACCATCGGAGTAGATAACAAGAATATCCCCATTCCTAAAATTCACATGATCTGTTTCAAATTTGGCGTTTGGAGCGGGACCTAGAAGCGGTCCTGTAGAATTCAGTAATGATATTTCATTAAATTTTTTTCTAAAAAACATTGGTGGATTATGTCCGGCATTAGCATATAGGAACAATCCTTTTTTATCGTCAGAGAGTTCACCATAGAACAGAGAAGCAAATTTATCATCACTGAATATTTTATTTACAAGCTGATTCATTCTGGAAAACATCAGTGATATTTTAATCTGAAAACTGCTCGCCATTCTAATAGCACCGGAGATATACATAGCTTCAGCCGCTGCGCCAAATCCCTTTGATGCAGCATCTCCGACTACAATTCCTAAACGGTCTTCCCCTTCTCCGATTTTTAGATAATCGTAGAAATCGCCACCCACGATTTGTGCCGGCAGTGTCACTCCAAAAATATCATAATTGTGAAAACGATATTCATGCTCGGGCAAAATGCTACGCTGAATTTCTTTTGCTTTATCAATATCTGCAATTAAAGTTTTTCTTGATTGGGTTAGATATCTTTCATTCAACTTACTAGTTAGAACAGTTGCAACAATGTTCAAAGTATCACGAAGATCGTCACCTATCATTGCACTATTTACCGCAAGTAAATATTCGTAGTATTTTTTGTCACCAACTTTGATCTTTCTTCCGATACCGGAAGCTGAATACTTTATAATCCCTTTGCTAATGAGTGTTTTGTTTGTTTCATCAGCAAGAATAGTTCTCTCTTGAGCAATTCTTTCGTAGTAGGGATAATCTTTTAGATAAAGAAGAAAATCTTCTTGAATTTTCTGGACCTTACCGGTTTGGAAAATCAATTTATAGGCTTTTCTTCTTGGCTCGAACTTCCAAATCCTTCCACCCTTAAGTTGAATTGCTTCATTACTAATGATTTGTTTTAAAACATCGGCAAGAAGATCAGTATCTGAGTTAAAATCCTTAGAAGCTACAGATTCAATAGTTTTATATAATTTTCTTTGTTCCATTATTCCGCGTAAAAGTTGATTAATTTTTCCAATACTTGCTTGCACACTAAATTAAATTCATTCGAAGTAAATGAGTTCATAATACTGTTGTGTGTCGGTCTAAAAACTCCTTTTGCAACGTAACCGCCACCTTCAAAAACACCAATTTTACTTTTATACTTTTCTTCAGAAGGTGTTGGAATCGGAGTTCCCTCTTCAATCATATTCTTCCACTTGCTCTCAAAATTGACCATTGTTGTTAGGTTTGGCTCCCAAGGTTCAACATCTGTTGGATACATATCTTGATAAGTGTTGTCGTTTCCATATTCATCAGCTAAACCGGCTAAACCATGAGCAAATTCATGAACAAAAATTTGATTTGCACGTGCATCGTATGCACTTGTCATAGAGTAGAAATTGTAAATAGCACCGCCCCCATATTTTTTAGTATTGGCAATAATAAATATTTGATCGTAAGGAGCATTAGCAGCAACATCTTTTACGGTGTGGTAATCGCTGGTCATCAAATACCGTTCGCTGTCGAAGGTGTAAAAACCGGAATTCAAGATGGTCTGCTTCCAAATTCCTTTACCCGGTATGTCGGTTTCACTTTCGTTTGATGGAGCCTCAACTCCCCAAATATTTATTTTTGTTTCATTCTCCTTAAAAGGAGAATAGCTAAATAAATAACCGGCAAACCGTGTGCAGTCATCCTTGAATTTTGTCATCTCATCCTTAGTATATCCTTCAGGTATAAATACAATATCAAGTTTTTCAGAAGGCTCACCGGAATAGTGAACCTTGAAGGAAGTAAAAGGCTTAATCTTTTCTTTTATAATGAAATAGCTAGATGGATCGATTTCTTTTTCGAATAGTTTCTGGAAAATATTCTTTCGATCTCTTCTGTATATCTTTACAATAGCCTTGTTCTTTGGAAAAGGAAAACGCACTGAACCCGACATAGAGCGAACTGTGTTCTTTGATTCTTCAGTTGTCTGCCACTCTTGATACAAAGTTGAAAATCCTCGAGAGTAAATTTCTTGATTGTCAGTAAGGTTAACAACTTTAACTAAATAATGTCCATACATAAGTATATCTAGCAAGTTCTTTTTCGAACCACCCCAAGCGCCCTCTTCGATCATTTTATCATAAGAAATTATTTCGGAAGAACGGTCGCCGGTATGATAAAAATCTAAGCGTAGCGTCTTATCAACAAAGTAATCATCAAACTTAATTTGAGCATAAGTTGAAACAACGAGTAAAGTTAATAGTAAAAATATCTTTTTCATTTATTCACCTTTATGGATTTACTTTACGGGAACCCGGTTTGACAAATGGAATGCTTTGCTTGCATAGAGGGCATTCTTCCGGCACATAAGAGACCACCTCTAATTGTAGAGTACTAAACTGAGGAAGTCCAAACTGTACTTTATTATTGCTTCTATCCACAATAAAGCCAACTCCGGCAACAATTCCTCCATTTTTCTTCACAATATCAATTACCTCAAACACAGAGCCGCCGGTAGTAACAACATCCTCGCACACTAAATATTTTTTTCCCTCTTCAATTTGAAAACCCCGGCGAAGGGCTAAAACTTTGTCCTCTCTTTCAGCAAAAATGGATTGCTTATTTAGTTGGCGGGCTACTTCTTGTCCAACCACAATTCCACCTATTGCGGGAGAAATAACAAAATCAATTTCGTGATCCTTAAAGTAGTCTGCGATTTTTGAACAAATCAATTCGTTATGCTGTGGATGCTGTAATACTTTTGCGCATTGAAAATATTGATTACTGTGGCGTCCGGATGTCAATAAAAAATGCCCATTTAAAAGGGCATTTGTTTCAATAAAAATATCTAATAAGTTTTGAGTGCTCATCAACCATCTCTGCTTTATTCTAAATTGAACGGATTTACACTTTATAAAAAAGGCTATGAATACTTCAGATAAAAACTCTAACTAACTAATTCTTAGCACCTTACAATTATTACTCAACCGTTTGCTTTGCTTCACTATCTTTTTCTTCGCTTACTTCTGGTTTCGAAGGGACAAAGATCAATTCGTCCTTAGAAGTATTATGAGATACAACAATTTTATCTCCTTCGCGAATCGTATTCATCAGCAATTCTTCAGCTAACGGATCTTCGACATACTTTTGAATTGCACGCTTCAGAGGTCTTGCTCCAAATTTTGGATCGAAGCCTTTCTCAGCTAGAAAATCTTGTGCAGATTGCTCAAGTACAATTTCCATCTTATTCGCATTCAAATTCTTAATTAAGTCTTTCATTTCGATCATGATAATCTTTTTAATGTCTTCTTTGTCTAAACTTCTGAATACGATTGCTTCATCTATTCTGTTTAAAAACTCCGGATTGAAAAGACGTTTCATGGCATCTTCAACTGTATTTTTAAGTGCTGTATAGTGGTCTTCAGCAGTTTCTCCGCCAAAACCAAAACCGCCTCCAGCTTTAATATCTTTAGTACCAACATTGGAAGTCATAATAATGATTGTGTTTTTGAAGTCAACTCGTCTGCCTAAGCTATCTGTCAAAATTCCATCATCAAGAACTTGGAGAAGTAAATTAAAGACATCAGGATGAGCCTTTTCAATTTCATCAAACAGAACAACTGAATAAGGTTTTCTGCGAACTCGCTCGGTTAACTGTCCACCTTCATCGTAGCCAACATATCCGGGAGGCGCTCCTACAAGTCTTGAGACAGCGAACTTTTCCATATACTCGCTCATATCAATACGAATGAGAGCATCTTCACTATCAAACAAATATCTGGCTAATTCTTTAGTCAATTCTGTCTTACCAACGCCTGTTGGACCTAAGAATATAAATGTTCCAATTGGTTTGGTTGGACTTTTTAATCCGGCACGTGTCCTACGAATTGCTTTTGTAAGTTTAAGAACAGCTTCGTCTTGACCAATTATTCGGCCTTTAAGAGCTTGTTCCATCTTCATCAATTTTTCAGATTCTGCTTGAACAACACGAGTTACCGGAATTCCGGTCATCATTGAAACAACAGTCGCAATATCATCTTCGCTTACATCATGGACAAGATCTTTTGTTTTAGCATCCCATTCACGTTTAGCAACTTCAAGATCGGACTGCAATGTTCTTTCCTTATCACGCAAACGAGCGGCTTCTTCATAATCTTGCTGTTTTACCACTTGAATTTTTTCTTGCTTAACTTTTTCTATGCTCTCTTCAAGTTTCAGAATATCTTCGGGAACTGTGAAATTACCCATATGAACGCGCGAACCGGCTTCATCAATAACATCAATAGCTTTATCGGGTAAATATCTGTCGGTTATGTACCGCTCACTCATTCTTACAGCGTTTTCTATTGCAGCAGTAGAATAACGTACATGGTGATGCTGTTCATACTTGAACTTAATGCTTTCAAGAATTTGAATAGTTTGGTCTGGTGTAGGAGGATCGACCATAACTTTTTGAAATCGTCGATCCAGCGCACCATCCGTCTCGATGAACTTGCGGTATTCATCCAATGTAGTTGCCCCTATGCATTGAATATCGCCTCTAGCTAGTGCCGGTTTGAACATATTTGAAGCATCCAACGACCCGGAAGCTCCGCCGGCACCAACAATAGTATGAAGCTCATCTATAAATAAAATTACGTCATCAGCTTTTTCAAGCTCAGTCATTAAAGCTTTCATTCTTTCTTCAAACTGTCCACGGTATTTCGTTCCGGCAACAAGACCGGCTAAATCTAAAGTAACAATTCTCATTTCTTGAAGAATTCGCGGCACTTTCTTTTGAATTATTCTAAGAGCAAGCCCCTCAGCAATGGCAGTTTTTCCTACACCGGGTTCGCCAATTAGAACCGGATTGTTTTTCTTTCTACGGCTTAAAACTTGAGCAACTCTTTCAATTTCTTTTTCTCGACCTATAACAGGATCGAGTTTATCCTCAATAGCTAATTTGGTTAGATCACGACCAAAGTTATCAAGCACAGGAGTTTTAGTCCTCTCCGGTTTCTTCGCAGACTGAAACTGGGGCGCTGTTGAAGCTTTATTCGGATCTTTGCTTGCAAGAATATTATTTAATTCAGCTCTGGCATTATCATATGTAACTACAAATTGGTGTAGTATTTGAGTAGCAATATTATCTTCATCTCTTAAAAGAGATAGAAGTATGTGCTCAGTTCCAATAACATCGGATTTATATATTTTCGACTCGATCTGGGTAATCTTCAGAACTTTCTCAGCTTGCTTAGTTAGCGGAATATTCCCAATTGTTAGCGTTCCGCCCGAAGTTCTAACGGTATCTTCAATTGCTTTTTTAAGTTTTACAAGATCAACTTCAAGATTGCGTAGAATTCTAACCGCAACACCTTGACCTTCTCGGATTATTCCAAGCAATAAATGTTCAGTTCCAATGTAATCGTGACCAAGACGAAGTGCCTCTTCCCTACTTAATCTAATCACCTCTTGCACACGTTCAGAAAAATTGCCTTCCATTGCGTTTCCTTTGTTTTCTATACTTAACAGTAAATTCGTTCAAATTGTTTCATAAATATATCTATTGCGACTTCGCATATCAAGGAACATAAATTATCGTCTATTCTTTTTTGATGATTTTTTTGCGTTTTTTGAATTAATTGCGCTCAAAATCCTTACTCCAGATACAGCAAGCTAAATTAGGAGAATATTATAAAGTTTATTTACAACAAACATCTTGTTGATTTACTTCTGGTCTTTGAAGCTAACCAAGTAATTGCAAATTGTTCTCAAGCAAAACCAGAATCAAATGATGTTAGTGGCAGAAAGTTTGTTAATTACGGCGATTTAGTTAAAAGTAGTTTTCAAGTTTCAGATTATATCATTGGGAATGGTGACAAGTACTCGGAAGAGGAAATTATGAATTCATTTTCTTTGAATGAAATTGTACGCAAAATATGTTTCAAAATTGATGAGTATATAGTTACTAAAAAGTAATTCTCTTTCTTCTTTGTAATAGTTTTTCTTATTGATATTTTGAGTTTAGATTAAAAAGAAATTTCTAGGAGAAATGATGGAAGCACTTACCGGTTTATCTGTCGTTGTGATTTTTGCAGCGATATTTTTCTTATTCTTAATTCTATACTTTGTACCAATCGGGTTATTCATAACAGCATACTTTTCCGGCGTAAAGGTGAAAATCTTTAGAGACCTAATTGGAATGCGTTTGCGTAAAGTTTCGCCTCAAGTAATTGTAAGAAATCTTATCAGCGCTACAAAAGCCGGGATTACACTTACTACTTCTCAACTAGAGGCTCACTATTTAGCCGGCGGAAATGTATCGAACGTTGTTAACGCACTCATTTCGGCAAACAAAGCCAATCTCGATCTGCAATTTGAAAAAGCCTCCGCTATTGATCTAGCCGGTCGCGATGTACTTGAGGCTGTGAAGATGTCAGTTAATCCAAAAGTAATTGAAACTCCTCTTGTTTCCGGTGTTGCCAAAGACGGTATCCAGTTAAAAGCTATGGCAAGAGTAACAGTTAGAACAAATTTGGAACGATTAGTCGGCGGTGCCGGTGAAGCAACAATTCTTGCTCGCGTTGGAGAAGGAATCGTTTCCACTATCGGTTCTAGCGATTCTCACAAAGAGGTTTTAGAAAATCCGGATAAAATTTCGAAAGTTGTTCTTGCAAAAGGCTTAGATGCCGGATCAGCGTTCGAAATTCTTTCGATTGATATTGCAGATGTTGATGTAGGTTCAAACATTGGCGCTATTCTTCAGACAAACCAAGCTGAAGCCGATCTCAAAGTTGCCCGTGCTAAGGCTGAAGAAAGACGTGCTGCTGCAGTTGCTCTTGAACAAGAAATGAGCGCCGAAGTAGCAAGAATGAAAGCTAAAGTAGTTGAAGCTGAGAGTGAAATTCCGAAAGCTATTTCTGAAGCTTTCCGCAATGGCAAACTTGGTGTAATGGATTATTATAACATGAAAAACATTCAAGCTGATACAGATATGAGAACTTCGATTTCTAAACCAGACGATAAGAAAGATCAGAATGGATAATATATTTCAAATAATCATTTTCATTTTTGTTATTTGGAGTATAATCGGTTCTGCGCTCGGGAAGAAAAAGACTCAAAACAAGCAGCCGTTGCCAAGAAGAATTCCGCGAGAAGGACCGAACAATCCTTCTCCGAATTATCGCCAAAATTCTCAAGAAGTCTTGGAAGAGCTTCTCGGTTTCAAAATTCCAAAAAGGGAAGACGAATACCCTACCGGAGTTAACTATGAACTCGATGATCTGGAGAAGTCGTCCCAAGATTTGGAAAAAGATACGCAAGAAGCTTACAAGCGAAACAAGTATGAACAAGCTCTTGAAGAAATTGACTATGATAAACTTGGTTCTTTGGAAGAAATGCCGCTCCAACAAACAAAAGTTGAAACATTAGACGCGTATTCGCAGAAGTATACAACCTATTCTCAAACTTCCCAGATGAGAGGTAAGTTTAGAAACAAGACTAGTATCCGTGATGCAGTAATTCTTTCGGAAATTCTAAATAAGCCCAAAGCTTTGCGAAGAAAATAGTTTATCTTTATTACAAAGAAGGTGAGTTATCTCGCCTTCTTTGTAATTTTTGCTTGTTACTTGCCCTCAATTAGTTCTTAGGTAATTCAAAAACTGAGAAATAGTTTTACTGCCAAATCTATTTTTTATAATTCTAAATCCATCACCATAAACTATACTAGGATCATCTTCGATTTCATCAATTAATTTCTGAGATCTCTGATCAATTTGCTGTTTCAAATACAAGTAGGTAACAAAATTACAACTGCCTTCAATTACTGAACTCGTTAACTTCTTTTTAATATTTTCCGTTATCCAAACATGCATTAATTCATGTGCAATAATTGATTCTATGTTTAGAGCCGGCAAACCGTTAAGGACATAAATTGTATGAGAATACCTAGTGCCACTTTTACTGCTTGAATATATGTCGGAAGCACAGAATCCTTTTACATTACTGCTGTAGTAGTTGCCGGCTTCCCTTTTTAATTCTGATAAGGAAACACCTTTTACAGATAAGGAGGATGAGGGAATTGAAATTCCTATTCCAATAAGCCGGGTTCTCACCTTTTCAAGTAGCCCGGAAATTCTTCCATTATCAAATATTGCTTCCGGAAAGCAAATATTACAAATACTTCTTCCATCTGAATATTTCTTTCCTCCTTTTGTTAATTGCTCAGTTACCAAGCGGTTACAACTAGTGCATCTTTGATATTCCTTCTCATGTACTAAATGATATTTGTTTCCATAGTAATCCACCGAGATAGTACCGCTTAAAGTATTACCGCATACAGCACACTTTGGTGAAATTATATCAAAACACTCCCTATGGTATTTCTTGTTTTGGCTTACTAAATACTCGTTGGAAATTGGCTTTTTACAATACTCACACTTCAATCCCATCACTTCTTGATAGCACTCAATATGATAGTATTTGTGGTTCTCTGTCATAAATTTATCTGGCAACGGTTTTTGGCAATAATCACAAACAAAATGATCCGTGTGAAAAGTATTCTCGCCTACTTTAACGTAATCCCCTTCAATTTTCTTTTTGCATGTAAAACAAATATTACTCTGGGCAAACAGCAATGCTGCACTAATTAAGTATACACCAATTATTAACTTGACCTTCATAGAAACCATTAAACAACCAGTTCAATTTTTGGATGAAATTAACATTTTAGTCATCAATATTCTATCGTTCTCAAAATAAATAAAATTAGATTACTGCTTAAAAGTGCAGCCTTATTTTTCGATAATAATGCGGATAATCATTTATTCCAGCAGTGTAAATAATTCAGCACACTTTTAGATTTCCGAAACTTTGCTTAGATTAAATTAGTAATTATGAGTTTGAGAATGGAATCGTTTTCCGATAAAGCAAATAATACTTTGAAGAAAATAGAAGGAATGAAAAATTTAATTTCTATTCCCAAAATTATTTTTGAAGTATCTCAAGCAATTAAGGCAGAACCGGGTAATATTAAGAAACTGGCACGTTTGGTGGAAAAAGATCAAGGATTAACAACAAAGATTCTTGCAGTTGCCAATTCACCATTATACGGCTTGCAGAAGAAAGTAGCTTCACTTGAATATGCACTAATGTTAATGGGTACGAACGAAACGGTTAGAATAGTAACAGCAATCTCGCTTTCCGAATCCCTTAAAATTAAATCCACCAAAGATTTTGATTACATGGAATATTGGAAACACTCCATGGTTGTGGGAATGGCCGCGAGAGATATGTCTATAAGATTAGGTTTTTCCGATCTGTTTGGTGAGGCTTTTTTAGCCGGTATGCTTCACGATGTCAGCATTCAAGTGTTTGCCCAGCATTTTGCAAGTGAATTTGAGGAGATTATTAAAGAAACGAAAGAGGGAAAAAGGTTTTTAGAAAACGAAAAAGAAATTCTTGGTATTTCGCATGACTATATCGGTAGTCTTCTCATCCAAAAATGGAAATTACCGGAAGTAATTTCGGAAGCAATTGAATTCCATCACATACCTTCTACAGCACCTACTAGTAAAGTACTCTGCGCGTTAGTTCATTTAGCAGATTCAATGACTCAAGAATTTAAAATTGGCAATTGCTTTTGGGATAGGAATCTCACGTTTGATGGAAATGTAGTTGAGATTCTAAAATTTAAATCCGCCGAAAAAATGGTCGTTTTTGTTAGCGAATACAGAGAAGTTTTTCAAGATACGGCTGAATCAATAGTATTTTAATAAGGGATCAATTGTTGAGTTGTATTGAATTTCATTACCACGTGTTAATGAAAGGCTTAGTATTAAGCATCACCGAATAAAACAATCACTTCAAAGCTCACAGTAGCCAATAATCAATTATTACATACTCATTTCGTTGAACTACTAAACCGAGTAATTTGTTATTTATCTATTCACCGTGTGCATAAAAGGAAAGATTCGCCACAAAGTCTCGATGACACTAAGCTTTCACAAATTAAGACATAAATTTTATGAAGATTTTGTGCCTTGGTTCCTAAGTTTTTTTAAGTTAGTTGCTTAAGGTGAGTTAATTAGATGATTTTTTAAGAAAGGACTTAAATGGACTATATATTACCCTTCAGTGTCATTCTGATTTTATGCATAACTGCACTCATTTCCTCTTATTTGGGATACACGCATTGGTTAAAAAAGCGAAAATTTATGAAGTCAATTGAACAGCGACATGAATCTCTAAAATTTGAAAAGATGCAAGATAAAGAAGAATTGATAAAGCGTGCATTAGTGCTAATTAAAAACGATTAGTAGAAAAAGCTTTCCACTTCACAATTACCCCAACCAACTATGCTAACACTCTTGATTTAAAAACAAAAAAGCCCGAATTAATTACAATTAGGGCTTTTTTTAATACTAAGTTTTATAAAAACTAACCTATTAATAAACTCTTAATATGTTCTTGGCTTTCTTTATCAATAGAAAAATGAGCCATAGAAAGTGTTTTTGTTTCTTCACCATATTTAAATGATACAAATTCTTTTTGTGTCTCTATTTTAGTAATCATTCCTTGACCAAAAGTTTGATGAGTTAATTCACGGCCAACAAGTTTGCGGTTATTAACTTCCTCTTTTACTATGTTTACAAATAAATACAGCGCAGATCCGGCAAAATTTGTAGTTCCATAAAGCTTATTGAATTTCTGTTTGCTCAATTCCTCATCAGTCCTAAGTGCATATCTCAGAGCATCCTTCAAATCCTTTACTTTCACTCCCCATTTACTTTTGTTGTTATCGCGTCTGTGGAATGAAATTGTCTCTTCGGTAATCATAAAGTACTCTAAGGATTCTTCTTTCTGAGTCTTTTCCGATTCAATAAAAGTGATTTTCTTCTTTTCCCTTAACTCGTTTTCAATCTGTTTATGCAAATTATTGACTAGCTGCAATTCTGCCGGTAAGTATATCTCTGAAAGTGTTTTCATTTGTTAATCCTAATTGCCAAACGCTGGCTATTTTGTTTATGTTTTATTCAAATTTTTACTACCAAAAGAAGTAAAAAAGGCTGAAATCCAATGGAAATCAGCCTTTTAAGTACCGGAGGCCGGACTCGAACCGGCACGAGGTTTAAGCCTCACTGGATTTTGAGTCCAGCGCGTCTACCAATTCCGCCACTTCGGCATCTCTTAAAAATCGCGTCGCTAAATTAATTTTAATCGCTCACATTAGCAAGATTTTGAGAGATAAAATCAATTTTTACTTCGGAGATTTAGCTCTTTCCACTAAAGGACGTTTACTCTTATCCTTATTTAGGCTCGATAAGACAATATCCGCATCCTTGTTTGTAACGTTAAAGAATGAAAATGCATCAGATAATCTAACTCCAGTAAACTTTTCATGATCTAGACCGGTCTTTTTCTTTAGCATTTTTAGCAAGCCCTTCTCATCAAGATCATCTTTACGACCCATAGCTAAAAACATTCTAGCTTTGCCTTTTTCTTCAAGTCCTCCAGATCTCTCGCGACGTTCACCGCTGAATTTTCTTTCTTTTCTATCTCCGCCACGCTCGTCTCTATCACTGCTGCTTCTTCTTTCTCTTCTATCGACTCTGCCTTCTTTATCATCTCTACCTTTGCGATCTTTTCTATCAAATCTATCAGAACTTTCATATCTGCTTGATCTATCGGATCGATCGCTACTGCTACGTTCGCGCCTATCGCCTCTATCACGTCTGTCACCGGTTCGGCTGCGTCTATCACCACGGTCTCTATCAGATGAAGTTTCGCGAGATTTATCGAATAAATCATGAATTCGGGCGTAGCTACCCTCTTCCAGTTCATTCTGGAAGTTGAATTTCAACAACGCAGCGCATACTTCCTCAGCACTATTGTTGAGGAGTAGTTGCTGTGCAAGCATAACATAGTTTGCACCGGTGCCATATTCAATCAAACTGTTCACTTCAGTTAGAATTTTAGTCTTTTTGAAGTCTATTACTTCACGAATCTGAGGTATTCTCTCTTTACGAATTTCTGTCTGAGTAATATTCTTGATGAATTTCAATTTCCTAAATTCATCGGGAGTGACAAAAGTGATAGCTGTTCCTTCTTTACCAGCGCGCCCGGTTCTACCAATTCTGTGCAGATAAGCTTCCGGATCTTGCGGCAGAGAATAATTGATCACATGAGTAAGTTCATCAATATCTAATCCACGCGCAGCCACATCTGTAGCAGCAAGAATATTTACTTGTTTCTTTCTGAATTTAGTTAAAATTCTTTCACGAACATTTTGAGAAATATCGCCATGCAAACCTTCTGCATCGTAGCCTCTGTCTAATAGTTTAGAGGAAACATTATCAACATCATTCTTTGTACGGCAGAAAACCAAGCCATAGAATTCAACTGTTGTATCAATAATTCTGCAAAGTGCGTCAAATTTATCAGCTTCTTTTACTTCGAAATACTTTTGCTCGGTAAGCTCGGTAGTTTGTCCGGATTTCTTGGTTTTTATTACCTCATGCTTACCCATGTACTTCTTTGCCAAATCCATAATTCTTGGAGGCATAGTTGCCGAGAAAAGCAGAGTTCTTCTATTCTTATTTGTTCTGCTTAAAATATCCTCAATGTCATCTATAAATCCCATATTCAGCATTTCATCAGCTTCATCTAAAACTACAAAAGAAACTGCATCTACATTAAGGCTTTTTCTATTTAAGTGATCAATCAGTCTGCCCGGCGTTCCGACGATAATATCAACACCTTTATTCAATCTACGGAATTGAGTTTCGTAAGACTGTCCGCCATAGATTGGCGCAACATGAATATCTTTATTTCCTCTTAAGGAATTAATTTCATCCGAAACTTGAATAGCAAGTTCTCTTGTGGGCACTAAAATCAAAGTTTGAATGTGCTTTGAATGAGTGGTGAGCTGATCCAAAATTGGTAAGGCAAATGCGGCGGTTTTACCGGTTCCGGTTTGTGCTTGCCCAACAAGATCGGTCTTATTTGCGAGAATTAATGGGATGATCTTGCTTTGAATCTCTGTAGGTTCTTCAAAACCCTTCATCTTAATAGAATGTAACATTTCTTCTGAAAGCCCCAAGCTTTCAAAATTAGTATTGTTCATTTGAATCCTTTATTAACTTTTAAATGTCTGCGGTACTCGATGAATGGTAACAACTGAGAATTGGCAATAATTACTTCAACAACTACGCAACTAAATTACATAGCAAAAATAATGGGATTCCGCTTAATATCATAGTGTTTTCGCGGAATCCCCAAAAATACTTTAGTTGTCTATGTTGCCATCCCATAAATATTTTTTTGTCTCAGCTACTATTATTTTGTTCAAAAATATCAAAGAAACAAGGTTTGGTAAGGCCATTAGTGCATTGGTTATGTCTGCAAAGGTCCAAACTATGTTAAGTGTAGCAACACAACCTACAAAAACCATTACAACCCAAAGCCATCTGTAAGGAAGAACCGCTTTTGTACCGATAAGGTACTCTATAGCCTTTTCGCCATAATAAGACCAGCCCAGAATTGTCGAAAATACGAACGTTAAGAGGCCTATAGTCAAAATTATGGGCCCAATTACTGGAATATCGCTAAAAGCTGTCTTCGTTAAGATAGCACCGTTCAAACCGTTCTGCCATTCGTAAGAATTAACAATAACTACTCCGGTAAAAGCACATACTACAACTGTATCCCAAAATGTTCCGGTGGAAGAAACTAGTGCTTGTCTAACCGGATTTTTAGTTTGCGCAGCAGCCGCAACTATTGGCGCGCTCCCTAAACCGGATTCATTTGAAAATAAACCGCGAGTTATACCAAAACGAACAGCTTCTTTCATTCCGGCGCCTAGAAATCCTCCAATGGCAGCATGTCCGGTAAAGGCCGATTGAAAGATTAAAGAAATTGATTGAGGTACAGTATCAAAATTAATTATTAACAAAACAGCACAGCCGACTAAGTAAAATATTGCCATGAATGGAACAAGATTTTCACATACTCTAGCTATAGACTTAATTCCTCCAATAATTACAACTGCAGTTAACGCCGCAAGAATTACTCCCGTAATCCAATTGGAAATACCAAATGAATCGTGAACTAGTACAGAAATTGAATTAGCTTGAACCATATTGCCGATTCCAAATGCGGTAACGGATGTGAATGCTGCGAACAGAATTCCAAGCCACTTTTTATTTAGTCCTTTTTCAAGAACGTACATAGGTCCACCGGCAAATGAACCGTCAGCTAATGTTACACGGTATTTAACTGAAAGCAGAGCCTCGGAATATTTAGTCGCAATACCGAATACTCCGGTTAACCACATCCATAAAACTGCACCAGGACCGCCGGCAGCAATTGCAGTTGAAACACCAACAATATTTCCGGTGCCAATAGTAGCTGCAAGAGCTGTTGTTAGCGCTCCAAATTGAGAAATATCTCCTGCCCCTTCTTTATCTCTCTTAAGGGAAATCTTAATCGCTTTACCGATAAACCTTTGAATAAATTTTAGTCTGAATGTTAAGAAAAGATGTGTCCCAAAAAGTAAAATCAGTAACGGATAGCCCCATATAAAATCACTAACTTGTGTTAAAAGGTTTTCAATTGTTTGCATTCAGTTCTCCTATTTATGGATGATAAACTATGTTTGAACCAACCCAAGTTTTACCTTTATTGAAATCTACCCCCATCATCTTGCCTTTGCTGGTTCTAAGAAGATTATTGACGAGAAGCGGTTTTTCATCTAACCAGATGAACATCATTCTAATTTCTGCACGGGAGTATTCATCCGGAGTTTTGATAAGCGGCATATACTCTACCTTTTCTTGAAGAATATAATTTTTACGATCAACGATTCCATTTAACATTTCTAGCGTAACATCAACTTGAACACCGGCACCGGCAAATGAGTAAAGAGGTTTGAGTACGTAATTTTCCAAATCAGTTGGATACATTTTCAAATTGCTTAAATAAAAACAATTAGGCGCGTATTTGCTTTTTATTTGTGGTAATGTGTGTTTGCTTATTTTAAAAAACCAATTGGGATGTCCGGCCCACTCAACATCTAACACGGAATGAAAATCGAAACCGGCTTGAATATCTTTGCGTCGCAACTCATCAAAAATAACGCGGTTGTAAATTCGGTGGATTGGTATTTCTATTCCATCTTTCTTGTAAAAAAGCTTTCTCCCTTTCTGAACGATTTCGCTTATGCAGACAGAATCAATTCCCAAATAATTCTTGGTCACAATGAAATCAATTCGTGTTTTCTGTTTCCATGGATCAATTTCAAGAAGAATTACATTTTCCGGATTGTGATCAGCTAGAATCGCTTTTTTTAACAATTCCAAATATGATTCTTTTGTAAAGCCGGTAAAGTAAGAAGTATATCCGTTTGGTATATTGTAGAACTGCCTATTAACATCATCAAGCAAAACTTGGAAAGCATAAAGTGAAGGAAACCCTTGCAGTTCAATTAGTTTTGGTATAGGATTACCTTCTTCATCTTTGCAAATAGCAAAATCAACTTGTAAAAAGAGCGGATGTGAATCTTCATTTGGTACAACTAGTTTATCCGGAATTGCACTTAAGCCATTATTTTTGAAGTCGTCGGTTAATAAATATGAAGCAATTTCATTAGCGGCAAGTTGCAATTTCGACGAGAGTACTTTGTTTAAGAATAACGGCGTTTCACAAACACGAAAATCGTTTTCCCCTTTCGTGAGTCTCCAAATCTCATTCAAATACTCTGCATAACGAGCATCACTATATTTTCCGTTAAATTGATCTCTAACTAATGGAACCATTAAAGATTCAACCCCATATTCGTTTCTTCAATAATGAAATCGACTACTTTTCTTAAATCATTGGTTTTCTTAAATACTTGAAGTTGCCGATACGATCCGGTTTTCATAACAAGAATTTCTTTGATATACTCAATCTCATCACGACTACCAAGCTCATCGATAACATCATCAACAAAAACCAGTAATTCATGTATTAAAACAACTGTGTCAACTTCTTCTTGTTTACCGAAATCAATCATCTTGCCTTCAAGACCATAACGAGCTGCGCGCCATTTATTTTCGTTAATAAGAATTCTTCTGTACAAACGGAAACCTAAATTTTGCCTAAGAAGTTTATGCAGTTTAGCAACCACAGCTTGAATAAGTGCAGCAATAGCAATTGTTTCATCAACTCTCATCGGAATATCGCAAATGCGAATTTCAAGAGTCTTAAAGTATGGATGCGGTCTTACATCCCACCAAATTCTTTTTGCATCATCAATGCAACCGGTTTTAATTAACAGATTAACGTATGATTCAAATTCACTCCAACTATTGAAATGATCCGGAATCCCGGTTCGAGGAAAACGATCAAAGATTTTTGTCCTGTAAGATTTGAATCCGGTGTTTCTTCCTTCCCAGAAAGGTGATGTAGTTGTTAATGCAAATATATGAGGCAGAAAGTAGCGCAACGCATTCATTACATGAATAGTTTCTTCACGATCGCTCAACCCAACATGAACATGAAGACCGAAAATCAAATTCGCGCGTGCTACATCTTGCATATCCTCTACTACACCATGATAGCGTGGATGATCTGTAATTTTTTGATCAATCCATTTTGAGAATGGATGAGTCCCGGCAGCAGCTATTTCGAGTCCGTGTGCTTTTGCTACTTTGGCAATACTGGAACGAAGCTTAATAACTTCCGCTCTAGCTTCTTTTATGTTGTAGCATATTTGAGAACCAACTTCCACCACCGACTGGTGCATTTCGGCTTTTACTTGTTCTTTGAGAATTACTTTTCCTTCATCAAGGATCTGTTCAATGTGAGATTTTAATTCTCTTGTTTGAGGATCGATAATTTGAAACTCTTCCTCAATTCCGATTGAATAAAGTTTTTCTTGTGCCATAGTTATTCGGCCTTTGTTTTTATCGGCTTCAGTTTTTTACCATCAACAAAAACTTTTACAAAATCTCCCCACGTCAAATTATTGACATTATCTTTGTGCGACTTTGCTCTTCTGATAGCCATATTTGCAGCAGCTTCAACTACCCACTCAAAATTTTCTTCACCAACAGAGTTTACATCTGCATCCGGTGCCGGATTGCAAAAATCAATTGCTAACGGAATTCCATCCCTCACAGCAAATTCAACGGTATTAAAATCATAACCAAGAGCATTATTAAGTGTAAGAACATATTCTTCTATTTTTTTTAACAATTTTGCTTCAACCGGAAGAGCGTTTTTTACATAACGCAAATGATGTGGCTGTTTTGGATCGTACTGCATTATGCGAACATCCCGTCTATCAATACAGTAACAGCGGAAATACTCTTTAAACTCAACGGCTTCTTGCAGCATCATAACAAGCCTTCCGGTTTCTGCATAAGCGCGGAAAAAATCATCTATACTTTCCAATCTGTAAACATTTTTCCATCCGCCGCCGGCGTGTGGTTTGAAGAAAGCCGGAAAACCGATGTGTTTAAATATTCCATCCCAATCGAGCGGGAATTCCAAATTGCGAAATGATCTTTCATTTGTATCTTCCGGGTGTTGCTTAGATGGAAGTAAAACAGTCTTTGGAACCGGGACTCCTAGTTTAACAGCTAGCGCATTATTAAAGAATTTTTCGTCGGCACTCCACCAAAAAGGATTATTCAAAACTGCAGTTCCGCTAAGTGCAGCATTTTTAAGATACGCTCGGTAAAATGGAACATCTTGTGAGATTCTATCAATGATAACAGCATAATCTGTAGCTTCCCCTTGAATAACTTTATTAACGTTTGCTAACTCAGCAATAATACCCGATTCTTTTTTTGAATTGACTCTCTCGACAAACGCCGGAGGGAATGTGTTCTCCTGCCCAAACAGAATTCCTATTTTTTTCATCTACCACCCTTTTTTAATTGATTTATTAGGCAACTGCTATGTTTTACCTTGATCTTACTCTTTTTCTTAATCTTATTCTTACTCGCTTTTAACAGATGTATGTGGAAATACAAGAGTACGAGTAAGATTTAGAGTAAGAACTAAAAATATTTTTAACCGATCTTTTTTAAATATTCTGGGAACATTTCTTTCCACCAATTCCAATCATGACCCGTTCCAGCACGAACATCCAGCCAATGATCAATTCCTTTTTCAGACAGAATTTGGCTTAATCTTCTGTTCTCATCTAAGCAAATATCCCATTCACCGGTTCCCAAAACAATTCCCATTTTTTTTATGTGATCTAAATACCATGGATCATTTAGATTAGGCAAATAATCTTGAGGATTATTGAAATAACAATCATCATCATAATAACCATAAATAAACTGCCCGATGTCGAACGCGCCGCCCATAGTAAATAAATATCCTACTTTATCAGGATGACGAAATGCCAAATTGGCTGCATGATATCCACCAAAACTACAACCGGCAACTCCAACCTTTTTAACTCCAGTTTCAAATTTTGCAAATTCGATTACATCGTTAATAATTGTTCGTTCATAAGCCATGTGCGTTTTAACTCTATCCGCTGGTTCAATTATATAATTATACCAGCTCATAGCATCTATCCCGTCAGGACAATAAATTTTTATTTTACCATCTTCTAATAGTTGAGCGGCAGAATCTATCAATCCGAAATCTTTGTTTTCGTAATACTTCCCCTTAGATGTTGGAAATAAAACTACCGGATAACCGGAGTGTCCGAACACCAGCATCTCGAAATCGCGGCTAAGATATTGTGTGTACCATTTGTGATATTGTTCTTGCATAAGCATCAAGAGTTTGTGAAATGGGAATTTTGATTACAATATAGGTAAGGAAGTTAAAACTTGCACGGGTGGAAAAATAAAAAGCCGTCAAACTTTGAGTATTTGACGGCTAATTTTTGAGCCATTCCCCTTGGGAAGGGTTGGGATAGGCTTTTACCAGAGCATCTTGTAGCTGCTTAACATCTTCATATAGTTTGCACGTTCAAAAGCAGCTGGTTCTGCAACAGCTTTCTGGCTCATGCTTCCTTTCATCATCTGAATTGAATCATATTCATTCTCTATCATCCATTGTTCAACGCCAGCAAGAATTTCGCTAACTCTCTTAACGCCGCCGGTTAATATTTCCGAACACATCATAGTGACATCAGCACCAGCCATTGTAGCTTTTATAACATCGTAATGGCTATGAACGCCGCTTGTTAAAGCCATGTTGGCTTTAAGCTGACCGTAAAGGATAGCAATCCAACGTAGTGGTAATCTCATTTCCCAATTTGTACTGAGAACTAAGTTAGGAACAACTTCTAATTTCTCTAAATCAAAATCCGGTTGATAGAAACGGTTGAATAAAACTAATGCATCAGCTCCAGCATCATCCAATCTCTTAGCCATGTTGCTCATAGATGTAAAGAAGGGACTTAACTTAACAGCTACCGGAATCTTAACCGTATTTTTAATTTCTTTTAGAACATTAACATACATGTCTTCGATTTCTGTTCCGGATGTTAAAGAATTTGCCGGTATATAATATACATTCAATTCAAGAGCATCTGCGCCGGCTTGCTCGATGTTCTGAGCATATTTAACCCAGCCGCCGGTGCTAACGCCATTCAAGCTTCCAATAACAGGAATACTAACAGCTTTTTTCAAATTGGCGATATGATCCAAATATTGGACTGGTGTTAATTTAAATTCTTCCGGTTCCGGAAAATAATTTAATGCTTCTGCGTAGCTATCGGCATGATATGATAAGTAATGATTAAGCTCACCGGATTCGTGATTAATTTGTTCTTCGAACAAAGAATAGCAAACAATTGCAGCTGCGCCGGCGTCTTCCAAAGCTTTTACAGTATCAACACTTTGAGAAAGCGGAGATGCTGATGGAACGATTGGATTCTTCAGCTTCAATCCCATATATGTTGTTGAGAGATCCATTTTAACTCCTATTTATTTTTCATTTTTATTCTTGTGTAAAATCTTCCGGCTGCATTTTCATACAGCCGGAATTCAAATTAGTTCTTCACTTCTTCATCGTTAGCGCCAACCTTCATCCCGGCCATCTGCTCATAGAATTTCCATTTCTTTAGTACTTCAGCTTGTCCTAATGCGAGCAACTCTTTCGCTTCCTTCGGATGAGATTTTGTAAGCATATTATAGCGTGTCTCTTTATAAATATAATCTTCCAATTTAATTTTCGGAGGTTTTGAATCTAACTTCAACGGATTTTCGCCTTTGGCAAAGTTATCCGGATTGTATCTGAATAGTGGCCAGTGACCGGAGTCAACAGCGGCTTTCTGGTTTTCCATTCCTTTACCCATATTAATACCATGTGCAATACAGTGGCTGTAAGCAATGATTAAGGATGGTCCATCATAGGCTTCGGCTTCCAAGAATGCACGCAATGTTTGAACATCGTTTGCACCCATTGCAACTTTAGCTACATAAACATTACCGTAGCTCATTGCCATCATAGCAAGATCTTTCTTGGCTGTAGTTTTACCAGCAGCAGCAAATTTTGCGACTGCACCGAAAGATGTTGATTTTGACATCTGTCCGCCGGTGTTTGAATATACTTCGGTATCGAGAACTAAGATGTTAACATTCTTGCCTTGAGCAATAACGTGATCTAATCCGCCGTAACCAATATCATATGCCCAGCCGTCGCCGCCCATAATCCAAATAGATTTTTTAACTAAGTAATCAGCAACTTGAACTAATTTTTCAGCATCAACTGATTTAACACCTTCAAGTTTCTTTTTTAATTCTGTTACTCTTTCTCTTTGTTCGTAAATGCCAACTTCATCTTTCTGATCAGCATTTAGGATTGCATTAACTAATCCTTCGCCAATTTGATCTTGTAATTTTACAATCAATTCTTTTGCGAACTGATTTTGTTTATCAACCGATAAGCGCATACCAAAACCAAACTCAGCATTGTCTTCGAATAATGAATTTGACCAAGCTGGTCCGCGTCCTTCATTATTCTTGGCCCAAGGAGTCGTTGGCAAGTTACCGCCATAAATTGATGAGCAACCGGTAGCGTTAGCAACAATTAATCTATCACCAAATAATTGTGAGACTAATTTAACGTATGGAGTTTCGCCGCACCCAGAGCAAGCACCGGAGAACTCGAATAAAGGCTGTTGCAATTGTTGTGCTTTAATAACGCTTGTATTGATTAATCTTCTATCCATTTCCGGAATTGTTAAGAAGAAGTCCCAATTAGCTCTCTCTTGTTCGCGGATTGGAATTTGGGGAACCATGTTGATTGCTTTGAAGCGTGTTTCTTTTTTATTCTTAGCCGGACATACTTCAACGCAAAGTTCGCAACCGGTACAATCTTCTACTGCAACTTGAATTGTATAAGCAGAATTTTCCGGAAACTCTTTGCCTTTAGCATCCATATGCTTGAATGAAGCCGGAGCTCCAGCAACTAAAGATTTATCGTAAGCTTTAATACGAATTGAAGCATGAGGACAAACCATAGCGCACTTACCGCATTGAATACATACTTCCGGATCCCAAGCCGGAACTTCTAGGGCAATATTTCTCTTTTCCCAACGTGTAGTTGCTGATGGGAAGGTTCCGTCAATCGGCATTTCACTTACTTTTACAAAATCGCCCTTTCCTTCCATCATCTTTCCTAATACGCTCTTTACATAGTCCGGAGCTTTTGCAGAAACGATTGGCGGAATTTGGATTGAACCAACTGCCAATTTGGAATAATCAATCTGGAATAAATTTTCTAATGTCTGATCAACTGCTAAGAAGTTTTTCTTAACAATTTCTTCACCTTTTGAACCGTAAGTTTTCTTAATTGATTTTTTGATTTGCTCAATAGCTTCTTCTTTTGGTAAGATGCCAGAAATTGCAAAGAAGCATGTTTGCATAATTGTATTTACGCGTCCACCCATTCCGGTTTTGCTGGCAACTGCGTAACCATCAATAACGTAGAAGTTTAATTTCTTATCAATAATTTGCTGCTGAACTCTATTTGGAAGCTTATCCCATGTTTCATCAGTACTAAATGGCGAGTTAAGAAGGAATGTTCCACCGTTTGCAATGTTGTCGAGAACATCAAATTTCTCTAACAAACCAAATGTATGGCATCCAACAAATTTTGCTGTCTGAACCAAGTAAGTTGAGTGAATAGGATTCGGTCCAAATCTTAAGTGAGATATTGTTGTTGATCCGGACTTTTTAGAATCGTAAACAAAGTAACCTTGTGCATAGTTTGGTGTTTCTTCACCAATAATTTTAATTGAGTTTTTGTTAGCACCAACAGTACCATCCGCGCCTAAACCATAGAACAAGCAGCGTACAACGTCATCACCTTCAATCATAAATGTAGAATCAACTTCTAGACTTGTGAATGTAACGTCATCGTTAATACCAACAGTAAAATGATTCTTCGGAGAATCGTTCTTCAAGTTATCAAATACTGCTTTAACCATTGCCGGTGTAAATTCTTTTGAAGAGAGACCATAGCGTCCACCAACAATCTTTGGCATTTTCTTAAACGGAGCAGAACCATCCGCAATAGCTTCAGAAATTGCTGTAACAACATCAAGATATAATGGTTCGCCAAGTGAACCCGGTTCTTTTGTTCTATCCAAAACTGAAATCTTTTCTACAGTGCTTGGAATTGCAGCAAGTAAATGTTTTACTGAGAATGGTCTGTATAATCTAACTTTAAGAACACCAACTTTTTCGCCAGTGGTTTTGATTAGATAATCTACGGTTTCTTGAGCAGCTTCTGCGCCGGAACCCATCATAACAATGATTCTTGTAGCATCTGCGGCACCATAGTAATCAAATAAATGATATTGGCGGCCTGTAATTGTTGCAAACTTATCCATTGCACTTTGTACAATTTCCGGACAAGCATTATAAAATTTGTTTACTGTTTCTCTTCCTTGGAAGTAAACATCCGGATTCTGAGCAGTTCCACGAATAAATGGATTTTCCGGATTTAACGCTCTTCCCTTGAATTCTTTCACTTTCTGGTCATCAACCATTGCGCGGATATCTTCATCACTCAATTCTTCCATCTTCATAACTTCTGCTGATGTTCTAAAACCATCAAAGAAATGAACAAAAGGAATTCTGGATTCTAAAGTAGCACGGTGAACGATAGCGGCTGTATCCATTACTTCTTGAACTGAGTTTGAGCAGATTAATCCAAAACCGGTTTGACGTGTTGCCATAACGTCGCTATGATCGCCGAAAATGGAAAGAGCTGCAGCAGCAATAGAACGGGCACTAACATGAAAAACTGCCGGAGTTAATTCACCCGCAATTTTATACATGTTTGGAATCATCAAGAATAAACCTTGAGAAGCTGTGAAGGTTGTTGTTAAAGCACCGGTTTGTAATGCGCCGTGAACGGCACCGGAAGCTCCGCCTTCACTTTGTAGTTCGGAAACTGTTGGAACTGTTCCCCAAATATTTTTTAATTGTTTAGCAGCCCAAGCATCCGAAAGCTCACCCATAGTGGATGATGGTGTAATTGGATAGATAGCAATAACCTCACTAACGCGATACGCCACGTGTGCGGCTGCTTCGTTGCCATCAATCGTAATTTTTCTTCTTTCCATTTATTCCTCTTATTTATATTGAAAAAATCACTCGTTTACTAAAACACTTTTTCTGAGCAAGAATCTTGCCACTTAGAAGAGTAAACTATCTTGTTTTTTAGCGTGTTTTTGGGCAGTTGTAATTCTGCACTCAAAAATTCTTTCAAAATTTGGGATTCAGCGGTGTTCGAATCTTATTTTTAAGAATATACCTTAAAAGACGGGCTCAAAAATAGAAATTGGATGGGATAAAATAAAGACTTCTCTATCTAAATTTTAACAAAAACCTACTTTAATTGATTTATAGCCATATTTATCACGTATTTTTTTAACAGCTGCAAACATTTCTTTTCTGCTTTTTCTTTCTTTTTCGAATAAATCCTCTTGCTCGGCAAAGTAAGTGAAGTTATTAAGGCGTACACCCAGCAATCTAACTTCTGCTCTTTGTGTGTAGCACTTTTGAAAAAGATGAATTACAGTCTGAAAAATTTCTTTATCATCATCTGTAGGTAATATTGTCTTGTCGCGTGTAAAGGTTTTAAAATTTGAATAACGGACTTTGACGCAAACTGTAGAGGCCAGCCAATTTTTATTTCTAAGATTCTGACAAACTGATTCCGTCAGCTCGAATAGAATTTTTTCTAATGATGATACATCCGAACGGTTTGTATGAAAAGTGGTTTCGTGAGAAATGCTTTTTCTTAGATGATCAAAATGATACTCATCTGAGCCAAGCCCGTTTGATTTCCGCCAAAGATATTCGCCATATTTGCCGAAAATTCTGTGTAAGGTTTCCGGTTCCAAATTTGAAAGCTGCTCAAGCTTGTAGAAACCTTTCGAGTTCAACATTTTCTGAGATACTTTTCCAATACCCGGAATTGTCTCAACCGGCATTGGCGCTAAGAATTCTTTTTCCATTCCGGGCATAACATAAGTTATTCCGCAAGGCTTGTTAAAATCGGAAGCAATTTTAGCTATGGTTCTATTTGAGCCAATTCCAATGGAGGAAGGAAGACCAAGTTTGTCGCTAATCTCTTTTTGAATTTTTGATGCGAACATGAAAAGTGAACCGTAGATTCTCTCGCAGCCGGTAAAATCCATTGAGAATTCATCTATAGAGCATTGTTGAATAACCGGTGCGTATGCTTCCAAAATCTCTCTAACTGCTTTTGAATATTTAGAATACTCTTTATGATGCCCACGAATGTAAAGTCCGTTTGGACAAAGCCTGTAAGCAGTTCTAATCGGCATTGAAGAATGAAGCCCGTAAGCGCGGGCTTCATAAGAGCAAGTTGTTACAATTCCCCTTCCCGTTTTAGGATCGCCGCCTAAGATTACCGGCTTCCCTATCAGTGAAGGATCAAACAATCTTTCTACCGAAACGAAGAAAGCATCTAAATCCAAATGGAAAATGGTTTTCATTTCACAAACTCATCTAAAGAATAATCTCGAAATAACCGTCTTTGATTTCCGCCACTGTCTTGAATGATGTGTCTAGATTTTTGGAAGTATACTTTCCATAAAATGTTCCTTTCATCATTAAGCCATCTTTTGTCTGTGAAGTGGAAATATTTGAAAATTTGAAGTGTAGTCCTGGAGAAGACCAATTTAATTTCTCTTCACCGTAATAAAATTCAACATTAACATCTTTAGGACCATAATTGAACACAAACCGTTTATTACCAGACCGATTGTTTTTTACCTCACTGGAAATGAATATGCGAAGAGCATGTTCATTTGAAAGCTCAGCGTTTTCAATAAGAGATTTCAAAGAAAATTCCAAAGAGATCATTTTTACTCCAAGCGAATCATTCTTTTCGGCTCTAGAGCTAATCAAAACATCATTTTCTTTACGTATATACACTTGCGTAATCGGTAGATCAAATTTCTCTTCGTTAAAAACGAGTGAAATTTTCCCTTTGTTGCTTTGAGCAAGAACCGGCAGACTAAACAGAAGTAGAAAGACAATGAGTTTTTTCATCTTATTTTTCCTTATAAATTTTGTTAACTGTTATATAAAGTAGCTCGGTTACATATTTTTCATAATCGGAATAACCATAAATCTCATACTTATCATTTCCCCTTGTAAAAACAGCGCTCCAATTTTCTTGAGGCATCTCCATATTTACAGTGCCATGTTCAATAATTAATCTTTTCTTAAACGGTGTCCACCTTTGTATTCCGTCATTTAATAAAATTTTGGAATAGAATACTATGGCATCTAATGTCAGTTTTCCATCAGTATAATCAATTGGCACTATTATTACATTGTAATTTGATTTCAGAATTTCATCTTTACTTTTATAAGAATTATAGGCTGCACTTTTTTCTTCATTATATAGCTTAAACGGAAAAGAAAGATTAGCTAAATAAGCCGAGCTATTTGCTTCGAGCGTATCTTTGTTTAAGTTGGAAACAATGTGCTCAAGTTTATGCAACCCGTTTAGTTCGTAGTTAGAAAAGCTATTAAAATTTTTGAACCAACTGGTGTGAAGTTCTTTAGGGAAGTAAGTTCCAAGTTCAGCACTAAACGAAAAACTAGTCTCTTTAATTTTTGATTCATTAAGTGATTTCAAAATTTCATCATACAACTTTTGCGGAACTTCAAAAGGCTCTCCGGATTTATTATCGTCGCTTATTGTTAGCTCAAATTTGTAATTAGAAAGAGCTTTTTCCAAAAAGCCAAGGTTAATAGCTCCAATACTATCAGCATAAAGTAGTTTGTAATACAGTTTAATATCGCAGTCTAGCTCTAAAGAGCTATTCCTAACTTTATCCTTTGGAGAGTACACAGTAGTTTTAATAAGAAAAGCTTTTTTGCTGCTATTCTTTTCAGATGAATAAACCGGTTTTATTTGAAATGATACTGCTGTTTTAATTTGCGGACCTTGAGTAAAACCCTCCATATCTGTAACCGAAAAGTTATTTTTAATCCAATCCGGGGCAAGAAACTCTACTTCATTACTAAGTGGTGTGTAATCTGTAAAATCATATCCACCTTTATCTGCCGTGCCAAATATTGAATTTCCAAACATTGAGACTAAAAAGTAACACTTAACTGCTTCACTGTTTTTACTTTTGGAATTAATAGTTGAAGAATAAGCTCCATCTTTCGTCATCATCTTAAGTGCAACAGAAAGAGTTTCCTCTTTTTGAGCTATGATAGTTGCTGCAAAAGAAAAAATTGTAACAGCGATAATTACTTTCATTTTAGTTAGCAACAATTTGTCCTCCTATAAAATCGTCTTTGTTAATGACAACGTTATTTGCTAAAGGGATAGCCGTTAACTTTCTAGTTCTATCCATGTTCGTGTTTGCAACCATAGAAGTAAGAACATTTACTCTCTTATTTAACTGAACCAAGCCGATTCCTCTAACTCTTCCTTTCTTAGAGAGTACAGTTTTTGAAACCGTTGGTTTAATCAACGGCTTATTCAACGCTTGATTCTTGTCTGCATGTACTGATTCATAATTATCTAACAAAGATTTGAATTGCTCTGCAGTTCTGCTGTTTTCATTTTGTCCCCACCAAAAAAGCATTACAAGAATAATTGCAGCAGCAGAGCTGAAAGCAAATCCAATTTTGTAAATACTAAGTTTAGATTGATCTTGCACCGGCTGATTAATTTTAAGCGGGAATAAGTCTGTTCTAATTTCGGAATGATGATTCACAACTTCCTTTTTTAGATTATGTAGCTCTGAATATAGTCTCCGTGCTTTTTGATCTTTTGCCAGAAAGTTAAAGACTTCCATCTGTTCAGCATCGTTAAGCTCATTATCTACAAGCTGGCTTATTTTTAGTTCTAAATCTTCCATCACAAACTTCCTTTCAATATTCTTCTAAGTTTCTGCCGGGTTCGGAATAATTTTATTTTTATATTTTCCAAAGAATCGCCGGTTATTTCCGCAATTTCCAGATAAGAATAATTGCCATATTCTTTTAAGTACAATAATTCATTCTGCTGAGGTGTTAAACTCTTTAATGCCTCTTGCAAAGTAATTCTATCATCAAGATGCAATTCGTAAATCGAGTCAAAAGAATCATCATCAATTGAAGCATTATTATTTTCAGCCCTTTTTAGTCTGGAAAAACAATAGTTTCTTGCTACAACTAAAAGCCATGTTTTCTGGCTGGCATCACCACGAAAAGAACTTCCATTTTCAACATATTTAACAAACGTTTCTTGAACAGCATCCTTTGCATCATCTTCATCCTTAAGAATACTAAGCGAGTATCTGTAAATATCCATAGAATACTTCTCGTACATTTCCGGGAATGGAATTATTTCTCGCTTCGTTTTCAGAATAACTTTTTCCATTGGCTTTAATAAATAGACATTTGAGTTAGCAGAAAGTTACAAGAATAGTTCAATCAATAAAATGCAGATTACCATGACATTCTTCTCAACTCTTCGAAAAAAGAAATCATATTAATCTGCATCAAAGGTTTACAACCATATTCAAAACGCACGCTATGAATGGGCGGTTTAGCAACTAATGAGCATTGACAAACTCAGAAGCCCAATCAAAGTTGGCTGAATCCTCATACCATTTAGGCCAATGGCTGCACCATTCCGGCACTCTTGCATTCCGTATTCTATCTATTGACGGATGATATGGCTTAAGGTCGATAATTGCCGTTCCTTCCATCGCATCAACATAGGGGACGTGAATTATTCCCCGTTCAAAGTCAATTTTTAATATGGCTACAGGTGTAAGGGCAATCGGGTTTGGTCTTTGTGGAGAGCGTGTTGCAAAGATTCCTAAAGTCGCCGGAGAACACTTATACGGCTGTTCACATTCCATCACCTCTCTAGATGCTGTACTATCACAAAGGTGGCACCACCAGAATACATTAGCATGGCTAAAGCCTTCCAACCCTTTCAAAGCCGGTTTAAATTTCTTGAGAATTTCCAGATAGAATCCGCCTGCTCCTCTCCTAACATAGCCAATCGGTGAAACCGTAAATGTTTGCGATTTCATGCTTCATCTCCTTGTTTACATTATTTCCTTAGTAATCGTGTTTGAATCGTGGCTGCTCTACCGATTGGTTAACGACCAATGAGATTGAATAATCTTCCACTCACCGTTTTCTTCTTTACGGTAAACTTCCGTGCAGTTCCATTTCTTATTTGCTTCACCAACATGAGAGATTAGATTGAAAGTAAGAACCGCCATGTTTTCTACTGCTTGCACTTTTGGATTCACCATTTCATCTTTATCAACATGAACTTTTCCCCGCAGCTCTTCATAGTACTTTGTAAGATTTTCTTTTCCATCCAATCTGGCTTCCGTCATAGAATCAAAGTAGCAAACATCATCTGCATAAATTTCAAGATAACCGGAAGGATCGCCATGGTTCCATCTATCCAAAGCGTCTTTTTCCATAGTAATTATTTTTTCAGCTATTGATAAACTCATAATATCACCTTTTGTTTTTAAATAATTAATCAGCACAGATTTTCTCTGTGCTGGTAGTCCTCACTTAATATAGAATCTAATTTCCGTTTCAAGATCACCTGGCGGCGTTGTTGACGGATCGTTGAGATAGAATTCGCAAATCGTTCCGGTTGTGGAAATATTATTTTCTTTAACCCACTTCATAGCATCGCCGTATGTTTTTTCAAGTTCACTGTATGGACCAATATGAGTGAACTGTAATACCTTGCCTGCCGGAATTATGCTATTCTTGATTTCATTTTTTTCTCGAATACCTTTCCCTACCGGAAAACCAAGTTCAACATCGATATCGTTGATATCCATGTTGTAGTAAATTGCAAAAGGAGCTCCGCTACAAATGGCGCCGGTTTTTTCAAGATGAGCCGAAATATCTTGATAAGATTTTCTAATAGTATCCGGCAATTGGCTTAAAGAAGTTCTTGTTCTAATTGAAGCCGTGGGCTGAGTTGTCTGTTCTTTAATTTCATATTTGAATGACATTAGAGCCTCACACTATTCTTTTGCCCATGCGGGCATTGCATTCATGTAGCTTTCAGCGCGTTTCATAAAATCGGGATTTCCCTCTTTAGGCGAAAACGATTTCAGCCATTCAGCTACACCTACTTGAACGATTTCTTTGGCTTTTAACTTACCGTTTTCATCTGCACAATAGCCGCATAAGTTTGGAGCTACTTCTTTAGCGAAATTTCCATCAAGAATAATTCCGCACGAGTGACAAAATTTCATTTCCATTTTACATCTCCTAAGTTGTTTGTGTTTGACAAAACAAACTTATCTTAGGCTCGTGACACCAGTATGTCATGTTTGTTATTGAAGTGAAATTTTTCTTTTCTTTATCTCAATTAAAAGTTTTTCCGGTATCGGTCTGCACTCGCAATTCTTAGCATGTTCCAAATGCCAGTTAATTCTTTGTTCAACAGTAGCTTTATCCGGCATCTTGTTTTTCAAATGCCATTCTGCATTAATCTTGCCCATTTCTTATTCCTCAAAAAAATAGTTTTTAATCAAGATTCAACTTCACATTTATACTTCAAGAAAATCTTTTCGGCTTTTTCCTTTATTACATTTCTTAAATACTCCGGCTCAAGCACCTCAACATATTCGCCGGAACCAAGAATAATTGAGTGAAGCCAATTATCATTCGGCAAAGCTATTCTCACAATCATGCTGCCATCATCTTGGTACTCAATAGTACCTTCATCAAAATACTCTTCCACGTGGGCTTTATATTCTGCTGAATAACGAAGAACTAGATTTATAAACTGACTTTTATCGGTCGAGAGTTTCATGAAATCTTGATAGCTTTTATTTTTACGTTTGAAAAATTCTTCTTCAACAACAAGATTACTCATTCTAACCAGCTTAAATATTCTATAATCATTTTTCACTTTACAAAAAGCAAACAAGTACCAACCGAAACCCTTATACACTAAAGTCATTGGTTCTACAGTACGTTTTGCAAATTCTCCTTTTGAATTTCTGTAATCAAAGGAAACAAGTTTTTTCTGCGAGATTGCGATTTGAAGTTCCTTCAAATATTCTTTGGGCTGCTGCTTTTGTCCCCAGGCATTATATCAATACAAAACTCTTCAAAGCGCTGCTTCAAGATTTCCATCTTATCATCCGGAACAAGGCTAAGAATTTTCTCGGTAACATTATCAATATCGCTGTCATCTAAGGTTGGACTAACACCTTTCAGCGCAGTAAGAATTGAAGTCATATCTTGCAGCGTTAACACTTGTCTATCAAGGCGGTAATTTTCCATAATACCAAAGCCGCCGTTATTACCGGCATAAGCCACAATTGGAATTCCAGCCATGTTAATCGCTTCTATATCACGGTAAACGGTTCGAACAGAAATTTCAAACCTATCAGCGAGATACTTTGCGCTGACTCTATCTCTGTTAAGAAGAAGGACTACTATTCCGAGCATTCTATCTATTCGCATTAACTACTCTCCTATTACGGTAATAACAATTTTTCTGGCACCACCATAATTTCTGTGTTCGCAAAGATAAATTCCTTGCCATGTACCAAGATTAAACTTGCCATTTGTAACCGGCACAGTTACTGACGGACCAAGTATGGAAGCTTTGATGTGAGAAGTCATATCATCTGTTCCTTCGAGAGTATGTTCGTAGAATCTTGCATCGCTTTCCGGCACAACTTTGTTGAAATATGTTTCCATATCAGCACGTACAGAAGGGTCAGCATTTTCGTTAACAGTTAATGAAGCGGATGTGTGTTTAATAAAAATGTTAGCAATTCCTTGGGTGATTTTTGAAATCTCCGGGATTTGCGCAAGTATCTCACTTGTTATCAAATGAAAGCCGCGCGGTTTAGACTTTAGTGTAATTTCTTTTTGAAAAATCATAAGGAGTCATTTATTGTTATTCGGTAGTTATTCAATTGTTTATAATTTGTTATTCTGTTCACTCAAACTTTTTTGCTTGCCAATTGAGTTAATATAATTATTGAGTTTAACGCCTAGATTATTTATTTCACTTTCGAACAAAGTAAACTGACTTTCGTCAATTAGACTACGGTTATATGCTTTTGTTAACCAAGTTTTTGTTTCGTACAAAGAGCCTCTTGCGTAATAATTAAAATGGTTGGATTCATTGTAATGATAGCGACCAAAGCCTTCGCTAATATTTGCTGCAACAGAATCAACTGAACGAATCAGCTGCTTACCTAAAGTTTCCTTCGAAAGTTTTTCCCATTCAAGAACAATTTTCCAAACTTTCTCGCCCAAATCCATTGATAAATTATATACTTTTAATTCCTCTAGCTTCATACAGTCCTCCATTTACAATTGAATTACGAATGACCTAATGACTTTCGTTACAACATTAATTCCAATTGCTTTTCTCCTTCACTAAACTTCTGTTCATGTTCCAGTAGCCATTTCTTTCGCCATAAGCCTCCCGCATAACCGGTTAAGCTGCCATCACTACCTATTACACGATGACAGGGAATAATTATTGCAATTGGATTTTGCCCGTTTGCTTTAGCTGCCGCTCGTATAGCCAAAGTATCGCCAATCATCTTAGAAATGAATAAATAGCTTTTTGTATAACCAAATGGAATTTTGAGCAATTCATTCCAAACTTTTTTTTGAAAATCCGTTCCTTTAGGATTTAGGTTAAGCTCAAATTCTTTTCTCCCGCCGTAGAAATATTCTTCGAGTTGCTTAGCACATTCTTGCACATAACTATTTGTTTGAAACTCGCTATCAAATTTATCTTCAATAAAACTTACTTTATTAATTGCCTCGTTGTTTCCCGTAATTTCTAATAATCCAACCGGAGAATTGATGTAAGCCTTATATTCTTTATTTTCTAATTTCTTTTCCATCTTAATGCCTTTTGCAAAGAATCATTGCATCATACTTCTGTAAATCCCGACTACAACACCAACTACTCTAAAGTTTGAGTAGCTAGAATTAACAACAATTGGTTGATATTGTTTATTCTCTGAATGAAGTTCTATACCCTTCTCAGTTCTGAAGAATTTCTTCACAACAGCAGCATCGTCTAGAACAGAAGCCACTACGTGCCCATTTTTCGGTTCAATATTGGGATTTACAATTACAATATCGCCGTTAAAAATGTTCGCATCAATCAAACTATCTCCTTTTACTCGTAAGAGAAAAGAATCTTTGGGCATTCTTGCTATAGTTGGTAGTTCTATCGAATCAATGGCGCCGGGATAAATTGTAAGTGGATTACCGGCAGCAACCTCACCAAGAATTGGGCGTGAGACAAAAAACTTATCTTCAAGAGTAAGTTCAATACCACGAGAAATCTTTGGACTTTTAGTTATATAGTTTTTCTTTGCCAATGCTTGAAGATGCTCTTGGACTGTTGCCCGGTTCTTGTATCCGAAATGTTGTGCAATATCGGCAAGAGTTGGCGGCAATAGGTTTCGCTCTTTTCTTTCTATCAGATAATCTAGAATTTTCTGCTGTGTTTGTGTTAGTTCTTTTGCCATGAATTAGATATACCATACATTTGTATGGTTAAGATAGATTAAGCCAGCAAAATTATCAAGCATAAAGAAAACTCTTTTCCCCAGCTTTTTTTTCGAATTAAAAGCTCAAATTGAAGTCTAATTAGACTTTTCATTTAGATTATTGTAAACCTATTAGGCGGGAATCCATTTTGTAACTTACAAATTACTACTTAAGTTTTTAAGCATTTAATAAGGAACGGATCAATAAAAGGAAATCCTTTTTTATAAACGGTTTTGATATATAATGAGTAAATCCCTTTGCCAGCAATAGCTTTTCATCCGATTTGAGTGCGTATGCAGTTACAGCAACAATTGGAGTGTTTTTATAGTTTTCTTTTTCTTTTAAGCTGTCTATCAGCGCAATACCGTTTATATTATTCCCCAAATTAATATCCATTAAAATACAATCGTATTCATTCTCGTTAA
This sequence comes from Ignavibacteriota bacterium, assembly GCA_043807765.1. Taxonomy (GTDB): domain Bacteria; phylum Bacteroidota; class Ignavibacteria; order Ignavibacteriales; family Melioribacteraceae; genus Stygiobacter. The sequence continues at coordinate 120,280 of JAZDFQ010000073.1, forward strand.
GTTTTTCCATAAACTTATTAACTTCGCTAACACACTCAATAGAATATTCTTTATACAAATACCTAGTTACTACGTCCAGTGCCAAAGAATCAGCATCTATGTACAATATTTTCTTTACACGGCTTGTGCTAGCCATACTTGTAATTGTTTTGGTTTTAGTCTCATTTTCCAACATGGTTTCATTTTTATCTTCATCCGGTATTGAGACAACTGGTATTTCAACAGTAAAAGTCGATCCATCATTTTCTTTGCTTTCTACAAATATTCTACCTTTAAGCGCTTCAACATATTTTTTAACTAAGGTTAAACCTAATCCGGTTCCCTCAAAATTTCTACTTATTCCTTCACTCCCTTGTCTAAATTCTTGCCAAATAAGATTCTGCTTTTCTAAAGCGATGCCGATGCCCGTATCAATAACATCCATTTTGAGTACTTCCGGTCCAATCCTATTTATTAATTCAATGGAAATAGTTACTTCACCACTCAGCGTATATTTAACAGCATTAGAAACAATTTTATAAAGAATACTTTTAACTAAACTTCTGTCAGTTTTGATTTTTAGTTCGCAGTTTTTAACAACTTTTGTAAGTTGTATATTTTTCTTTTGGGCCTCAGTGTGGTAGGAATTATACACTTCGTTTACTATTTCTTCCGCACTCAAGTATTCGTAAAAAGGTTCAAGATTACCTATCTCTAATTTAGATAGGTCGAGAATATTGTTTAATGTTTCAGTCATTCGTTTAGAAGATTCTATTATTCCATTGGCCAGATTCTTAATTTCTTCGTCGGTAGAATTTTCTCTTATTATTTCCGCAAAACCAATTATTCCTACAAATGGAGTTCTTAATTCGTGGCTCATATTGGCAAAGAAAAACGATTTGACCTTATTCATTTCCTCCGCTTTTTCTTTTTCTTCATTCAATTGCTCGAAGGCCTTTTTTTGACCGGTTATATCTGCGAACATTCCAAAGGCACCCTGATAGTACCCTATCTTGTTGTAAATGGGTGAAGCGGTAATTAAAGCCCAAATTGATGTTCCATCACTGCGTATTAACCTTCTTTCATAAGAATGAATTTTGGCTCCCTTTTGATCAAAACACAGAGTTCTTTGCTGTACAGAATCCGTAGATGAAATAATTTCTTCATAGTTCATCAAACAAAGTTCATCAACGGTATATTTAAGCATATCTGCTAATTTCGAATTAACTGAAGTAATCTTATCATTTCTATCAACAATACAAATGCCTTCATTTGCAGTTTCAAAAATAGTACGATATTTATTTTCACTAACTCTTAGGGATTCAGTTGCTTTTATGTTCTGGGTAATATCCCTATTAATGCATTGAACAACTTCTTCATTATTATAGAAAATCAAAGAAGCGTTTACAGATATGTTAATAGGTGTCCGATCTTTCTTAAAATGAACGGTTTCATAGTTTTGAATTTGTTTTCGCTGAGTTAGTTCTTTCAGCTGCTTTTCTCCTCTAACTACATCTTTTGTAATCTTCTTAAAACTCATCCCTATCATTTCTTTTCTCGTTAATCCGTAGATTTCACAAGCTTTGTTATTAACTTCAATTATGGTTTCACTTATAGGTTTAAATATTATTATTGCATCATTCGCATGTTCAAATAAGTTTCTATAGCCTTGCTCAGATTTGATAAGGGCTTCCTCATTTTTTTTTCGTTCTGTTTCATTTTCGATAAACTCTATTGCATATGAAATATCTGATGATACTTCTTTTAACAATCTAATTTCCTCTTCAGTAAAAACATCTTTATCGGCAGAATAGATTCTTAACACACCGATAGCTTTGTTATATTTCCAGAGTGGGATGGATATTGTTGAATTAAATCCATGTTGAAAAGCATCTTCCCGCCATGGTATCATCATTTCATCATTGGCTATATCATTTATAACTATTTTTTTCCCTTCTCTTATTGCCCTTTCTGATGGCCCGCTTCTTAAAATGCTATCTGCCATACCTATATTTATTTTTTCCAGATATGTTCCGGTTAAACCGGAGGAAGCAGAAATACTTATTTTTGAATCGATCGGATTTAATAAACCCACCCATGCCATAGCATATCTTCCATCGTTTATGATAATGCTGCATGCTTCTTTAAATAATTCTTCTTCGCTGTGAATTCTTACTATTGCTTTATTTATTTTGCTAATAATTGTACTGGCTCTACTATACCTTTTAATTGTTTCTTCGTTCATTTTCTTTTCAGTGGTATCAACAGCATTTAGAATTAATTCCGTACTCCCCTCTTTTGTTTTTATAATAGCAGTTTTTATGTCATACCAGACTCTTTGGTTGTTTAATTCAATTTCTATTTCAAATATTTGAGATGTGCCTTCAATAATGCTTTTTTGTATGTATTCTTCAAATTTGGTAATCTCATCTTGTTTCAGAAATGCTCTAAAGTTTTTGTTTAGGAAATATTCCGGAGGTGCTTCTTTTTCAGACTTGTTTATATATTTAATTATTCCTTCTTCAGTTAATATTATAATCAGGTTAGGAGAATTTGAAACATAGGAACGAAATCTCTCTTCACTTTCCAGTAAAGCTAGTTTCGCAAGTTGCTTTTCTTTTTTAATTTCAGATTTTTTTACAGCTTCAAGAATTGCAAAAGGTAACCTTGTAATTCTATTCTTAATAACATAATCATCCGCCCCGGCTTTAATACACTCTACGGCCGTTTCCTCATTCATAGAGCCGGTAAACAGTAAGAAAGGTATATGTGGATATTTGGCCTTGCATTCATGCAAAGCTTGCATACCGTCATATTTAGGTAAAGAATAATCTGAAACAACTACATCCGGATTGAATTCTGTTAATGCGTTAATGAAATCTTCTTTGGTTTCAACACACATGTCAACAAAATCAAGACCATTACGTTTTAGTTCTATTGTAGCCAATTCTTTGTCAGTTTCACTATCCTCTAAAAAAAGTATTCTTAATCCATAGCTTTCTTTCATATGAACCCCAATCAAAATGTTAAAGAAAATTGATTAATTAGAAGCCAGTCCAATCTTATTTCATTAATGGATTCTGCAACTTTATTAAAGTTATCCGTTTTTACATTATATACATTTAATAAGTAATATGAAGCTCCATTTTCAAGAACCAATTCAGCGAATGCTGTTTTCATGAAAATAATAACTGCGCCGAATATAAAGGTAACAATCATTTTTTTTTGTCCTTTAAGAATATCCTATACCAAATTTCAGATTACACCTACTTCCAAATTGCTTTTATTTCGTTTCGCTTTTTTGGTAAGGGCTTAGTAAGGTTGTGAATTAATACTTGAAAATTGGGCAAAGTATGCGCTATGTAAATATTTGATATTCTACTCATAAGCATATTACTTATACTAAAATTATGTTAACATATTTGACTTGTTTAAGTTTATCCGTTGTGTGAATTAATTACAGTCTGCAACAAAAAATAACTTTTTAATCGGAAAATAGAAGCTGCTGAAACTGATTTCTTATGATTAACACAGATTAAATATTGAAAAATTACTTTTCCCGGTATTAATCAGCTCTTTTTTAATTCATACAATGGGTTAAGTATATTTTGTTACAAAGCTTTTTTATTTCTGAAAAGCCTATCATTTACTCGTATTTTGTAACAACTTTTATTGGTTCTTTAATCCCTTTTATTTTGGAGTAGTTCAATAATTTAGCAATGTAAATATCCGTTAGAACTACTCCTTTAGATAATATTTTGTAATTAGTGTTATCAATAATATCTGTCGCAATTGTCATACCGCTTTTTAATTCCGTGAGTTTAAGAGCTTTTACTATAAATCCTTCTTGTGCACCGGCAATTTCAGTTTCCAGCACTTCCAAAATCGAAATATCATATTCTTGTTTCTCCTCCAGAATAAATCTAATTGCATCTTGTTCGCTTAATCCCTTTTCAACCAAATAGTAATAGTCGTTTAGAATGCGCAATACTTTTGGAATAAACTTTTGGCTTTCATTCGAAAAAACTCCACTTTTAAGATGGATATCATCAATAGACAAATATTGCATTGATATTCCTTCAGCAACACTTTCTAAACGTGGAATATTTTTAAGTAAGGATTTTCCAATTTCGACATGGTTGAAAAACACTTCCTTTTCAGAATTATTAAGTTCAATACCATGCAAACGCTTTTCAAGTATTTCACTTGGCGTCCCAACACATCCAATTTGAGATAATAAGCAAGCAATTTCTACTTCCCAAGATTCAGCAATATTTAACCTTTTCATCAGTTTTTTTGCGTAATCTCTTATCTGTAGCGATTTTTGGAATACCAAAGGGTTTGCAGCTGCAAGGATATCAATAAGAACCTTAATGCTTCCCCTTAGTGTTTTATCCAGTAATTCTTTTTCAGCATTTATTAATCTGTATTGTTGACAGCCTTGCATTATTATTTTTTGTAGTACTTCTTGCTCGCAAGGTTTTGTTAGAAAGCGAAATAGGTTCCCTTCATTGACAGCTTTAATGGCCATTTGTAGTTCAGCATAACCGGTAATTAATATTCTTACCATATCCGGATTGATCTCTTTAACTAATGATAATAAATCGATGCCATTCATCTCGGGCATATTATAATCAGAAATAATAACAGCTATATCATCTGTTTCTTTAATAATTGATAAAGCCATTCTCGGATCGTGCGATGTGTAAATCTGAAACTTATTTCTTAGGTTTCTTCTATAACCTTGCAGAATATTTTCATCATCATCAACTAATAGTACTTTGAACATTTTATTCCTCTTTGTTACAAATTGAACAAATATCTCTCCATTCTTTTAATTTACTTTCACCTAATCCCGGCTCACTATTGTAATCAACTGTATATTTCTCATCGGCTATTTTATTCGCGATATTTACAACAAATGCTAAGTTATATTTTGCTTCTCTTAATTCTGTATGGTGAAATGCAACAGCCTCTACTATACTATCCGGAAGATTCCAAATTGAAAGTAAATATGCACCTACTTCCGCGTGTGTAACATTAAATTCACTTAGCTCAGCCTTATATAAACTCTCATTTTTATGAGCATTGTAAAGAGTAAGATACTTTGGATATTTGAAAAGGATTAACTTTCCAATATCGTGCAATAGACCGGCAGCAAATGCTTCTTTGCTTAAATTATAATTTTGAGTTTCATACTCGTATATTTTTCTAGCGTAGTTTGCAACTAATAAACTGTGGTCAAGAATCTTTTTAATATGTTGTCTCGGAATTTCAGCAGCATCAGTTTCATGCTCTAATTTTAAAAATAATATCAGTGACCTTAAAGTGTTTAACCCAATTAATGAAACCGCATGTTCCAAATCTGCAATCCTTGTTGGTAATCCAAAGAACGCTGAATTAACCAATTGCAAAACTTTTGCAGACAAGCCAATATCTTCCGACAATATTTCTGTTATTTTACCAATTGATACATTTGGCCTATTACACTCCTCTTCCAGTTTTAATAAAACCTCCGGCATCTTTGGTAATTCTTCAATGCCGTTAATAACTTTAATTAGACTTTCGTTCTTGAGATTTATGCGAACATAGAAAGTACGTTTTATTGTTTCGATTAATTCACTCGCCTCACACGGTTTAGATAGAAATTGATGAGCTACATTAACAGATTTCATTATCATGTCTTCGTCGGAATGCCCAGACAAAATAATTCGAATTGTCTCGGGATGATTATGCTTAACTTGCTTTAGTAATTCAGCACCATTCATTCCCGGCATACGCATATCGGAAATAACAATATTTATCTTTGTACTTTCTAAAGTTAGTAGAGCTTCTTCGCCGCTCAAAGCGTAATATAAGTCCCACTCTTTCTTATAAGGATAGAGTATTCTTCTAATTCCGTCAAGAACTTGCGACTCATCGTCTACAAATAATATTTTGGGTTTAGAAATATTGTCATTCATTTTTGTTGCTCAAAGGTATTTTAATGGTAAAGGTAGTGCCTTGCAGATAAACAGAATCCACATACAACATTCCATTGTGTTTATTGACGATAATATCATGAGCAATAGTTAAGCCCTGTCCTGTTCCTTTACCAACTTGTTTTGTTGTATAAAATGGATCAAATATTTTATTGATATTATCTTCCTTAATTCCATTTCCCGTATCGCTGATTTTAATTATTGCAAATCCATCGTCCCTTATGGTCTTTATTGTAATCTTTCCCGTTCCAGGATTATTCTTCCCGTATTTTTCTTCAATTGCATGACCAGCATTAATTATCATAATAAGGAGCACTTGGTTAATTTCATCTTGCAAACAATAAACAGGAGGTAAATCTGTTGCTAATTCTAATTCCATCTGTGCAACATATTTCCATTCGTTTTTCGTAATTGTGGATGTTACCTCAATCCCGTGGTTTAGATCCGCATATACTTTTTCTTTTTTACCCGGATGAGCAAAGTCTTTCATAGCTTTTACGATATTCGTAACTCTGCTTATTCCTATTCTCGTTTGATCTATAGAGCGTGTAACTTCTTCCAGCAGAAAATCAATATCGAATTGCTGTTTCAAATCTTCCAATTGGGTTACAAGATTCTCATTAGCCCCATGATTATTATTTTTAATTTTTTGTTCAAGTGTAACTATAAATTCCGCAAGAGCTTTTACAGTATCCTTCAAGAAAACAGTGTTATCGCCAATATATTGCATCGGGGTATTTATTTCATGTGCAATTCCGGCAGCTAACTGACCAATAGATTCCAATTTTTGTGAAACCGCCTTTCTACTTTCCTCCAGCATTTTCTCGGTAATATCTTCTGATATAATCAAATAATTAGTCGTTTCTCCTTTTAAGTTTTTGATAGGCGATATGGAAACCCATTCCCAATATGCTTTCCCTTCCTTAGTCGCATTCTGAATTTTCCCCTCCCAGTGAAGGCCATTATCAATTTTGCTTCGTATGTTGGAGGAAATATCTACAGGAGTAGTTTTCGGGTCAAAGTAATTGGCAAGTTTGCCGGCTACATCCGCAAAGCTATATCCACTAGTTTCTGAGAATTTATTATTTACATACTCATAGCAGCCTTCTATATCTATAATCGCAATAATATTTGTACTTTGGTTAGCTGCCCACAAGAATTTCAGCATTTCTTCTTCAGCATCCAGACGATATTTTTCTGCTTGATAATTGCTGAATGTGTTGTTTAATATTTCCCCAAGAATTTTAAATAAGGACTTATTACCTTGAAGCCAGCTATTAGCATCGCTCTGGCATTCAAATAGGGCAAACCCGCTAAGAGTTTTATAGCTAATGAATGGAACAATAATGATATGCGTAAACTGATAATTAATAAAATGATCAAGCTCTTTCGATCTTCCGTAATTTAGTATATCTTTTTCAGTATCAAAAACCACATCAAGACCGCTTAGTGTTTTATACCAGTTTGTATATTGTGTAATATCAATTTCGTTATTGGTCTCAAGTATTTCTTCCGGAAATTCATATATCTTCTTGAGCTTGTTTTCTTTTTCACTGATAAAATAGATACTACTTTTTTTGAATTTTAGAAACTCCTTCAGTTCCTTTAGAGCTATTGATAACGCAAGTAAAAAATTATCAGAACTATGCTTCAAAAATACCGTCGCAATTTTAGAGACAACCTTTTCAAATTCAATAAAATTTATCTTTTCTTCTTCGCTTCTTTTTAAAGCAGTTATTTCTCGTGAAATCCCAAACGTCCCAATTATTTCTCCTGAACTATTTAAAAAAGGCATTTTGGAAGTTGAAACCCAAGTTGTTTTCCCATTCGACCAATCTTCTTTTTCTTCTTTGCCAATAATAGCCCGTCCTGTACGTATAATTTCTTGTTCGTCCGTGAAAGCTTCTTGAGCATGAGCTTTTCCAAAATAGTCAAAATCAGATTTACCAATTACATCATTAGCTTTTTTCCCGTGACGATAAGCGAACGCGTCGTTTACTTTGATAAATTTACTTTCTTTGTCCTTAAAATATATATGATCTGAACTATTGACTAAGAGCGCTGCTAAAAAACTTTGTTCATTGGATAATTCTTTTTGCAAAATTATTTTCTCACTTATATCTACTAAAATCCCAATGATATATTTTTCGTTTAGCGTTGTGTTATTATATGCATATTTCGTTTCTTGAAAGTAATGGGTGGTACCATCGGCTGTTAGAAATTCAACATCATCGTTAATCTGCTGTTTATTTTTTAATACTCTTTCATCATTTATTCGTATAGTATCTATTTGTTCACGAGATAATGCTATTTCCAACTCTTCCAACGTTTTACCAATCGATTCCTTAATTCCAAAGCCACGGATTTTTTCGAAAAACATTTTATTGAAATAAACAAACTCTCTTTTACTATTTTTTACAAAAAGGGGAAAAGGAATGCTGTTAAGAAGCTGCTCCCATTTAGTGAAAAGCAAAGCATTTGGGGTACTATCGAGTGTATTCACGTTTTTTTATTTAATTATCGAATCATATTCAAAATATTTCAATAATAAGACATATTTATATCCTTAGCCAATCCCGGTAATGTGCCCAATTGAAATATCAGGTAGTGACCTCTGAAATATTAAGACTAAGTCGTGGAGGGCTTGTCGAACCATGACATCCAAACTAAATTGTCACACTTCGACGAGCTCTGTGTGACACTAAATTAATTATTCAGAGGTACCACCAGCTATCTACTTAAAAACCTACCAATACTAAATAAATAACTTTAGGCTAACTTTCTATAAGCTAAGTTCTCATCCTATGCAACGTTAAATCCACTATTATTTATTCAAACAAGTATTTTGGAATTATAGTTGCAATTAACATCCGATTCCGGATGGTTACTTACCCTTCACAAATTCAACCAGAATTTGAAAGTTAGTTGGTTTTCTTTGAAGAGTGCTGTAAAATTTTTATTCGAATTGAGTAGAAATGTGTTTTTGCTTGAATTCTTATGAAATGGAAAATATATTTTAGGCAGACGCGATAAAAGCAAAAGGATATATTGAATGCACAAAACTGAGCTATTAATTTAGAATTTTTGAGTTACGTTTATTTTTCCAGCCAATCCAACAATCCATTTATAAAAGTAAGCGGATGTGGCGGGCAGCCCGGGATGAAAAGATCAATCTTATGCTCTTCAAGAAATCGCCTTTCAATTTCTTTTGAATTTTGAAAGATACCACCAGAAATCGCACAAGTCCCGAAGAGTATAACAATTTTAGGATTCGCTACAGCTTCGTATGCAATTTCTGTTGCTTTAGCCATATTATGTGTAATTGGACCGGTAATTACAACACCATCAGCATGACGCGGTGAAGCAACAAATTCAATTCCATATCTTCCCATATCAAAATTAACATTGCTCAGAGCATTTAGTTCTAGTTCGCATCCATTGCATCCGCCGGCAGATATTTGTCTTAACTTTAGCGATTTACCAAAATACTTCTTAATTATTTTTGGCGCCTCTTCCGGTTTAATTGATTTTGTTTCTTTATCAATTAATAAGTTTTCTCTTTTATTTATTGCTGTATGGTAATCTTGAGTGAAATGAATAATATCTTCCGGACATGTTTCTTGACATAAAGGACAAAATACACAGAGACCTAAATCAATACTAACTGGGTTTTGTTTAATTGCGTTGGTTGGACATACTTCCACACATTTATTGCAACCACTAAAACATTCCTTATCAGCGATAAATGGAAGTCCACGGTAACGTGAAGGGAATTCCGCATTCCTAACATTATGTACAATTGGATCGCCTTGAAGTATTCTAATTTTTAACGCATCATTCAACTTGCTGTCACTCCCTTCTTATTCTAAATATAAGCTATAAATCATGTCCTGCGTATGATAAATCGAAACTCTTATTGCACAATGGAAAATCTGAGATGCCGGTTTCACGTAAAGCCATGCTTAACCCATACCAATTATTAAAAGAAGGATCTTTGATTTTGTAGTTTAACATATTTCCATTTTCATCTGTAAATCCAATATGAACTATTTCACCTCTCCAACCTTCAACAATAGAAACAATTCCAGAATTTGCCGAAATCTTTCCAACATCAGATTTAATTTCTCCTTGAGGAAGATTTTCAAGCTGGTCGAAAATAAATTTTAACGATTCATCAATTTCCAATGCGCGCAGACGAGCTCGAGCATAAACATCTCCAGTGGACAAAGTTATTGTAGAAATTGGATTGTAACGATATGCCCCGATTGGGAAATGAATACGGGCATCTTCTTCATTTCCAGAAGCGCGAGCAGCTAATCCAACCAATCCAATACTTTTTGCAAGGTTTGTATTGATTGTTCCGGTTTCTTCAAAACGTGATAAGGCTCCAACTGATGAGAATAAATAGTTGTTTATTTTGCAAACATCACTTTGAATCGTCATCAGATTACTTTTAACCACTTCTAGAACATCGTCATTCAGATCGAATCGAACTCCTCCATAGACAAATAGTCCACGTCCAAATCTAGAACCACAAATAGCGGCAAGGCTGTTTATGGCAAGCGTTCGAAGCCTTCCATAAGAAGCAGAAGGCAATGCAAAACCAACATCATTTGAAATACCGCTAAGTCCAGAAAGATGCATTGCGACTCTTTCTATTTCAGCAGCTAAAGTTCTAACTACTTCTGCTCGCAAACTTAGTTGTGTTTGAGATAAAGCTTCTATCGTATTACAATGAGCAAACACGTGTCCAATTGTAGTATCACCGGCAATTGATTCGGATAATATTATTCTTTGCTGTGGTTTAGCATTTACAATTAAGTTTTCAACGTTTCTGTGCTGATAACCGAGATTAATTTCAAGATTATAAACAAGTTCTCCGTGGCATTGAAATCTAAAATGTCCCGGTTCAATCACTCCCGCATGTATTGGACCAACAGCTACCTCGTGAACTTCCTCCCCCTCCAGTTTGAAGAATTGATATGGTGTGTTATCCAGAATTACATTTTGCTTTCTAACCGGACGTAGCCAAGGGTGATTGATTGGTACATAGCCATAATTTTCAGAGAGTTCACATTCAAAATAATTTGTTTGAGGAAATTCATTTGCCCAGCTTAGTAACTCAAGTTTATCGATATCAAATACTCCCCCAATTATTTGAATCATAGAAGATTGAGAATTTGCCAGTACAGCTATAATTATTTGCTGTGTGTTTTTATCAATTGGAGTAAGCGCAATCATTCTACTTCCGTTTTGAATTAGCTCATAAACGGATGCATGAAATTCAGTTCGGTTAAGGAATTGAAGTTCATTTATCTCGAACATTTGATTATTCTGAACTTCCAACAATTTCATAAAATCATTCCAAAATCTTTAGTGATGTTAATTATATTCTTATAAAGTATTTCCGGAGATGATATTGAAAGAACAGTTAAGATTACCAGCAAAGCAATAGCTACAAAATGTGTCATTTCAAATTTTTCATGTCCGGTTAATTGCGAGTCATCCTTTCCCCTTTTATAGAGCATAGCAAATATATTTTTACCCATATTTATAAAAATGAATAGAAGAAAGAACATCACAACTAAAAGTAAATAGGGCTTTTCTGAAAAAAGGACTCCTTCAAAGATTTTAATTTCACTAAAAAATATTCCGAACGGAGGGATACCCGAAATAGCTAAATACCCAATCAAGAATAGCCAACCCGTTTTCGGGATTGTATTTAATACTGATCTCACTTTATCAACTTCTCTGGTTTCATAATGGTTATGAATATTTCCAGCCATTAAAAACAAAATGATCTTTGTCATTGAATTATAAATTGCATGATATATCGCGCCAACAAACGCTAAGCCTCCAATTCCTAATCCCAACGTTATTAGCCCAAGATGTTCAACACTTGAATACGCTAACATTCTCTTGAAATTATTTACCTTGAACATGAAAACAAATGCAACAAAGAGAGATAATAGCGCACCTATTATGAGGAGCATTTTTGCAAACTCAAAGGAAGAAGTTGGCTGGGTGATTTGGAATATTCTCATAACACCAACTAGTGCGGTTAAACGAAGCGAGCCGGACATTAAGGCAGCAATTGGACTCGGCGCATTGCTTGTTGCATCAATATCCCCCGAGTGCATTGGTGCTATACCAATTTTTGTACTTAATCCTACAAATATGAAAATGAAACTTGCTTTCAACCATATTGGATTAAGCTCTTTAGCTTTGCGAATAAATTGCCAGAAGAATAACTGCTCTCCTTCCAGCGAAGTTCCTTTAGCCGATAGCGTTAACAACAATATTCCTATAAATGCGAATGCAATTCCTATCGATACCAAAAACAAGTATTTCCACATAGCTTCTAGCGATTCTTCAGTTCGATAAAAATAAATTAACGGTGCTACACTTAAAGTCGTAGCTTCTGAAGCCACCCAAAACATACCAAAATGATTACTTAACATCGCAGCAGAATTGGCAGCTAAATAAAAATTTATAAGGGAGAAATAGTATTTCTTTCCCTCTTCTGCTTTTAGCATTAACGGTTTTTTTAGATAAGAATACGATACAAGGACAACCCAGAAATAAACATTTGAAAGAATTAGAAGAAACAATTTACTGAGCGAATCAAAACTAAAAAAGGTGGGCAGTTGTGCATGGTAAAGCCCAAGGAATACTAAAAAAGCTAAACTAAGATGTAATATTGCAATCAATAAAGAAATAGAGAATTGTATTCGCAAATCTTTAACGAAATAGCACAATACTGCTATTAATATAGGGAGTAATATGAAAACGGATAACCCGAACATCAGTCTTTCAACCTCCCCAAATGCGACACTTCAAATCCTTCAAAAGTGCTACTGATTCTATTCAACGCAATGCCCATAATAAATACAACTACGAAAATATCCAGCAGTGTTCCCAATTCTATCATCATTGGAAGTTCAGAAGCTACGGCAGTTCCAAATAGGAATATTCCGTTTTCTAAAATCAAAAATCCGCACACATGAACTATCAGCTTTTTCCTAAACATAATAATATAGATTCCCACTACAATAGCAGAGAACCCGGAAGCAAACGGAATTACATCTAATTCTGTAATCCTTGATAGCATATTTGTAGCAAAGAAAATTACAATCATAGATGCAATTATAATTGGCAAGAACACCATTTGCTGAATAGTTGGCTCAATTCTCCTTTTTATATCAAGATCGAGAATAACTTTATTTATATAACGCGGTATTAGATAAACTTTTACAATAAGAAGTGTTGCCGGAAGTATTATTCCAAAAATCGAGAAGTGAGACACAAATGGTAAAATCAATAATACGGAAAGAATTATTCCCTGCACGCGTAAAACAGTTACATAAGCTTTTACACGAGATGTAACAGATACATAAAACAATGAAAGACAAAACAATATGCTCAAAACGTTTTCCACTATCGACTCATTTTGTAAATGTATAGATCAATAAATTCAATATTCCAATTGCTGTTGCAAACAAGAGATATTGTGGAATATTTTTCATTCTGTACCTTGAAGTAATTGTTTCTACCAATCCTAAAACAAAAGTTAACGCGAGGCTCCCGGTAATAAAAATTACTATCCCTAGTAAATAGCTTTGCTTGCTAAACGGATAAAAAAATGATATTTCAAGAATAGCATAAATAAATAGCTTTATGTGACCAGAATACTGATAAAGGAATAAATCGATACCAGAATTATCAAGTATCATAACTTCGTGAATCATTGTAAGTTCGAGATGAGTGTTCGGATCATCAACCGGCATTCTGGAACACTCTGTTACCGCGAGCATGAAAACAGAGATTGAACATATTACTATAAATACTTCGTAAGAAATATTTGTTAGCTGAATTGAATGGTAAATATCATAAAGTGAATTAAAACCGCTGATGAATGAAATGCTTCCAATTGTAAAAAAGAATATCGGTTCCGCAAATAGTGCGAAAGTTGCTTCTCTCGCTGCACCCATACCTTCAAATGAACTTCCTATATCCATAGCTGCCAGTATCTGGAAAAATCTTGCTAACCCTAGAATGTAAGCAAATAAAATAATGTCGCCGTTAAAACTTATTAGAGGTTTCCAAAATCCAACTGGTAATATAGCAGCTGCTATTATCAGTGTAACTAGATTAATAATTGGGGAAACGCGGCTAATAAAAGAAGAATTTGTAGCATTGATAGTTTCTTTCTTAAAAAGCTTGCCTAACTCATAATATGGCTGTAAAATTGGCGCGCCAATTCGTCCGGTTAGTATAGCTTTCTGCTTATTCACCATTCCGGCAAATAGTGGCGCAATACCAAGTATTACAATTATAGATACAATTCCTTGTAGAATATTTAGATCCATAGAAATGCTATCATACAGTATATTATTAAGATTGCTAAAATCAATGCTATGTAGTAACGTATATCTGTCTTACTTAAAAATTCAATTTTGGTAATTATGGACTTCAGCATATTATATAGCTTCATAATAACTTTCTTATCAATGAAGTCTTCCGAATGACTTTCAAACTTAGATTTCAAAGGGAATGCGGTTACAGATAATTCAACCTTTTTGCGATAAACTAAAACTGATTTGGGAATTGTGTTTAGCTCATCTGCAAAAGATGAAGCTGTGTATTGCATTCTGGGAGTTAACTCTTCGTATCCACAGCCCCAAGCCGCTGACATTCTTCTTCCATATTTCTTTTCCAGCTTCAGTTTTATTAAATAAAAACCAAGAATCAGAAGAGCAACTGCGCTAAATATTAAAGTAAAGTAGAGCCAATCAATATCCACTAAAGCAGAAGAAGAATTTCCGGTAATAAAACCGCTTGCAATAACTTTATTTACAACTCCAATAAACGGTTGCGGATAAAATCCGATTAAAACACATAGAAAGGATAATATTCCAAGTGAGATATAATCATAAACTGAAGTTCGAAAATGTTTTACATCCTTTCGCGCACTACCTAAAAACATAACCGAATTTACTTTTGTAAAACATGCTACTGCTAACCCGCCAACAAATGCTAAACCTACTACAAACATCAACATAATTATTGGATAATAGTTACTTAATTCATTTGCTGTTTTAAAAAACCCCATATAAATAATAAACTCCGAAATGAAACCGTTGAATGGTGGTATTCCGCTAATTGCAACAGACCCAATTAAAAAAAGTAAAGCAATATATTTTGCTCTGTGAACAAGCCCGCCCATCAATTCAATATTTCTTGTACCAAGGTTTTGATATACCACACCGCTTCCAATAAATAGGAGGCTTTTAAATATTGCGTGGTTCAATGTATGCAAGAGCGCTCCTCCAAATCCCAAAACTTCAAGTGCAGGTAAATCATTTGCCGATCCAATAAATCCAATCCCTATTCCAATCCCAATGATTCCAATGTTTTCAACTGAGTGATAAGCCAGCAAACGTTTAATATCATGCTGTGCAAGTGCATACCATACCCCAAATATTGCACTTAACATACTAACGCAAAGCACTAACCAACCACACCACTCTGGTACCGGTTTGATAAAAAGAAATATTCTGAGCATTCCGTAAATACCAGTTTTAAGAAGTACACCGGAAAGAAATGCACTTAATACGGTTGGTGCGATTGGATGAGCTTGCGGCAACCAAATATGAAAAGGCATCATACCTGCTTTAATTCCAAAAGCAATAAACGATAGAATGAAAATTACTGGGGCAACAAGTCCAATAGAAAATGAAAGATGGTAATCGCTGAAATACCAGCTTCCTGTAATATTATGAAGCAGAAAAAACATCACGTAAAGAATAAAAAGTAAAAGGTGCGATGCTGCGAAATAATAAAAACTTCCAATTTGTACTTCTTCTTTCTCTCTCTCTAAAATCATTGCAAGATAGGCGGATATACTCATCACTTCCCAGCTTACCAAAAATAAAATTGCATGATTTGCTATTACTATGAATTGAGTTGAGATTAAAAGTATTATATAAAATGCAACAAATGCTTTTATTGATCTTTTTTGTTCTATGTAATGCTGGAGATATGAGAGATTGTATATAGTTGTTGGAATAGCGACTAGCTGAATTATGAATATAAAGTAGAGACTCAGTCCATCCAATCGAATCCAATTATTAAAAATATTATTGGAAGGTATCTCAGCATAGGAAAAAAGTGCCGATGATAGAGTAGATATTAGTCCAATTGTCAGTCCAATAATTAGAACTATGTTTGCCGCAAAAAGTGCTTTACTCTCATTCTTAATAAAAAGAAAACCAACAGCGAGTAATTGTATTGCAAACGCTGCAATAAATAAATAGTTATCGGGATCAATCAATTCGTTCATTGAGCTCTGTTTCTCGTCCCCTCAATTTTCTTTATGATATCCAATATTTCTCTATGATTAAGTCGGTTCTCTAATGCAAATCGGAATGTTTCATTTGAAAGAAGAAAGCTTAAATGGGCAATCAAACTCAAGTGCTGCTTAATTGTTTGAGATATCAAAAGAATTATAGTATGAACCGGTTTACCATCAATGGACTTCAAGTTGAGCGGGTTGATCGGGAAAAAGAAATTAATTAATGGTTTATTCTTACCAACCATTAACGGTACGCGGGGATGTGGCAAACTTATTCCATTTCCAATTGCAGTACTCATCATTAATTCTCTGCTTTTCAATAGCTGAATAATAATTTCACTGTCAACATTTTTCTCAAATTTTATTTGAGAAACCATTTGTTCAATGTAAGTAGATTCATTTAGTTCGCAGCCATAATGAAATGAATCCTTATCGAGCAGAGTATTTACTGTTTCAATATGGAACTCAACTAATTTTTTGTGGCCGGAAACGTTAATCGGTCGGTTTTGCCCAAGAGCCCATTCAATAATTTGCTGCTTATTAAAAACAGTTTTATCATTTAGCAATTGAAATGGAATAGCTTTCTTATTTATTAACTGCTGTACTTCCTTTTCGGTAATTATCAACATGTGAGAAATATCTTTTGTATTAAGGTCCAACTCTATTTAATCCTTTATGTGTTATTACTATTTCATTTCTCTCTTTACAGTAGGAACAAATTCTTGCGGTCGCCCCAATTTTGGTAAACCAAGTATTTCTCTTGCATGGTCCAAAGCGTCGTCAATGTTTCCATAAATATTCTCTTCTCCATATAAATCAAAAATTCCGGCTTGTGTCATTGCATACAATGGTTGGGTATGCACTCCCGAAAGAATCATATGAGTCTTGTTCTTCTTAGCATCATGATAAAAATCTTTTAATGTTTGCAATCCCGTAGCATCAACAGCGGGCACATTGCGCATACGAATAATTCTGACTTTAGGTGGCTCTTCAACTGCCAGCATTTGATCCTTGAACTTCTTAGCAGCGCCAAAGAAGAAAGGTCCATTAATTTCGAATACCTCAACTCCCGGCGGAATTTGTTTTTTATCAATTGCATTAGAGTCCGGTTGCTCTTCTTGATCTTCCAGTTCTCTTGTAATCACACTAACATTGGAAACTTCGGCCATACGTTTCATAAACAATAACACTGCCAGTACCATCCCAATTTCAATCGCAACAGTCAAATCGAATATTACTGTTAAAAAAAATGTAGTTAACAAAACCGCAACATCACTTGCCGGGCTTTTCAACAATGATTTGAATGAATGCCACTCACTCATATTATACGCAACAATAACAAGAATAGCCGCCAAAGTAGCCATCGGTATTAATTTCGCATAGCTACCAAAGAAAAGCATAATAAGTAGAAGTGTAAGTGCATGAATGATTCCCGCAATCGGTGTTCTTCCACCATTTTTAATATTTGTAGCTGTTCTGGCAATTGCGCCCGTTGCCGGTATTCCACCAAAAATAGGTGTTATAATATTTGCTAATCCTTGAGCAATCAACTCCATATTACTTCTGTGTTTGCCTCCTATCATTCCATCGGCAACAACTGCTGAAAGAAGAGATTCAATAGCAGCAAGTAGTGCAATTACTGTAGCGGGACCAATTAAATTTTTAATCACACTAAGGTTTATTTCAAAATATGTTGGCATTGGAATATTGGAAGGTATCTCACCATATTTACTTCCAATTGTATCTACTGGCAACTTGAAAACAATTACTAGGACAGTAGTTACAATTATTGCGATTAAAGAGCCGGGAATTCGGTGAGTAACCTTCGGCCAGAAAATCATTATGGATAAAGCTAGCAATGCAATTCCCAATACATGAAAGTTCACTGTGGAAATTGCACCAAAGTAGGCAATCCATTTTTCATGGAATTCCGAGGGTACTTTTTGAATATGGAACCCAAAGAAATCCTTCATTTGTGTTGAAAAAATGAGCAAGGCAATTCCACTAGTAAAACCTACCACAACCGGATAAGGAATGAATTTTATTAATGAACCGAATTTGACTAGCCCCATTATTACTAAAATAACTCCGGCCATAATCGTTGCTATAGCAAGTCCGGTTGTACCATAGTTTTGAACAATTCCATAGACTATGATTATGAATGCACCGGTTGGCCCACCAATTTGAACACGGCTGCCGCCAAATGCAGAAATTATAAAACCTGCTATTATGGCCGTTATTATTCCTTTCTCCGGTGTAACACCGCTTGCTATACCAAAAGCAATTGCTAATGGAAGTGCAACAATACCAACTATTACTCCGGCTGTTGCATCTGCAATAAACTGTTCTTTAGTATAATTTTTTAGTGTAGTAAACAATTTTGGTTTAATGATGGACATCTTATTCTCAGTCTTGTTGAGCATTTTCTTTAACGTAGTAGCAAAGATAACAAAAATTTAATTTAGGGTTTTATTGGTCATAATTGAAAGGCACTTAGTTATTTGTCTGTAATACTTTAAAACAACAAGGGGAAGTTTAACCTCCCCTTGTTGTAATCGAAGTGGATCCCCGCTTTCCTAATAAACAAATATTCTTTTTCCCGCCAGTGCAATGTTACAACAGAATTATCTGAATAGAATCAGTATAAGTACTATAAATATTCATTGGATTTTGCACTGTTTTAGCATAAAAAACTGGAACCATAGCCTATAGCACCGTATGTGTGCTAATAATGGTAAGTCTACCAACGTCAAATCTTCCATAATCAGAAAAATTATTGCTTGACAAGAAATAAAAAATCTCCTACTTTTGATCAGAGATTAATAGCAGCAATGTTATTATTCCTCTAGACCCAAGTGCTCCCCCCACACTTGGGTTTTTTATTTTATAGCTGATGCAAAAAACAAGGAATACCCTTTTCTGTGTTAGGCTCACGTTTTTGGGAAATAGCGTTCAGATGCACACACAGCGATTCCCAATTAACGAAATAGAATTGTCGAACAGAAACAACCCGGTAAGGATTCTATCTAAAAATTTTTGTTTACTTGTGGATATTGCCTATGCAATAGGTGCAAATTTCGTACTGCTGCTTTTTAGCCTCTGATAGCGAATTGAATGGAATATCGTTTCTGGCAAAGATAATATTATTAACAAGGCATAGAGATTTTTCATTGTCGAGATCATGAATCTCTAACTTGCGCTTGTTACCCAAATACTTCTCCCCTCTCATATTACCCGAATAAGTTCTCATTACTTACCTCCCAGCATAATTAAGCAAACAAAATGTTAGGTAAAAAATACTAAGGTAAGAGGTACTTGGCATCGGTATAAATACTATAAAAATTTGAGGAGGAGAATGGAAGGGAGAAATTTTAAAGGCGGATACGAGACTAATCTAAATAACCGCTCTAAAACTTCTCCACTTTTATGGGGAAATTCTTAGTGTTGATATTTACGAAGATGAAGCCGATACCTAAGAATACTTGTGAAAAACTAGCTAGATAAAAACTTATATTGCCGTTGTCCAAATCTAAAAGGATAGCTGCATATTTTAGCAAACCGATTAATTGATAAAAAATTAACATGATTAGAAACAAGCTGAAGCTTCTTGTCTGGTTAACATGCTCAATAAGTTTGTAAACGAGTATAAAAAATATCAGAAGTGTAAAAATTAAACAGAGTAAATATAACCAGAATCTATTGTCGCCTAGAAAAAGAGATGTGGATAAAACCAATATAGATGTAGTTAATATCATTGGTAATTTAAATCTGTTTGTTAAAGAGAAATTTTTCAGCAGTATAAAAGTTGGATAAAAATTTAGCGGCCATAAATGGAAACCCACATACAAAATACGCGAAATTGGATCGCTCAAAGCGTTTAACAGAAAAAAATTAAAGTAACTTGTTTTATACTGTTTGATAGCAGCTAGTGCCCAAACCAGCATAGATGAATATAATAATATGTGTGTTAAAGTCATGTTGGTTTAATCGCAATTAGGTGGACAAGGTAGAACTTCCTCTAAAGTAAACATGTCTTTAGTAATAGAGAACACCTTAAGCCTTCTTTCAAAAAAAATCTCTGTGCCGGTACCAAGATTTAAAAGCTCGTTCACTTTGGATTTACTTGCTACGTAAACAACCTCAGAGGAGTTGATTGTTTTTCCGGCAGGGTATAAAACTTTGCGTCCGTCGCCTAAAATTACCAATTCCCCATTGTTAACTTTAAACATTACATACTTCTCTGTACGGGAAAGTATCAAGTCCAGTTCGCTCTTATTCATTTTAACCGATTCAATAACATTATTAAAAAGTTTGTTTGCTTCGGCTTTATCAAAAATAGTCCCTATGGTCTGAGTTCCCATGCTTTTAGTTGCTATGGTTTGAGTGCCGCCGGTACAAGAGATAAGTACAGCTATAAACGAAAATAGAACAATAACTTTTTTCATTTAGTCTCCTATAAATTTTTATTGATGACACTCAAATATCGCATTTTAGAAGCACAGTTAATAACACAAAAGCATAATAAAGTTTTTTTGATGTAATTTTTTATTGCAAGTAAAGCGAGCAATAGACTTGAAGTCGTATTTGAGAATAGAAATGTAATGCTACGAAGGTTTTCCTTTATGTTTGGCTGCAAAGGATAATTCCATGGCATATTTAATCAATTGCGGTAGAGTGTGCAGATTTAATTTACTCATTATAGTTGAACGGATTGAATCAACAGTTCTCTTTGATTTATTTGTAACGTTAGCAATTTCTTGACTTGTTTTTCCATCGGCAATAAAAAGCAGTACATTCTTTTCAGTCGGGGTTAGGGTGGTTGATCGGGCTTCGGCTGAGTTGCTGTTCGATATTGTGGAATATTTAGTGATTATTGCTTTAATCTCGGTTTCCGATTTGCCAAGGAAATACTTATCACCATTATAAACAGTCCTAATAGCGTGAACTAATTCATTCTTAATTATTTCTTTTGGTATTAATCCATAAGCTTTAGCCTGCCATATTTTATAAAAATCCTCTTCCGAATTGTACATTGAGAGGAATAAAATTTTCGCCGCCTTATCCCGTTTTAAGATTTCTTGTGCGGCTTCAATACCGTTTAAGTTTGGCATTTCCACATCGCTCAGAACCACATCAGGTAAAAAAATAAAATACTTGCTTATCATACTTTTACCATCTTCGGCTTCAGCTACTACACAGATGTCGTCATACTTTTCTAAAATATCAACCAAGCCTTGTCTAAGAATTGTATGATCATCCGCTATTAAGAGTCTAATTTTACTCACAGTTAATCACCTCTTTTATAGAATTCAATAAATAGTGTAGTTCCTTCCTGCGGAAAGGAATTTACTTTTAAGTAACCGCCCAGATTTTCAATTCTCTCCTTCATACTAAACAGACCGGTGCCGTAGTTCTTAAACTCTTTAGAACTGTAATACTCGCTTGGTATTCCAACTCCATTATCCGAAACTACAACATTAATTTTGTCAACGTAATTTCCAATAAGAATAGAAAACTCTGTGGCTTTAGAATGTTTTATTATATTGTTCAAAGCTTCCTGTACAACTCTATAAATACAAAAACCTATTTTGGGCTCGGTTATAACATCCTCTCCAAAGAAATCAAAAGTTCCGGTTATATTAGAATTGACGGAAATAGTTTGCACTAAGTTTTGAACAGCAATTTTAAGCCGCTCATCATTGAATTCAAGCGGTCGTAAATTTTTGGAAATATCTCTGATTTTGTGATAAACGGAATCAACATCTAATTCAATTTCGGAAGCGTGGTGTTTCTCCATGTTGGCAAGTTTTAATTTTACAAGTATTAGCAACTGACCGATATTATCATGTAATTCCGACGATAAAGTTTTCTTTAGTTGTTCATTTTCCAAATCAAGTCTCTCTGCAAATGATTTTAGTCTGCTTTTGTAAGTCTCAAGAGTGTATTCGTAGTTTTTAATTTGAGTAATATCATGCATGTAAATATTCGTGAACTTGTTATCCAGCTGCGGTCTTACTAGTACAGAATAAATTCTTTCGCCAACATTTTCAATTGAAGGCACTTCGCCAAAATTCGTTCGGTTCATTAAGTCCGGCAAAAGTTCATCTATGTTTTTCTTCTCGTTAACAATGTCCATGAAAATTTTTTTTGAAGCCTCATTAGTGTGAATTATCAATCCTTGCGAATCTATTCTAATAAGCGGATCAGGATCCATCTCGGCAAATAGAGCCATGAGTTCAGCTTTTTCCAGTAGGTATTTTTGCTGTTCGGTAACAAAACTCTTTTGCAGCGGGAATATTACTTTAATGAAAACGAGAATAACCGTGCCAATAACCAATACACTGATTATTATAGCTACGAAAAGAGGATTTTCGAAAGTGAAGAAAAACTTTGTGTAGGTATCTATATTGTTCATTAGTTATGTGCTGCTAAAATGAAGTTACAAATCAAGTATAATTATTGATAATAAAATATGCTTTTTTTGTTTTTGAAAAATGGTAAAAATTTACTACCATTTGTATGAATTTCGGCGCCGCAACTGCCCGCAGCTTTGCATTGACAAACGGGCAGCGTGGTATTAAAGGGACATTTTTTTGCAAATAGTTCTAGACAAGTACATACAGAAAATAGCCTAAAGTCATAGGGTTTATTTGATGTGCTAAAATGAAAAAAGCTCGAATAATCATCATATTCAAGCTTTTTTTAGTACACCCGAAAGGACTCGAACCTTTAACCTTCTGATCCGTAGTCAGATGCTCTATCCAATTAAGCTACGGGTGCAAATCATTTTTGTGTCCGAAATATACGATTACACTCAATAACTTCCAACGTTTCTAACATTTCGATTTTCATTTTTATCATGTTTGGGTTATGTTTGAAATAAATTTTGAGACAGAAATGCTCTTTAATGAAGATGTATATAAATTTATGTACGCTGCACTTCTAGAAGCTGAAACCGCTTTACAAAAAGATGAAGTTCCAATTGGAGCTGTGATTGTTCACCATAATAGAATAATTGGCAGAGGTTACAATCAAACAGAGCTCCTAAAGGATTCTACCGCCCATGCAGAAATGATAGCTATTACTTCAGCGACCAATCATCTTCAATCTAAATTTCTTGAAGAATGTGACTTATTTGTTACAGTTGAACCATGTGTAATGTGTACTGGCGCAATATTACTTTCACGTATTAAACGAATCTATTTCGGCACTTTCGAACCGAAATTTGGCGCGTGTGGTTCATTATATAACCTAGCCGATGATGGAAAATACAATCACAAGCCGGAAGTTTACTCGGGTGTCTATCCCGATGAATCAAAATATTTACTGGAAAGTTTCTTCAAAACTAAAAGAATATCAGAGAACAAATAAGACTTCGTTGGATAATTTTATAAAACTACTTATGTTTGGATCGCAATTTAATTCAACATCACTCACCAAAATTTGATAAAAATGAGAATAATTATTTTTGGCGCCCCGGGCGTAGGGAAAGGTACACAAGCAAAGCTTATAGCAACGAAATTGAACATAGCACATATTTCCACCGGTGATATCTTAAGAGCTGCAATAAAAAATGAGACGGAAATGGGTTTACAGGCTAAAGCGATTGTTGAACGAGGCGAACTTGTACCCGATGAAATTGTTGGCGGCATAATTAAAGATACACTTAAAGAAGAAAGATGTAATTCCGGTTTTATTTTAGATGGATATCCAAGAACAATAGCACAAGCTGAAATTCTTACAAGTATTTTTAAGGAACTTGGCACCGAGACAATTCACCTTATAAAATTGGAAGCAAAAGACGAAATAATTGTTGATAGAATTTCAAATAGAATGGTTTGCGGCGTTTGCGGGAATATTTTAGCCAGATCTTTAGTGACTGAAAATTTTGCTTGTCCAAATTGCAAAGCTGAAGAGAGTTATTATAAGCGGAAAGATGACGATGAGGAAGTAATTAAGAAACGTTTAAGTGTTTATCATGAACAGACCGCACCGGTTTTCAATTACTATTCCGATAGAGCGCATGTGATTGAGATCGACGGTACAAAAAATATTGATGAAATTTCCAAAGATATCTTAGCACAGCTATCTAATTAGTTTCATCTTTACGTTTGATTTGTACCTTTACTGCTTTACCTCCTTCTAAGCGGATTATCTTAGATTCGACTTTGCGTACAATTTCGTAATTGTGAGTTGCAAGCAAAACCGAAGTACCTCTTTGATTAATCTTCTTTAGTATCTCTATTATTTCATCGGATGTTTCAATATCCAAATTCCCGGTTGGTTCATCAGCCAACACTAAAACCGGATCGTTGATTATTGCTCTTGCAATTGCAACGCGCTGTTTTTCTCCACCGGAAAGCTGTTGGGGCATATTATTTTGCTTGTGAGCAAGCCCTACATCAGAAAGAGCATGAAGAACCTTGCGCTTAATCATTTTCTTAGGAGTTCCGGTTGCATGAAGTACGAAAGCCAGATTGTCAAAAACATTTCTATCGTCGAGTAATTGAAAGTCTTGAAAAACAATTCCGAGTTTTCTTCTTAAAGTTGGAAGTTCTTTCACTCTTATCTCGTCAGAATTAAAACCGGCAACTTCAACATATCCTTTTTCCGGAAGCACATCCATATAAACCATTCTTAATAAAGTGGTCTTACCAACACCGCTCTTTCCTATCAGAAAAACAAAGTCCCCTTGCTCTATTTGAAGATTAAGATCGCTAAAGATCGGCTGGTTAGAATAATTGAATTCCACATGATTAAAAGTGAGCATTTATTTTCTCTTTTTTAAAATGAATTGAGCTCTTTCACTTTTTGGGGATGCGTTTGTATGCGAGAAAGCTTCGTAACAACCATGAACATATAAATTCGATTCAGAGATCATCTCAAAATATTCCTCGAACGAATATACTTTTTGCTTATGGTTTTCGGTAAACTTAGTTCCATCTTTGTCGGTAATTACAAATTTGTTTTGATGAATCTTAGTCTTTCTGTTGTAATTACTGATCTGCTTAAACTTTATCTTAAGATATTCACCTTCTCTATTCAGATGTTTTACATTATTCAAACTGTTTGCTTCCAAACTTACATCAAAAGTAAATATTCCATCATCAACCAGACAAGAATAGACACTATTAAGCATGTTTATGAATGATTTTTTTGTCAATAAATAATTCACGCTGTCGAAAGTTGAAAATATAAAGTCGAATTTTTCTTTGAATGGCAACAATGTCATATCGCAATTTATCTTATCACCTATAGATTGGTTTACCGACAAAAGCATTTGAAGTGATAAATCACTAGAAAAATATTTTACAAATTTCTTGTTTAACAGCTCAGCAATTTTTCCGGACCCGCACGCTAATTCCAAAACAGTTTTGTTCTTCTTGCTGCTAATCCGGCTAATTTCATAAATATATTTTGACCACATCTTATAATTGATAGAGCGCATTAGGTGCGGATATATTAGCGAAACAGCACTATAGTTTTTTGCGTGCATTGGCTTAAATTCGATTGCTGATAATTTTTTCTGCCCAGATTGCCGCCTCAATCATACTGGATGGATTTGCAATTCCTAATCCGGCAATATCGTAAGCTGTTCCATGGTCCGGCGATGTTCTGATGATATCTAGGCCGGCAGTAAAGTTAACACCACGCTCAAAGTTTAACATTTTAAATGGAATTAAAACTTGGTCATGGTACATTCCGATTATTCCATCAAACTCCCGATATTGCTTTGTACCAAAGAATGCATCCGGGACAAATGGACCAACACCATTTAACTTTTTTACTTTATTTATTACCGGTTTAATTACATCGATTTCTTCTCTTCCAATTCTTCCCTCTTCACCGCTGTGCGGATTCAATCCTAAAACCGCGATGCTTGGGTTAAATTTCCCAAGATCATTTTGTAAAGATTGGCTAAAAATTTCAATTTTTTCTTGGAGTAAATCTATTGAAAGAGATGATGAAACTTCCTTCAACGGAATATGAATTGTGGCTAAGCCGCAAATCATTTTTCGAGAAAGAAAAACCATCATAAACTTTTCTTGCTTTGATAATGAAGCAAAGTATTCTGTCTGTCCCGGATATTTTACTCCCGCCATTTCGAATGCTCTTTTAGACGTTGGTGCAGTCACAATTGCAGAATTACTTATTTGACTAACCATTCTATGAGACAATTCAATAGCTTCAGATGCCGTCTTACCGGAATACTTTGTAGGTCGTCCAAAATCAAGTTTGGTTTTGCCTAAATCCAAGATTGAAACAACATTAGCAGAGAGAGTGTTTATTCTCTCTCTGCTAATAATTTCAAATGGAAAAGTAGGTTTGATAAATGAAATGTTTTTTTCGAAAACGGAAGCCGGACAAATGAAAATTATTTTTCGTTTAGCCGGATTGAAAAGTTTATTTAACGCCTTGATTGATATTTCCGGACCAATCCCGTTGATATCACCGCAAGTAAATACAAGTGTTTTCATCGGACAGCCGATTAGCTGTTCATGCTTAACATAAATTCTTTATTGTTTTTCGTTCCTTTCATTTTTTCAAGTATAAATTCCATTGCTTCTTGAGAATCAAAATCAGCTAATATCTTTCTGAGGATCCAAATCTTATTCAATTCATCATCACGCAACAACAATTCTTCTTTTCTTGTACTTGATTTCAATACATCAATTGCCGGGAAGATTCTTCTATCGGATAAGCTTCTATCAAGCAACAATTCACTGTTACCCGTTCCCTTGAACTCTTCGAAGATAACTTCATCCATTCTGCTTCCAGTATCTACAAGTGCTGTAGCAATGATGGTTAAGCTGCCAGCTTCTTCCGTATTACGTGCAGAACCGAAAAATCTCTTTGGTCTGTGCAATGCGTTTGCGTCAACACCACCGGAAAGTATTCTGCCGCTATGTGGTATAACAGTATTATGTGCGCGAGCTAAACGAGTAATTGAATCAAGAAGAATTACCACATCATCACCGGCCTCAACCATTCTTTTGGCTTTTTCGATAACCATGTTCGCAACTTGAACGTGACGTTCTGCCGGTTCATCAAAAGTAGAACTAATAACTTCTGCTTGAACTGAACGCTGCATGTCTGTTACTTCTTCCGGACGTTCGTCAATTAACAGCATGATGATTTTTACTTCAGGATGATTTCTCGAAAGCGAATTAGCAATCTTTTGCATCAAAATAGTTTTACCAGCTTTTGGAGGTGAAACAATCAAAGCTCTCTGTCCCTTGCCAATTGGAACTAACAAATCCATAACTCTCATAGAATGTTCACCCGGTGCGGATTCAAGCTTCAACCGCTTAGTTGGATATAATGGAGTTAAGTTGTCAAACAATGTTCTTTCACGAATCGCTTCGGGATCTTTTCCGTTTACAGCTTCCACTCTAAGAAGAGCAAAAAATCTTTCGCCTTCCTTAGGAGGTCTAACTTGACCGCTGACATAATCGCCGGTACGAAGACTGAAACGTTTAATTTGAGAAGGTGATACATATATATCATCTGGCGATGGAAGGTAATTATAATCGGCTGAACGGAGAAATCCGTAACCATCGGTAAGAACTTCCAGCACACCTTTGGAGAATGTTAAACCATCCTTCTGAGATTGTGCTTCTAAAATTTTGAAAATGAGTTCTTGTTTGCGAAGGTCGCTATAACCGATAAGACCGAAGTCCTTTGCAATCTTGTAGAGGTCAATAATTTTTTTCGATTGCAGTTCTGAAATATCCATTGGCATGGGGTTGTTCCTATAGATTTGTGAGAAGCTTGATTTGACTTAAAATGAATTTTCTGGGTTAAATTTATTGTTCATTGATTTATTGTTTTGCAGAATACTACTGAGGCACGACGAAAAATTATACTCCGCCGCTCTCAATGTCAAGTTTTTTTTCAATTATTTTGGATTTTATTTCTCCTAATAGGTACATACTGCCTAAAACCACTAAGCACGCATTTCTAGGAGTTTGAAGAAAATCGACCAAATTCTGGAAAGCATCGTTAAGCTCTGCCGTTCTAATTTTGTGATTGCCTATTAACTCCTTTATTTCAGCCGGATTTGCAGCCCGCTCATCCTTGATTGATGTTATGATAATTCTATCAAAATAAGGAATCAGACTACTTAGCATAGAGCTAATGCTTTTATCTTTCATTGCTGCAAAGATTAAGATTCTTTCTTCGAAATCTCCGAATTCAGTACTAAACTGCTCAATAAAAGTATTCACTCCCTCTGGGTTATGTGCAGAATCAAAAATAACCTTGGGAGAGTTATTGAAAACCTCATACCGCCCTTCAATCTTAGAGTTCTGAAGAACTTTTTGAATTCCACGACTAACTGTTAATGGCCTGATATTCCCTATTGTTTCGTAGACAGCTTTTACTGCCAGTGCGGCATTCCATAGCTGATGATTCCCTAAAAGCGGAGTTTGATAAATAGTGAAGCAGATTCCCTTTACTAGCACACATAGGTGATCTTCATTTTTAACAACAAAATCTTTACTCAGAAAATACTTGGTATTTTCTTCTGAAGCTTTATTCAATATAACGTGTTCAGAAGCTACTGGAACTCTCCCTACAAAAACCGGCGTTTTCTTCTTTATGATTCCGGCTTTTTCAAACGCAATTTTCTCAATTGTATTTCCGAGATGCGCTGTGTGCTCTAGACTAATTGATGTAATAATTGAAGCCATTGGACAAATTACATTAGTTGAATCAAGCCTTCCGCCTAAACCGGTTTCAATTACAGCATAATCCACGTTTTCTTCCGCAAAGTACTCGAATGCTAGAGCAGTGGTTAACTCAAAGAACGTCGGCCGGGATTCATCTATATACTTTTCCAATTTGGAAACAAATGGAACAATCTTCTCATCTGAGATTTCTTCGCCATTGATTCTTATTCTTTCGTTAAATCTTACAAAGTGAGGGGAAGTATATAATCCAACCTTGAAACCATGTTCAATTAAAATGGAAGCAACGAAAGAAGCCGTGCTTCCCTTCCCGTTTGAACCGGCTAAATGAAAACATTTTAGTTTTTTATGCGGATTCCCAATTTGTTCTAGCAGCGAAAGAGTGCTTTCAAGTCCAAGTTTAATTCCAAATTGGTGAAGCGAGAAAAGTTTATCTAATGCGGGTTGGATTTCCATTTCAAATCTGAAAAGAGCCTATCAACTCACTTATATTATGAATTTTTTGCTGATCGCAGAAAGAATTTAGTCCATCTACTATTTCGCAGCCGGTGTTGGGATTAATAAAATTTGCGGTTCCGACTTGAATTGCGGAAGCTCCAGCAATCATAAACTCTGCTGCGTCTTTCCAATTCATTATTCCGCCAATCCCTATGATTGGTATATCTACATTTCTCTTGATTTCTAAAACTTTTGCAATTGCAACCGGCTTTATAGCGGGGCCGGAAAGCCCGCCGGTTATGTTCTTAATTTTTGGACGCTTTGAATAAATATCGAACAAGGCACCAACGAGAGTGTTAATTGCCGAGACTGCATCGCCACCTTCTTTCTTCACTATTGCAGCAAAGTCAGAAATCTTCGGAACATTCGGAGAAAGCTTAATAATTATCGGTTTGCTGGTTGCCTTTCTAACTTGTTCAGTAATTCTTCCTACAGAAGTAAGATCATTTCCAAAAATTAATCCGCCTTCTCTAACATTTGGACACGAAACATTAATCTCAAATGCTTGAATAGTCTCTTCATGAGTCAAAATTTTTACGCATTCAACGTACTCTTCTATTGAACTAGCAGCAATGTTGCAAATTAAAGTTGTGTTCAACTCTTTTAGAAAAGGAATTTTTTCTTTAATAAAGACTTCTACGCCAACATTAGCCAAACCAATAGCATTGAGCATTCCGGATGGAGTTTCAACTATTCGCTGAGGAGGATTTCCCTTTCTCGGTTTTAGAGATAATGATTTTGTTACTATCCCGCCGAGTTTGCTGATGTCTGTTAACTGAGAAATTTCGTTTCCGTACCCAACGGTACCGGAAGCAAGCAATACCGGATTCTTTAATTTGAGCGAACCAATACTTACAGAAAGATTAACATTGCTCATAACTTTATTTCCTTAGCTTCGAAGACCGGCCCATCTTTGCATACCAATTTATATCCTTCGCCATCGCTGGTTTCAACCGGGCAACCTTGACAGATACCAAAACCGCAAGCCATTGCACATTCGATAGATAGCTGGCAATCGTAGTTTTTTTCAATCGACAGTTTTTGAAGAGACTTCAGCATTGGGTTAGGACCGCAAGCAAAAATTCGAAAATTCGATAAACTATTTTTTTCAATGTAATCGGTAAGAAGTTCAACAACATTTCCTTTGAATCCGAGTGAACCATCATCTGTGGCAGTGAAAGTATTCTTCAAATCTTTTGTTATAACAAGATTTTTTGAACGAGCACCTACAATTGAAATTACTTCTTTCCCATTTAATTCATTTGTTAGATATGGGAAAGGGGCAGCGCCTAATCCGCCAGCCACAATAATTGCTGTTGAATAATCTCCTTCGGTATTAAACCCATTACCTAACGGACCAAGAATATCAAGCGTATCGCCAGTGTTTTTCTCAGAAAGTATTTTCGTTCCTTCCCCATGAATATCAAACAAAAACGAAATAGTTTCTCCATCAACATTGTTAAGGCTGAATGGTCGCCTCAGCAAAGGAAAACTGCTTTCAGATACTTTTATGTTACAAAATTGTCCCGGCTTAGCATTTTGAGCTATTAATGGCGAATGTAGTTTAATCTGAAAAATATTTTCGCCGAATTGTACTTTCTCTTGTATCGTGGATTTTTCGATTAGCAATTCTAAATTCTCTTCGTATGTGAGATTCTAATAATTTTCTATTTATTTAAGGTACTTTTCTTCAATGGTCTTTATTTTGTCCAATCTCTTCTGATGTCGATCGCCGAGAAACTTAGAAGACAGCCAAACATCAACAATTGATTTTAATGTTTCATCGCCTAATGCCTTGGCTCCCATCACCAAAACGTTTGCATTGTTATGCTCTTTAGAACTTCTTGCGCTAAATTCATTATAGCAAGTTGCTGCTCTAATACCGGGAATTTTATTAGCAGTAATGCATGAAGGTATTCCGGTGGCGTCTAGAATTATTCCCAAATTTACTTCACCAATTTTTACTCTGTTGGCCACATTAAAAGCAATATCCGGATAATCAACCGCGTCTTCAGTGAATGTACCAACATCAATAATATCGATGCCTTTATTCTTCAGATAATCAAACAAGACCTTTTTTTCTTTTACGCCGGTGTGGTCGGAACCAATTGCAATTTTAGAATTAGCTGAGTTTTCTACTTTTGAAGCAATTGATGCTTGGGTCACAATTTTGATTTTGTTTTGTTTAATCCGGTCTTGAGCCAATGGAGAAATGACTACATCTTTTCCAATTACTAATTCAGTTCCGCCGGATTTTATTAAAACAAGAATATCTGCTTCAGTAATTAATTTTTTCATCAGATCAGCTCGGATCTCTTATTCATTTTTAGATATTCAACAATTTGCCTTACTTCTTGTGCATTATCTCTGTTGCAAATCAAAAGAGCCTCATTTGTATCAATAACTATTAGGTTCTCTACACCTATAGTAGCTACAAATTTCTTTGGAGAAAACACATAGGAGTTAAAAGTCTTCTCAGTATAAACGTCTCCGACCAAAGCGTTACCCTCTTCATCTTTTTCTGCAACTTCGTAAACTGCTTCCCAACTGCCGACATCGTTCCAATAGAAATCAGCTTTGGTTAAGTAAACATTACTTGCCTTTTCCATAACACCATAGTCTATCGAAATGCTTTTTAACTGTCCGTAAACATTAACGAGCTGCTTATCAAACTCTGGTGTACCTATCGCACTTTCGATTTCAACTAAGCCTTCATGAAGGTCGGGTAAAAAGGTTTTTATTTCTTCTAGAATTGTATCAACCCGCCAAACAAATATTCCGGCATTCCAAAGAAAATCTCCCGACTCTATAAAACGTTTAGCAGTAGCTAAGTTTGGTTTTTCTGCAAAGGTTAAAACTTTGTAAATGTTATTTGAAATTTCCTTCTCATCAAATTGAATATATCCGTAGCCGGTTTCCGGTCTGGTAGGTGTAATACCAATGGTTACAAGTCCTTTCGAATCATAAGCAAAATCAGCTGCATTCTTTAAACATTTTCTAAACTCTTCATCATCCTTTATTAAATGATCCGAAGGAAGAGTTACAATTACAGCCTCTTGATTTTTAGCTTTCACAAGAATTGAAGCTAAACCAATACAAGCAGCTGTATTTTTACCAAATGGTTCATCTACTATGTTCTCTGCCGGTAGTTGCGGAAGTTGATCTTTTACTCTCGCTTTTTGGATTTTATTTGTAATAACAAAAATGTTTTTTGGTTCTACAAGTCCATCCAATCTCTTAACTGTATCCTGAATCATCGTATTATCGCCGAAGATGCGGATTAATTGTTTAGGTTTGCGTTCTTTGCTTCTTGGCCAGAAACGTGAACCTACACCACCCGCCATTATCACAGCATATAGTTCCATTTAATTTCCTTTGTTTTTGGGAGATATGGATTTACCAAATCCTTCCGCTTTTGTTAAATAACTGGTAATGTCAACTTCTTTCCCCCGCACAACTGCAACTATAACAATCAAACAAGCGCGCAGAGATTCAACAACGTTTATACTTGGAGCAATTTTCTTTTGATGGATAAGATCCAATCCTCTTGATAGTATGGAGTGCATGTTAGATAAAACTTCAAAACCAATTTTTTGAGAAATGCCAGCATTCTCTTTCATTACTTTGATGTAAGAATGAATTTCTCCATCGGTGTAATCAAATTTTAGAATTCGGTTTAAGAAAGAGTCCAATTCTTTAACCGGCTTTAAAATCTTCTCTTCATAATTTTCAAAATTGAATGGAGATTCCCTATCAAGCTCATCAAGTATTATTGCTTCTTTCAATTCATCTGCTGTTGATCTCTTTGGTATTTCTATAGAGTAGTCAAAAGTTGCTGTTGTTCCTTTTATTGGAATACTCGTAAGATCAACTTTAATTGGAACCTCTTCCTTTTCTTGAAAAAGTGCCTTAGTTGATTGTGGAGTAAGAACATCTAATACTGTACTTAGGTCTTTTACCAAACTATAGCTTTGTTCCTTAAACCGTTCGCTAAGCTTATTGAAATCAACTTTCCCGCTTTCAATGTAAGTTAAGATTTCACCCAGCTTAATACCCAATTTAGAAAGCGGAGTAATTTTCTTGAAGTTTTTTAATTCTTCAGAAATATTTTCAGCAATGGATAGGCGCTCTTTAAGAATAGCAACTGTCTCTATCTTCTCAGAGCTTAGGCGCAAGTTGTTGGCAGCACCAACTAGGCTTTGAATTATGTATTGTTTGGTTAGATCCAAATGCGGCAACAGTTTCTTATTTGAAATTGATAAAACTTACTATTGAAATGTAACGAATTTTGCTCATTTATTAGACACGGTCTTGTCATAAGCAAATGTGAGTTTCCTTTAAAATGCGACTCAAATAGCAACTTCGAAATAGCAGTTACCGTTGAGGCGCTTGTTATACAAAATCTATTTGTTTGTATTTTAATTTATATGCATTCTCATCTAATAATGCACGCGTTAATTTTATATGCCTATAACCATCTCTGTTCAATAAGTTTATAATATCTTTTTCGAATTGGGGTATTGAATTGAAACCAATATCTATTTGCACTATACTATTTGGAATGATTTTATAAAAGAATAGATCATTTTTTGCATAACAATATTTAGCAGACATAATTAATCGATACTCCTCCTCATAATGCCATGCTTCAGATTTTGTAATTAAAAAGGAAGTAATTTGGTCTAGAAATGCCTCTGATTCTGTTTGAATATTCGCGTCAAAAGGAACTCTTGAAGTGGAATAAATAACCTCCTTGAAATTTATTTCACCAATCTCGAACTTCTTGGTATCGAAATGAATTCTCATTCCTTTGTGTTTATTTGTGTAATGAGACCACATTAATAACTGATTGAACTCGTTTGATTTATCAGATGAAAAACTAATAATTCTAATGGCTTGATCAGCATATTGCTTCATCTCTTGAATCGTATTCCAAATCATTCCATTATTTATCCTATCTTCAAATACTTTGATATATTTTTCTTTATTCTTCAAATCTTGTTTCAATTGCTTCTTATTTTTAATCATGCCGGCTATTTTTAAGGTATTATAAACCTTTTCAATATTAGCTTTTGAAAACAATTGCTGTTTCATTCTTGATCGTGTCCAAACGGTGTTATCTCGTGGCATAAGTTCGAACGGATCGTTGAATTCACTTGGAATACTAACTTTCAATTCAGAATTTTCAATTGAATTTTTACCATTCTCATCTATATATTTATGTAGAATCATTTTGTAGAACCAACATTTATCCTTCGTGTTTTGTTTTAAACCCTTTCATCATCCATCCTCTAGCTAGGAATAATGCAACCGGACTAATTACAGCTATAAAGCCATATATCAACCACATGTACTGTGTGTTCATCATCTCTCTTGGAGTATTATCGGGACAGTAATTCATCAAAAACCATCCTGAGTAAATACTGGTAACAATTTTTGTAAGGAACCATGGAAACTGACCAATTCCCATATATATGCCAGTCATGTTTTTAGGAGCAATTTCTGCGACCCATTGCAAGAACCTAGGCTGCCACATCGCCTCTCCAATTGTCATAAGAACTAAATAAAGCATCAAATTTGTGAAAGTTGGTCCAAGTGCCAAGATGAATGTTGGAACAGCCATAACAAATGTTCCAATTATCATCATCCAATAAGTATTCTTCTTTATTGTTAATGCCGCCACAATTGGTGTTAGAATAAAAATTAATATTGGATTTAGATTAACAAAAAATTCAAAATTGGATTGAACGAATCCATCAAACGCTCTGCTTGTGTAAAGAGGAAGTGTCAGCCAGTTATGAGCAAATAAGGTTTGTACCGGTATCAAAGCAAAGATGAAGAAGAGAAAGCGTAAATCCTTTAACGGAAAGTTCTTAAGGTAAAAGCTAAGTTTTTCTTTTGCGGTCATTTTTGATAATTCATCTTCAGATTCGACAGAAGTAGTTTTCTCTGCATTTGCTTCCTCAATGGCTTTGTCAACAGCCTTTTTGGACATTATAAAATAAACTACAAACCAACCCACAACTGTTAAAGCAACAAATACCCAGAATACTCCAATAATTCCAAAAGATTTTCTAACT
This sequence comes from Ignavibacteriota bacterium, assembly GCA_043807765.1. Lineage (GTDB taxonomy): Bacteria > Bacteroidota > Ignavibacteria > Ignavibacteriales > Melioribacteraceae > Stygiobacter. Next base: position 155,861 of record JAZDFQ010000073.1, read on the forward strand.
GGAGGCGAAATGATCCCGGGAAGAAAACCACCAAGATTCATGAGTGCATAAAGCATGGCATATCCCATTGCAGCAGTCTTCTCAGTTGTGAATTTCTTAACGGCCGCATATGCAGCGGGCTGATAAATTCCATAACCTAGTACTACTCCCAGAAGACCAATCATAGCAAAAATATGAGCACTGTTCCAAAGCCCGGGCGCTCCTAAGCTAGGCGCTAATGTTAAAAGAACTCTACCAAAAAACATAAAAGACAAGGAATACAGTAATGCTTTTCTGGCACCGACAATATCAACAGTAGCTCCTAAAAAAAGCATACTTAATGTGATACCGGCAGTCAAAAATCCGACCATGTTTCCGGCTTTCATATCATCAAGCTGAGTGTACTCATTAAAATAAATCGCCAATAAGCCTACAACACCAAAGTATGTTAATCCTTCAAGTACGTAGGAAAGGTTTAATCCAAATAGTGCTCGCGAAGTGTGCATTAAATCCTTAAAAGGCTGGGTAATTTCTATCCATGTGTTTTTTATTAAATCCTTAAAAGGCAGAATAACATCTATCCATATTTTTTTTAAGAGATTGTTTTCGTTGTTCGTTCCAGACATATTCTCCTCGGAATTAAGTAAGTTATTTGATTATGTTAACTTCAGGTGTTAATTCAATATTGAATTTAGCTTTTACAGCTGATTGTATTTGAGATGCATACTCCATGATTTCAGTACCGGTAGCGTTGCCGTGGTTCACAATTACTAAAGCTTGTCTTGAGAAACAGCTTACGTCCCCAATTCTTTTTCCTTTAAAACCGCATTCTTCAATCAACCAGCCGGCAGCTACTTTGTAAGTTCCAATTGTCGTAGAGAATGATATTATTTTAGGAAATTCGTCTTTAAGTTCGCTTAGCTGTCGTTTGGATATTTCCGGATTCTTGAAAAAGCTACCCGCATTACCCAACACTTTTATATCCGGTAGTTTTTCATTTCTAATTCGTTTAATATACTCGGCAACTTTCTCTATGGAAATATTCTCTTCTGATTTATGACCAAATTTTTCCTTTAACGCTCTGTAATTCAAATGATATTTTTTCTTTTTAGATAATCTGAGTAAGACACTTTTTATCAAGAATCTTCCTTTTAGTGTTGTTTTGAAAATGCTTGAGCGATAGTCGAACTCACAATCATCATTAGTAAGTGTCTTTGTTTCTTTTGTGATTAATTCGATTCCAGTCACGCTAACAAGGACATCTTTTATTTCCGATCCGTATGCTCCAATGTTCTGGATTGGGGCGGCTCCAATCGTACCGGGAATTAATGCCATATTCTCAATACCGTAATATTTTCTAGATACTGCATAAGAAACAACATCATCCCAGAGTTCGCCAGCTTCGCATAGCAGTTCAATAAAATCTGATGTTTCAGAAACTATCTTTATTCCTTTAGTAGCCAACCGAACAACTAATCCGGGAAAATCGTTTAAGAACAAAACGTTACTTCCACCACCTAGAAATAATTTCGGCTCGTTTGACGCATCGAGTAAGTTAATAAGTTCTGAGTAGTCGTCATCCTTGCTGACTGTAATTAATAGCTTTGCTTTCACATCTAGATTAAAAGTATTATAGTTTATTAAGGAACAGTTCTCAACAACACTTAAGCTCATATACTTAATTTCTCCAATTCACTTCATTTACTTGATATCCATCAAAAACCATAAGATTTGCTCCGGCACTATCGGTTCTAAGAATTTTTACGTTTAATTGCCTAAGCCTAGCTAGAATTTCTTTTGACGGATGTCTGAATTTATTTTTTACTCCCGCACTAATTAAAGCGTAACGAGGGGCTACACCCTCAAGAAATTTCATTGAGGAACTTGTTCTACTTCCATGATGAGCTATTTTTAGCACATCGCTTTGTAGAAAGCGTCCGTATTTGCTGATATAGTTCTTTTCAACTTTCACACCAGCATCTACCGTAAACAAAATGGAATTATTTCCATATACAATTTTCATAACTCCGCTTGCATCGTTTGAAGTTTCAGATGAGATAGTTCCATCCGAATTGTTAAGCAAATATACTTTTGAATTACCAATCTTAATAGTACGTTGAGAATAATAATTCACTGGGATGCGGTTTCTGAGTAAGATTTTCTCAAAGTTCAGATCGTTTGATTTTGCTGAATCTAATTTCGGTTTATAAATCCGCTCAATTCTCCCCTCTTTAATTAGGCTTAATGAGCCCATATAATGGTCGGAATCTATATGTGAGATAAATAAATAGTCGATTTTCTTAATACCCAGCTTATCCAATAACGGGATGATTACGCGTTTTCCATTATCAAATTTCTTTGTTGCCTCACCGGCATCTACCAAAGCAATTTGCCCATTTGGAAATTTAATTAAAAAAGAATCCCCTTGACCAACATCTATTGCGAGAACAGAGAGCTTATTGTTAGGCAGTAATTCAGAGTTATCGAATGATATTGCGACTATAAAAACTGCTAATGAAAGTGTAACGAAAAGTAACTTAGTAATGAACCTTTTGAATCTAGTCCATAGCGAGAATATCAATCCAAAGGTTAGATAAAAAATGATGCTGTCATAGAGAGAAAACTGAGTAATATTAATAAATGAATAGCTGGGATTACCGAATACTTGCACTAAATAAAGTATCAAATAGGTTAATAATTCATTGCAAGCAGCAAAAACTTCCGCAAGCAAAAATGAGAATGTTGAGAATAAAATCGCTACTATCCCGAGCCCTACAATTACACCAGATATCGGTATAACAAATAAATTTGCCAACAAAGACGTAACTGATATTCTACCAAAATAAACCAACGTAAATGGTAAGGTTCCAATTTGTGCTATTAATGTAGAGCCGAAAAAGAGCAGTAAATAGTTTGCAACTTTGCTCTTGAAATTTTGTGCCTTAATAAACTTACTTAAGACCGGGTAAAGAATAATAAGTGATAATATTGCGGAGAACGACAGTTGAAAACTGGGATTGAATAATTCTTTTGGATCAAGAAGAAGAATTATTAAGGCTGCAAGTGAGAGAGTGTTATAACTATTCGATTCACGGCCCATGAATGGAGTAACCAAAATGACACTTGCCATAACTGTAGATCTAAACACGGGGGCTTCCGAACCGGTAATTATCATGTAGATTATCAAACCGACTACAGTTAAGGATACCCGCCAATAAAGGTTAAACCGGTTAAAAAGAAATAAAAAGATTATAACAATGTAGCCAACGTGCAGTCCGGAAACCGAGAGTACATGAACAACACCGGCATTCATAAAATCGCTATTGGTTTGATAATCAATTCCGCTTCTGTCTGCTAGTATCAGCCCGCGAAGCATTCCTTGGGTTGTTTCATTATGTACTAGTGTAATCCGTTCGTCAATGTATCTTCTGATTTCGCATATAGAATTCTTGACTAGACTGTAATCAGTGTTTTTAACCTCTAGCGACTCAATACTATAAGCCGTAGCTAATGCTGTTACTCCTCTATCGTTAAGGTATTTTTCATAATCAAACTCGAATGGGTTTCGCTCGTTTCTTGGTCGGCTAATCATACAATCATAAACCACTCTGTTCCCGATTTTAATTACGTCATACACTTTCTTAATTAAATTATCCTCATCATACAGATTACAAAGAAAAGTTGTAGTGTAAGAGTATTTCTTATTACCGATAAGAATTGAATCTGGGGAGAGATTAAAAGTAAGTCTCTTTTCTTTTATAAGATCAATTTTGGTGACTTTTCCATATACTCTAACATTTTTAATCTTAGGATCGAGAAAAGGGTATTTATTAATATTGCTAATAGAGTTTGAATACCAAATGCTTCCAAAAGCTATAATAGAAAAGGAAACAAATACCGAAGGTAATAAGACATTTTTGTTGTAACGATATAATCCAACTGTACCAACCATCAATATTATGACTAACGAAGCTCCTAACACTACCCCATTAATCGCTAGGTAGTATTCTAATATGATTCCGCAAATAAACAGTAATGTAAACTTTATGAGCGGATAATCGTTCACTAGTAGTTCTCCAAAATCGCTTCCTTAATATCTACCAAAGATTTTATTTTTTGAGAATACTCTTTCGCATTTACACCGGCAGCTAAACCAAGAGCCGGATTTTTTGTATGCATTTTTATTGACAAATCTTCATAGTTGCCGTGATCTGAACATACTAAAAGTGAAACCGATTTTGGAAGATGCATAATCAGATTCAATAAAAACTCATCCAACACTTTAGAGAAATACTCAAGCATCTCGCTATTGCGGCCATGCCCCAGATGATCCGTATGAAATATTTCGAACAGAGTGAAGTGATTCTTGCTAGCTAGCCTCAACAACCGACTTGCAGCAGTTCTTGGTTGGATTATCGGAAGTTTGTAGCCTAGCCGCTTTGTTAAACGCTCATTATCAATTTCTGCGCTTAGAGCATTGCCTCTGTGTAAATCAGTAATATTATTTAGTCTTACACCGCTTAGCAGACAGCTTAGTGTTGTAACGCTTAATCTCCTTCTGCCGGAATTAACATAATCGAAAAACACTTTTGGATATGCATTCGCAAAGTGAACACTTTTCTTAAGTTTCTTAAATTCTTTGAATATGTTTTTCTCTTCAATAACCGGGACCAAAGTTGAATAAGGATAGGGTCCAAAATGCTTACCAATAAGTTCTGGTGCGTTTACACCGCAGAATATTGAAGTCTGCCCGGTTCCACTTAGGGGAATTCCTTCCACACCCAAAAGAGCATCTACCGGGAAAACAAATGCATCCTTTCCTTCTAGAAATTGATTCCCAAGATGTGGAATTGTTCCGAAGATATTTCGAAATGTTTTGAAATCATACTTAAAGAATGGATTGCTTTCTGTATCGGGTTTACCAATTCCTATTCCATCAATAAAAACTACTAATGTTGATTTCATCGTTCCTTTTATTTCTGCTTTGATTTAACGGTAACAGTAACCGGACCATCATTATGAATTTCAACCTTCATCATCGAACCGAATATGCCGCATTTGACTTTTTCCTCGCCGATGTTTTCCTTAAATCGTTTTACAAATAAATTGTAAAGAGGAATTGCAGTTTCTGGTCGTGCAGCTTCAATGAAACTTGGTCTATTTCCTTTTTGCGTATCTCCGTAGAGAGTGAATTGAGAGATAATTAATACTTCTCCCTTAATATCTAATAATGATAAATTCATCTTGTCATTATCATCCTCAAATATTCGCAAGTTGGAACATTTATCGGCAACATATATTGCATCTTCTTCAGTATCGCTGGTTTTTATTCCCAGAAGGATAACCATTCCTTTATTTATAGAAGCGAAATATTTTTCTTCAGCAATCTCAACGCTCCCATATGTTACTCTCTGAACAAGTGCTCTCATTATTTAGAACCTTGTATAACTCTTTCAATATTAGCTAAATCCTTTGTAACGGAAATGTTTGAATATCCTTCCATTTTCAGTTTCTCTTCAACAAAACCAAATTGCCCCTTGCCTAGCTCGAAGTATAATTTGCCGCCATCTTTTAGCCATAACTTAGCCTTTTCAGCTATAAAAGAATAGAATTTTAAACCATCTCCTTCATCTGTAACAGCCTCTTTTGGTTCAAAATCTATTATCTCCTTTTGCAAAGTAAGATATTCACTTCGCGCTACGTATGGAGGATTTGACACAATTAGGTCAAAACATTTCTCGCTAAACTCGGACGAAAAAATATCTTGATTTAGAAAATTGATACGCTCAGACACACCATGCTTAACTGCATTTTTTTTAGCTAAATTAATCGCGTTCGGAGATATCTCTATTGCGGTCAAATTTGATTCGGGCAGATGCAAAGCCAAAATAATTGGTATAATTCCGCTTCCGGTGCCAATATCCAGGACATCTAATTTAGAATTGTACTTATTCTGAGCTATTATATGATCAACTAAAATCTCAGTTTCGGGTCTTGGTATTAGAACCGAGTTATCAACTTCAAACTGCAACCCATAGAAATCAGCTTTACCTAGTATGTACTGAAGCGGTTCATTCTTTCCTCGTCTGGAAATCCATTGCCGAAGTTTATCTACTTCTTCCTCTTTAAGCGGGCGCTCAAAAGTCAGATATAGATCCAACCTCTTACAATTAAGCATATCCGCAAGCATTAGTTCAGAATTTAAACGCGCCGATTCAATACCTTTTTTTTCAAGATATTCGGTTGACAGCTTAATGGCTTCAAGAATAGTAAGCATTGGTGAACTGGAATGTTAAAAAATAAGGGATGCTTGCTGCATCCCTTTAACAAAAATTATTTCTTATATGTAGTTAAAATATATTCAGCAATTGCTTCAGCTTCGCGGGGTTTTAATCCTTGGTTTGGCATAGCCGGATAATCCGGATTTATCTTCACGGGATTCAAAATGTATTTTACCAAATCTGCTTTTTTACCTTCATATTTCGGCAAGGTCTCGTTATATGGTGGCCCCACAACTTTCTTATCAAAGTTATGACAAGCAATACAGCGACCATTATAAATATCTACACCGCTTATTACCGGACCGATTCCCATATCTGCCTTTAGTGAAGTTTCAAACTCGGTATAGTTTGCAGCTAAAACTGCAAAGTGCTTTTTGGTAGATGTATCGAAAGCATATTGGTCTTTGATTATTATCAATGTAAAAACTATTACATATAAGAAGAGTACAGCTAAATTGTATTTAAGATGATTCTCACGAAGCATGTAGTATATTAACCCGCTTACAAAAAGTAACACTAAGATTGCAGCAATTGCATATGCAAAAACCGTAAATGATAACGCAAACTTTGTCTTAACTACTGTACCAATAGCGATCATAAGAGGGAACGCGATTGTTAAAACTAAAGAATTGCTTAAAGAAAATTTCTTTATGTATTCGAAGTATTCACCTTCCCCTTTAATAGTGGAGTTGGGCCTGAAATACTTATAGAGCACAATAATAGAAGTTAATGCGAGTGAACCGACAAAGAATTGCAGAAAGTTTACCAATGTAGAGAGAGAAAAAATAATTGATACAACATTAATGTTTCCGCTCCATCGCTCAGAATCAATTGCAAGTTGAACAGCACCAACGTAAAAGTAAACAGCAAAAATCGTTGCGTATAAAGCTATTATTCCGGCTTTCTTGTTCATTGCATTAGTATTATTTGAGTACTTACTAATTTCTTCCTTTTCAAAATCATTAGCTCCAATTCCCTTTTCATCTGCAATTTTAAAAATATCTTTGAAGTGAAACGAATACTTAAAAGTAAACACCATCACTATGGCTGCAAGTAACAATATTGCTGAAAGAAAAAGATAATTTGGAACCTCAGTGCTTGACAAATGCAGTAATTGTGCATATCCAAATGCGGAGCTCAACAGTGGTACTATTCCTAAAGCAATTGCAACACTTTTGTTAAAAGTGACTAAATCAACTAACTCTTTAGAAAATCTGTAAGCCAGCGGATTATTACTTTTTTCCGCTCTCCTTTTGAAGAAGATTGAGAAAATTAAAGATCCGGTCAATACACTTAAGTAGGGAACTAAAAGAATATTAGCTAGCACAAGTAAATATTTTATTAGTACCATATGATGAGCAGATTGTGGAAGAACTAGTTTGTCTAAGAAATCCATATTAATTCCGTTAAAATTCGATGAGTATTAATTTGTCTATTGAAATCAAAAGTACAACTAGAAGTACAAAAATGTTAATTCTGATAAAGGCTTTCTTGAGCATAACTTTTTCTAAGTATGTGGTTAGTATTCCACGTGACTCAAAAATAAGCCAAAGTGCCAACAAGAAAAGCAATACCGGTGTATATGGCTGAGATGAAATTTTAGTAAGTGGAATTAAGATACAGCTAAAAGCAAGAGCTACAATCCAAACAAAAGTTATTCTGCTAACTTGAAAAGAAGAAAATACTTTTGTTAGGGTTGGAAATCCCGCTTGCTCGTAATCTTTGCCATGCATTAATAAGAGAAGCCAAAAGTGAGGAACTTGCCAGATAAAAAAGAAAAGAGCAACAATTAGGATTTTCGCAGCAAATGGATTTCCACCGGCTGCCGTCCAGCCAATAACCGGAGGAATTGCGCCAATCAAAGCACCGGGAACTACCGCAAGTGCAAATTTTCTTTTAAGAGGCGTATAAAAAATATTATACCAGATAACTGCCAACCAGCCAAGCAACAAAGCATTTAAGTTAGAGCTGTAGTATAAGAACATCGATCCAACTAAAATCATATTAATTCCAACAAGAAGAGTTGAAAGCGGATCAATCCTTCCCGAAGGTAACGGTCTTCCTTTGGTTCTCTCCATTACCGCATCAAACTTTTGTTCTTGCAAATGATTTAAGCAAGAGGAACCGGATGCAAGAAGAAATACTCCAATGGTAGGAAGAATAATTCCTAAATCAATCTTTCCGGTAAATAAAATGTAGCCCAGCGAAGTAGTCATAGAGACAAAAAATGTAATACGGACTTTCCCGAGCTCTAAGAGAATATTGAAATATTTTTTTATGTAGTTATAAATTGTCATTACTTTGTAACCGTTTCTTCCGGTTTGACTGCATACCAAGAATCAAAATCTGCTTTAGGTAAAACTATTACGGCTGTGTACATCATAGAATGTTTCAGTCCGCAGTATTCAGCACAAGCAACATCGTACATTCCAAGTTTTTCGGGTTTGAAATAGAGATTAGTTACTTGAGAATTTAGTACATCTTCCTTTATTCTAAACGCCGGTATGTAGAATGCATGATTTACATCTACAGACTTCATTTCCAAATGAATTGGTGTATCAATTGGTACATACAAAGTATCCGTCTGCTTTCCGTTTTCATACTTAAAAGTAAATTTCCACATCATTGCTTCAACTTTTACCTTGAATGCATTTGAAGGTATATCTCTTATTTCTCTGAATCCGGTGTAGCCGAAATAAAACATGGACAAGACAAGAATTGTAGGAATTGCAATCCAAATTAATTCAAGCCAGAAGTTGCCATGAATATCAACCGGCTGGTGTCCTTTTTTTCTATGATATTTAAAAACGAAATAAATCATTGTAGCTGTAATTCCTAATAAAAGAACTACAGAAATTCCAACAATATAAAGCATAACAAAATCTACAGTTTCAACGTGTGTAGTTGGAGCTGATGACATTTTCTAACCTCAACGATAAATAATATCAAACGATGTTAAGATGAAGATGATTAACAAAGTACTAAAGCTTAATGCAATGAATACTTTGAAAATTTTCTCTTCAAATTTTATATGCATAAAAATATTTACAACTAGAATCGATTTTACTGCTGCGATGCCAAGAACAACCAGCATGGTATACTTTCCTAAATTTATTCCGGCTACTGTAACAGTGATTGATGTAAAAGCTAGCAGTGCAAGCCAAACAAAAAAATATGTTGAATATCCCGGATGATTATTTTTTGAATGATTATCCATTAATCGGCCTCACTGTATTAAATAGAAAAGTGGGAACAAGAAAATCCATATTAAATCTACTAAGTGCCAGTATAAACCGGCGTTCTCAAGCTTAACATGATTATCCTGAGTGATCTTTTTCTTCATTAATTGAACCAGCATAAAGCTAAGTATAATAACACCAATAATTACGTGCAAAGCATGTAAGCCGGTCATTACATAATATAGTCCGTAAAACAATATTTGCCCGTTGGGAAGATCGAGCATGGCTTTTGAACCGGGATATAATCCGTGAGATATTTTTGCGCTCCACTCAAAATATTTATTAACCATAAACATTACCGCAAAAACCAATGTAAGATTCAGCATTAAAACTGCGAGGAATCTATTTCCCTTCTGTACAGCTGCAATTGCAAGTGCTACAGTTAAAGAGCTTGTAAGCAGAATTACTGTATTCAGTGTACCAATACCGGTATTTAGCTCCATTGCAGCTACACGGAACTGATCGGGATGCTGAAAACGGTAAAACGCATAAACCAAAAACATTCCACCAAAAAGAAGCACTTCAGTAAATAGGAAAAGCCACATGCCCATCCTTGCACCAATATCATCGCGGTGAACGTGAGCGACTGTTCCTTCTTGATGACTACTCATTCTTCATCTCCTTAAGTTGACTGAAATCGTACGGTTCATGCGTAACAATTGGAATCTCTTTGAAGTTTTCCAAAGGCGGCGGCGATGGAATATGCCACTCTAATGTTACTCCGCCCCAAGGATTAGAAGTTGCCTTCTTCCCTTTCAGCAAAGCATGAATCAAGTAACCGATTATGAAAAATATTGTTCCAGCTAAAATCCACGAACCGACTGTGGAAACTTTCTGGAGAGGTTCGAATTGCGGCAGATAATCGTAATATCTCCTTGGCATTCCCATATATCCCATAATAAATTTCGGGAAGTAAAGCATGTTAAAGCCAATGAAATAGAGCGCAACCGCAATTGTTGCCAATTTATCGTTATACATTCTGCCAAACATTTTAGGAAACCAATAATGTAATGCGGCAAAGAAAATAGTTCCGGTTCCGCCAAACATTACATAATGAAAGTGAGCAACAACAAAGTAGGTATCATGAACGTGAATATCAGTTGCAAGTGAGCCAAGAACTAATCCCGTTAATCCTCCTATGGAGAATAAGAAAATAAAATTCATAACCCATAAAAATGGGGGCTTTGGATCAATTGAGCCTTTGTACATAGTTGCAACCCAGTTAAATACCTTAACACCGCTAGGCAATGCAACAATGAAAGTAAGCAAAGAAAAAATCCATCTAGCTGTATCGCTCATTCCGCTAGTAAACATGTGATGAGCCCAAACTAAATAACCAACAAAAGCGATTGCCAAGCTGGACATTGCAATTGCTCTGTAACCAAAAATTGTTCTTCTGGCAAAAGTTGGAATTATTTCCGAAACAACTCCCATAGCCGGAAGAATCATAATATAAACAGCGGGATGAGAATAAATCCAAAACAAATGTTGAAATAGAATTGGATCGCCGCCAAGTGCCGGATCAAATATTCCTACACCAAATGCTCTTTCCAGCATCACTAAAATGATTGTTATACCTATAACAGGTGTAGCTATAATCTGGATCCATGCAGTAGCATAAGTTGCCCAAACGAATAATGGCATTTTGAAAAATGTCATTCCCGGTGCGCGTAAACGATGCGTTGTTGTAATAAAATTTATACCGGTTAGAATTGATGAAAATCCTAGAATGAAGGCTGCAAAAATTGCCATGGAAACATTTGTTGTGCTTCTAACACTGTAAGGAATATAAAATGTCCAGCCCGTATCAATTGGTCCGCCGGGTAAGAATAAACTTATAAGCGCTAACGCAGCACCAATTACATAAATATAAAACGAAAGTAAGTTCAGTCTTGGAAAAGCAACATCTCTTGCACCCAATTGAATAGGCAGAAAGAAATTGCCGAAGATAGCTGGCAAACCGGGAATGATAAAAAGGAATATCATTATTACTCCGTGAAGAGTAAATAATGTGTTGTAAGTCTGTGCATCCATTATTTGTCTGCCAGGTGCAATGAGTTCTAAACGCATTAGCAATCCGATAATAATACCAACGACAAAAAATGTTAATATTGCCATCAAATACATTAGCCCGATGCGCTTATGATCTACAGTAAGCAGCCAAGATAAAATTCCGGTATGCTTATTTGTGCTTTGATTATAAAAATTTTCGGCTACAGTATTATTTCCGTTAGCCATCTATATCGACTCCTTCATTCTTATTGTTTTTCTTTCTCTTGAAAACTAAAACTCCTAAAAAAGCACCAACGCCAAGCAGCATAATGCTTCCTACAATTCTTGTTACATTTAATGTGTATTGTCTTCCCTTAGGATCGAAGCTGAAACAAAACTCAAGCACTTTAGAAATAGTTGGATTTGTTTTACCGGCTTTAGCTTCCAGCAAAGCCATTTTCACATCAAAGGGATTGAAATCTCTACCAAATAAATAACGGGAAATTTTTCCATCCGGCGCAATGGAAATAACTACACCACCATGTATGTATTCTTTTTCGTTAGGAACGAAATAAAATCCAGCCGCTTCAGTTAATTTTTTGATTGTAATCGAATCGCCGGTAAGAAATTGCCAATCTTTTGTTCCAAATTTTCTTTTTATGGTTTTTAGGTAATTGGCTTTCCATTTCGCAGCTATATCAGAATTTTCATGATGATCAAAACTGAGACTAACAACTTGAAAATCCGTTCCCGGTTCAAGCTGTAGTTTATCAATTGTCCACGCTAATTCATTTTGCATTGGGGCGCAAATGCCTGTGCATTCAAAGTAAACCAACGCTAACAGAGTTGGCTTGTTAATCACTTCTTTAAGCGAAACTTCATTACCTTCACTTGTAGTAAATTTTAGATCAAGCGGAAGATATGAACCGATCTTTTCGTCAACTCCAGCTTCTATTTTCCTTTGAGAAAAAGTTTGAGAGGAAAGAATTATTAAAAGCAGATAAATTATTTTTGAGCACTTCATTGTCTATTCACATTGTTACTGTTTTCAAGTAATTATAAATCTGAGCTAATTCATCTTTAGAATAACGGCTTATTGCCGGTTTGAATCCATACTCAATTGGATTAGCAACGACTAAAGGAGCAAAACTATCCATGCTTTGATTCTGCATTCCATTAATGAACGATCCAAAAACTTTATCTAAATTGGACGCAGCTTTTTTAACTAATTCCGCACCTACGTTTTCTTTTGTAACGCCAATAATTTGCTTAGCAGTAGATATCTTTTTGACTACATTAAAATTCTCATAAATCAATTTGGCCTCAGCTTTTGCTACCGGAACAGTATTAGGAACTACAGTACCTTTTGTAAGCTGGTAAGTCTGATCTAATGCAGCTACTTCTTCATCTTTAACTAGTGGAAATTCAACAAATGTTCTTATATAGGAAATGATAGCCATACGATCGCTAGCTGCCAAGTACTCATAAGCAGCCATTCCATTTTTAATAATTCCCTCTTGAAGAGTTTTATACATCTTGTCAATTGTTCTGCCGTTTGTCCAGCCATCAACTGTATGAAAATTTCTTGGCTTTGGATTTAACATTGCACCGGCTGTTCCATCACCCATTCCAGTCTCGCCATGACAAGATTTGCAGTTGCTGTTATATAACTCTTTTCCCTTTGCAATGAAATCCTTTGTTGGAGTCTTTATTACAGATAAATCCATAGCTGGAGTAATTCCGCCAAGTTTAGCAACAATTTCCTTTTTCACATTAGTAGTATCTGTTGCACCAACCGGCTGTTCATTCAAAGATATAAGCGATAAATTTTTCACATAGTAAACTCCAACTCCAATCAGCACTACTATAAAGAGTGGGAATATCCAGCCGAACAATCTTATCGGATTCTTAATTAAATCTTTGAAATCAATTTCGTCTTCGAGTTTCTTTTTTGTATTCATAATTTTTGAGATTATAGTCTGAAATCGATACCACGTTTAAGTTTGGGATCGCCAATTGGAACTAAATTTTGTTTCTTAGATTTTGCAACGAAAACTAAAATCATTAAACCGACTAAGAGAATTGGGAATCCTAATTCATACCAGCTTAGCGCTACTCCATCTCTGCTGTAATTCGGCATTACTAAAAAATACAGATCGTAATAATGGGCGCCTAAAATCCAGAGAGAAAAGAACTTCAGCTTCTTAGCATCCATTTTAGATGGTTGAGAAAGTAAACCGAAATAAGGAATCAGAAAATGAACAATCAGTAATCCCACCGTCCATATTACCCAGCTTCCTTCCCACCTCTGCAAAAACCAAAATGTTTCTTCCGGTAAGTTTGCGTACCAAACCAGCAAGAACTGGCTAAATGCTATATATGCCCAAAAATTAATGAAAGCAAAAAGTAAAGCTCCCATACTATAATAGTGATCGGATGTTAACCCTTTTACTAAGAGTCCATTTTCGTTTAATTTTATCGAGATGTAAGTAATAGCAGCCAATGCCGCTACTACAGTACCGGAGAAATAATAAATTCCGAAAATTGTTGAGAACCAGTGAGGTTCCAAACTCATTAACCAATCTATTCCGGTAAAACTAATTGTTAGTGCAAAGAATGGAATGAACACAGCAGACAGTTTCACATTCTTAGTTGTTATTGCTTGATCTTTTGTTGAATCTTGTCTTAAAGAATTTCTTGTAATCAGATATTGAAACAACATCCAAATTGCAATAAATGCACCAACGCGAATTACAAAAAAATTAATATTTAGATATGGAGCTTTTTCGCTTAATACTTTGTCTGCGTTCACTACTTCCGGGTGTGTCCAGTGAAATACCGAATGCAAATTAAACAATAGTGGAATTACAATAATTGGGACAAGTATAACGAATGAGGAAATTATTTCGCTAACTCTTCTGAATGGTGTACTCCAAACTGCACCGGAAAGATATTCAACAGCTACAAAGAATAAAGCGCCTACAGCTATACTTATAATAAACGTTAGTCCAATTATATTATTGAACGCCATTCTAGCCGGATTTACAAAATATCCGCCAAGTACAACTATTAATCCAAGAACTGTTAATAGAAGTCCGAGAGTTTGAACTCTTGGAGATATTTCTTTCTTCTGATATTCTACTTTTGAACCGGAACTCATTTTATATCAGACTCCTTAGCATTAAGCGATCTTTGCAATGCTCTTATATAATGAATAACTGCCCATCTTTCATCGCTATCTAAAAGATTTGCATAAGATGGCATCACATTTTGTCCCTCCATAATAACGGCATAAATTCTCCCATCCTTCCAAGTTCTAACTTTTTCGGAATGCAAGCTTGGCGGATTTGGAAATTGCCCCCTCAATCGGCTTAACCCGGTTGCATGATAATCATGGCAAGGACTGCAATATGTATCATATTTCTTTTGACCGAGTTCTAAAACACTTTTAGAAACCGGAAGAGGATTAATTAATTTTTCTGCAGCTAAATCTGGTAGACCTTTATACTCGTACGGCAAATAACCTCTTGCAATTGTTCCTTCAACCGGTTTTCTCATTCCGAAACCGTCTGCAAATATCAAACTCTTCTGCTGGGGATTTTGCTTCTGCTGTTCCATCATCCAAGTGAATGGTGCCATGTTGATTAACTTGTTTAAAGTGAAATACGTTGCTCCACTTGTTAACAGACCAGCTACCAATAGAAATCCTAAAAACTTAGGTGTAAGAATTTTATGCTGATGATTAATTTCTTCTTCGTCCCAATAAACAGCTTCAATTTCGGCAGCGTGCAAACTTTCAAAGAAACCTTTTATGGTTGCCTCGTCAAACTTTGCATCATCAGCTTGAATCAACAAACCGTATTTATCAGATGAAACTTTCTTCATGTATTCAGTGCCATGAAGCGGATGAGAATTATTCGGCAATTTGAAGAACACGAATAACATTGCCAATACAGTTCCAACAGAAGCAGTAAGCACAGTAACTTCGAACATTACCGGCACAAACGCCGGAAAAGCGAAAAATGGTTTACCACCAACCACAAGCGGATAATCAACGGCTGAAATCCACCATAGCAATAGTATTATTCCGAACAATGCAGAAAGACCTAGTGCTAAAGCTACATAACCAAGTTTAGAAGGTGCAAGACTCATTGCCTTGTTCATTCCATGCAGCGGATATGGCGTGTGCACATCAAATTTCTTAAAACCCTTTTCAACAGCTTTCTCGGAGGCGTGAATGATTTCATCCGGTGTATTAAATATTCCGGTATAACCGTATAGTATCTTCTCTTTCATCATTCATGCCCCTTATGAGAAGGTTGAGCGCCATCGACAACAGATTTAACTTCTGCCATAGATACAACGGGCAATCCTTTGGTGAATAATAAAATCCAAGTAAAGAAGAAACCGAAACTTCCTAACAATATCATTCCATCTACCAATGTTGGTTTGTAGTAAGCCCAGCTAGAAGGCAAATAATCTCTTGAAAGTGAAGTAACTATGATTACAAATCTTTCGAACCACATACCTACGTTCACAAATACGGCTACAACAAACATGATTGGTATAGAACGGCGGATTTTCTTAAACCAGAAAAGCTGCGGCGAAATTACGTTGCATGTAACCATTATCCAGTAAGCCCATGCATAAGGACCGAGTGCTCTGTTAAAGAATGTGAATGTTTCTGCTTGTACACCGCTGTACCATGCAATAAAAAACTCCATTGCGTAAGCGTAGCCAACCATTGAGCCCGTAAGCATTATAATCTTATTCATTTTCTCAAGTGTATCAAGAGTAATAATATGTTCGTAGTTGAAAATTTTTCTTACAAAGATTAAAACGTTCTGCACCATTGCGAATCCGGAGAAAACCGCGCCGGCTACAAAGTATGGTGGAAAGATAGTTGTATGCCAGCCGGGAACGATTGAAACTGCAAAGTCAAAGCTTACTATTGTATGTACGGAAAGAACTAACGGAGTAGCAAAACCGGCAAGAATTAAATAAACCATTTCATAATGCTGCCAGTGTCGGTTGCTGAATCTCCATCCTAAAGAGAAAACTGAATAGATAACTTTTTTAACTTTGCCGGTAGTTTGTTCTCGCAATGTTGCAAAATCGGGGATTAAACCAACGTACCAGAATATTAAAGAAACAGTTAAGTAAGTTGATACTGCAAATACATCCCACAAGAGTGGCGAAGTAAAATTAACCCACATGGAATGTTGATTTGGATATGGGAAAAGATAACCGGCTAACCAAGGGCGGCCAACGTGCAGTAATGGGAAAAGACCGGCAGTCATAACTGCGAAGATCGTCATACCCTCTGCAAAACGTGCAATACCGGTACGCCACTTTTGTCTAAACAAAAATAGAATTGCAGAAATAAGTGTTCCCGCGTGACCAATTCCAACCCAGAAAACGAAGTTGACAATATCGAAAGCCCATCCAACGGGATTGTTATTTCCCCACATACCAATTCCGTAGTAGATAGTCAATCCAAATCCGATAAGCAGAAGCGACATCAAAGAAAGAGTTATAGAAAGAGCAATATAAAATTTCTTATTTGGCTTCTCATTAAGCGGTTTGCTGAATAGATCATCAAGCTCTCTTAGTCCCGGCTTGCCTTCTACTACCGAAAGCTCTTGTGTATAATCGACTGAACTCAAATTACTTCCTCCGAATGAGTATTCCGAAGCTTAGCTATATATGTTACATTCGGCTTAACGTTTAATTCCTCTAAAACGTGATAAGCTAGATTGTGATTTCTAAGTTTTGCTATCTGTGATTCTTTATCATGCGCATCGCCAAAAACAATTGCGTTTGCCGGACATGCTTGCTGGCATGCAGTAACCACATCTGTCCCCTTCAAGTCTCTACCATCTTTAATTGCATCGGAACGGGCTTCCATAATTCTCTGAACGCAGAACGTACACTTTTCCATTACACCGCGTGAACGAACAGTAACTTCCGGATTGTGAACCATAGCAGTTAAATTATTTTCATAATAAGCGTCTGCAAAATGATCGCGGAAGTTGAAGAAATTATAACGGCGTACTTTATATGGACAGTTGTTGGAACAATAACGGGTTCCGACACATCTGTTGTAAGCCATCTGGTTTAAGCCGTCCGGACTGTGGTTAGTTGCATTTACCGGGCAAACATTTTCGCAAGGCGCGTTATCGCAATGCTGACAAAGCATTGGCTGGTTACTTGCAATCGGATCATCCGGTGTACCGCTATAGTATCTGTCAATTCTCATCCACTGCATTTCACGTCCGCGTCCAACTTGATCTTTTCCAACAACCGGAACGTTGTTCTCAACGTTGCAAGCTGTAACACATGTACCGCAGCTTGTGCATTTGTTAAGATCAATTGCCATTGCCCACTTTGTACCGGTGTATTCATGCTCGCGTGTTATGCTGAACTCTTCTTTAACTTCTTCATGCAAGAACTTTGGTTCGTTCTTGTATTTTTCAACAGTACCTTCTTGAATAATTTTTCTGATCCGGTGAAAATCCTTTACAAAAGTATCATCAAGCGAATGATGTTCTTGAGTTGAAACAAGTTTATGAGCTCCTTCAACTTTTTTAACATTTACATTCTGGATAATTGAGCTTTCGAGTGAAGGAACAAAAATGTTCGCGTCAAAGCCTACATTCTTTCCTACATCTCCAACAACTTTTCTTCCGTAACCAAGTTCAATGTTAATTGTAGTATTGTGAACACCGGGCTGAACTATAACCGGGATTATTAACTTGCTTCCATTAGCACTAATCTCAATTAGATCATCCATTTCCAATCCAAGCTCATTAGCTGAATCGGGAGAAATTGCAGCATAATTATCCCATGCAACTTTTGTAACCGGATGTGGAGTTTCGTGCAGCCAGCCGTTATTTGCAAATTTGCCGCTGCCTATAAAATAACTTTCAGTTAGATGAAGTGTGTAGCTAGTTTCATCTTTCGGAAGTTGAATTGCGCTGAAAGATGATTGAGAAAAATTCTTTGCCGCGCCGGCTTCATTAAATGTAACAACGCCGTCATGCAATGCCGAATACCAGAATGTTTTCTGATCCGCTAAAGAATTTTTCTTTGTGTAAATAGTCTGATTGAAATTATCCACTAAATACTGATGATAAATTTTATCATTATAAGAAGATGAATTACCGGCAAGCCATGTAAGCAGAATCGCTTCTTTCTGTCTTGTATTAAAGATCGGAGAAATAACCGGCTGCTGCAAACTGTAAACTCCGCTCTTTGCGTAAGCGTCTCCCCAGCTTTCCAATGCATGGTTAATCGGCAAGCTATAATTACTTACTGCCGATGTATCATTTTCCGCTTCTACTAGCGATACTACTGTTTTAACTTTTTTAAGTGCAGATTCATACTTGAATGATTTCGGCAAATCAAAAACCGGGTTTGTATCGATGTGAATTACAACATCAACATTGCCGGAATTCATCGAGCCGACAAGTGCTTGTATTTCAGCAGATGTAGAAGTATTCATTACTGATTTATTGACAGCGTTATAATCATAAAGCGCGGTATTGCCGAGAATTTCATTCAATAAATTAACCGCAGCGTGTACTTCTTTCGATAAAGTATCGCCCGCAAAAACAATTGACTTCCCTTTATTCGCGATTAAATCTTGTACCAGATGAGTCAGCTTTTTGCTCTGTCCGCCGGCAAATTTTGTCAACGAGCATTTGCTTATCAAACTTGAAGCAGCAGCATCAATAGAAACTGCTGAACCGAATTTTACTATTTCATTTGCAAGAGCAAGAACAAATTCCAACTGCTTGCTTGGAGAAACTCTTAAGCGGTAGTCGGACATCATTCCCGTTGCGCTCATTCTTCCTTCTGCAACATACAATCTGTTAACATCAAGATTATCTATAACTTCTCTTCTAGCGGCAAAGCGTCTTGTGTTTTCAATAAATCCTCCTTCGTTTCCTAAGAAATCCGCATCTAGAGCAAGAATTACATTTGCTTCTTCCCATTTAACCGTAGGATATTCAACCGTGCCGTAAGTAGCTAACCAAGCGGCACGTCTTGCGGAATCTCCCAACAGACTATATGAGTAAATTTTTGTATTGCTGTATTTTGCTGTAAAATCATCTAGAACTTTTTTAGTTGAGGGCGAGACGATCTTATCGGCTAAAATTGCAATCTGCTTTCCGGAAGCTTGTGCATTATTTAATGCAGAAATAATATCGGAATCAACTGAACTCCATGAAGAAGTATTTCTTCCGGCAAACGGCTCGTTCATTCTTTCCGGATCGTACAATCCCAATATACTTGCCTGACCTTTTGAGCAAATCTTACCTTGATTTGTCGGATGATCCGGATTGCCGTCTATCTTTATCGGTCTCCCTTCTCTAGTCTTAACAAGAACACCGCACGCTTGCGAACATCCGGCACAAGTGGAAGCGTACAAATTTGCTTTTCCCGGCAAAATTTCTTCCGGACGTTTGTTATAAGGAATTATCTCTCCCTTATCTCTGTAATCCGAGCAAGCTGTAGCTGCAAACGCGGCCGATGCTGTAAGAGCGGCTAAAAATTTTCTGCGGGAAAGTCCCGATAGTTGTGAAGGATTGAAATCGTCTGTAACACCTTCGTTAAACTCGTTTACTTTGGCTTCAAACACAGCCGGATCGTCGTAATAATCTTTTAGACTTTTCCAAAAATCTTTTTTATTGTATTCGGAAGAACTCATTTTTAAACCTTACTCGTTCTTTTAACAGCTTCTGGATGAATTTTAATTGACACTTTTTTATTTGCTAAGTTTGCAACATTCTTAACTGTCTTCGATGCCTTGCTGCCGGTAAATGCTAAACCCAGCGCACTCAGTCCAATCATACTAAAAAATGTTTTTCTGTTTAGTTTATTCATTATCTTCTCCTATCTATGGCAAGCGGAACAGTTTTCCGGACCATTCTTAACTTGTTTTAGGTATGGAATATTTTCGTGAGGCTTACGATGGCAGTCCAAACATGCAGTCATTGTAAATCCTTTTGCTTGTGCAACAACTTCCATCTCTTTAACATCACCGTGACAGCTTATGCAGTCAATTCCCTTGTTCACATGAACACTGTGGTTGAAATAAGCATACTCTGGAACCTTGTGAATTCTCTTCCAAGGAATAGGTTTGCCCGTTTCATAGTATTGAGTCAGCTTAATGATCTCGGGACGGTCTTTTCGCGCAAGTGTGTGGCAGTTCATACAAACATTTGCAGATGGAATTGTTGCATACCTAACTTTTTCAACTCCTATATGGCAGTATTTACAATCTATCGCCATTTGTCCCGCGTGAAGTTTATGAGAAAACTTTATCGGCTGTTCCGGTGAATAACCAATTCCGTCTCTTTCGGCACGGGCAATGTAAAATGTAAGTATGAATGATATTACAATAACGAAAAGAGTTAAAGGTAAGCGAATTTTTAGAGCGTAATCCAGCACCGTTCTCTTCATTTAGTACCTGTAAAAGAGTAAAAATTATTAACAGAATTATTTTTATTTGGGACTGACTGTGTACCCTTTGTCAGTTTTCTTTGTAAAAGACAAGATATATAATTTTCTGAATTTCATAACCAAAATAAGAAATGAATTTTAAAAACCAAAAATTTTTTCTTTTAGTTAGAACATCAATATCTTTTTTTAACTTCGAGTAAGCATTGTGTACAAACAACAAAAGTGAAGTGAGAAATGAGGAGAATGTAGAACAAGAATTGTAATTACTTTGTTTCGCGAACCATCACCATATAAAAGAAACCCCGGAGTTTTCCGCGTTGCCGTTGACCATTCCGCTAAAGAAAAACCGGGGCTTTGTCTAAATACTATGTACTCAATACTAATTACTAATCATATCCATCTTCTTCGTAATCGTAGCTGCTGTTGCTTTTAATCTATAAAAATAAATTCCGCTAGATAGAGGCGCGCCATGCCTGTCCCATGTTTTTCACGGGGGCAAGTCTTTACAACATTCCTTTGTAGAAACGACCCGCCGGGTCGTCTTTACGTGTAGATGGTTTTGTAATTGTCGGCAGCAGAGTTATGTAATCTTTATTGAACGGCAACGAAAAAAAAAAAACTTAAAATTAGCAGAAACTTGTGGTGAACAGTTTTGGTTGCTCAACCCGATGGAATAATATTTACTTGCAATCTACTTGTTTGCAATAAATATCAGCATTGCTACTTTATTATTAACATTTTTTTACCAATTGCCCTAGCACCATTCTGCAAGATATAAAAGTATAAACCACTTGAATATTTACTCCCGTCAAAATGTGTTTTATAGCGACCTGCTGGTTTAAGTTGATCTACTAACGTTACAATCTCTTTCCCTAATAAGTCATAAACCTTAATAGTAATTGCAGCAGTTCGCGGAACAGAATACTCAATAGTGGTAATAGGATTGAATGGATTTGGATAGTTTTGAAACAACATTAGGTCACTAGGTATCTCGCTTTCCCTTTGAATTGAAGTTAGTCCGCCACTTGTTGTTTTTAGGATTGTGCCATTAGCTCCGGCTATCCATCCAGTTGTCTTGTCAACAAAGACAACCTTATTTAGAGCAAATGTAGTACCACCCTCTTGAACTTGCCAACGCTCGCCCCCATCAGACGTATAAAGTATTGTTCCATAATTTCCCACGGCCCAACCGGTATTAGAATCTGCAAAGAAAATTGAATTGAGACCAAAATAATTAGGATTTGTCTGGATAAACCAATGATCTCCTCCATCCGTAGTTTTATGAATTTTCCCATCACTACAAACAATCCATCCAATATTCCTATTTACGAAGAATATTTCGTTTATTTCAGCACTTGTATTAGTAGAAATTTTAATCCACTTTATCCCGTCATCGGTCGTTTTAAATATCTGCCCATCATCACCACCAGCCCATCCGGTCACTTTATCAACAAAGAAAATAGTATTGAGAAGTACGTTGGAAATGCCATACTGATAAGGCCATGTTTTAAAACCATCATAGCTTCTATGAATATAACTGGATTTTTGTGCTGTTCTATAGTAAAGTTGACTAGTTGTCCAACCAGATAGACTATCTACAAGAAATATTGATGTTAAATCATTTGCGCCTCCTCCAAAAGCACTTTCTGACCAACTTAGGCCTCCGTCTATCGTATTGAGGACTCTACAGTAATAACTTCCAGCGCCAAGTGATTTTAGTCCTAGCACGCCCTTATTCTTATTTATAAAAGATACTTCACCTACAGATACAGAAGAAGGAACATTAATATTTGTCCAATTATTTCCACCATTAGTTGTTTTTACAATTGTTGTAGTGCCGCCGGAAGCCCAACCATAATCTTTATCAACAAACGAAATGGATTGTAATTCATTATAAGTACCGTAATTATAAATGTGCCACTTTTCACCGGCATCCAAAGTGGTAAAGCAATTATTCTGACCTACTATCCAACCTGAATTATTACTGCCAATGAATAAGTTAAGTAGTCTCCCAGCGTAATCAAGAGGCTGTTTTGTCCAGTTATTCCCCCCATCCAATGTTTTATACAGACTCACTAGCTTATTTCCCCACACATCCCATGTATATCCGGCGACCCATCCTATCTTTTCATTTACAAAAAACATATCATTTAGAACTCCAGATATGTTTGTTTTAGCTATCTTCCAGTTGTTACCGCCGTTTGTTGTTAATAATAATGTACCATCCGAACTCATTACCCAGCCAATATCTTTATTAAGAAACTTTACTACCAGCAAGCTTGCAAGCCCTCCACTACTTTGTTCAGACCAATAATTCCCACCATCAATCGTCTTATAAATTTTACTGTCTCCAAGTATCCAGCCTAAGCTGTCTGTTACAAAGTGAACATAAATCAGTTTTTCAGTTGTAGGAATACTGTGTCCTATCCAATCATTACCATTGTTTGTGGACTCTAATACTGTTCCATTGTCGCCTACAATCCACCCATGATTTTTATTATGAAAACTAATATGACGTAGTGACCCGCTATTCGAAATGGTCTTGGTTATCCAGCTATACCCGCTGTCTGTAGTCTTTAACATCATCCCATAGTCGCCTACAAGAAAACCGTTACTCTCATCTGAAAAACACATTGATTGAACAGTACTCATACTGGATTTATATATCTCATTCCAGTTTTTTCCTCCATTGCTTGTAAAATAAAAGTAATAGTTACCTACAATACACCACCCATATTTTTCATTTAGCAGAAAACTTTTTGTAATAGGGCCACTTAGTTCTGGGCTTTGCTTTACCCAGCCGCTTCGCTGCGAAAATACTGTATTGAGAAACAATATTGCACTTAGGAGTAATACTTTTTTCATTTATTAAACCTGAGAAAGTTTTTGTGAATGAAACCAAATGTTCCTTGTCTTTTTACAAGTCAGCTTTAATCTACTTCAAAGAAGTATAAGCGTTCATTATGGTTCCCCTGTTTGTTTTCAGAAACGAACCCCGTTTTCTTTTTGCACTTACTTATTGTAGTTGCATTTACAAAACTCATTTTTGGCTGCAGTGCATTTTTACATTAATTTATTCGCCATCTAATACCGACAAGAAATATCTGTATTTCATATCAGTGACAAGAATATGTGTTGCCCACCATTCTCTAACATAAGCAAACAGTTCTTCCGGCACAGAATCTTTGCGGTCTACAGTGTCTTCGCAAAGAGATGCAATCTTTAGTCTATAAGCCTTGTGTTCCTCCTTATGGCGGTCAAAATCCGGATAGTTGAGCTGTTGTAAAATCCGCTCTTCTTCTTTGAAATGATCTAAGGCATAAAAGGTTAGTTTGGTCAGCAGATCAGTAACTGTTTCGGAACGGACGGAAAAATCGTTCTTTGTTATCATCTGATTAATTATGCCAATTATTCTCTTGTGCTGTATGTCCAGCAGCTTGTCCCCAACACTAAAGGATGACGTCCATTCAATTTGTTCCATACTGCTATTTCCTACATCTATATGAGCAAAATCG
This sequence comes from Ignavibacteriota bacterium, assembly GCA_043807765.1. Taxonomy (GTDB): domain Bacteria; phylum Bacteroidota; class Ignavibacteria; order Ignavibacteriales; family Melioribacteraceae; genus Stygiobacter. Next base: position 180,335 of record JAZDFQ010000073.1, read on the forward strand.
GTTTTGTCAACGCAATTTT
>JAZDFQ010000074.1:0-37059 GCA_043807765.1 Ignavibacteriota bacterium
AAACCAGATTCAAGCAAAACAAGAAGATGCAGTAGATCCAACCAAAGACCAAACAAGTCTTGCAAATGATATTAAAACACTTGCCGACGAAATCGATTCAATCTTCCAGAACACGAAAATCGGCAGCAACGTACTCTTAGGTAGCGTAGCTAACTCATTTGCAGCTGGCGCAACTTCGGTTGAAGTTAATATCGGTGTAAAACTTGGTGCAAGTACTACTGGTGTTGAAACAACAAATCTTGGTCAGTTGACAAGTACTACTACAAATATTGCGGGAACTGATCACACAACTACTTTACAGACAGCAGTAAGAGATGCCATCACTTATATTGGCAACAAGACTCAGTTATTGACTTCGAGAGAAGATTTCTTAACATCTTCCATAGCAAACAACGATTCCGCGATAGCCCAAATCTTTGATACAGATACACTTAATGATCAAATGAAAGCATCTCAAGGAGCAGTTGGATCTCAGTTGGCAACAGCAATGATGTCTCAAATGAATGCTGCACCATCACAATTGTTATCTCTTTTCCGTTAATTGAGCATTAATTTAATCCCTCCCCTACTCGGGAGGGATTCTTTTTAGTCTTCTAAAAATTTTTGAGGTAAACAGGATGCAGACAGCAAATTACATGATGAACAAGCAAGTAAATAAGTATTTAGCAAACGATATATTGAACGCGTCTCCAGAACAAGTAATTATGAAAGTGTTTGGCTTTGCAATACAAAGTTGCCAGAGACATGATATGATTAAAACGAACGAAGCTCTCCAGATTTTAATTAATGCACTTAATTTTGATAATCCGGAAGCAAAAGAAATTTCAGTAGGCTTTTTTAGAATATATCGTTTTTGTCAGGACCAGATGAGAAAAAAGAACTATGAAATAGTTTATAAAACTTTATCAGAATTAAAAGAATCTTGGGAAACCGCACTTGCAAAGAGGTAATAAACCATGGCTTATGATTTATTAACAACCACAGGTATCAATAGCTTTGTAGATGATTACAGAGCCAGCGAAACAAAAAAGCAGGTTGATCCTCTTACTAAAAAGAAAAAAAATACAGACGATTTAAATACCGCCTACACCGAACTTACCAATAAACTTAACGAACTTAAAACCATTTCTTATGCCATGCAGCAGCATGACACATCTTCTGCATTCTTACTTAAAAAGGCATCTTCTTCCGATCCAAAATTTGTAGATATAACAGCTACAAGTGCGGCCGTTTTAAGTTCTCAATCCGTAAGAGTGAATCAGCTGGCAAAGAATGATCTTGTAATTTCTCAGGATTTAACTTCAACGGCTGCAAATTCAACAATCGTAGCCCCCGGCACACATGATATGATTTTTACAGCCGGTGACGGTGTGGGAGGCACATTTACAAGTAAGGTTTCGGTTACTTTTGAAGCTGCTGATTTTAGCGCTGGAACAATATCCAACGCAAACGTTATAGCAAAAATTCAAAACGCAATCAATACCAGTAAAACTACCGTTCTCTCAAATTCGGTTTCCGGATCAACAGCTAGCGCGGGCACATTTAATCTGAATTTAAATGGAACTGTTACAGCTATAAACTATACAGCCGGTACTTACTCGGACGTAATTGATAGTGTTGTTACTCAAATTAATGAATTGAACGGAATACAAGCGGAAAAAGTTGACGGCGGCGGTGGTAATTATAGTCTTAAGCTTACGGTAACAGATTCTTCAAAATATCTGACAATAAATGGAGATACAAGCGGTCTTTTAAGTGAGCTTGGCGTTTCTGTTACTAACGAAAAAGGTGCTGCCGGATTGTTGAGTGCTGCTACATTCTCCCCGGATTCTACATTATCACAACTTTCAATTGCAGCCAAGAAATCCGGAGAAGGATTTAAACTCTTATCACTAAGTGATTCTACGGGAAGTTTGTTAGCTTCGGTGGGGTTAAATCTTGGCGGTACGCGTACATCGTTTGTTCAGAATACTAGTGGTAGCGATACACCAGGTTATGTATATGCTACAACTGCTTTGAATGCCAAAATTGAGTTTAATGGAATTAGTGTAGAAAGAAATTCCAACCAGATTTCGGATCTAGTACCCGGTGCTACAATAAATCTTAAATCGCTAATGCAGCCTACGGATACTACTGTTAACCTAGATATTAGCAGCGACTCAGCTAAAATAACAGAAAAAATTCAAGACTTTATTAAAAAGTTTAATGACATTTATGTTTATCTAAAAGAAAAAACTAAGTCTTCCAAAGATGGACGGGGATTGCTTATTGGTGATTCTACAGCCGAGAATTTCAAGTATCTTTTTTCATCAATAGCTACCAGCAGTGTGGCAGGTATTAATACGGATGAAGTTAACACTCTTTCCAAGCTTGGACTTAGTTTTGATGTGACTGAAGGCTTAAGTGTTGGTGATTCAAGCAAACTCGAAAAATTAATTAAAGAGAAGCCGGAACAAGTTGAAGCTCTATTCAACTCTACTAATGGTATTGCAACAACTCTCCATACAAAGATTCTTCCTTATGTTAATGCAACCGGGTACCTTTATAAAAGGAAAACTAGTTTTGGAATAGAATCGGAATATCTTGATGATAGAATAAAAGCAGTGCAAGAACGAATAGATAAAAGTTCTTCAGACTTAAGACTGAGATACATGAAATCGATGTCGCAAATGAATGCTTTGGTTTCAAATCAGTCGATTTTCTTTATGAAATCAATTAACTAGTAATGTTATAGATCATGAGTTCAATAAAACTAGGTAGTGGGCAAAAGAATAATTCTGTTAGTAGGGGCTCAAAAAAAAATAAATCTACTGAAGAATTAGCTGAATCAAAGAGGAAGGAACTTAAGACAAAAGCTAATAGAACAGAGAATTTATTAGAGGATGTTCTTGCTAAAATGGAAATGCTAGAATTCGAGAATTTTGATTCTATATTTCCCGAATTAGTTAGTAAAATGCAAGAAGCAGCCTTAGGTAGGGAAGAGCTAATAAAGGAAATTGAGCCATCTGTACTTATAAAGGTTAGGCCCAAATTATTTAGTGTAGCAAAGCAAATTGAAAAGAAATATGAAATTCTCGTTGAGAAATTTTCAGCAGAAACAGAACAGCTCCAAAGAGAACTTTCGGCAGTAAACAATCAAAAAAAAATAACGAGCTATCTTCGGTAATTTATTTTTAATTCGATTATTTGCAACAAGTAGCTTAGAGGTACACTTTGAACCAATTGCAACATAAAGTAGCATCGGTTAAACGCCTTCTTTTCCTTGTTGGTCGTGATTTGGACAACCTATCGTTTGAAACTTTCGATTCTGTATTCCCAGCAGCTTTAACCGCAATCAAACAAGTTAATCAGTTGAAACTTGAATTAGCAACAGAGTTTGGTACACAAAATCAAGAAATATGCGAAAACGAACTGTTTTCGAAGGCTAAACAAATTGAAGCAAAGTTCGATAATATCGTTGAGGTTTTCTCTGAAGCAGAAAAAAACTTGAGAGACAACTTTGCGGGACTATAAAACAGAAAAAAAACTAACTGCCTACAAAAGGTGATACAATGCAAATAAAAGGAATTTCAAGTAATCCGTTGTTTGTTAAGCCAACTCAGAATACAAAGGCCGAAGCAATACCTAGCTCTCCAAAAGATAGAATTGAGATATCTTCCGAAGCCAGAGATTTAGCTAAACTCGAGTTGAGTGCTGAGCGTATTGAAGAAATCCGTTCCAAATTAGCAAGTGGTTTTTATGATACTGATGAAGTTTTGCAGAAAGTATCTGAAAAACTGAGTAAAGAGATTATTAAATAATTAGTTATTGAATGCACTTAAACTTAATTGTGCTTTATGAGACAGAACTGCATTTATATTCCATTTTGAGACACACGACACTTCAAAAAAACACCAAAATAGCTTGTTATATATGGCATGGACATTGTGATACTAAGAGCCTAATCGAGGGATCTTTTACACATATTGCGGATAGTTGGTCATGGACGGCAGACAAAAAGTTCTAATCGTAGACGATGAAGAATTAGCTCAAGATTTCTTGCGCTTTTTCCTTTCTAAGAAATTTGACGTTTATACAGTCGGAAGCGTTAGCACGTTTTATAACATTGTTAATAAAGTTGATTTCGATCTCATCCTGATGGATATTTCTTTGCGCGACTCAAAGGATGGAATTCAATTGACAAAAGAGTTGCGAGCTACACCTAAATATAAAAACACACCAATCTTTGTACTTACCGCGTTTAATACAACAAGAGAAAGAAATAATGCTCATCAAGCTGGTGCGGATAAATTTTTGACTAAGCCGGTTGATTCCAAGCAGCTTCTTAATATGATAGATGAAGCCCTTAACAAAAAGTCCACTAATTAAAGCGGTTCTTCGTGAGTTAAGCAGTGTATGGTTCCTAAGCCCCACACCAAATCTACTGCGTGAATTCCAACAACTTTTCTTGTTGGGAAAAGATCGCTTAGAATATTTAGTGCAACTCTATCATTCGGATCGTTGAATGTTGGAACGAGTACGGAAGAATTACTGATATAGAAGTTAGCATAACTTGCTGGTAATCGTAAGTCTTCAAAATTTATTGGCGAAGGCATTGGCAGTTCGATAACACTTAACTTCGTTCCATTTGCAATTGTTTCCCCTTGCAAGCGCTCAAAATTTTCTTCTAGATGAAAATAGTTTTTTTCTTTCGAATTTTTCTCTCTGCATAGAACAACTGTATCATAATTTACGAAGCGGCATAAATCATCAACATGTCCGTGTGTATCATCGCCAGCAATACCATTGCCAAGCCAAATAACTTTTTTAATTCCGAGATATTCGGCAAAGGCTTTTTCGTAATCCTTCTTTGTAAAACCGGGATTTCTAACTTGAGTTTTTTGATCCATCAAACATTCTTCGGTAGTTAAAAGTGTCCCTCCACCATTATAATCAATAGCGCCTCCTTCTAAAACAATTTCCTTACCGGATAGTTTAGCAACTACTAGCTCTACATCTAAAACCTTGGAAAGTGTTTTAGGTATGTTTTTGTCTTTTTTCCAATTGGAATATTTAGCCCAGCCGTTAAATTTGAATTTGATTGCTACGGTTTTATCTTCTTGTTTAACAAATGCCGGAGATGAATCCCGCATCCAGCCTCGGTCTGTTTCAGAAATAATAAAATCAATATTTGCTGAATCAACACGAGCGCGCGCCAAATATTTCCTAATCCTTTGTATTGCACTTTCGCTTTGAACAAAGAGGCGAACAATTTCTCCTTCGCTAATGTTTTTAATAATCTCTACGTAAACCCAAGGTATCGGTTCAAATTTTTCCGGCCAATCTTCTTTTTGATGTGGCCAGCAAATGATTGTAGATTTATGTTCTTCCCACTCTGCTGGTAATCTGTAATTCATAATTAATCCAAGAATCTTTTTGTGATTTCACCGTAAGCGTCTATTCTTCTATCTCTTAAAAATGGCCAATTACGGCGAATTGTTTCCAAATGTTTTAAATCTACTTCAGCTATGAGAACTTCTTCTTTGTCCGATGAAGCCTCTGCAATAACTACCCCTTGCGGATCGCAAATGAAGGAATTGCCCCAGAATTCTATTCCGGCTTGTTCTTTAACCGGCTGTTCAAAACCAATTCTATTTACGGAACAAACATAAACTCCATTTGCAATTGCGTGAGATCTCTGAATTGTAATCCACGATTCGCGTTGAGCTTTTCCGTACCTTTCTTTTTCTGCCGGATGCCAGCCAATTGCAGTAGGGTAAAATAATGTTGATGCACCCTGTAGAGCTGTTAAACGTGCACCTTCCGGATACCATTGATCCCAGCAAATGAGAGACCCGATCTTCCCATATTTAGTTTCAAATGCTTTGAAGCCTAAATCTCCCGGAGTGAAATAATATTTTTCGTAGTAAGCCGGGTCGTCAGGAATGTGCATCTTACGATAAATGCCTAGAATAGCGCCATCGGCATCAATTATAACAACACTATTATGATAAATACCGGGGGTGCGTTTTTCGAAAATCGGAACAATGATTGCAACTTTATTTTCTTTAGCTGCTTTCTGAAACGCCTTTGTTGAAGGTCCCGGTATTGTCTCTGCCAAATCAAAGAGGGAAGAATCTTCTTTCTGACAAAAATATTGCGATCTGTAAAGTTCGGGTAAGCAAATTATTTGAGCACCTTCTTTTGCGGCTATTTTAACCCACCCTAGTGCTTTCTTCTCATTCTCTTGCGGCTTAGAAGAAAAGGACAGCTGCAATCCGGCTATTGTGAATTTATTTTCCATGTTGGAATTCTTTTGTTAGAAATTCGTTTATTCTTTTGTCAAAAATAAAGAATAGGGGGAAATAATTTGTAAGAAAAGTTTGAACTGTAAAACTAGGCTATGCGAAGTAGTCTTTTATATATTCTATTAACTTATCGATGTTTTCATTTTCGTCTTCGCTAAGTTTGTCGCGGAAAGGCTCTACCAGGTTCATAAGCCAGCGGATGTTTAGCTCCTTGGTGGCTTGTTTTATTTGATTTTTATACTTTGTTTCATCACCTAAAGCAATTTCGGAAAACTTTGCAGCAGCTTTTAGATTAATTAAGTAATCAACATTTTTTTGGTTACTTATTCTCACCAAATTTGAAATTGCTTCATTGTTTTTTGTGCAAAGTTCAAAAGCAACATTAGCTGCTTGCATCATCAGTTCGTCATGCTTCAAGTATTTCAGTTCACTATCGGTAGCCATTGCTAACAAAGTTTTAATGCCTTCGTCCACGGTTACTTTATATTTCGAAACATTCTCAATTGTCTTGATAATACAGTTTGTAACAGCTCTCGAAACTCCGGAGCGGGCATTCATTATAGTATCCGGAGAATATGTTATGTCTTTGGCAACTTTGATAAGTTCGGAATACTGGCCATCGGAAATCAGTTTTTCAAGATTGGAATGTGTTTTATTAACCCCTTTTTTAATTTCAACCAGACTGGCATAGTCAGCTAATTCATCGAGGTATTTATTGGTTACTCTTGCTAAAATCTCTTGGATTTTTTTATCATTATTCTGAATAACAAAACCGTTGAGATTAAGTATCTCAACCACCAATTCGAACTGAGAAAGCTTTGATACGGTAATTACAGAATTGAAGTCCTTCCGGTTAACGTCCAGTTCTAGCGGACTAGCATCAATTTCGCGTATAAGATATTGAAATTGCTCAAGCATATACTCGAAACGAGAACGATCGTTCTCGAGCACAAGAACTTTTATTTTGTGTTTGAATAAACTCATGATAATTTAAGTGCCTTTATGTCTAATTATCGGCTGAAACTGTTTAAAATTTAGCGATTCCTCAAAATCAATGGTTTTTAATTTAAAACTAAAGCCAGTGCCGTTTTGTAGGCCAATTTTGTAATAGCTAGGAACAGTTCCGGATTCAATGTTTCCGGTTTATCACTTAACATATGCAAATGCTTGTAGCTGTTTTTAGTTACAAAGTAGAGCGTCTTAATTCCTTTTTGAAAGAAAGGTTCGGCATCAGCGCCACCGCCGCTCCAAGTAGCCGGAATAAGCATCTTATCATTTTCTGCATCAATTTTCTTGGCAATATCCCAAAGTTCAGGCGAACTTATACCACCTCCAATTTGGATGCTATCTCCGTAGCCCACACAATCCATATTAAACATAGCTTTCACTTTTTCCAGTGGGATTGGTAAGTGATTTGCAAAATGGGTAGCTCCGTTCAATCCTTGTTCTTCGCTTGCAAAGAATGCAAAAATGACTGAACGTTTCGGTTTTATATTATTAGCTACCATTGTGCGAGCAATTTCCAGCAAGGCAGCAGAGCCGGATGCATTATCGTTGGCACCCGGAAAATAAATCTTGCCGGCTTGTTCACCTACGTGATCTAAATGTGCACCTAATATTAAATATTCATCTTTGAGTCCCGAATCGCTGCCTTCTAACATTCCGACTATATTGTAAACCTCTTTTTCCTTTTCATATTTTGTATGAACTTCGATATCAACTTTGTGAGGTAGGGGAATAGAATTTGGTGTTTTATCAGTATCAATTTGTGTTTGTAGTTCCTTTAGAGTTTTTCTGCTTCCATCAAATAGTTCAACCGCCAAACGAAGGTCAATATGAATTTCCGGAAAGTTCTGCATCTGCTCGCCATCACCATGAATTACACTTCCGATTGGCTTTTGAGGTTCAGCATCATTGGGCAAGGAGACGAATAGAATTCCAACAGCTCCATGTTTGGCTGCAACAATTGCTTTCTCACGCGGATTTCCATTTGTAAATCCCTTTCCATTCAAATTCCATTTGGGGTTATACTTGAAAACGATTACTACTTTTCCAAGCACATCAATGTTGGCATAGTCGTCATATCCTAGTTCGGGCTGCGATAAACCATAACCGCAGAATGCAGTGTTTGCTATTAATTGTCCGGAACCGGTAAATCCTCTATAAACGTAATCCGGGCCTAGCTTATAGTCTGTTCTGGTTCCACCTTTTATAATTGCAAAATGTTCGGGTGAAAGAATTTCGTTGTACTCAACATTAAGTTTCTGAAAATAATTTAAATCTCCCACCGGTTTAAGATGAAGTCTCGCCATGTCGCTGGAAATAAAATTTGCTGCTTTTGTATAACCGGAATGACCTGGAAGTCTACCGGCAAATTCTTGACTAGATAGCAATTCAACAGTTCGCAACAATTCATTTTTATCTATTTGAGCAAAACTGAATGAGCAAAGAGCAAAGAAAAGTATAAGTACTCGTGCTGATTTCATTTAAAATCTCCTGAAGAAATAAGGTAGATTAATTTCAAGTCAATAATCTTCCTCATTAATATTACTCTATTCAGAATTAATATCAAGAATAGATTCTCCATATAGAGACGTCTGAAATATTCTTTTTTGTCTTATTGAGTCCCGATTCATTGGGACGAAATATCTCGAATTTGGTGTCAAGTAAGGTTCTTCTCCCGTTGTTGGCGGGATCAGAATGACAGATGAACAATATCTCAGATGTTTCCATATACAAAAAAAAAGAAATTCTTGACTAATAAGCCTTCAGTTTATAAATTTAAATAGAAGTTAAAGGTTCCGTATTAAAAATCCGGGGGAATCAAAAACTTACCAAGAATTATTCTCCAACTGAAATGTGGAAGATATCTAATTAAGCGCAAAATTTTCCTTTGTTCTATTAATTAATTAAACAAAAGGAGTCTTTATGAAAATCGCACGGATCAATCCACTTCAAGGAAACAGTAACAGTAAAACTGCTGCTTTTTTCGACTTTCAAACTGATGATGGAATCTTAATTAAGGGATTCCGAATTGTAAGCGGTGCTAACGGATTATTTATTGCCTCACCTAGCGAGAAGGGAAAAGATGGAAAGTATTATGACTCTGTTGTCCTTCCAAAGGAGATGAAAGAGGATTTACAGAAAATGGCCATTACAGAGTTCAACATGCAGAACTAACCACTAGCTTGGTAGAAGGAAAGCTCAAACCGAGGGTTTTCCTTCATTATTACAACTGCCTAAATTAGACAACATACCTAAACAGCGAAATCTGAATTTGAATAAAGTCTCCCCCCTCTACCCGGTTTTTATCACTAACAAATTTGTTTGACTTTCCTCTTTGCAAAGATGAATTGTCATAAACTAAAATCTTTTTTGTTCGATGGTAACCTGTAAAGCTTGACCCAAAAGTAACCTACAGGACTAATTTATGAAATACAAAGTGACACCCACCCAAAAGGTCCGTGAGATGCGGGACGAAGATTTCATAGTATCAAAAACAGACTTAAAAGGAAGAATAACTTACGCAAACAGAATCTTTATGGAATTTGCCCAGATGACTGAGAAAGAATTATTGGGCCAGCCTCACAATATTATTAGGCACCCAGATATGCCAAGAGCAATTTTTAAATTGCTTTGGGATACTATTGGCAGTGGTAAAGAAGTATTTGCTTATGTGAAGAATATGGCTAAAGACGGCTCTGCTTATTGGGTGGTTGCCAATGTTTCTCCGGTAAGAAATGAAAGGGACGAAATTGTAGGCTACTATTCTGTAAGAAGAAAACCTTCCAAATCAGCTCTAGAAAAAATCATTCCATTATATAAAACAATGCTAGAAGAAGAAAAACGTAACGAAACAAAAAACCAAATTGAAGTATCAACCAAAATTTTACAAAGTGTGTTACAAGAAAAAGGAATGAGTTATGAAGAATTTGTTCTCAGCATTTAATAAGCTGCCATTCAGCAAAAAACTAAGCGCTGCAATTTATTTAATATTGTTTAGTGTAGCATGTTTTGCTTTCGTTATAACATCAAGGTTATTGGCTATAGACGAATTATACAGCACCGCTGGTAAGGCTGCCGCCGAAACACAGCTTTTGAGCCACAGCATAATAATGAATTCCATTTACCTAATTATTACTTCAATAGGAATTTTAGTTATTCTCGGATTTCTAATTCGTGGTTACTTTGTACGGTACATGAATTCATTCTCTACAAATATGAAGCGGGTAATAGATAAGACTTCGCTGGGAATTTTTACCGAACGTATAACCAATATAAAGTATAATGATGATTTTGGATTGCTTTCGTGGAATTTCAACGAAATGATAGACCAACTTGAGGCTTTTCTAAAAGAAATCAGTACTTCAATAGAATATGCTGCAGAGAAGAAATATTTCCGTAAACCAATTTCAGTTGGCTCCAAAGGAATGTTTGTAAAAGGAATTGCTAATGTAAAGTATTCAGTTGAACTGCAAGAAAAATCCATCAAAACAATTGAAGAACAACATGCTTATCTCTCAAGAAGTATTGAGAGCATTCTAAAAGAAATGGATAAATTTTCAGAAGGCGATTTAACAGTTCATGTTACACCGGAAAGAAAGGATGATGAAATTGGGAAGCTATTCCTAGGATTCAATAAAGTTGTCCAAAATATGAATCACATTTTGAATTCTGTTACAGAAGCAGTTCATGCAACTGCAAGTGCAAGCAACGAAATATCTTCCAGCGCCGAGCAAATGGCTGCGGGTACTCAAGAACAAAGCTCACAATCAACCGAAATTGCTAAGTCGGTTGAAGAAATGACGAAGACAATTTTCGAGACGACTCAAATTTCCTCAAAAGCCGCTCAAGCCTCACAACAATCTGGTGACATTGCTAAAGAAGGCGGAAAAGATGTAGAGCAAACAATTGATGGTATGAACAGAATTGCTGATGTTGTTAACAAGTCTGCAATTACGGTTCAAGCACTTGGTAAGAGTAGCGATCAAATTGGAGAGATTGTGCAAGTAATTAACGACATTGCCGAGCAGACAAATCTATTGGCGTTAAATGCCGCAATTGAAGCAGCCCGCGCCGGCGAACAAGGCAGAGGTTTTGCTGTGGTTGCTGACGAAGTTAGAAAGTTAGCCGAAAGAACAAGTAAGGCAACAAAAGAAATTGCTACAATGATTAAGCAGATTCAGAAGGATACAACTGATGCAGTAATTTCTATGAAAGCCGGAACACAAGAAGTTGAAAGGGGAAAAGCTTTGGCTGATAAGGCCGGTGATTCACTTAAAAAGATTATTACCTATGCCGGCGATGTTGTAGATATGGTTAATAAAGTTGCGACGTCTAGCGAACATCAATCGCTTACGGCCGACCAGATAAGCAAAAATATTGACGGTATTACAACTGTAACACATGAAAGTGCACAAGGTGTTCAACAAATTGCAGTTGCTGCTGAAGATTTGAATAGACTAACGAATAATCTTCAAGAACTGGTTGCGAGGTTCAAGATTATGAACGATGGTAATACTTTGGTGCGTCACAATATGCTAGTAGCAAGAAATTAGTTGTAGTCAACTTTTGCTAAACTAAAGCCTCAAGATTCTTCTTGAGGCTTTTATTTTAACAATCTCATCTTATTTCTTCTCCATTTGCTTCGCGTTCAAAAGTCCATAAATATAATTCTTCCACTTTTTTTCTTGCCCAGGGTGTTTTACGCAAAAACTTTAGGCTGGATTGGATACTAGGATTTTCGAGAAAGCAATTAATTCTTACGTGGTAAAACAGCTCGTCCCAATTGTAATGATTTAACAAATACTCCAGAATCATTACAAGGGTTTTGCCGTGAAGCGGATTTTTAGGTTGTTGCGTCGTAGTCATAATTAATGTAAATGATTTATCCGCAATTTAATCACAACGATGCAATTAAAAAACCCATGTTACTAGGAAAGCAGCATGGGTTCATAATTGATACATGTAAGTGATTACTTCAACAACAACATTTTTCTTGTCAATACAAAATCTTGAGATGTTAACCTATAGTAATAAACGCCACTCGCTAATTTTCTGCCATCGAATTTTACATCGTAAGTGCCCGGAGTTTTGGTTTCGTTTACAAGAGTTGCAATTTCGCTGCCAAGTAAATTGTAAACGGAAATTTTAACTGTACCCGCTTTAGGAATAGAATATTCTATTCTTGTTCCCGGGTTAAACGGATTTGGATAATTCTGGCCAAGCGAAAATTCGGTAGGAATCTTTTCATCCGCAAGATTAGTTGGAGTAACGAATGTTGTTGCGTTTGACCACTCGCTCCACTTCAGATTATGATCTCTATATTTTACGCGGTAGTAATAAGTTTTTCCGTTTACAACAGAAGTTCTATTGAAAGACAGCTTTGTAAGATCTGAGCCCTTATTTAGATCAATCGGAATTAGGTTGGAATCAACTTTATAAATATTCTTCCAATTCACTGTGGTATCAATAGAAGTTTTATTGAAAGCTCCATCTTCCGAAATTTGAATACGTGCGGACATAAGTGAATCACCGCTGATTTTGGAAGTACTAAAAATAATTTTGGTGTCGTTTATAATTGGAGTACCGGCGGTTGGTTTAGCTGGTGCCGGTTGATTTACTTTTATATACCATCTATCAAGCAATTCGTTGTTGCGCGCTTTACTTGTATTGCCTAAGCTATACATACTCGATTCAAACGTTTTATTCGCAACATCTATTTCAATTATCTGATAAAAGAAATTATCAATTGCAATATGTATGTTTGGAAAATCTTGATTCTTATAAGAACCCCATCTATCAATAGCGCCACCGCCGCCGCCGCCGCAAACCATGCGGAAGTCGGTTCTTGGCATTGTACTTTCAGAAACAACAGTGCCGCGTTCAAATCCATGAGTGTGGCCGTACGAGTATTGAATTACCTTCGAATATTTTTTTAGAATCGGAAACACTTGGTTAGTTACATAAGCCGGTCTGGTATCTTCGGTTATTCCTTCTCCCCAAAGCTCTGTTATAGAAAAGTGATGACCTATTAAAAATACAAAATCAATTTTAGGATTATTCTCGGCTGCGGCTAATGTACTTTCCAACCAAAGATTTTGCAGAGTTAATGAAGCTCCGGAAAGATTTGTATTCAAGCCGATGAACATTGTGTTTGCAATTGTTGATGCCCAGAACCTCTCTGCAAATGCGTTTGGTGGGGCATAACCGGAGATATTTTCATACTGCATATACTTATAGTAGTTTGTTGTTTCTCCTTCATGGTTTCCGGTTACAGTTAAGAATGGAATATTCGGGGAGATTGGTGACATTGGCGCAAAATATTGTTCCGTCCATTGTGTTATTACACTTCCGGTTACTACAAGATCGCCGGAGTGCAGCACTAAATTGATATGGTTATGAATATCATTCCCATATAATTGCTGCATTTTTTTCTTTGCTTCTCTAATTAGTTTCGATGACCATGTTGTGTCCGGATTGTGAGTATCGCTTAAAAGTAAAAATCTAATTTTACCGTTATAAGATGCATCCGGTTGGGTTTTGAAATTATAAATTGTGGAAGATCCGCTGCCGCTAACAATCTTATAGAAATACTCTTTGTTTGGTTGCAAACCGGTTAACTGCACAGAATGCCATCTGTAATCGCTAGCAACAATCTCGCTTGTTCCTAAAGTTGATTGACCTAATGATGATGTTGTTCCATATTCAACTTTTGTTTGGGTTGCGGTTGTATCGTGCCAGCAAATGTAGATTGATGTTGGCGACGGATTCTGAAGATAAGGAACCATAAGTAAAAATCTGGATTTAACCGCATCGAGTTTGTGTCCGTATCCACCAAGAGAAGTAATTGCAGCAGCACTTAATGCAGAATTCCAGATGGATACTTCCGAGCAATCAATTTCAGAATCTTCACCATCTTCATCAGCAAAAAGCAGAAGAAATTTATCAAGTGAAAACCTTCCATTTACTGATTGTACAGTTGCTTCTTGTAAAAGTTGTCCATCCAAATAATATCTGTAATGAGTCCCGTTTTTTACCGAAACAGCAAGTCTGTACCATTCATTTGTACGTACAACGTAGGATGAATAACCGGTAGCTCCCACACCAATATTTCCGGTTGTATTTATGAAGCAGTCTCCATCACTAGTGTTAGTTGGACTGGTTTGAAAGAAAGAATACCATTTTCCTAACTGAGGCATTCTAAAATCTATACTCAAAGTATATTCGTTAACAAATGTTCCGGAACTTGGAGCTATGCCATGTTCCATTTTTAGATAACTACCTACGCCAATCTTTATTGCGTTATCATTGGTTTTGGGTCCATCTATTATGCTGTAAGTTCCTTGAGATGTTAGACTTTTTCCAATATCAGCTTTTAGAATATCTGTTTTATCGTCAAATTTCCACCAACCGGCTCGCGTAGGAACTTGTGCAATTGTAAGTGAAAAAACCGAATAGAATATTAAGAAGAGTAATGAGCGAAGAAAAAGGTTCTTCATAAACCACCTTGATTGATTATAAAAAGTATGAGTCTATTGGTATAGTTGAATGAATTTCTTTCGAACAAAATAGAAGAGCTAAAGTGTAGCGGCAATAGCGCAAATGTGGTATTTAACAAAAAAGGGATATATAGGTGTAAAAAAATCCTCTTCCGTAACGCACGGAAGAGGATTTTACCAACGAGTAACTACAAACAACTACTTAAGGAGGAGCAGTTTCTTTGTAGCAGAAAAATCTCCGCTAACCATTTTATAGATATAAACGCCGGATGCCAGACGACTTGCATCGAACGAGGCTTTGTAATTGCCGGCTTCCTTGAATCCATTCTCAATTATCCCAACTTCTTTGCCAAGAATATCGTACAGTTTTATAGTTACTATACCGGATTTTGGCAAAGAGTAGTTAATCTTTGTAGTTGGATTGAAAGGGTTGGGATAATTCTGCGAAAGAGCAAAACTGACCGGTATCGCATCTTCCCAATTTTCTTCAATACCAACCGGATTTTTAATGGCCTCATTTTTAACATTCTGGTAAAGCTCTGTTATTTCTTCCACTGTTAATGCTTTGCTAAATACATGAATGTTATCGAGGTTTCCTTTATAGTAAACCGGTCCAACAAGTGCATTTCTGCCAAGCATTAAAACTTGTCCCGGCTTTACATTTCCGGTAATAGGATGTGAGTCTTTAAGAACTCCATTCAAGTAAATTTTGGCAGCGGTTCCATCATAAACACCAACCAGATGAATCCATTGGCCGCTAATCAAATCGGCTTCCGGAATTCCCGGCCTTTCGGCAGAGACAGTTGTAGTAACTTTGAAACGAAGTTCTTTGTTTCCCTTATCAAGATAGATCGCATATTGATCAGCGTCAGAATCGAAGAGGCCGCAGAAAGAACCCGAAAGTTCTGCCGGTAACTGTGCAAGTTTAGCCCAAAGAGAAACTGAAACTGCCGGTGCATTAATATCAAAAGATGTTGAAGCAGAAAACTGAACGTAATCATCAACTCCGTCAAATTGTAATCCGTTGCCTAAAATTCCTTCACCTAATTTTGTCCCTTTTCTCAACATACCATTGTTGGCGTTGGCTGTGTAATCTGTAAGTACGGTATCTTTTTGTATATCATCCATGCTGAAGTAAGAAATCGTGTTATCTGGCAAATTTTTATGAACAAACTTCGAACTATCCGGTTTTATTGTGTTCGGAATTCCGGACTTGTCTTTTACTCCGCTAACTATCAATTCATATGTAGCTTCAGTTAGTGAAGAAGTTGCAAGAATAACTTGTTTTTGATCGAGCGCTAGCTTTGCACTGGTGATAGTAGCGGCTTTATCTAACTTATAATTTGCTATGGTTTCCGCAGTTGCTTGATCAACCGGCTCATTGAATTCTACAACAAGCTTATTGCTTTCTGCACGCGAAGTTGTATATGATACGGATGGTTTATAAGTATCTTTGTCCATCAAGGCAGTTAGTTGGTTGCTGTATTCTGCACTGAACAGTCCAGCCGTGTTCTTTGCTCTTATACGGTAGTAGTGAATTGTGTTTCCAGCTACATTTTTATCAATATACTCAGTAACAGTGCCCGGTACAGTCGCAATCAAATTAGTTGGGTCGCTATGGTTATCTCTATAGATTTCATACATAAGTCCGCTTTCATAATTTGTAGCCGCTTTCCACTGAAGTTTTACATCCATGTTTGTTACTGCAGCGGTATTAAAAAGTACCGGAGAAGGAGCTTTGTCTAGCGGTGCAACCTTTGCACTTTTGAATAATTCAGTAACTTCAATCTGGCTTAATGCTGAATTGAATATCTGTACGTTATCAATACTTCCATTAAAATAACTAGCTCCAGCTAAACCGCTTCTGCCTAGCATTGCAACTTGTCCGGTTTTAACTGTTCCGGTAATTGGGTGAGTATCCATCAAGTTGCTGTTCAAGTAAATTTTTGCATTGGTTCCATCGTAAACACCTACAATGTGAATCCATTGCCCTGTAACTAAGTTTGCAGCTGGAATACCGGGACGTTCTGCAGAAGCGCTTGTTGCTACTTTAAATCTTAGTTCATTATTGGCTTTATCTTCATATAAAACGTATTGGTCTGCATCTGAATCGAATAATGGGCCATAAGCACCCGGTAAGTCTGCCGGTAAATAATCTAAGTAAGCCCAAAGAGAAACAGTAACTGCGCTTCCACCAATATCAAACGAAGGAGAAGCGGTAAATTGAACATAGTCATCAACACCGTCAAATTTAAGTGCGTTGCCTATTTTACCTTCAGTAAGTACCATTCCGTTTTTTAACACTCCATTATTTGCATTTGTAGAAGCATCAACAAGAACGGAATCTGCTTGTAGTGCATCGCAACTGTAATAAGCAACAGTTTTTGTTGATAGTGCCTTGTGAAGCATAATGTTGCTGACAGTTACCATTGTGTTTGGAGTTTTGGCTTTATCCTTTACGCTTTTTACAGTAACAGTATATGAGTTTTCGGCAAGGAGCGAAGTTGTTAACTGAACTGTTTTCTGATCCAGCAAAAGCTTAGCAGATGAAACCGTTACTGCCTTGTTAACAGTATAGTTCGCTTTATTCTCAGCTGTTGTCTGATCTACTCTTTCGCTGAACTCCACATTAATTTTTGTGTCCTCTGTATTCGATGTTACATAAAGAACGGTTGGCTTAGTAAGATCG
Source organism: Ignavibacteriota bacterium (assembly GCA_043807765.1). GTDB lineage: Bacteria > Bacteroidota > Ignavibacteria > Ignavibacteriales > Melioribacteraceae > Stygiobacter. Next base: position 17,478 of record JAZDFQ010000074.1, read on the forward strand.
GCAAGCGTTGTAGCAGAAACTTCGTTGCTAAAGTTTGCACTTAGCAAGCCAGCACTGTTCTTGGCTTTAATTCTATAATAATACTTTGCTGTTTCGGTGAAAGTATCGTCCGTATATTCTAATACATTTCCAACGCTTGCAATTAATGTTGCCGGTGAGGGATTTATATCTCTATAGATATTGTAACCAGTGATTGCACCTTCACTATCGGTTGCAGCATTCCATTTCAACGTAACCTTTGTTTCTACTACTGTCGGATCTAAAACATTTACATCTGTTGGTGGAGTTGTATCAGTTACTGATTTCATCAATGCCGGATTATCTGTAGTAATACCATCAACGCCCAATGCAATGTAGTTTGTCATTGTTGTAGCGCTGTTAATTGTCCAGCTGTTGAACTTAACATTCTTAGAATGAGCATAATCTACAAATGTTTTAGTTGGAACAGCGCTACTGCCTAACCAATTAATTCCAGCTGCTGCCAGCTGATCGATGACTGCGTTTGTATTTGAGGACCCAAATAACTGAGTTGCAATTGTGGGATCAATTGTTCTTGATTCTGTTACTTGAGCTAAACTGAAGCCTGAGATAATAACGCGGTTCTTCATTCCTAAATCTTGAACCATCTTAATTACTTTTCCAACTATTCCCGTGGTACTTCCTTTTATCTCGATTACCACACCAACATTATATGCCGCATTTTTTGCCAGCATTAAAGATTCGTATAAAGTTGGAATTTTTTCGCCGGTGAATGCTGCTGAAAACTTAATACCGGCATCAACAGCTCTAAGCTGTTCGTAGGTCATTGCCGTAATAGTACCGGTTCCACTTGTAGTGCGGTTAATAGTAGCATCATGCATAATCATTAGAGAATCATCTTTTGATACATATACATCCAGCTCAAAATATTCTGCTTTTAGGGCAATTGCATTTTTAAACGCTGCCAATGTGTTCTCCGGTGCAAGAGCAGCACCTCCGCGATGTGCAATATTTGCAACTTGTGCAAATCCGTTTGAATAGAATAAAGCTAATAATAGGACTAAGAAAATCTGTTTGATTGACCTTTCATTCATGCTTCCTCCTTTTAGTAAGTTTTGCTTACTTTTTTGTACTTGAGAATGGAAATGTTACAAGATTATCTAAAAAAAATATAGCTGTTGGTTTTCAATAACAATAGCGCAAACGTGGTATCTAAAAAACGGATTATCTATTGAGGAAGGGATAATAAAAAACCCTCTCTCAATTTTTTGAGAGAGGGTTTTTTAAGAATTGATACTACTACTTTAGGAGGAGCAATTTCTTTGAAGATGAAAACTTACCGCTAACCATTCTATAAATATAGACACCGGAAGCTAACTTGCTTGCATCAAAATTTGTTGAATGATAACCGGCATTTTTGAATCCCTCTTGAATAACCGAAATTTCATTACCAAGAATATCGTACACTTTAATAGTTACGTTGCCCGCTGCGGGCATGGCGTAATTAATCTTTGTCATTGGGTTAAAAGGATTTGGATAGTTCTGCGAAAGTGAAAAATCTGTTGGGAGCGATCCATCGGTTTTTTCAACACTTACTAAATGCCCAAAACCGCCAAGAGTTTTTACTTCCGCCTCAGAAAGAGAATAGTTATAGATAGATAATTCAGCGCAATCGATATCTCCATCTTCACCATCTTCATCAGCAAACATTAGTAATTCTTTATCTAATCCAAATCGTCCGTCAATCGCTTGTATTGTTCCAGTAAGAACTAATGACCCATCAAGATAGATTAAGTAATGAGTACCGTTCTGGACTGTAACTACCATTCTGTACCATTCATTTTGATTTATTGAATAGGTAGAATAACCGGTAGCCGCTAATCCAATATTTCCAGTCTTGTTAATAAAGCAATCGCCATCATTTGTATTTGTTGGACTAGTTTGGAAGAAGCAATGCCATTCTTCTAAAGATGGAGCTCTAAAGTCGATGCGGATACTGTATTCGTTTACTAATAATCCGCCGCCGTTAGGTTCAATTTCGTGAGTTACTTTATAGTGACTTCCAACGCCAACTCTTGTTCCATAGTTAGTAGCAGTTGGGCCATCAACAGATTGGTCGGTTCCAACTAATGTAAGTGGTTTGCCAACTGTTGCATCTAACAAACTAAAAGGATTATCAAATTTCCAATTTCCAACTAAAGCTTTTGTTGCTGTTCCTCCACCGGAAAGTTTGTGACCAAAGCCGGCAAGTGTTTTTATTTCTGCTTCTTCTAAAGAACGATTCCACATTGCAACTTCTGCAATATCAATTTCGCCATCGTCACCATCTTCATCGCCCATTAGAAGAAGGGTGCTTTCCATAGCGAAGCGGCTATCAACAGCTTGCATTGTTCCGTTAAGCAGTAGCTGACCATCTAAATAATATTTGTAATGTGTTCCATTCTTAACTGAGATTACTAAGCGATACCATTCATTTGGCACTACAACATACGCCCCATAACCGGTTGCTTGTGTTCCAATCTTTCCTTCTTTATTGATGAAGCACTCGCCATCATTGTTGTTGGCGGCAGCTGTCTGGAAGAAGCATCTCCATTTTGTTATGTCGGCTACTTTAAAATCGAATTTCAATGTGTATTCATTAACTAATGTTCCACCACCGTTTGGAGCAAATTCATGAACAGCTTTGTAGTGGCTACCGACACCAATTCTAGTTGCTTTATTAGTTGCGGTTGGTCCATCTACAGAAAGCTGAGTTCCAACTAATTCCAAATCGTTTCCGTAATAAGCTTCCGTTAAGTTTGTAGGGTAATCAAATTTCCACAATGCTGAAGGTTGGAGTATGCCCGGTTCTTGTTTGTGATTATATCCGCCCAACAATTTTGCCTGTCCGCCGGTTAATGCTTTATCCCATATTGCAAGTTCTGCACAATCGATTTCGTTATCTTCACCATCTTCATCAGCAAAAATCAAAAGTATTTTATCAAGTGAAAATCTGCCATCTATGCTTTGAACTACTCCATCATTTAATAATTGTCCATCTAAATAGTATTTATAATAAACACCATTCTTAACAGAAACAACTAAGCGGTACCATTCGTTTGTATTAACAATGTAGGTACTGTATCCGGTAGCTTGCACGCCAATTTCGCCGGAAGCCTTAACAAAACAATCTCCGTCAGTAGAGTTATCTGCACTGGTTTGGAAAAATGCTTTCCATGTTCCAATATCCTGTACGCGAAAATCGAATTGTATTGTATACTCGTTTACGAGAGTTGTTGGCGCTGGAGTTATTCCATGTGTCATCTTAAAATGACTTCCTACTCCAATCCGTGTTGCGCCGTTTCCGGCTGCCGGTCCTGCTATGGCTTGTTGTGTACCAACTAATTCTAAGTTTGTGCCTAAATCTGCCTTAGTAATATTTGCCGCATCGTCAAATTTCCACCAGCCTTTGCGAGTAGGAACTTGTGCTAATGTAACTGATATAATAGAGAATAGTACTAGGAGGGTAAAGATTTTTTTCATGATTCACCTTCTATGTTGTGATTGTATGTTAACGTATTGAAGTAACCATTTGAGAATTTTACTTAAGGAAATTAGAACTGATAGTGTAGAGCCTCAATAGCGCGAACGTGGTATTTGATTTATTGAGGCTCCAAAAGATTTACAGTAAGAAAATAATTCGAAAATATTCTTACAACTAATTAAATGCTATAAGTGCGTGATAAAGACGGCAAGCGAGTAATAATGGGGGGAGTTTGTGAGCCGTCTTTAATTTCAAAAAAAAATCGAAACAACAAACTTTTGTTACAATACGTTAATCCCAAAAACCAAGTAGAATAAACGGACTAAAATTACTTCAGTACAACCATCTTCTTGGTTTGAGAGAAACCGGAAATTTGCAAACGATAGAAATAAACACCGGAAACCAATTTAGAATTGAGAATTGTAAACTCCCGGCTGCTTGAATTCATCTACTAATGTTGCAACTTCTCTTCCCAATACATCATACACTTTTAAGCTTACGTGGCTTGCCGCTTGTACCTTATAGCTAATCGTGGTCTCCGGATTAAATGGATTCGGATAATTTTGCAATAGGTTGAAATCGGTGGGCAGTTGCACATAAATGTTCTCTTCAATATCCGTAGTCCAGCCCATTTTACTGTTGATATAAGCTGCAAGATTATTTCCCATCACTAAATGGTGACGTACGCGCGGATGTTTAGTCCAGCCTGAGCTAAATGGGAAAAAGTATGTTCCAATATTTGTGTCCTTATCCACATCCTTTAAGAATTGAACGGCACCTTCCACATACTTTGGCCAAGGAGAACCGGTTTTAGTAATGTCCATGCTGCCCAATGAGCAAACAATAAAGGCTTTCGGGTGGCGAAGACGAATTGTTCTAACAAAATCTACGTAGGCGTTTGTAATCTTAGTAGAATCTTTGGTAGTAAGCAGCCAGCTGTCGTTCTGAAAAAGATTTATTACAACAACATCGGGCGTGTAGAGACTAAAATCCCAATTGCTTGAGGCGTTATCCGGATCGAGGCGATAATAATATTGAGACATAGTCATATTAAACCAGCTAATCATTATGCCGATTCCACTTTTAGCAATGCACATATAATCTGCATTTAATAAGCGGGAAGTAACCGCACCAAATGCTTTGAAGTTATTTTCATAGGTCAAATTATCATCTGCATAGCTTTCGGGAGCTTCGTCTCCATATCCGCAAGTAATTGAATCGCCGTAGAACAATAATTTCCGTTCCGGCCTTGCTGGAGGGGCCAGTAAAGTTTTACCGTCATTAATTTGAATTCCTAAAAAAGTGGTTGGACCTGTAGAAGCTTCTGTTCGACGAAAAATAAGAACACTATGAACTGTATCCGTTAATGCAGCCGATACAAGATAAATTTTACTTCCTGCCGAGCAATCAATTACGTGTGGGTGTAAATAATCTTCATCAATATAAACCTCATAGAATGATTGACCGGTTTTATCATCCAGCATAATAATGAGCAGTGGTCCTTCAAAATTTGCTTTAATATAAGTGCCGGGCCAATAAATAATAGGTTTGTCTGGTGAAGTAAAATCAATTCGTCCCGTGTACTGGAAATTGGGATTGTCGGCTTTGATAGTTACTATGGCATATGATTCGGAAATGAAGCCAAAGAAAAATAAAGAAACCATAAAAAGTGTAATTAATTTTTTTCTATTCATTGCAGATCCTGTAATGGTAATTAGTCAATTCTATTTCATCTATTTAACAAATTCTACTGTAATTGTGGATGTATCAGCCGCCGCTCCGGTTGTAATAAGTTTGAATGTTGTATTCTTTTTAATTGGCACAGTTAGAGAATCTATTGCATTAACATTAACTCCATTTAATAAAGCATTGGTACCGGAAGTTGTCTCCCAGTAAACTTTTGCTAGTTCGCCTTGTTGCAGTGTAGTTCTAGCAGCATAAAAATATCTGATGATTCCTGATGGACTACTTTTAATAGCAGCTTGTGCAATTTGCGCCATTACTAAATAGCCTGCTTCGTTTGGATGAATTCCATCCGGGAAATATTCGGTTTTGCCAATTAACGGAGTGTTGAAATCCATCAAGTATGTATTAGTCGCTTTTCTAATTGAATCTACAAGAGGAAGCACTTCTTCCTTAATTATTGTTGGATTAATTCCCCAATTAATTTTAAAAGCTGGACAAGGGCGTGCAACATAAATTTGCGGCTTGCGTCCATCTTTTCTGAATTCGTTTACTAAGTCTACATAATCCTTGAAGAATTCTTTTTTGTAAATCCAGTTTTGAGGTTTAGAATCGTTTGTTCCAAGTTTTATTATAACTATATGAGGATTGAAATCCTTTGCACTTTGAAACAGAGCCTCATTCCAATAAGGGTAATCACCTTTCCGAAGCAGAGTTCTGGCGGAAATGCCGAAGTTGCGTACATCATAATGACTGCCGAGTAGTTTTCCTAGTTGAGCGGGATATGTTCCATTTCCGCCGCCGCCTTCAGTAATACTATTTCCAACGCAAGCAATTCGAATTTTTGTCACTTGCCCGAATGACAAAACATTGAGTGATAGCATCATTAGTACTATCAAAGTAATTTTTTGTGTAGAGCCCATATTTAACTCTAGAGAATATTGTAAAAGAAGTTTTTAGATGTAATTAAATTAGAAAGCATATGTTCTTTAAACAATGCCGCAAACGTGGTATTTGATCGGAAATTACAGAAGGTTTTCTTTATAAACTTTTGAAACAGCTCCGGTTCTTGTATTTACATGCAACTTGCCGTAAATGTTTTTTAAATGAGTGTTCACAGTATGGAAACTAATAAAAAGCTTATCACCAATTTGCTGTTTGGTAAGTCCGGCAATTAACAATTGCAAAATTTCTTTTTCTCTCTCGGTCAAACCGTAATCATGTTTTTTAGGTTTGAAGCGGGTAAACATTTCCAGAACTTTATGAGCAATTTTCATATTCATCGGTGCGCCGCCGGCAAGCACTTCCTGGATTGAAGCAATAATTTTTTCGGGTGCGGAATCTTTTAACAAATAACCGGCAGCCCCGGCGCAGAGTGCTTCGAACACATTGTCATTATCATCGTAAACTGTTAAAATCAAAATATGTGCATCGGGTAGAAACTCTTTGAATTTACTAATGCCGGCTATTCCACTCATTCCGGGTAAACCTATGTCCAATAAAATCACATCCGGTTTGTCAGAAGTAGCAATTTCATCTAATGCTTCTTCGCAAGAGGGGAATGATTTTGGGCAAATTAATCCTTCGGTTCTATCTATTAATCCGGCAAGTGTTTTTCTATAGCGAGTGTTATCTTCAACAAGCCAAATAGAAATCGTTTTTGTTGTTTTTTCTATGTTCACACTCTTTTTCATTCTATTAATTACTCTTGCAAAGTAAAGTGGCAATTAAGATCAAACCATACCACGTTCGGGTTATTTTATCAATTATTTTTACAGATCAAATTGTAAGTTCTATTCTGGTTCCTACTTCTTTAGTGCTAGTAATATTAAGCTTGCCTTTAACCTTTAATGCGCGGGCTTCCATGCTTTTTATTCCGGTGGATGCTTTATAGTCTTTCGTATCGAAACCGATACCATCATCTTGAATAACTAAAGAAAAGCTCTTTGCACTACCCGAAATAGAAATTGAGCACTTCTTAGCATTTGAATGGTGCAGAACATTGGTTAATGCTTCTTTATATAAAAGAAAAATATTTCTCCGCACATCTAGGTTGAACGAATCAATTCTAACATCTTCTGAAGCTTCAAAACTCCACTCCAAATTTTGCAATAACTTTGCTGCAGTCTGCTTCATCTTAAAAACGATATCTTCGTTCATATCGTTTTTAGGATTTATAAACCAAATTATATCACGCATTGCGTCAACAGTTTCTTTTGCTGTCTTACTTATATCTATCGATAGTTCCCGTTCTGTTTTGTTTAACGCCGGACTAGACATTAACGACTGACTATCAACGCTAATACTGCTTAAGTTACTTCCTATTTCATCATGCAAATCGCTTGCAATGCTAAAACGGATTTTTTCAATCTTCAATAATTGATTTAAGCGATATTTATAAACTCCGAAGATCATTCCTATAAAAAGTCCAACAGAAATAATTCTAAACCACCAGGTATTCCACCATGCCGGACTAATTTTTATACTCAAGTTTGTAGGTGTTCCCCAAACGCCGTCTGCGTTTGTTGCCTTAACAAGAAATCTATAATTGCCGTTTTTAATGTCAGTGTAGAAAGCAGTAGTTCTTGAACCGGACATGACCCATTGCGGATCGATTCCATCCAGCATATATGCAAATTGATGCTTATACATAGGACTCAAATCCAGAGCAGTAAAATCTATTGAAAAAAAGTTTTGATCATGCTCTAATATTATTTCTTGAGTAGTCGGAAGCGAACGAGGAAGTGCTGCCTCCTTATCAAAAACCTTGAACGATGTAAGAGCGACAACCGGCGTTTTCTCTTCGGGCTTAATTTGCCCCGGATAGAATGAAACAAAACCGGAGATTCCCCCAAAATACATTTTGCCATTTTTGTTTTTGAAATACGCGTGCCAGTTAAATTGATTGTTTACAAGTCCATCTTCAACATCGTAAACTCTGATATTGCCGCTACTCGGATTTAGCTTTGCTAATCCTTTCATTGTGCTAATCCAAATAAAATTGTTCTCATCTTCCAGAACGCCAAACACGCAATCGTTTGGTAATCCGTTGGAAGTATTGTAGTGAGTGAACTTGCCGGTAACCTTGTTGAACTTGCTAAGTCCGTTACTGTATGTGCCTATCCAAATGTAGCCTTTAGAGTCTTGTACGATTGATGCAATTTTATTCCCACTAACTGAGTTTTGATGTTGATTAGGGAAATAATGCGAGATTGTTTTTTTCTCCGCATCATAACGAAAGAGTCCGTCAAGCCATGTTCCAATCCAGATGTTTTTCTGTTTATCTTCGTATAAAGAGTTTACGGAAAACGTCTCCGGGATTTTTACATTGTTGTTAATTACTTCCGGCGCAAATGGTTTGAATAACTCTGTGGCTCTATCAAAAATTTGAAGGCCGTCGTTTGTACCAATCAGTAATTGTCCGTCTGAAGTTTCAAGAATTTGCTGAACCCAATTTGATTTAATTGAATATTTATCAGCCGGATTATTCATGTAGTATTTAAACTTATTTGTAGATGGATCAAATCTATTTAAGCCACCGTTGCTTGTTCCAATCCAAAGTATTCCGGTTTTATCTTCAATAAGCGAAATCACATCATTTACATTGATTGAGTTAGCGGAAGTGCCACCGCTTTTAAAATGTATTATCAAATTATTCTTGAGATCAATTTTGTCAAATCCATTTCCGCCAAAACCAACCCAAAGAATATTATTTCTTCCCTCATAAATACTGCTTACAACTCTCCCTCCTAGACTATTATTGCGAGATGGCATATACTTAAACTGCTGAAATTCTTTGACCTTTGGAAGTTTGTTCAAGCCATCTTCTGTGCCAATCCAAATGTTGCTTTGTTTGTCTTCGTATAACCATCTTATGCGCTGGCATACTAATGAATGTGGATCATCATCTTCATTTAGCAAACGGGAAAACGATGAACTATTCGAATTGAGTACGCCTAATCCTTGATAATTGTAAGTTCCAATCCAGAATCTTCCCGACTTATCGATTAGAGATTGCCGAATTGATGTTTTAAAAAAGTTTTGAAAATCTTCCGGTATTTGCGTATGGTTTGAAAATACTTTTTGAATCACATCAAACATTTGCAAGCCGCTATCTGTATTTACGTGTATTCTATTCGAATCTACTCGCTCCAGGAACCAAATTTGATTATCGAAGAGTGAGTTTTGTTTACTTCCCTCATTCGTGTAATGCTCTACTATTCCTTTAGTTGGATCAAGTTTTATTAACCCGGATCCCCATGTTGCGCACCATATTGTGTTGTCGGCATTTATCAAAAAGTGAGTTATATTATTGTCGGGTAAATGATTAGCTCCTCTGGCTTTTGTATCATATATAGTAATTGTTCTGTTTTTGGGATTAAACATCTTCAAGCCACTCAGCATACTTCCGTACCAGATATTTCCATTGTTGTCTTCGTCAATACATTGTACAAAATCATTTCCGCTTGCTTTATCTATTTTTTGAAAGGATTCTTGAACGGGATCATATTTGCATACGCCGGAACCCCATGTTCCAATCCACAAAACTCCTTTGCGGTCTTCGAACAAACTCATAATATAATTTTCGGGCAAAGAGGAACCGGTAGAGGTATTGGCTTTAAAAACTTTAAATGTCTGCCCGTCGTAACGATCCAAACCATCTTTTGTAGCTATCCATAAATAGCCATCTTTAGTTTGAAGAACACAATTAATTGAATTATTTGATAGGCCATTGTTAATTGTAAATCGTTCGAACTTATAGCTCACTTGCTGCGCGTATAGTAATGAAAAAAATAAAATATAAAGAATTGCTGTCGAGATGAAATTTGCTTTCAAGTTCATGTTAACCGAAGCCAAAACAGTTTTTGAAATATTGTGGGTTAAAAGTAAGCACTTTTAAGAAAGGTACAAATAACAAAAACCAGCTAGTCTGAACTCATAATATTTTACTAATGCCGGAAGCGTTTATTCAATTTCACTAATAAAGCATTCTTGAGTTCTTTAGGGGAAATATAATTTTTCATTCAAAAAGAATCGTTGCTTCGTGTAGGTAAATCTCCGATATTGTAACAAAATTCTAAATGGAAAAAATGAACTCAGCAATTCCAAATAAATTCATTTCGATAGATGCTTCAAATCCCAATGCGAAAATGGTGAAGACTGTTTTTGACATAATCATTAATTGCAGTTCAACTCGATAGTCTGATGATATTACTGCCAACTAAAGTTTAAGCAAGCGCGATTTTATTAATATGTTCGAACAGAAGTAGATCAGTTTTGCGTTATCGTTAATAGCTTTAAGTAAACCAACTGTAACTAAATTAACAGGAGTAATAATGCTTCTTCATCAGCAGTTTATCAGAATTGCTAAACAATATGAGAATAAAGTAGCAATTGTAGATAGAACACTAAACCGGCGGGTTACATACAAAAAAGCACTTATCGGTTCTTTAATTATCGCTAAAAAATTCCAGCAGTATTCTCCCGGTTTCATTGGAATTATGATGCCTAATTCTGCCGGAACAATTTTAGCAATTCTGGGAACATTGATGAGTGGAAGAATTCCGGTGATGATAAATTATTCTACTGGTGCGGCTGCCAACTGCGAGTTTGCCCAGAAAAAATGTGCTTTCAAAACTATTATTACTTCGCGGGCATTATGCGAAAAAATAAATTGCCCCCATATAGACGGTATGGTTTATATGGAAGATATAATGAAATCGATTTCGTTATTTGAAAAAATTAGAGCTGCACTTAAAGCCGGTAATTCAACGGAAAGTCTCTTAAAGAAAATTCATCAAGGTGATGAAAACGATACGCTTCTTATACTTTTTACAAGCGGAAGCGAAAAAGAACCAAAAGGCGTTCAGCTGACACATAAAAACATCACACAAAATTTTGAAGCACTGATTAAAGCATTTACTTTCACTGCGGATGATATATTTCTAGCAAATCTTCCTTACTTCCACGTCTTCGGGCAAACGGCAAACTTATGGGTTCCGCTTGCTTCCGGAATGACAATAGTTACTTATGCAAATCCGCTGGAATTTAAAAAGGTAAACGAAATTATTCGAGAAGAAAAAGCAACGCTGGTTGCCGGTACACCAACGTTTTTCTGGGGTTACTTAAGAAACTCTAAACCGGGAGATTATGATTCTGTAAGAATTCTATTAACCGGGGCCGATAAATGTCCCGATGCACTTAGAGATGGCTTCGTTCAAAAACACAATAAAGTTTTACTGGAAGCATACGGTGCTACGGAAACCAGTCCGGCAATTACAATTAATACATTTGAACATAACAAGCCCGGTAGTGTTGGCAGACCAATTGAAGGAGTTCAAGTAAGAGTTGAAAATTATGAAACGGGCGAAACATGCAACACCGGAGAGATTGGAAAAATATTGGTTAAGGGTGATAATGTTATGAAAGGATACTTTGATGATTTCGAACAGACATCACTTAGTATTCGTCATGGATGGTACGATACCGGCGATATGGGGTATATGGATGCCGATGGATTTCTTTGGCATGTGGGAAGATTAAAACGTTTTCTGAAAATCGGCGGTGAGATGGTTTCCTTAATTAGAGTAGAAGATGTGCTGGAAAAACTTCTTCCAGCCGATGTTGAATGCTGCGTTGTAGAAGTACCGGATGCTATACGCGGTGCAAAAATTATTGCAACTGTTACACAAAAAATTGATGAGAAAGATATTTTGAAAAAGATGGCGGAACAGCTTCCAGCCATTGCTATACCAAGTAAATTTGTTGTGCTTTCCGAGATGCCGAAAACCGGCAGCGGCAAAATTGATTTTAGAGCTATTACAGATAAGGTTAGAGATATAATTCAAAAAAGTTAAATGAAAATCCCGTTAGAATTAATTCACATAAGTCTTAGGGAGGCCCCTCAAGTGTGGCAATTTAGTTTGTAGTGTCATGGTTCGATAAGCCTGCCCCTCCGGAAGGCGGGCTCACCATGATTTAGTCTTAATATTTCAGAGGTCACATTAAGTTTGGCACTAATACTTCTATTCATCCAAGAAGAGGAAATATGAGTGAATCGGTCAAATTGAAAGAGCAATACAAGACAGAATTGTTAAGTATATCGGTCCAAATACTTGACTGCTTCGCCGTTTATTTACATCGGCTAAGGTTCTTCGCTTTGGAAAGTGTTTTATCCCCAGATGGCTTAATTTTCCTTCACAGACTAACATAATACTCGTGACTTCCCTAAACTGCATCCACTTAATACTGAAAAGATCATGGTTACTAAATGCTCGTAGGTTGTGAATCTTTTCGTATATCTATCACTTTTGTAATGTTATGCAGTCCGGTAAAAATTTTGATGGCTTATAAAACTTAATTGCTGTTTTATTTTAGGCTATCCGCTGAATTTTTTAGATTTGTTCATGGTCTCTATTTGTTTTGTCGTTATTACAAATTTAACCATGGCAAGAAATTTATCCTTTCGATTTTTCCCTTGTCTTTTTTTTACCGTACACTAATGATTAAAAATATAATTTCAGTTCTGTCTAAGTGAACGACTTTTGACCAGAGCAGTCAGATTCAGAAAGAATTAATACAAAGAACCCCGCAATGGGGGTTCTTAAGTAACACATTAGGCAATAAACAACGATCTGCTATTTAATTACCAATTTACCCCGCAGAATATTATTGCTTCTGTCAACATCGTTCAAAACATTTTCGGGATCGAGTGAGATTTTATATTCATAAATACCAGGCTTAAGTTTTTCGCCAGGTAAAAATTTTGTTCCGGTTTCATCGCCTGGGTACGGTTTCATTGTCTGAGCAGGGAAATAGCAAGTCATGCCTTTAATTGGGTCCCACATTAAAATTGGCTGATTACTATAAAATACTAATTCATTATCGATGAATACATAGATGGCAAATCTGGTCTTAATGGAATTTGTACTAGCAATTTTGTTAAGTAAAACCATTCTCAGATTGTTATATGGTGCGGTCGGGTCAAATTCAAAAGATTTTACAGAAATATCAACCGGTGTGTTTTTGTTTATACCAAAACTGAAAGGCAAAATAATATTTGTTTTTTCTCCGGTTGGATAACCTGAGACCGGGAACTCGTTAATAGCTTTTATAACTTCTTCGTCAATTCCGTAACCAAGTCCCTTAAGAAGCTGATATCCGTCAAAGTTGCCCTTTTCATCAAAGAAAAGCTTAACAAAAACCTTTCCGCTTACGTTATGCTGAATAGCTTCTTTAGGGAATACAATTCTATTTTTAAGAAGTTTATATTCGCTATTAAGTACTGCGGGAAAGATGCCCATATAATATTCCTTGCCAAATTTTGTTTTCAAATTAGGGCGGAATTTTGATAGGTCAATTTCCCGGATATTCCACTGTTTAGTTATTACTCCATTCTCCAAGAGATTAACATCAATCTGAAACGCTTTGCCTGATCTTACTTTTTTACCGTTAAGAGTTCCGGCAGAACATTTGAAAATAGACCGGGAGTTATCGGCATAGTGCGCAAAAAACACATCTTTAATACTAATCGCTTTGGAGTCGCCGGTAACTTGTGGAATGATTGCATAGTCATTAGTCAATTCCAAATTCTCTTTGAAAAGCCCCCGTTCAAGGCTGCCGAGACCGGTAATCCATGAGCCTGCTTCCGGAGCGATTTGAAAATAGTAAGTTCCGTCATTGTTGATTTCAAGAAGTAAATAGAACAACTGGTAACCCGAGCCGAAAAGTTCTACTATTCTCTTAGCTGGAAGAATTTTGTTCATTTCCTTTCTGAATGCCGATGTATCAACTGTTGCTGTTGATTTTGTATCTAATTCGTAATCATAGTTTAAATAATGTTCGCTTTTGGGATTTGAGTTCTGCGAAACGGAACTATTCTTTTTGTTCTCATTATTGCACGCATAGAGAACAAGCAAGCAAGTGCAAAGTATTATTGTTAAGTTTTTCATTGTGTTATCCCCTAATTAATGACTGATGATTTAATTGGTTCTATTTCAACTGCGGGCAGACTATTCATCATGTTGTACATTTGCATTGATTGATAATTAATCTGCTGGAGCGAGTTCTCATAACGCATCTGAAAAGCATATAATTCATTTCGCAAAAAAGCGGTCTGCATAAACGAAAACAAAGTAATTGCAATAACTATAACTCCAAGCAAATAATTAATGTAAACCGGAGTTGGTTTTGTTATGAAACGGTGAGCAAATGTTCTTTCTTCCTTTTCTATTTCAGCAAACAATTTCTTTTCAAACTTTTCAGAAACTTCCTTCTGATTAGTTTTTGTTTGGTGCTGAATTGAGTTCTGAATCTTAAATTCTTCACGGCAATCGCCGCAAGAAGATAGATGTGTAAACAAGAAAGATTCTTTCTCTTTGCTAAGTTCCCCATCAAGATATTCGCTAATCATTAGCTTTATGTCATCGCAATTCATGTTAACCTCTTTCCAATTTTAAAATTGTCGCTTTCAGCTTTTGTCTAACTTTGAAAATCCGGCTGCGTACTAAGTCTTCTGTTATTTCCATTATTCCGGCAATTTCTTTGTAACTCAATCCGCTGTATTCTTTTAAGTAATAGACTTCGCTTTGCGCGGCATCCATTTGCTTTAGTTCTTCTTCAATAATTTCAATAAGCTCTTTCTGCTCGTAATCATGAGCAAAATCCGGAGAGGAAAGTTTGTATTCGAGCGGTTCAATATCTTCTTCAATTCTATTCTTGTTTTTGCGGAAGTGAGCGAACGCTTCGTTGCGCGCGGTACGGAAAATCCACACCTCGACAAGTTCGGCGTGACGGATACGTGATATGTTGTTATAAAGTTTAAGAAAGACATTTTGCATAATATCTTCGGCTAGCATTTCTGTTCTAACTATCTTGAACAAGTAATTATATAACGGCTTTTTATACTTGTTGTAAATAAGAGTAAAATCAATAATCCTTTCTTTCAAGCTGCCCGCCAAAATGATCTTTCTAAACAGATGCAATTTTAGTCAAAAAGTTGCTTTGAAAAGCAGTAATTTTTCAGCCATTATAAACATTCAGTTAACCTCCGAGAAATTATGCAATGCTTTTCCCCCCGGTATCCATCCATAGTGCTAATCCTTTTAATAGCAGCAGCAATAAATCTTCAAGCACAAACGTTAAGAGATAAAATCGGTCAGATGATTTGGGCGAGCTTTTCCGGCAGCAGACTGCACGATACTACCAAAGTGGATTTGAAACAACGAAACCTCGGAGGTATAATTTTATTTGCGGGAAACATCAAAAGTCCGGCGCAAGTAAAACTGCTTAACGATACAATTAAAATGTTAGCAAAGACTCCTCCGTTTATAGCGGTGGATCAAGAAGGGGGAAGAATAGCGCGTTTATCTGCCGGCAACGGGTATAAAGCAACTAATTCGGCATACAGACTTGGAGTGTATGGAAAAGAAGATTCAACTAGAAGAACCGCCGCTATGATGGCTAAGTGGTTAAAGGATGGCGGTTTTAATATTGATCTCGCTCCGGTTGCTGATGTGAATGTGAATCCGGCAAGTCCGGCAATAGGAAAACTGGAAAGAAGTTTTTCGAAGAATCCCGATTCTGTTTACTATCACACAAAATGGTTTATCGATGAATGCAACAAGCTGAAAGTTCTTACCAGCTTAAAACATTTTCCGGGACATGGTAGCGCGAACACAGATTCTCATCTTGGCTTTACAGATATCACCTATACGTGGAGCGAAGCAGAATTAACACCATATAAATCTTTGTTTGCAAACGGTTACGACGGAATAGTGATGCTCGGTCATTTGTTCAACAAAAATCTCGATCCGGTTTATCCGGCATCACTTTCAAAATTAGTTGTAACGAATTTCTTGAGAAACCAGCTTGGTTTTAATAGCGTAACGGTAACAGACGGAATGTCTATGCAAGCAATTACACTTAACTATGGTTTTGAAGAATCAATTGAACTTGCGATAAATGCGGGAATAGATATTCTACTATATGAGTATAACTTGAAGAATAATGGTTCGCTGGTGAAGCTGATAATGGATATTGTAGAACAAAAAATAAATCAAGGAAGGATATCCGTTAACCAAATTGATGAATCTTACAATAGAATTATTCAGCTTAAGAAGAAGTATGGAATAATTGATAACACGAATAATTTTGCGGAAGAAAACATTCCAAGCGGATTTTCGTTAAGTCAGAACTATCCAAATCCGTTTAATCCGGAAACTACTATTAGCTACAAGATACAAGCGGCAAGCAACGTAAGTCTAAAAGTGTATGATATTCTTGGAAGAGAAGTTGCAACTCTTGTAAATGAATACCAGCAAGCCGGTAAGCATAGTGTAGAGTTTAGAACGAAGAACGTAGAGTTGGCGAGCGGGATTTATTTTTACCGACTGCAAAGCGGCTCGTTTAGCGTTACAAAAAAACTTGTTTTGATGAAATGAATTCGGGCAGACCGAAGGGTTGATCTGCCCGAAATTGGGAGGGGGTTTATTTATTTTACCAAGAGCATTTTTTTTGTTTGTGTGTAACCGTTTGTTTCCAGCCGATACAAATACACTCCTGATGGTAAATGTTTTGCATTAAAATCTACCGAGTAAATTCCGGCATTTTTCTTTTCATTTATTAGGTTTCCTACTTCTTCGCCTAAAGTATTGTAGACACGAAGCTTTACAAAAGATGCTTTCGGTAATTCGAATTTAATTACAGTTTCCGGATTGAACGGGTTTGGAAAATTTTGAACAAGATTGAAGTAGAGTTCATCTGTAAAGCTTACTTTTACTTCGCGAGAAAATTCATATGCGCCATCAAAATCGATTTGCCTTAAGCGGTAAGAAAATTCTCTTCCTCCGCTGGGCTCATCAACAAATGAATATTCTTTAGGAGAATTGCTGTTGCCATGACCATTAACAAATGAAATCTTTATCCACTCTTCGTTCTTAACTCTACGTTCTACACTAAACCCATAATTATTTACTTCAGTAGCTGTTTCCCAATTAAGATATACCTTCTTTCCTTCTAGTTCAGCTGTAAAAGAAATCAATTCAACCGGAAGAGGACCGCTGTAATCATGTCCGTACAAGCCGGTACCGGTTCCGGCAAGTAATGCATCGTAGAACAAAACATTTATCTCTGTTCCGGTCGGATATGTATAACCGGTAGCCCAAGAGGTTCCGCTGGTTGGAATGGTGTAGATAATATTATCAACTGCACAATAAATTGCACCTCCTCCAACAGAAATTGCTTTCCCTTGCTTATTGCCGGTAGGAAATCCGGTAGTTGGCATTGGAGTCCAAACGTTAGTACCGCTCAAATCTTTGTAATAAGCAACCGGCGCAACTGCGGACGCATCAGTTCCGGTTGAATAAAGCATTGTTCCACCCGAATCAACAACTATATCATTAATTGTAACTACAATAACAGCACCGGTACTTGTATAACCTAACTGCATATCTTGCCTAACACTCCAAGCGCTGCCGCTCCAGTCTGCTCTATAAATACTATAACCTCTTTCGGCTGGATCGGTAATGGATAAATCATAATAAACACCTATATAGGCTATCGGGTGTCCTCCCTCGCTTGCAAAAGCTATATCCACAACATCAACATCATTTGGAAGAACCGCAGATGAACGCAATTTCAATTGTATCCACGATGTTCCGCCATCGGTTGAATACCACAATCCACCTTGTGAAGTGCCATCAACATAGAATCCGGCGAGAACCAAATTGCTATCAGTTGGACAAATTTCCAATGCTTCAATTCGAGAACCCACTTGCGGATAAGTTGTTGTTGCCTCACTTAAAACTTGGCTCCATGTAGTTCCGCTATTAATAGTTTTATATACTCTCTGATTTCCAACATACGCTGAATTTATTTTTGTTTTGTTTACAGCACAAGCATAGTAAGGCGCGCCGTCACTATTTGGAAACATGGCAACACTCCACACGGGAGTTGCCGTATCATAAGAAGTAACTATTCTACAGCCGGCTTTTGATGCCAGCCATCCGCCGGTTTTATCCGTAAGCATATCAAAATCATTTACCTGTACTGCTTCAACACCATCATCAATTTCAAAAATATTCGCCCCCCCATTTTTTGTTGCTCCAATTCCTTGATCTGTTGTTATGTATACAATTTGATTGTTGTTGGGATCGACAATTACGGCACCATCATTTGGATGAGTCTCAAATCCGCTGTTTCCGTATTCCGCAAAAGCCCCCAAAGTTGGCGAGGTAAAAGTTGCAAAACCTTTTGAGTAATGAACTGTGTAAGGTGAAGCTGAACCGGCAAATGCAAAGTTAGGTCCGCCAATTCCATTTAGTGTAGTTACACCGCCGGACCAGTTGGCGCCATCATCAACGGAATATTGAACATATTTATTCGAGTTGTCATCTCCGCCAAGAAAAAGCGTTCCATCCGGTCCAATACCAAATGCATCCCAGCTTGTTACAGAACCCGATAAAGCGCCTAATGTTATAGTGGAAATTGATCCGCCCGAGAGTGAGTAATAGTCGTTACTAGTTTTGTACATAGAAGGCGTTGAAGTTAAATCCGTAATGTATACTTTGCTGCTGAATGGATTTACACGAATTGAAGGAGATGTTGGAGTAGCTCCAATTGCTATTGTTCCCGTACTTCCACTAACAATATCACCCGAAGCATTTATTTGACCATAATATAGATCGCTACCTTTTATGAAAAAGATATAATCCCCATAAATGATGAAATCCGAAATAGCCGCTGCTTCGACCAAAGTTACTGCACTGTCGGAATAGAGTGTTTTGTAGAGAGTATTATTTTGTAGAAAAAATAAATAGCCGGAAGCTTGATGAGCATAAATTTTGGAAATATTACTTCCATAGTTATCATCATTACCTAATCCGGGCATAACTGTAAAAGAGCTAAAGGTTTCCGAACCGGATGAGGTTGTAACATCAGCATAAAAAACCGAGTTGGCACTTTCGGTAGCAATAAAAATTCTACTTGTTGAACCGCTGGTCGAAATTACCGAGATTCCGTTTATTCTTCCTCCATAAACAGTTTCTGTAGTAGGGGAAGTAAGTTGTCCGTAAGCAAATGAATTTAGTAAAAGTAGTGTAACCAAAATTGTAATGATTGCCCAAACTGTAAAGAATTTTTTCATAGAAGTCTCCGCTTGATTTAACTAACGGAAATCTATAATGCGGATAAGCGGTCTTCAATCACCCAAAAGTGTGAATATTGCACACTGTAATGCACATCACCAATTAATTATTGACTGAAGTTACGCAAGAGCTGAACTTTATGAAGTTTTCTTAGTGAAACTTGGTGACTTTGTGCCCTAGTGGCTCGATTTCTTATATTTTCCTTTGCCACCAAGTCACAAAAGCACCAAGAAATCACAAAGTGCGTAACTTC
>JAZDFQ010000075.1:0-2548 GCA_043807765.1 Ignavibacteriota bacterium
TGTAATGCTACCTCAAAAACAAGAGAAGAATTGGGAAAAGAGTGTAGAGAAAAATTAAGCGACATATTTGTAATTATTTAGTTTTTCAAAATCTATTGGACTTAAATAACCTAAAGCAGAATGAGGATAATCCTGGTTATAGAAGACGATAAAATTATCAACTTCTTTTCTGGCTTCTTCCAATGAATCAAACTCATTGGGGTAAATTATTTCCTCTTTGAACGTTCTCATAAAGCGTTCAGTATCAGCGTTTCCTTTAGGATTGGAGTAACTGGTTGTAATATGTTTGATACCAAGTAACGAAGCAGCGTTTTCATATTTTTCTGATGTTGGCTGGCTGCCGTTATCGCTCATTAAATGTAATTCGTATTCTCTTGAACCTAATGTACAGTTATTATCAACTGCCGTATTTAAGGCTTCAATCCAATCAACAGCTTTTGATCTTATGTTAAGCTTATATCCGACAATCTTTTTACTGTACCAGTCGAGTACTATTACTAAGTAAACCCAGCCAAAAGATTGCACATAAAATTTAGTCATATCGGTTCCCCACCATTGATTGATTTTTACCGGTTTTGGTTTGTCTTTCTGTGGTGTTCTTTTAGCTTTATATCTTTTTCTGTCTACAAGTAAATCATTTTTCTTCATTATTCGATAGACCCGGTTATAGCTAACTGATATTCCGAGCTTCATTTTCAAGTACGCTCTTACTCGTCTATATCCCCAGAATAAATGAACAAGCTTCACTTCCTTTATTTTCTCAAGCAAAGATGCTTCTTGTTCAATCCTGGCTGCTTTTTTATCAGTGATCATTCTTACGGTTGTTTTACCGGATCGTTTCCGATAATAGCTGCTCTGGGGTAGTCTAAGCATTTTACAAATCAAGCTTACCGAATGTCCTTCTTGTTTCATAGAACTAATAAATTCTTCTTCAGTTAAATCAGATTCAAGTTTTTTTTAGGATCTGAATCTCGATTGTTTGTTTGCCTATTACTTTTTCATATTCTTCAAGTTTTGACTTATCTGGATTAACTAGACTTAATTCACCAGAGTTCATCAATCCCTTTTTCCCACCATCAAGGAATTTATCTCGCCATTTGTAATAGACTGCCTGAGATAAACCATATTTTCGACACAGATCACTGACTGTTATTCCACCTTTTAGCCCTTCAAGAACAATAGCTAATTTTTCTTCAGCTGTTTTGCTCGACTTATGTGACATTGTTTTCTCCTAAAATAAATTGTTAGAAAATTAGAAAAAATGCCACAAAATTTTTCGCCAGATTCAGAGGCACTTCGTTCCGCTCCGCTACACTCCGTGCCTCTGAATCAATCCCTTCCCTCTACTATGAACCCCTCTCATTATTTGAGGTAGCAATATAAGTTCTTCTATAGTAAAACCCAATTCGCTTAATCGCTTTTCCGCCCTTTCGTATACTTCAAGTAGTACTTCGGAATCTCTTCTGTCTGCGTAGGTTGTGTATACATCAGTTATGACCTTCTTTTTACTATCTGCACTATAGTGTGTTGAGTAATATAATCCACTTAGCTTGCCTGGTTTGCTGGCTATTCGGCTATCGGGATCGGTTTTATTTTCATAATCCTGATTACTTCCCCCTTTTTTCTTCACTGATTCTTCAACAACGTTTTCTATTCTTAACTCTGGTTTTGGATTCTCGCTGCTTTTCTGTGCAACATCTCCTTTTCCACTGCACTCCAACTGCTCTTCTTCTTTATTCTCTTCATATGTTTTATTGATATATTCTTTTACTGTTAATTTCGGCTCTTTTCTCTCTAAGCTATCCAGTGATGCATTTGCTTTAACCAGCGTTGAATCTATGGACTGATGCTTGCCACCTATTAGTCCAGATTGATAACATAATTCTAATATCTTGCTGAATATGTTTTCAAAGGCTTCTTTGCTAATCAGCCCTCTTGTTCTCGATATTGTTGAATGCCACGGCAGCTTCTCATCTATATCATATCCTATAAAATATCTTGCTGCAAGTGAATCATCAGCTTTTCTCACTAGTTCTCTGTCTGATATTATATTTTCTAAGTATCCAAACAATTCCGGCTTAAAAAATACTATAGGATCAATTGATGGCTTTCCGGTCTTTCCATATAATTTTTCGCATTCTTTATAAACGAATCTCAAATTTAAGAACTGATCTATCTGTCGATATATATTATCTTCATCAACAAGATCATCAATAGTGAGATTATAGAATAATTTTGGCTGAAATTTCTTTTTCCCAAGCATATTATTTTTTCTTTTTTTATTATTGTATTCAATTAGTCAATATATATGCCGAGTTGTGCAACACTCCCTTTATGGTGGGGTCGGTACTAAAACAGAGAACCCTGGCTTTAGCCACTATTTAAGTTATTAATGGGCTAAAGCCCAGGGTAGTTGGTCTTATTTCGTCCCCCAGCATAAATGCTGGGGTTACTCGATAATGCAATATGCGTAAGGTAACTTAATTAATTGGAGAATTGACTTCATCTTTTTTAGAAACTTTATCAATAACCAACATCAGCGAATAAA
>JAZDFQ010000076.1:0-2156 GCA_043807765.1 Ignavibacteriota bacterium
GTGAGAAGAATTTCTCCGGCGCCAAGTTCATTAACGCGCTTGCACCATTCAAATCCGTCAAGTTCAGTTTCCTCTTTTCCACCTTTCACAAATATTTTCTTCTGTCCGTTTACTGTTTTTACATCTACAGCCGCAACAACCGCTTGCGAGCCGAATTGCTTTGAAGCATCGCTAATCAATTGCGGATTCTTAACAATGGAAGAATTGAGAGAGACTTTATCAGCTCCGGCTTTAAGCAGAGCTTCAATATCGCTCACAGTTGAAATTCCGCCGCCGACAGTAAATGGAATTCTGATTGCTTTGCCAACTTCGCGTACAAGTTCTACTAATGTTTTTCTTTTTTCTTCGGTCGCGGTGATATCAAGAAAAACTAATTCATCTGCGCCTTCATTGTAGTATCTGTATGCTAGTTCAACAGCGCCGCCGGCATCTTGCAGATTTACAAAGTTGGTTCCTTTAACAACGCGTCCATCTTTTACATCAAGGCAAGGAATAATTCTTTTAGCTAACAAATTTTTTCAACTCCTCTAAAGAAATCTTGTTCTCGTAAATAGCTCTACCAACAACAGTTGCGTAAACTTTTGTTTCGGATAGTTTCCGTAGATCGTCTGAACAGCTAATTCCGCCGGAAGCAATCATTTTAATTTTTGGGTGCAATTTCATAATTTTTTTATAGAGAGCTATATTCGGTCCTTCAAGAGTTCCATCTTTGCTAATGTCTGTGCAGAGAAAATACTTAGCTCCAATCGAAGTGCAGTAATCAAGATGCTGCCACAAAGTTACTTTGCTTTTTTCTGTCCATCCCTTTGTTAAGATCATTTCATCTTTGGAATCTGTTGCAACAACAATTTTATCGGGGCCATATTTAGCGAGTATCAGTTCGAATTCTTTTTTGTTAGTAACTGATATTGAGCCGATAACTATTCTATCGACACCCAAATCGAAAACGATCTGAGCATTGCTAAAAGATTTTATGCCGCCGCCAAACTCCAGTTTAAGCTTAGTTGCGTCTTTTATTCCTTTTATTTGATCTTCTATTGTAATTCTTCCACTCTTAGAAGCAGCGAGATCAACAACGTGAAGCCACTCTGCACCAATAGCATCAAAGCTTTTTGCATACTCAAGAGGAGTTTGTTTATAAAAAGTAGCTTGAGAAAAATCACCTTTGTGTAAGCGTGTAACTTTTCGCAAGAATATGTCTATTGCCGGTATTGTTAACATTTTTCTATGAAGTTTTTTAATAGTTTTATTCCCGCCTCTCCCGATTTTTCCGGATGAAACTGCACACCATAATAATTGTTGTGCTGTACTGCCGCAGAAAACTTTACATCATACAGAGAACTTGCAACCGTATATTCATTCATAGGCACATAAAAAGAATTAGCAAAGTAGAAATGTGTATTGTCTTCAATTCCATCAAACAGACAGCAGTTTTTTTCAATTGTAACGGGATTCCAACCCATGTGCGGGACTTTCACTTTTGTTTCATCGTACTTTACACAAGTAGCCGGTATTGCTGCTAAACAGCAAGTATTCCCTTCTTCCGTTTTCTCAGAAAGCAATTGCATCCCAAGACAAATTCCAAGCAATGGCTTTTTGGTAACTCTAAGCATCGTTACAAGATTATTAAGATGAAGCTTACGCATTGCGAAAGATGCTTCACCAACTCCGGGGAAAATGATTTTCTCCGCACGGTAAATCTCCGGTTCTTTGTTTGTTACTTTGTATTCAACTTTCAAATCATCAAGCGCGTTAAGAACAGATTGAACATTTCCCGAGCCGTAATCAATTACCGCAATCATAATAGTCCTTTTGTAGATGGCAAACTGCCCTTGTTTCGTGAATCATATTTCAGCGCCATATTAAGCGCGCGCGCTAATGCTTTAAACATCGCTTCAGCTTTGTGATGATCATTTTCCCCGCTAGCCAATAGATGAATGTTGGCACGTAAGCCGGATGACAATCCTCTGAAGAATTCCTTAAATAATTCAGTTGGAAATTCTCCAACCATTTCTCTCTTCCATTTGCAGTTGAACGCAAGATAACTTCTGCCGCCTAAGTCAATTGCGCATTGTGCAAGCGCGTCATCCATCGGAAGCATAAAACCGTAACGCTCAATTCCTCTTCTATCGCCGAGAGCTAAACTTATTGCCTCG
>JAZDFQ010000077.1:0-3356 GCA_043807765.1 Ignavibacteriota bacterium
AGCTTGCGAGAGTACGGGATCGTTTTGAACGGATTGTCCTGTCGTTGGCGGGGTCTCCGCTTCGCTCCGAAGACTTTATAAATGAGAAGTAGTGTTCTTAAACATTATTTTTACTCAGTGACTAAGGCACTTTGGAACTCAGTAACTTTCTTGTCACAAATGAATGCCTGTCCCGCAGCGAGTTTACGAGCATGCTGGATCGTTGTTAACAAATGAGGGAATATTTTCCACTTGCGTTCAGCTGTAAGAATCTATTCTAATAAAATTTCTTGCCTCTCAACATCCACTTTCAGCACAAACAACTTACACTGATACATAACCATCATCTTTTTCAAAACCCTTCGTTGAAGCGCTGTTTTTCTGTTGTTGTTCTTACGAATTTTTATGCCTCATTTTCTTGCTTAGTTGAAAGCTGATTGCTGACTGCTAGTAGCTTTTTTTACAGTACTTCCTTTCCGGTTCGGATTTGTTCCTTTTCGAAACGCATAAAGCACACATTCCTTTATCACACATTCCCGCACTTGCTTCTTTTCATATCCGGAACATTCCAGACAATGTTTCTTAATCGCTTTCAATGGTGTGTATTTCATACTTTCTCCCTTCATTCTTTTTAAAAATATGAGAGTAACCTGTATTCGTAATATTGTAGTAACATATTAGTAATATTAAGTCGACACACTATGTGTCGTTTTCATTCTTTCGGAATCCGCATATTACTTCGAATCTCTTTTTGTAATTGTCTCGACCATTCCACATCTTTTTGATGACCTCTTAATCGAAATTTTTCTTTTTTCTTCTTTGCTACCAAAGCTCTTAGTAAATTCGGCTGCTTTATTTTTGTTGAATAATATTTCTCTCTGAATAAGTAAGTAACACATGTAAGCATTTTTCTGTCGATTAATTTTGTCACGCTGGTTTTAATTTGATGAGCACTCAAAGGGCCTTCTGTTATTCCTTCTTCAAAAGCGATTTTTTTCTTTTTATAACCTAAAATGCGGTAGCTGATTTGATCATATGTAATTCTAAGAAATGACTTCTGTTTTCCTAAAATTGATTGAATCGCTGCTAATACTTTGTATTCTCTTAGACTAAAGGTTCCATTAATTACATCTTCGGTTAATTTTTTACCAATTCGACAATAGGCATCCTTCCCATACTTCTCCTCATACGTATAAATTAATGTTTTCAAATCAAGCCAATATCTAATTGCATCCTCAAATGATGCCAGTTTAATGCTAAAACTATATGCGGTAACTGCAATTTTCTTGTGAATTGGATTCTCTATATCAAAGTCACTAGTCTTTATCTTACTGAAATCCATCACTGTTTTTGTGGTTGATTTGAGCGCAGAATCAACAATTAGCATCTGCAGCAATTCATTTAATTTGTTTATATCATCCATAACATAACTGAGATAAATCAATGGAAATTCGAGAAATATTTTATCGAAATGTTTTTTCATTGTGATTACTGCAGTGTAGAATTTATTTTATAAATCTTTACTTCATTTTTGATCGTATTATTATGTTTTTTTACTTCATCCATCGCACCTTGTCCCTCATACCTTGAGCTTTCACTGAGCGAAGCATGTGATGAGCTTTGTCCATTCGCCGAAGGGTCCAACTTCGAAACCGCTTCTCTCAATGACTCCATATTCAAATGCGAATAAATCTCAGTTGTAGATATTGATGAATGTCCGAGAAGTTCTTTCACGCTGTATAATGAAACCCCTTTTTGAACAAGATTAGAAGCGAATGAATGTCTTAACGAATGGAAATGGATTGCGTTATCTAATCCGGCAGCTATACAAGCTTTTTTGAAACGTCGCGAGAAATAATTCCCGGTGAATTTATGACCGGCTTTATTACAAAAAATAAATTCTTTAGCTGAACAATTAGAAGTTGTAACGAGATTATCATACTTGTTAATAGGGAGGATAAAGGAGAGTGTTTTTCTATTATCTTTATGCTTTCTTCTTGTGAGGATATTCAAAACCTCTTCTGTCATCGGAATAAATCTTTGATTTCTTCCTTTCGTTATAAATTGCTCGTCACCAACAGTTACAATTTTATTTTGCAAATCGATATTATTCCATCGCAGATTTACAATCTCATCTAATCTCATTCCTGTGTAAAACGCAAATACAACAACATCTTTTACAACTTCACTTTTTATCCAATCACAGATAACCAATAACTGATCACTGTTTATGAATATTGGTGCCAGCTTTTGCCTTTTTGGTAGTTTAACTTTTGTGAAGAAATTCTCTTTAACATATTCCCATTCCTTTGCTTTATTGAAAGCCGCTTTTAAGTTCCTGAAATAAACAACAAATCCTTTCCTGACTTT
This sequence comes from Ignavibacteriota bacterium, assembly GCA_043807765.1. Taxonomy (GTDB): domain Bacteria; phylum Bacteroidota; class Ignavibacteria; order Ignavibacteriales; family Melioribacteraceae; genus Stygiobacter. The sequence continues at coordinate 2,350 of JAZDFQ010000077.1, forward strand.
TCCTTGAAGGAAAATCAAAAAGCTTTCTATGTTCTTTGGTTGAATCAATTGAATTGAGTGCTGTATTCCGAAAAATTCAACTAGATAAGAGAAGGAAATATTCACAGAATGGTAATACGATCCGGAACGGCTATTCTTGATAAAGTTCAAGTATTCCTCTCTAAACACCCGCAGCGTTACAATCTCTTTCGGTTGTTGATTTGGTAAGATCGAAAACAACGCCTTGAATTTCTCTAAATCTTCCATAGTTATATTTTTCAATATCTCTTCCATTAAATCCTCTTGATCTTACTCTTGCTCTTAATCTTAATCATGATCTATTTTTAATAACAAACCACCAATCACAAATCACTTTTTCACCCTTCTGCTCTTCAACGGAAACTCAATTACAACTTCACTTTCTTTTGTCATTCCGGGCGAACCTGTGGTGAGCCGAAGCTCTGAGCCTGTCGAAGAGGTAGTCGAACCAGTCAAAGAATCTGTCTCTGCCGTCTTTCGTTTTTCGTCTTCCGATTCTAATTCCATCTCAATCTGATTCGGATCTTTAGTGGTGAGTGTAGCTTGCAGTGAGCTTTGTCGAACTGCCGAACCATCATCTTTTGTCATGCCGAGCGAAGTCGAGGCATCGGCACTCCTCACTCTTCGTTCTTCACTCGAAAAAATCCATTGGTCCACTTCATTCTTCGAAAAGAAAATCATCTTGCCGGTTGGTTTGTAATGAGGAATTATATTTTGGTAAGTAAGCTTGTAGAGGTAACTTGGCGCATAGCCTAAATAAGTACACGCTTCCTTAAAGTTCAGCGGTCTATCATCTTTTTTCTTGAGTAACTCTTCAAGGATTGTAAGTTTCGCTAAGATTGTCACTTCGAGCGGAGTCGAGGAGTTCTTTTGTCCTTCTATTGAAAATCCGCATAATAATTTCGGCAAGCGCTTACAACTTTTTGGGCGGGCTTTTACTTGTTTCATCTTTAACCTCATGCTGATTAATGATCTTCATTAATTACATG
>JAZDFQ010000078.1:0-179380 GCA_043807765.1 Ignavibacteriota bacterium
CTCATTTAAGTTGTTCGATGTTAACACCGAAAGAGATGCATAAGCAGAATACTCTACAGGTTAAAAAATGGAAAAAAAAACCTCTCTCCTACGGAGAGAGGTGCCTTAAATAACAGTCAACCTATTTTAGGACGACTCATAAAACTGTTATAAAATTATTTCTTGGTAGCTGTCCATTCACCGCTAATTATACTTGCGTTCCACTTCCCTTTTCCGTTTTCATAATTAAAGAGGCCTTCTAATTCTCCCATATCTTGTCCGGAAGCAATAATCGCACTTCTAATTTGGCCATCTTTTTCAATCTTACCGCTAATCTCAACATCATATTCACGCGAGCCATATTGAATGTTTTTTCTTACGTAAAAAGAATTATCATCCTTAATTGTAAATTGAAGAGTCTCACTTAATGCACCGGTAAGTGTTAATTGCCACTCACCTTGGAACGAATCTTTTTGGAATAGCGAGCACGACGTAACAAAAAGAGCAATCAAAAAGACAGAAACACTAATACTTTTTTTCATTTATTCTCCGGTTTTATTAAAGCAAAGTACCTTGTAAAATCAACATAGCTGTTGTGAAATAAATGATAATTCCGGTAACATCCACTAGTGTAGCAACAAAAGGAGCCGAAGAAGTTGCCGGATCGAGACCAAATCTTTTAATAATGATTGGCAGCATAGAACCCATTATTGCACCCCAGGCAACAACTCCTAATAACGAAATTGAAACCGCAAAACCTAACAGCATCCAATGTTCACCATAAACATTTGAAGAAACTTCCCAAATTGTAATTCTTAGAAAGCCTAACAAGCCTAGGATTGAGCCAAGAATTAAACCGATTGAAATTTCTCTTCTGAGTATTAACCACCAATTTTTAATAGTAACTTCTCCAAGAGAAAGAGCACGAATAACCAAAGTAGCTGCTTGTGAACCGGTATTACCACCGCTTGAGATAATTAGCGGTATGAAAAGTGTAAGTAAAATTTGTCTTGCCATTTCTTCTTCAAAGTATGCCATAGCAGTTGCGGTAAGCATTTCTCCTACAAAAAGAATTGCTAACCAAGGAGCTCTTTTTTTCACCATTCCGCAAATACTTATGTCGGGGTATGGTTCTTCCAAAGCCTGAATACCCGCAATTTTATGTATGTCTTCAGTTGCCTCTTCTTCCGCAATATCCAAAACGTCATCAACGGTAACAATGCCAACCAACATCCCGCTACTATCTGTTACCGGCAAGGCTATTCTATCATACTTCTTAAACAGATCAACTGCTGTTTCTTGATCATCATTAACTTTTAGAGAAACAAAATTAAAGTCCATTAGGTCCTCAACTTTGGCTTCGAGCGGGGCTAAAAGAAATTCTCTTATTCTAATGTCGTCAATTAACTGTCCGCGATGATCCACAACAAAAACAACATTAAGTGTTTCTTTACTTTGTCCATTGGCTCTTATGTAATCCAGTGTTTGCTGAACGGTTAGAAACTCGCGGACAGCAATGTAATCCGGAGTCATTAAACGACCAACGCTGTACTCCGGATAACCAAGAAGCTGCTGAGCTATTTTTCTCTGATCGGGAGAAAGTGAAGCTATCATCTGCTTAACTACATTGGAAGGCATCTCCTCGAACAAAGCAGTACGGTCGTCATCCGCCATTTCGTTAAGAATAGAAGCAACATCTTCTTTGCTTAACGATTCTATTAAATGCAGTTGTGTATCGAGATCAAAATACTCGAAAACATCTGCAGCCAAATCTTTTGGAAGTACCCGAAAGACTATCGCTTGTTCGCTTTCGTGTAAAGACAGAATTAAATCGGAAATATCGGTAGGAGTCCAATCCAAAAGGACATCCTTTAGGTCTGTAAAATCTCTACTCTTTATTAAATCAATGATTTCCGGTTTGACTAATTGAGAAATCATATCACCTCCTTGGATTTGGGGGTGGAAGGAATATTTTTTTGCCCCGCAATGTAAAATAGATCGGGTAATAAAAAAAATCTTGAAAAGGAAAAAGTGATGAAATATGGAACTATTTCACCAAATTCATCTTTCCCGATGCAGAATACTGACCTACGTCAATTCTGTATAAATAAATTCCGCTTGAAATTTTTTGTTGCTGCTCGTTTGTACCATCCCACTTAGCAATATAATTGCCGGCTGGTAAATCTTTGGCTACAAGCCTTTTAATCAATTCCCCATTTATTCCGTAAATAGTAACTTCTGCAAACTTGTTCGCAAGTTTATAAGGAATGGTGAACAAAATATTTGTCTCCGGATTAAATGGATTTGGATAATTCGCAATATTGAGATCGTACGTGTCCGGTAATTCACTTTGATTAGGGCTGTTCTTAATATCAGTAATCAACTCGGAACCAATACCTCGCTTCGCTCCCTTGCTTGTAGCAAGATAGCTGTTCACCCAATCTGGTCTTTGTGCCTTGCCTAAATAAGTTTGAAACCATTCTTCATCGTTTATTCTTGCAAAGCTAGTAGTTGTGTATTCATAGTAGCTTGAAACCGGGCCGGCAAAAGCTACATCACCTACTCCGGGAAGATTAGCCACAACCACACAGAGATTTGTTAACCCGGTTCCGGCATGCTTTACCCAGCCAACTACATTTCCAAACTCATCGCATTTGGAAGTATGAAAATCTGCAACAATTTTTTTGCCTAAATCAGAATAAACAAGCGGGTGTTGGTACAGTAATCTCGTTTGGTACCAGCCGCTATAAGATGCACCGCAGCCAAACCAATCTATAAAAAGTATGGACTTCAAAAATTTCTTCTCTGCTTCGCTAAACTGCTGATTTGTAAGTTCCTTTTGGGCAATTGTACCAAGTGTATCCATTAAAGATGAAAATTTTTGAAAATATTCTTTCTGTTCTGTCATATCAATTGATAACAAACTAAGCTTGTCTATAGTTTTTATTGCAAGGTTTTTCATTGATTGATAAAAAGCCGGAACAGGTTCAACATAGCCATAGGGATAAGAGCAAGTTATGCCTCCCGAATATGATTGTTTAGCGTATAAAATATTATCGTGGCGCAATTCTGTCCATGAAGAAACTTGAGAGTTAATCTTCTGCTGCCACCAAGCCGCTGTCTGCATATATGTTGGAAGATAATTCCGTTCAGCCGGAGGATTTAACGAACGAATTGAGTTTAACCAAAGATTGTAAATCGAGTTATCCCAAAAGTCGTTTCCGTATGAGTCGATGAGGTATCTTAATCCGGCTAGATTAGCAGCATACTTATACTTCTCAATTTCCGGTTGAAGAAGCTGCGCACTGGCGGAGTTTCCAAGAGCAAACAAAATATCGAGTGTTGAAGGAAGCATCCTTCTAACTCCGTTTTCTATTCTATCATAAACAACATTACCCGTAACATAAGAATCAATAACAAACCTCTGCCCGAAAAGTAAAAATGCAGATGCCGGTTTTATTTTTTCGGGAACCATTGGATTCGTGTTCAGAAGTTGAGATAAAATTTTCTGTTCCGAAAAAGGTTTTGTTGCCAGTGTATCCTGGAATACTTTTACGTTGTTGCTATCCAGCAAACTTTCGCATTTGGTAATATTAGAAGCAGTAAAAACCGATCTCAACTGTTCAACGGTAACATTATCTTGTTCACCAACAAACAATTGTATTGATTTTTCTATTTCATCAAACGTTTGCTGCGAGTTAGAAAGCGCTAATAGTTCGGAAATCAAATAGGAATCTATAATTTGGCGCTGCACATCTTTTTTAATTTGCGGGTCGGTAATTACGTTCGGCTTTATTAAATACAGCTCGGTTCTGCCAAGCCAAATCATTGACTGAAAATACTTTGCCAGTTGCGGGTACTGCGTATCTGTATAATGCCCCCGCACTTTAAATTGGCTGTAATCCATCTCACGGTCAACTATACTAAACAAAGGAGCTTCAACCGTAGCTAGCACATTTACATAGTTCTTAATTTGATTAACAGAATTGACGTTAACAGAATAGTAGGTTTTGTATGTTTTGCCAAGCAGTTCTAAAGCCACAGATAAATACAAATCTACATCTTGTAAAGAATTCTTCATTCCGGAATTAGCAGAATACTTTGTGTCCAACTCGCTCATCTTAGAGTGCATGTTGAGTAGCAGCTCTCCAAGCTTTGGAATGATAAAATCTATTTCCAAGCTTTTTAGTATCGCATCATAGGATTCATGAAATGCGTTATGAACTAAATCTGTAGAAATAAAAACCGGCAAATCCTTTTGCCAAATATCTGCCAGCGTATTTCTCATGCTAAACATTGAATTCCGTTCCGTTACAACAAACCCATTTTTCATGAGTAATCCAAGTTCATCATCTGTCATCTTATATTTAATCGTAATGCTGTCAAGGTATTTTACATCAGATGGAAACGAAGGGATTTTTGAGAGAAACGTTCCTCCATTGTACAAATTTGCCAGTTCGCTGTAAGCCATGTTTTTATGATTGGTGAGAAACGTTTTGTAATCATTAAGACTGAACTTTGCAGACTGTGCAAATAAATAAGATGATAAGAATAAAATGACGAGAGAGAAATATGTTTTTTTCACGATGACCCCGAAATAACTTGGAGAAAGGTATATAATCCCGAGTAAATATAACAGAGCAAAAAAAAGCCGCAATCCAGAGCAGACGCGGCTTAAATAGAAAACGAATTACATTATTCTTCTGTATGAGCTAACCAGAAACCACCAATTGATGCAAGTTGGGTATCTCCCCATACTTCTGCTATCAATACAAATCCATCTCTAGAAATACCGCTTGCTCTTATGCTGTAACGAACTTGAGTAGCTTTTTCTGCATCAAGTAAAGAAGGCATAATTATTACTTTTGGTTTCTTTTCAAATGGTTTGGCAAAATTAATTTCATACTCAACAATTCTCTTTCCTTGATTAGCATGCAGAGTATAGTTTTGGCTATCCTTTGTATAGAAAAAATTGCCACTCTGTACCTGGACTTGTCCAAAGCTTATAGAATAAGCAAATAAAAAAACAACGATTGATAGAAAAGCTTTCTTCATTTGGAACCTCCTCGCTTAATTGATGTGATTGTAAATCCTCTAGTTTAAACTTGAGAATATTAGAGGATTTTGTCAATCATCTTTTTAGAAAACTTTAGATGAAGTTATGCAGCCTAAATATAGAGGTTAAAGATGCAATTCTTCTTTCATCAAAGAAAGAGTCTCGTCAATTGAGTGTGGCTTATAATCTAGTTCAGTTTCAGCTTTAAGATTGATCAAACCGGAGTTAAGCGGTCTGGCAGCTTGTTGGTGAAATTCTTTTGTAAGTATAGGTTTCACTAACGATTTATCTAACCCAAAATAATCGGCTATGCGAAGTGTAAAATCGAATCGTGAAAGCAATTCCTTACCTCCAAGATTGTAAACTCCCTCTTTCTTGATGTCACATATTTTGCTAATTCCGGAAATTAAATCATCAATATATGTTGGGTTATTAATCTGGTCAGTTACGATCTTAATTTCTTTGTTATCTCTAAATGAAGTGATAACCCAGCGTACAAAATCGGGACGGCTATGCTTAGCCGGACCGTATAAAACATTTGTTCTGAGGATTGTATTTCTAACTCCGCTTGAGCGTATAGAGTTTTCAGAAGCTAATTTTGATCTACCGTAGTAGCCTATTGGACACGGTTTGTCAATCTCATTATAAGGGCCGTTCTTTCCATCAAAGATATAATCGGTAGAAATGTGAATAAGATGTGCGTCAATCGTCCATGAATATAGAGCAATATTTTCAACGCCGTTCACATTAATCTTCCATGTTAGCTCTTTTTCAAGTTCAGCTTTATCCACATTTGTGTATGCAGCGGCATTTACAACAAAATCCGGGACGAACCCTAAAATAAGTTCTTTTACGCCATTCTTATTTGTAATGTCTGTTTGAGTGTATTGCTTGCTGGGAATGCATGAAGTTTCTTCACTAGAAGCACACATCAACTCGATATCCGGCTTAGAGGAGAAGTATTCTGCCAGCCTCTGACCCAACATCCCGTTGGAGCCAAGAATAAGTATTCTTTTTTTAATTAGTTCGCTTGAAATCATTAGAAGGAAATACTCTCACAATTAAATAATTCGGATCTAGATGCTGCGTACGCCCCGGCTTTATTAGCGATATACAAAGATTGTTTAATATCATGGGTTGCAATATATGAATAAAAGAAAGTTGCCCCAAAAACATCCCCGCAACCAATTTTATTTTTCACTATAATTTTTTCTCCATTGATTTTTTCAAATTTAAGCTCGCCATAGCTTTTGTAATACGAAGAAACTCCTTCTTCTGCCTTCGTTATTATTAAAACTTTTGTTCCTTGATCCAAAATCCATCCGGCGGAAATCTCTTCATTTTGAGAATTAAAAACTGTCCTAAGTTCACTTTCGTTGCACTGAAGAATATCAACACAACCTAACCAATCCTTGATATATGGAATTAACCGGAATTCCCGTTTGCCATTCTCATCCAGTCCGCGGGATAAAGTATGAACATCAAAATAAATAAGTCCGGAGTAATTTTTTCTAATCCATTTAAGCTGATCCAGCGAAATATCAAAGCCGGTAATCATATTAATCAAAATACCATCGAAGTCAGAAATATTTTTTATATCGTCGAAATTCAAATTCATTGAAACATTTTTGTAGACTTCTCTTCTCTCTGTGTTACCGGAGGTGTAGAGGAAAACTTCCGGCATTTCTAGGATTTCTTCAGAAAGTGAATGATCAATTTTTGAATAAAGGCGCTCGAACAGAGGAAAACTCTTCGAATTCTTGCCGGTTAGAAGCATTAATTGGTCATTTGGTTTAAAGGATGATAGAAATCCTAACGTAGAATAATAAACTCCTCCCGGTTTAGCTTCAGTAGCTTCACCGAAATGATCGATAATCGAGTGTCCTATCAATAGAATTTTCATTCGCTTAAAAAAGATGTATTTTGAACTGTGTACATTATATTATTTGTTGTCTAAGATATAAAAGACCATTCAAATTTTTTAGAGATTAAAATGAAAATTGGCATTACTTGTTACCCAACATATGGTGGAAGCGGTGTTGTAGCAACTGAATTAGGCCTAGCTTTAGCAAAACTTGGCCATCAAGTGCACTTTATTAGTTACGCAATACCTCGCCGTTTGAACCGCTTTGTAGAAAATATTTTTTACCATGAAGTAGAGATGAGCACTTATCCATTATTTGAACATTCACTTTATTGCCTCTCTTTAACAAGTAAAATGTTGGAAGTAATAGAATATGAAAAGCTTGATCTTATGCACGTCCATTATGCAATTCCGCATGCAGTAAGCGCTTTCATGGCAAAAAAAGTTTTAGAGAAAACAAATAAAGGAATTAAGTTTATTACCACTCTGCACGGTACCGATATTACACTAGTGGGATTAGAACCTTCATTCATGCCACTGGTTAAATTCAGCATAGAAGAAAGCGACGGCGTAACTGCAGTTTCCCGATTCCTAAAAGAAAAAACTCTTACGAACTATAATATCCAAAAAGAGATTGAAGTGATTTACAACTTTATTGATCTGGATGTTTACAAGCCTCAGCCAAGCAAGGTTTTCCGCAAACACATTGCACCGAACGGTGAAAAAGTTTTGGTACACACTTCTAATTTCCGCCCGGTTAAGAGAGTACCCGATACAATAAGAATTTTGGAGAAAGTGAAAAAAGAAATTCCCGCCAAACTTGTTTTGGTTGGCGATGGACCCGATAGAAGCGAATGCGAACGTTTAGCGCGTGAGCTTGATATTTGCAAAGATGTTATCTTTCTAGGTAAGCAAGATGCATTAGCAGAAATTCTAAATGCGGCAGATATTTTTCTTATGCCTTCACAGTCAGAAAGCTTCGGCTTGTCCGCGCTTGAAGCTATGGCTTGCGGAAAACCGGTAATCAGTAGCTCTGTAGGCGGCTTACCGGAATTAGTAATTCATAATGAAACCGGTTATATAGCAGAAATTGGAGACATTGAGAGAATGTCTAAGTATGCCGTTGATTTGCTGACCAATGAAAAGAAGTATAATATTTTCGCTAATAATTCCCTCGATCGTGCAGTAAAACATTTTGACAAAACTCTTGTGCTGCCAAAATATATCGAATATTACGAAAAAGTGTTGTCAGCCTAAGCTGAAAAACTTTCATCTTCTTGATCATGATCTTGCTCTTAATCGCCTTAAAAGAAGATCAAGGTCAAGATTAAGATCAAGATTAAGAGTATGAGCAAGAAGAGGTAAGAACACTACGAAATGGTTTTCCGTCCTATACTATGATAAACGTAGCCCAGCTCTTCCATTTTCTTAACTTCGAAAATATTACGCCCGTCGAAGATAATTTTATTCTTTAGAAGCGAGTCTATTTTTTCGAAATCCGGATTTCTAAATTCATTCCATTCAGTCAGAAGCAACAATGCATCTGCGCCTTTCAACATTCCATATTGATCATGGCTATATTCTAAAATATCATTCAGATAAAACCTTGCGTTCTCTGTTGCTGCCGGATCGTAAGCAACAACTTTTGCGCCCAACCGGACTAACTCACGTATGATGTAAATTGATGGCGCTTCCCGCATATCATCTGTATTTGGTTTGAATGCCAATCCCCAAATAGCAAACTTTTTCCCTTTTATATCCATTCCAAATTGCTGCAACACTTTTTTAACAAGAATTAATTTTTGAGCTTTGTTTACATCATCAACTACTTTCAAGATTCTCATCGGCGATTCGTAATCATCAGCTGTTTTTATGAGCGCGTTTACATCTTTAGGGAAACATGAACCGCCGTAACCAATTCCGGGAAATAAAAATCTCTTGCCAATTCTTGTATCAGCACCCATTCCTTTACGAACCATATCAACATTAGCTCCAACTTTTTCGCAAAAGTTTGCTAGCTCGTTCATGTAAGTAATCCGCATTGCCAGATATGAGTTTGCGGCGTACTTAGTTATTTCTGAGCTCTCCGGTTCCATTTCATAAATTGGATTTCCTTGACGGACGAACGGCTCATAAAGTGCGCGCATCATCTCGAATGACTTTTCGTTTCTTGCGCCAACCACAACTCGGTCCGGCTTCATAAAATCATCAACGGCAAATCCTTCGCGCAAAAACTCCGGATTTGAGACAACATCAAACTTTTCAATTGCATATTTCCTAATAATGTCTGTAACCGAGCGGCTAGTTCCAACCGGGACGGTGCTTTTGTTTACAATAACTTTAAAATCTTTATCGCCGGCTTCTTGCAATATTTTACCGATAGATTCTGCAACTGCGAAAACATATTTTAGATCTGCGGAGCCATCTTCTCCTTGCGGTGTTGGAAGGCAAAGAAATATCACATCATTTTCATTTACAGCCTTTTTCAAATCATCAGTAAAAACCAACCTTTTCTTTTCCACATTTCTGTGGAATAAAATATCTAAGCCCGGTTCATAGATTGGAACTTCACCGGCATTTAGTTTTTTTAGTTTCTCTTGATCGTTATCTACACATACAACATTATTTCCCATTTCAGCAAAGCACGTTCCGCTTACTAATCCAACATATCCGGTTCCAATAACTGATAATTTCATTCTGCCCTCTTTCAGTTTGATAAATAATTTGTATTACGCACTTTGTGATTGCTTAGTGTCCTTGTGACTTGGTGGCAAAGAAAAATATAAGATAGTGAGCCACAAAGGCACTAAGTCACCAAGTTTCGCTAAGTAAAAAGAAATTCAACTCATGCATAACCTCAGTAAATAAAATCTTTTTCTATTTCAGAAAACTTTTTCGCAAGCAAATCTTTTGGAGAAACAATTGGAGCTTCGACTTCCCAATCAATTTGAAGCTGCTTATCGTTATAAATAATAGAACGCTCTGCTTGCTTATTATATATGTTGGTACACTTGTAACTAAAAATGGCTTCATCACTTAAAACGGAAAAACCATGAGCAAATCCGGGAGGAATCCAAAGTTGGTTTTTACTTTCTTCGGTGAGCTCTACAGAAAAATATTTTCCAAACGTTGGTGAGCCGAAACGAATATCTACAGCAATGTCTAATACTTTACCAACAATAACGCTGCAAAGTTTTCCTTGTGCGGATTCACCAATCTGGTAATGCAATCCGCGCACAGTTCCTTTTTTTGATTTGCTTACATTATCTTGAACAAAGGAGAAGTTGATTCCACCATTCACATATTTTTCTTTATTAAATGATTCAAAAAAATAACCGCGTTCATCGGGAAAGACGTCCGGCTGAACTACCAATAAATCATCTATAAATACTTTTTCAAATTTCATTAACTCTCCTAATACTTTGGATTTTGGTGCCAAGCCCAGGCTGTTGCAATTACTTCATCAATTCCAAATTGAGGATTCCAGCCAAGAACCGATTTTGCTTTCTGATTATCAGCAACAAGAATTGCCGGGTCTCCGGCGCGGCGCCCAACAATTTCTACCGGAATATCTTTGCCGGTAATCTTTTTAGTCTTTTCAATTATCTCTATAACAGAATTTCCATCGCCTGTACCAAGGTTTATAATTGTTGATTCACCGCCGCCAATCAAGTAATTGAGGGCGCGCAAGTGAGCATCAGCCAAATCATTAACATGAATATAATCGCGTAGGCAAGTTCCATCAGGCGTATCATAATCATTCCCAAAGACTAAAATCTTTTCCCGCTTCTTCTGAGCAGTATAAATCACTAAAGGAATTAAGTGAGATTCCGCTTCGTGACTTTCTCCAATCTCAGCATTTGGATCAGCTCCCGCCGCATTGAAGTAACGTAAGCAAACGCTTTTCATTCCATGAGCAATTTCAAAATCATGCAAAAGTGTTTCTATAATTAGCTTTGTGTTTGCGTAAGGATTTATCGGATTAGAAACTTGCTCTTCAGAAATAGGAACCTTAACGGGATTGCCATAAATGGAACAAGTTGATGAGAACACAAAATTCTTAACTCCGTTTTCCACACAAGCGCGAATTAAATTATAGCTTCCAACAACATTGTTTAGATAATACATTTCCGGCTTTTCAACCGACTCGCCCACGTAAGCAAATGCGGCAAAGTGAACAACGGCTTCCGGTTGAAACGATTTTAGTACGCGATTCAAACTTTCCGGATTGAGAAGATCTGCTTCTTCAAATCTTGCATTTGCATCTACAGCTTCTTTGTGTCCACGACTTAGATTATCCAAGACGCAAGCTTGGTGATTATTCCTAATTAAAAATTTTGTAAAGTGAGAACCAATGTATCCGGCCCCGCCGGTGACAAGAATTTTCAAAACTACTCCCTTTGTGAATTGTTGTGTTTCGTCCCTCTAAATATATTCAGTTTGGAAGTAGAAAGAAAAACTCTAGATGAGAATTCAATCATCCGAACAATTGATTGCAGCTACAGCAAGAATGATTTAATTTGCAAAAAGAAAAACGAGGTAAATATGGCAAAACTTCCAAAACGTTTTGAAAGGTTTTTGAAAGAATACCCGGAAATTGCAACAGCATATGAAAATTTAGGCGATGCGATTCACAAAGAAGGTTCTTTGAATGAACGTGAGCGCGCACTTGTAAAACTAGCTCTTTCTGCCGGCGCCCGTTCCGAAGGTGCAACGCATGCACAAGTAAGAAAAAGCTTGAAACTCGGTTTGAAGAAAAATGAAATTCGACAAATTGCGCTGCTCGCAATTCCAACACTTGGCTTTCCTAACGCAATGGCAGTGATGAGTTGGATTGACGATATACTCGACCAGAAGAAAGGCAAATAAGTGTGAAAGAAATTCAAAGGGGGATTTCTCTTAAATTAGATATTCAACGGCTTACTGCGCTTTGGGGATTTAGTGAGGCTGCGCTCGGCGGAATTTTGCACATGCTCAAAGTTCCTCTCACTGGCTTGTTAATTGGAGGCGCAGCAGTATTTTTCATTTCGCTAATTGCCCGCTTTGCCGAATCTCCTTCTCAAATTCTTAAATCAACTTTGGTTGTTATTCTTGTTAAAGCAGTTGTTACTCCATTCATTCCGCTCAATTCATATTTTGCCGTTTCTGTACAAGGAGTATTAGGTTATTTGTTTTTCCGGTTCATTCCTTCATACAGATTCTCAGCAATTCTTTTAGGAATGATAACTTTATCTTTCAGTGCATTCCAAAAACTTTTCATAATTACATTCATGTTCGGCAATGCGTTTTGGGAATCAATAGATTCTTTTGTAAAGTTTATTCTCGCTCAACTGCCTCTTCTTAAACATCTACACACACCAAGTGCCTCACTAATTTTGATTTCAGTTTATGCTGCAATTCATCTTTTTGGCGGACTGTATGTTGGAATTAAAGTTGCAAAAATTGACGGGTGGCTCGAAAAGAAGAAATCAATATTCGACTTAGATGCATTGAGAAGCGTTTCCACGAATCAACTGTTTGAACAAAAAAAATCATCTAAAAGAAAAAGGTGGTGGCAAAGAAAATCCGGACTAGTGCTAATTTCTTCTTCATTAGCTCTAATACTGCTGTCATATTTATTTCCTCAGATCGGAGAATCAACTACAACAAATGTTCTCTTTATGATTATCCGTTCCATAGCAATAACATTACTTTGGTTCAAAATTATTTCTCCATTTATACTTTCCCACTTTCAAAAGTTTATTGAAAAAAGAAAGTTTGAACACGCTTCGGAAGTGAACAGAATGACTTCTCAATTCCCGCTATTCAAAAAAGTTGTTAATTACTGCTGGAATAATTCGGCAGAGTTAAAGGGTTTTAAGCGGGTTTATTCTTTCCTTTCCAATTCATTAGCTTTACTTCTAATAATTGATATAACCAATGAATCCGATTAGAATTCTTACCGGCGAAATTAGAACCGGCAAAACAACACGATTAATGAAATGGGCTGCTTCGCAGAAAAGCATTGATGGAATTTTCCAGCCGGTTATTGATGACAAGCGTTTTGTTTATCATATAGGATCAAGAACACTGAAACCTCTTGAAACTTCAGAAACAGAGAACATTACCCAGATTGGGAAGTATAATTTCAGTAATCAAGCCTTTCTCTGGTCACAAAAGATACTTAGTGAATGCGTTGCTAAGAATCTTGATTGGATTATTGTTGATGAAATTGGTCCGCTTGAATTGGATGGGAAAGGACTTGAACCCGCTGTTTCCAAATTGTTTTTGGAACGAGACAAAATTCAAGCTCAGATTTTGTGTGTTGTCCGTGATTCAATTCTAGAAAAATTTATTGAGCATTACGGATTGCAAAACGATTTCCAGATTTTTGAGCTAGAAGATTGAAGAAGATCAAGATTAACTGTATGAGTTAGAGTAAGATTAAGACTAAGAGTAAGACATCACAATCTTACTCCTACTCTTAATCTTAATCTTCTTTTACCTAGAATGCGTAACTCACTCCAACATGCATAAACCAAGTAGAAAGCTCGCTTGTACTTCCATCAAATTCATTTGCAATTAAACTTGGATTGCTTGCCGTAACCGAATTGTTTAGCGCCATTTCGAAAGCTGCATTAATTGTAATTGGGTTCGATACTTTGTAGCTCGCTCCAGCCATTACATGGTTTTCTACTACTGCCGGAAAAATCGGGAATATTGTTGATTGTGGAACCGGATTTGAATTGTAAGCATAACCAAGACGCAGTGTTAATTCTTTAGTTGCCAAATACTCACCACCGATTTTTATCATAAGCGAGTTTTCCCAATTCATCGGGAATTCAATATCAAACGCTCCGGTGTTTCCCATCATCTTATTGATGTTGGCATTATTTCCGCCTTTCAATTTCAAAGTCATTTTATCAAAAGCACTTTCCCAATTTAGATATTCTACGTCTGCAGCTAGCAGTAAACAATCTGTTGCTTTGTAAGAAACGCCAAATCCAATTGATGATGGGAAAGTTAAATCAACATCTAAATCGTAATTAGCAACAACACCTTTGCTCATATCAATTCCCAGTTGAGTAAACATGCCACTAACATAAGTTTGAGCTTGCGCTTGAGTCATTCCTTGCATCATAGCGCCCATAACTGCTTTCCCAAAAGCATCACCAAGTTGAGCAGTCATATCCATTGTGGCTTTGCCGCCGGTGTATGTTAAAGATGTTGGCATTGTATAACTGAAACCAAAAGAAAGTTTGTTGTCAACTTTGTAAGCAACACCAATCTTTCCATTGAAACCGATTGCGGATAGTTCTACCATCTTTGCTGAAGCCGTTACTTCATCATAGCCAAAACCTTGTGGCGGTGCAGCCGCAAACATTTGTCCAAATGTCATTCCCGGCATTGCTACACCTTGCATAGCCATTGGATTTATTGAAAAAGGCATAGAAAATTCTAACATGCTGTAAACCATATGCAAACTTGCGCCAACAGAAAAATGTTCATTGAACTTGTAAGCCGCGCTTAATCCGCCTTGCATTGATGCTAACTTAGAATGATATTCTTGTTTTGTTGTTCCATAAAGTGCATGGTTTAACATATAGTCAGCACCCATTCCGCCAGAAGTGAAGAACCCAACGCCCCAAGTGAAATCACTGCAATCGCAGCTGCGTAGATAAGATGCAGATGGCAATGGAAAAATGTTATCGTCACCATCAACATTGTTTAATTTGTTTTGAAAATGTAAAGATGGATACATCATTGAAATATCAACATTCAACATAGTTTGATTCACGAAAGACAATCCGGCGGGATTGCTCATCATAAGTTCCGGTGTATCAAACACACCGATTGATGTTCCACCTCTTCCTAGCGATTTTGCATCGAACCCGACCAATCTTGTTCCGGATTGTGCAAACAATGTTGAGGCAACAACTGCCACAAGAAAGATACTTTTTAACAACTTCATTTCTACTCCATGTTAAGTTTATTGATTTTGAAATCTTGAATTACTTCATCAAGAACAAGATTAAGATTATGATCAAGAGCATGAAGAGTCTTCAAAAATTCTTGCTCATGCTCTTGACCTTATTCTTAGTTAGCAACCTTCTTTCTTTTTCTTTGCACCGCCGCCAACTTTACCGGCTGGAGCTGTTAACTTTGGCAACGTCTGAGCAGCAGTTGGTGAGGCAGCAACTGTTGTTGCAGTTCCACCGGAAACTATTTGCGGTGTTCCTCCAAAGTGTAATGAAACTTGTTTTACTTTTTCGAAAGCTGCAGTTTGTTCAGTTGTTGCAGAAGCGTCAAGTTTTGGAAAAAGTATTTCATTCTTCCAAGCGTTCAGTCCGCCATTCAAAATATATGCTGCTTTGTAGTTTGAACTTTTTAAGATAAACCATGCTTGCGCAGAAGCTACATCATCGTTTCCGTACAATAGAATTTTCTGGTTACGCATTAAATCGGAATTAAGAATGCTTTCGATTGGAATATTTACAGAAGTAGGGATGTTGTACTCACCAAATTCTTTTTCACTTCTTAGATCGACAAGCGTATAATCAGCGTTTTCTTTTATTAGCCAATCTGCAAGTGTCATCGCATCAATTCTATCATGATTTTTAATTGTAGATAAAGCCATTTCTTTAGCGTTTACATCTAAAATGTTTCTGTTGGATGGATTTCCAATTAATAAAGCGATTAAGCCAAGTAGTCCGGCAAGAATTGCGAGTTTCCACGGTGTGCTAAGTTTCATTATAATCTCTTTCATTCAGCACCTCTTCCGTTTTTCTTAGCCATAATTTTCTCACCCCATTCGGCAGCGGCAAATGCGCCGAGAGCCATTAACACAACTAAGAACAAAGTTAACCCGTGTGATAAGCCAAAATATTCGTGCAGAGTAACTCTACCCATCGGAGTTGAATTAAAGAAGTTTTCAAAAAGCGGAAACATTTCGCCAAAAACAAAAATTCCGAAGAAAATTCCAAGTATGTAAACCATACCATCAATTCTTCCGGTGGATGCAGAGACAAAAGATGTTCCGGGACAGTACCCACCAACAATAAATCCTATTCCCAAAAACACACCGCCAATTATTTGTGGAATAAGAAAAGTGTCGGTTGTGTAAACAAGTGATAGATCAAGCCAGCCAATCCATGTAAAATAGAATAAACCGATTGCTGCTGTAATGATTGCAGTGAACATAACTTTAAGCACGCGCATGTTCGAAAAGTAAAATTGCGCTGCTAGAATTCTTGCGTTACCGAATCCGCCTCTTTCTAGTACGAAACCAAATGCAATACCAATAACAAATGCGATGACTAAACTGAAATCAACACTGAAATAATCAAATTTGAAATAGGGCATCATAACCATTGCCTCCTTACAAAATATGCTACGCCGTATGCTGCGGCAAAAATTGCCATCATTGCAGCCCAGCTTCCAAGATTAAGAAAAGCTCCGCCGGTTAGGGCTTGTCCACTCATACATCCGCGAGCCATCTTTGCACCAAAGCCAATAAATCCACCACCAATAAAAGCAAAGATTAATCTGTTGCGTACTGAAATGTTTGGACCTTTTTCGACAGTAACTTTTACTCTGTGTGTTAACATTCCGGAAATAAATCCGCCAACTATAACTCCGAGAATTTGAAATACTAACCAATCCTTAAATGGATTTTCAGTTTGGTCGCCAAGATATTCTTTGTAGAAATTATTTTGAGATGCGTGTTCCGGCGCTACTTTGGAAACTCCAACCGCTACCGCAGTTGAGATTGCACCGCTTGCGCCAAGTCCTCTTCCCATAATTAAAAATGCTGCAAGTAGAACCAATCCTAAGCCCAATCCCACCAAGTAGGGATTCGAGTAAGGCTTTGGCTCATAAGTTTTTTCTTTTGTCATATGTGCTCCTTTTTTGAATTCTGAATCCCGCTTTAGCGGGAAGAAGAATCTCCTAACCTTTTATGTATTAATAGCTACGACTTTGCCTTTATTCTTTGCCAAGAATCTTGTCGAGAAAATCATCAATCAGATCATCCCAATTTGGATTCTTATTTTCAATTAGTTCTATTTTTCTTTTTCTTAGCCAGCCTTTTAACTGTCTTTCTCTTTTAATAGCAGCTATTCTATTTTCTACTTCTTCAAAGTAAACAAGCTGATTAATGTTATACTTTGCTGTAAAGCCAATGTTCATTTTGTTTTTATGTTCATACATTCTTCTTGGTAAATTATTAGTCATTCCAACGTATAGAACACGTGCTTTGCTGCTCATTATGTAGACATAATGTTTTTCCATTTCTTTCTTCTACTCTAGGTAGGAGATTCTTCGTAGTCCCGATTTCATCGTGACTCCTCAGAATTAACTACTTAAAATGTGCGTTCAAATAATGGCTGTACTGACCAGCCTGAACAATTATAAATCTTAAAATCAATCCGCCAACAATTACCATAATAGGCGCAATTGGTGTATGTTTTATTTTATGATTAACAGCCAGCAATTGAATTATCAGCGGAATGATTACTCCCATTCCAACTACAAAAACCCAAAATACCGGTGCGTATGGTCCATCTATTATTAATCTTGCCGCGTTAATGTGAACTGCTGATGAAGTGAGTAATCCCACGATGAGAAGTCCAAGAACAAAAATTTCAATCGTTAAAAATCCGTTATCTGCTTTAGCAAGCAATTCTCTTTCTTCAACATCTTTAGCAATCATGTGAACAAACGCCGCGGCAGCTGATAAACCGGATACTAAAAACAAAACCCAGAGCATTGAACTGTTCCATAATGGACGCGAACCCATTGTACTAAGTAAAACACCGGTATAAACTCCGAGCATTCCGCCAAGAAGCATATTGCTAACACCAATATTTTGTATTAGCGAAGGTCTTTGGTGAATGTAATCTTTGATTTTTTCTAGTTGCGGAAATTTGCTTGCAATAAATTTTGGCGGATCCATTAACATGTTTGCAATTATAACCGGATAAACCAAAACTAGAATCCACG
Organism: Ignavibacteriota bacterium; assembly: GCA_043807765.1. Lineage (GTDB taxonomy): Bacteria > Bacteroidota > Ignavibacteria > Ignavibacteriales > Melioribacteraceae > Stygiobacter. The sequence goes on from JAZDFQ010000078.1 coordinate 17,880, forward strand.
CGCCCCATGACATTGGTGAAAATATTTTAAAAGTTGTGTATAGACGCCAAACGAAAAACTTATGCTCTAAGTCGAGAAACAACGAAAACATTCCTAAGCTCAACAGTATCAAACTGATGATTGGCAAAGTGTACGTTACACATTCTTTGTTTTTGAATCGCTTACTAAAAATAAAGTAACCGCTTATGATCATCATTCCCGCAACTAATCCACCAAGGAAAAGATAAACCGGAATTTCCCAACCCCACACATGCATGGTCGGATCAATCTGCGGATTATGACGGGTAGTTGTTAATTCTTGCATTGTTACTCCCTTTTTAAATTCTGAATCCCGCTTTAGCGGGAGGAAGAATCTCCTACCATTAAATGGCAGCTAATCTTTCATTTCGTTTTTTGAGTTTCTTCGTTGTCCCGAAAAATTTCGTGAAGACTCAGAATTACGTTAAATAAAATATTCTTGGTTTTGTACCGGCTTCAGGAATCAATGAATGATTTTTTCTTGAAGCAATCAGCTTGCTTACTTCACTGTTCGGATCATCGAGATCGCCAAAGTACATGCAGTGTGTTGGACAAACGCTAACACACGCCGGCAATTCACCCTTTTCAACTCTGTGAATACAGAACGTACATTTATCTGCGTAGCCTTCCGGATTTACAAAGCGAGCATCGTATGGACAAGCGGCTAAACAAGCTTTGCAGCCAATGCACATGTTGTGTTCAACCAAAACAACTTTACCAACATCGTGCACATGACTTGCGCCGGTTGGACAGCAAGCGACACAAGGAGTGTTATCGCAATGGTTGCAGCGCTGGCTTTGTATTTCAAGATTCACATTTGGGAATTTTCCGTTAACAACTGTAACAATCCAATCTCTGTTGTGTCCTTCCGGAACGTTGTTTTCAGTTTTGCACGCAACAACGCAATCCATACATCCAACGCATTTTTTAGTATCTATCACCATTCCAAATCTTGCCATGTTATGCCTCCAACTCAAAAGTTACAAAGTTCACATTCATGCCGGTTCCTCCCATTAGCGGATCGGTTGCGTATTTTGTAACCAATCCGGCATCGCTCGCACCTTTACCAAAAGCACCTTTCAGCATTTTACTGTTGTGTCCAAATCCATGAACCATGTAAACACAGTCTGTTCTAATTCTTTCTGTTACTTTTACTTTTATTTTATTGCTCACTACTCCGTCTTGGTTTTTCAAACGAACATGTTGAGCGTTTTTCAATCCCCATTTTTCCGCAACATCTTGATTAACCCAAACCTCATTTTCATCCATCATATCCATAAGAATTCTGTTTGATTGAGTCCGGCTGAATGAATGAACCGGCGCGCGCCCAAAGAGTAATCTGTAATATCCGCTCGGCGCTTGTTCAGGCTGTTTGAATTTCGGCACCGGATCAAATCCAGCTTGCTGAAGCTGCAAAGAATAGAATTCAATTTTGCCGGATGGAGTTGGAAATTCCGGAACAATTCCATCTTCAAAATATATTGGCGGTTTTGGTCCGCGGATAATTCCTTCTTTCTTCAATTGATCTAAGCTCAAGCCGCCGGCTTTTAATCTATGGTCGAGATAATCTTCTATATGATTCCACGGATAATAATTTCCGAGACCTAATTTTTCTGCTAGCTTTTTAGCGATCCACCAATTTGGTTTTTGATCTGCCGGAGATTCCACAACAGGCTGGCGGATTCCAACAAAAGTTTCTTTGAAAGCCGACATGTGTAAATCATCGTAACGTTCCAAGTAAACAGATTCCGGCAGAACAACATCAGCCCATCCGGCAATTTCACTCGGAATTACATCTACGACAACCATCAAATCTAAATTTTGAATTGCTTTGATTGTTTCTTCTTGATTGGGCAACGCGTGAATTAAATTTGTTGCGTAAATGAACCATCCCTTTATTGGATAAGGATTTCCGGTGATTGTTGCTTCGCGAATACCGGTTGTAATTTCTTCCGATGCAAAAGGATATTTCTTTCCCGGATTGTCTAACTTTTCTTTTGTTGCTGTTGGGTAAGCTGGATAAGGATAACCCGGAAGCGAATAACTTGCCGGATAAAAGAAACCGCCTTTGCGTCCCCAGCTTCCTAGTAATGCGTTTAGCAAAGCAATAGCGCGGCTGCGCTGAGCATCATCGCCATACCAGGTTGTATGTCTTCCGGGATGAACTAGAGTTGCCGGTTTGTGCATTGCCATTTCTCTAGCACTCGCACGGATTAAATCCGGCTCAATCCCGGTTTCCGGATAAGCCCATTCCGGTGTGTATTGAGAAATTTCAGCCGCAAATTGTTCGAAACCAAAACCATATTTAGTAACGTAATCCACATCGTAAAGTTTTTCGGAAACTAGGACATTCATCCACGCAAGCAATAGCGCAATGTCTGTTCCCGGTTTAATAGGCAAATAATATTTAGCTTTGGATGCCGCAACTGAAAATCTCGGATCAACAACAATTACGCTAGCATCATTCTGAACGGCGTTTGCAAACTCTTGCACTTGTGTGTTGTGCATATTCTCACCTAAATGAGAACCGATGAGCACAATACATTTTGCGTTTTCAATATCAGTTCTTTCCGGTGAGCCAATCGCTTCACCAAAAGTTAATTCGAAACCAACATCGCGTGGACCACGGCATTGAGCGAATGAAGGAGCGGCAAAGTTTATAGCACCGTAAGCTTTAAGTGTGTGCTTTAGAAAATTACCTCCGATGCCGTGTGAAAATGAGGCAACCGATTCCGGTCCATACTGAGTTTTAATTTTCTGCATCTTATCTGCGATATAGCCAAGAGCTTCATCCCATGTTACTTCTTTCCAAACTTCTTCTCCGCGTTCGCGTGTTCTGATAAGCGGCGAGCGTAATCTATCCGGATCGCTTACAGCGCCAATACCACCGGTTCCGCGTGGGCATAATCTTCCTTTACTAAGCGGATCGTTCGGATGTCCTTCAACTTTCCAAAGCTCACCATCCTTTAAGTACGCAACAGTTCCACACTTCCAAAAACAAATGTCACAGTAGGTTGGAATCTTTTGTATTCCTTTAACTTTCTCTTTGTTAATCTTATTCGCTCCCTTAATCATAGGACTTAGCGCAGTAGCAGCCGCAGCAGCTCCAACAGAAAATCCGGTAATCTTCAAGAACTTTCTTCGAGAAATACTATTCATCATTTACCTCGAAATGGATTTAATTAATTCTTTAATCTCGCCGCACTGAGAATATTTATTATAAACATCGCAGCCCCGGCATTTTTTTTCTTCACAAGTATTACTTTCATGAGCGTAACTCCAGCAAGGTTTCGAATGCTCATTATAGGATTTACATTTTTTTTTATCTTCTTCAGAACAACCAATAATTTTCCAGCATGGTATAAGCGAGTACATCGTTTTGATTCCATTAATACTGATCTTCATTTCATTTATTGCTCTTCTTATACATTCCAGCCTTTCAATATCAGTTCTTGAATAAAGTCGTTGTTTGGATTCTCTTTTAAAAGGAATGATTAAACCTTCTCGTTCATACATTCTGAGGGTATGAACTGATATATGAAGTAGAGTTGCTGCAGAACTAATTGAGTAAATCGGTTCGTTCTTGTTTTCTGAAAATGCTTTCATCAAAAAGGAATACTTGATATTTATAAATGTTAACTTTCTATAAGATTTGACGTAAAAATCGAACAAAAGATTCTTCTATCCAAGAAATTTTTTTTTAAATATTATGTTTTTAACGCGAAAAGGGACTTTCAGTCTTTGGTGAAAAGGAATTGCTTCTTTTTTGTTATAAGGTTCGGAATACAAATAATTTTGTCGAAATGTCTAAAAACGAATTTACCAAACCGGAAGAATGCACTTAGCACTTTTCAGTCTCAGTACTTTAGAAAAATCCAAAATTGTAGCTTTCATTACTGGTGAATTGGGCTTATGACAAGTAAGGCACGAGCCGACAGTAAGGATTTTCTTTTGCTCAGTTACCGAAAAAGGGCGAGCGTATTCTCTTGTTGCAGAATTTTTCGTCCCCTCTTTCAGAAAGCCAATCCAGGCATCTTCCGGAAGACCATCTTCCTTCACAACTGAAAATTGCGGAGTGAATTTCCAAGTACCATTTCTATCTGAAAGCATGTAATCAAGTTTGCCTCTACCGTAACCAATTGCAAGCGGATTGTTATGGCAGCTTTGGCAAGAGCGGGCTTCTTTTCTAATTGTGTGAGAGAAACCGGGTGCGAACAATCGGTTAAAGTTTTTTTTGCTGCCATCTTTTTTATCAATAGTTAAAATCATTCCTGGTGTAAATTCATCAATAACTCTCGTGTTTATGCCATTCGTACTTTTTAATTCTTTTACTCCAAGCGTTGCCGGTTCGGCAAGAAAATTTTTTCCAAACTCGAGCCATTCACCATCAGCTTCTTTGTTAGCTAGTAAATCATACATAGAACTATTTTCGTCATATTCTGTATGGCAGCCAATGCATTGTGGTGTCCATGAATTATGACATGAGTTACAAGAAAGATTTTTGTGAGCAGCTCCCTCAGTACAAACATTTGCCGGGGATTTAATCCTGACAATTTCTCTTTTTGATTTTTTAATCAGCTTTGCAATTCCATTTTCGAAGAAAACATTTACAAGTGGGAATCCATTTTTTGCAACCTCTAAATAGTTTTTCTTGTGATCATCCGTATTCAGAAGTTCGGCAATCTTCTTAGATTCAAAATCAAACTCAGCTAACCTTTGAGTTTTTGGCTGCTTAATCAAATGACAATCAACGCACTGAACTTTCATTTGTTCTTCTTTATGCAAAACGTAAGTTCCATCTCCCATAATTTCGTAAGAAGTATGGCAATCAACGCAAAGCATTCCATTTTCAGAGTGAACATCTTTTTGAATCTGCTGAACAACTCGACCATCATCAAGTATTCGAAAGCCAACTTTTCCTTTTACCTCTTCCGGTTTAAGAATTGTCTCGTGCCAGCCATCATAACTAAGAGAGATTCTTCCAGAACGTGAATGACATCCGAAACAATGCTGGTTGGTTACATTCAAATTTATTTGCGGATGCAAGGAGATATTCGCATTAGAATTGTTTGAAGCACTTTTCTTCTTCAGATATTCAACTAGTTGTAACGATGCCTCTTGAGAATAATTTAGATGACATGCAAGACAACCGCCGCCCCGCGATAGTTCAGTTATTGGCCCTAATTCAGTTTTTTCATTTGATAAGTGACATGATGCGCAAAGATTTCTTAAATGTTTTTCGGCGGGAGAATTTTCAATCAATTGAATCGGCAATTTAGCAGTTGGTGAAGCACCCTCTCCAAATACCCATTTATCAACACTTACAACACCATTCATAGTGTTCATGATATTGTTCTGCATGCGGGCAATCATTTGAAGATGGCAGCCATTTTGTCCGCAAGTCTTTTCTGCATTGGAAGCATTGCCCGGAAATAAAAACATTCCGGCGTGCGCTACTTCTTTCTTATCAGAACTTCCGTTCCCCAAATGACAAGATGTGCACCCAATAATTTCCGGATTGTGTGAGACTTCAAATCCTTGCATACCGGAGTGACATTCAGAACATTTTTCTAACGATGAAACATTTCTTTTACTGCCTTGCGATTGTCTGAACTGCTTGCGCTGTTCATAGTCTTTCATTTTTTCATCAACAGAAGAACTCAAGAACGTGTAAATACCATAAAGTAGAAACGAAATTGCTAATGCAACAAGTATATATGCGGTAAGTATGAATCTCAGTTTTGGATTAGCTTTCATTAATTTGATAAACCTTTCTCAAAAATCAGTTTGGCTCTTTCGTAATCAGCCGGAGTATTTAGATTGATGAATTTCTCCCCCTCAAAATAAATACATTTATGAAAATCTATAAGCTCAGCTTCTTTTTTTTTGAGGAGATTTTTTGGAGTTGGTTTGTCAACGTCTTTTCTCAATACCATTTCCTCTATTACGGGCAAAACCGACTTTGAATAAATGCCAAAAGTGTATTGAGGGATTCCCTCAAACAGAGGCAGTACGATGTGTTTTAGAGTAGGGTGTTCAATTATTTCATTTATCAATCTTTCATCGCCAAAAACTATATCTGCCGAATAAATAAAAATCTTTTCTGTTGTTGAATTCACTAATCCGGAATGAATTCCGGAAATAGGACCAAGTTCCGTATGAATATCCGCAATGCATTCAAGTTTAGTGAAGTTGTAATTAACTGATTCACTCGTGCTGATAATTATTTTAGCAAAGTACTTGTCACAGAAAGATATTGCTCGTTCAATTAAGAAATCACCGTTTATCTTTAGCAAGGATTTGTCAGTTCCCATTCTAGAGCTTTTTCCACCGGCAAGAATAACGGCAGTTATATTAGTTAACTTATATTTAGTCATGTTGGTAAGATAAATACTTTTCTAACGAATGGATCATAAAAAAAGAGGTTGTCTCAAAAGTAAATATTCAATAGTACAATCAGCAAAAATCAGTTAAATCTGCGTTATCCGAGGGTTACTATAAGATAAAACTTTACTTTTTAGACAGCCTCCTTAATTAGAAGTTAAAAAGCATTACGCTTCTGCGGGTTTTGTTGCCGGCTTTGCATGGAATGCAACAACAACACCTAAAATCACGTTCTGGATTGTTCCATAAATAAACCACTGAAGAGCTAATGTGTAGGGAACTGGGTAAACAGCATTTTGTGCAACAGCTGCTACCAAATTCATGAACAATGAAATATAAATCCCGTAGCGCACTCCTTCGATAAGTCCTTTATTTTGGAATCCCTTATTAAAAATAAAAACGAAAAAGAAAGCCCAAACTACATCTGCTATCCACATTCTCCACATTAGCGCGTTCATTTCTGCCATGGGACGAAAAACAGTGGCCAATCCCTCATAAGTTTTTGAGAGTAGTAATCCGTGAATGATGAATCCGGTAACCTCGAGTAGTATAAAAACAGAAATGACTGCAATAAACATTTTTTTTGTGTTCATAAAGAACTCCTTTTAGTTTATTGACCCGTTACATTACTGAAATGGAAGATATTTCCGAAAAATAAGAGTGATGCTTTTAAAACAAACTTATCTAACTTATATTAAACATGCCGCCAGACAAAATCGGTCATATCTAAATCTTGTTCATCAAATGCACCGCGGATTAAGATTTGATGCATTTCCTCTCGTGAGAGACGATCGTTAATATCGAGTTTTTCAAAAAGTGTGTTGAGGTAACTTCTAACCATATAAAAGCCGCCGAGGGCAAAGTAATTGCTGAGAATTCCAAAATACTCAACAATTTCTTGCGGCTTTAATCCATCCAAAATTTCGGGATGCAGTTTTATAAACTCGTAGAAAGCTTTCTTACTAATGAATAAAGCGTAATTTAATTCCGATAACGGAAAACCTTCTTTGTATCTGTCCGAGCCAACTTTCTCGAAAAATTTTTCTGCGTCTGTATTGGATGAACCACTCTTCAACCATGCGGCCAAGTGAACATAAGTTGCTTCTTCGCGAGCAATCACTTTTTCCGGATCGAGCGAATGATAGGTTTTCATATAATCCGAACTCTTAACTTGATCATAATATGATAATGCTATTTCTCTCTTGTGAGAGTTTAAGAGTTCTATCAATTGATCGAATGCCATATTCTTCTCCAATTTTTGCGTCAAATTAAGTTTTCGTTTTGTAAGGGTCAACCTTTTTGAAGAAGAAATCTATTTAATATTTAGGAACTCATCCCAAATTTTAAACAGTTCGTAGGTTGCTCTCACATCCTTTCCGCAGTAAATGGCAATGTCTTTAGTTCTTCCGGCCTTGTAAAGTTCTTTTACATCCATTCCGGTAATTCCTTGAGACTTTGGAGATTCAACACCGAATGCATGGCAATAAAAATCAAGATTGAATTTCTTTGTTAATCCATAAAATGTAAATTGCTCAAGTAGATCGATGTGCGAAGATGAATCAAATCTGTTCTTAATAAAATTTTTACTCGGTTTAATTTTCAACATTGCAGAGCGCATCATAATAAAAGGAAGATCGAATCCCCTTCCATTAAATGAAATAAGTTTTTCAGCCTTTGCCGAGTATTTCCAAAATCGTTGCAGAATCTCTGCTTCCGGAAAGGTTTGATACTTAACTCCCTCCTCTTCGGCTTCCCAAGATTCTTCATTCTGATTCTCGAACATTACCATAATTCTGTGAGTTTCAGTGTTCATCATGGCAAGACAAACAATTCTTGCGGTGAAGGGATATAAACTTAATCCGCGTTTTACGTTTTCTGTAAGTGTTTCTTTTTTGATTTGTTCAGTTTCTTGTTCTGCGTAACGAAGGAGGAATTCTTGTTGTGTTTCGGAGAGGCTATCGAACTCAACCCCGACTGTCTCGATATCAAAAACAAGGTTCATAACGACCCCATTTTTTTTCTTCAAACTAACAAATTTCAAAATGATTTGTTACAAAATTCTACATATATTTTGCCACTTTTTTGGAGAAAGAATGGCAGCTAAAAGTCGTGCATTGTATATCGATTTGCTGAAAGGATTAGCACTAGTTGTAATGATTGAAGTACACATTTTCAACTCTTTACTGCTGCCGGAAATTAAACAAGCTTGGTGGTTTAATTACCTACACTTCATTAATGGCCTCGTAGCCCCTACATTTACGTTTACCAGCGGAATGGTTTTTGTCCTCACAATCTCTAAAGGCGTTGGCGATCTGCGGAAATTCGGAAAGGATTTTTGGAAAAGACTTTCTAGAATTGGAATGGTCTTTCTTGCAGCATATTCTCTACATATACCGTTTTTCTCTTTAAGCAAAATTTGGAACAACGCAACTTTTGCAAACCTTAACAGCTTTTTTACAGTTGATGTTCTACAAGCAATAGCTTCGGGATTACTTGTTCTCTTGATTGCAAGGATGATATTCACAAACAATAAAATATTCTTCAATTTTAGCGGTATAATGACATTCGTGATTTTACTTCTAGGGCCATTTGCTTGGAAAATAGATTTCTCTCACCACATTCCCCTCTTTTTTGCTAATTACTTAAACAGAATACACGGCTCACAATTTCCAATATTCCCTTGGTGGGGATTCATATTCAGCGGAGCCTACATGGCTAAGTATTACATAGCTGCGCGCGACGGAAACAACGAGCGAAGCTTTGCCAACAAACTAATTATTGTTGGTATTAGTTTTTTCTTTGCCGGCGTTTTAATGATAAATGTCTTGCTACCGGAAAATCTCGCATCGATAATTCCGCACCCTTTCTTTTTTATAGAGCGACTTGGTGTAATAATGGCTTTGCTTGGCGGAGGATGGTATTTCTTGCATAATAAACCAACTTCAAAATCTATCTTGCTTGATGTTAGCCGCGAATCACTACTTGTTTACTGGCTACACTTGCAGCTTTTATACCGCGATGTTATCTGGGGAAAAAGTCTTGCATTTATTTATGATGACAAGCTAAATATTTTAGAAGCCACAATAGTCACAATTATCATGGTAGCATTAATGATGTTGATTGCAAAAGGCTGGGGTACTTTGAAACAAAAAAATCCACAATGGGCTAGATGGATTACTATCGCTGTCCTAGGTGGAGGTTTTTTAATATTTCTATTAAGATAGACCTTAGAAGAAATAGTCATTAAGTTCCATAAGTGTTTAATCGATTCTTAGTGTTTTTGTGCCGTGGTGGCAATTTCCTGTTTACTAATTTCGACTGAAATTTCGAAATTACTTACAGCATTATAAAATTCTTGCGGAAGAGGGATTGCCGACTTTGTTTTCTTATTGATATGCACAAGCACACCGCCGCCACGTGTTATTATTTTTCCGGTTGAATTTTTGACTACCAAATGCTTAAAACCAAAGGAGGAGTTTTTTACAAAATTAATCCTAGTATAGATTAATAATTCATCATCAAGCAAAGCTGGTTCAATATAATCGGCATCGTTGTGTGCCATAATAAAGAATGAATCGCCGGCCATAATTTCTTTCAGTGAATAATTCCTAATCAAATCTTGAATGTATTTTATCCGGGCATCTTCAAAGTAGTTGAAGTATACGGCGTTATTACATACACTGAGCATGTCAACTTCGTGAAAGCGAACCACTTCAATAATTTTATGTTTGTAGTTGGATATTTCCATCAAGATTCCTTTTTCTTACTCTTGATCATAATCTTAATCATGATCTTGATCCCTTTTATACAGCCAGCACACGTTCGATAATTTTTACGGCTTCATTTATCTCATCAGAAGAAACATCCATATGAGTAACTGCACGAATCTCGCCGACTTTTCCAGTACCTAGCAAAAGTCCGGATTGCTTACACTTTGATAGAAAATCTTCAATCGTAATATCTTTTGGTGTAAACATCAGAATATTTGTTTCAACATTTTCCGGGTGAATGCTAATTCTTGGAATCTTAGCCAAACCGTTTGCAAGATTTTTTGCTTTCTCATGATCCTCTTTAAGGCGCGAGATATTATTCTTAATAGCAAACAAACCAGCCGCTGCAATAACACCAACTTGGCGCATTCCTCCGCCCCAAGCCTTACGAATACGGAATGCTTCTTTCACAAAATCTTTTGTACCCAATAATATTGAGCCAATCGGCGCACCCAATCCTTTAGAGAGACAAACACTTACTGAATCAAAATGGCTGGCATATTCTGACGGAGAAATATTTGTTTCTATTGATGCGTTCCAAATCCGCGCACCATCAAGATGCATGTATAGATTATACTTTCTCGCTAATTCAGAAACTGCTTTAATATTTTCAATAGGATTAATCGTTCCGCCGGCGCGATTGTGTGTGTTCTCAATTTCGATTACACGCGTGCGAGCCATATAATATGCACTTGTTGGTCTGATAAGCGGTTCAACTTGTTTCGCGGTAAAAGTCCCTCGGTTGCCTTCAACTAAACTTAATTGTAACCCGCTTAGTGCTGCCGGAGATCCGGATTCATATTGAAATATATGCGCATCTCTGTCACATATAACTTCGTCACCCGGATTAGTCAGTACATTCAAGCAGATTTGATTAGCCATTGTACCGCTTGGTACATAAAGAGCAGCTTCTTTGCCAAGTAATTCAGCAACATAGTTTTGGAGTTTAGAAACCGTAGGGTCTTCTCCATAAACATCATCGCCTACTTCGGCATCATACATTGCTTTGCGCATCTCGTCGGATGGTTTCGTAACTGTATCACTTCTTAGATCAATAAATTTTTTCATGATTTTTTCTTCATCAGTTTTGTAATTGATTTATATATAGCCAACAGAATTGTTAGAAACGAAACAAAGGTTGCCGCAAGCGGAATTATTAATGGAAATTTAGTAAAGAAAGTTTTCTCATTACTGATCGGAACGTAACCAACCAAAACATCTTGTGTAAACAATTTTGTACTTGCAAGAGTTCTTCCCATCGGATCGATTATGCAGCTAATGCCACCATTTGCAGTGCGAACAACCGATCTTCTGTTTTCAATTGCACGGAGAACAGATATTTCTTTATGCTGAAACGGACCGCTTGAATATCCGTACCAACTATCATTCGTAACAACAGCAAGAAACTCTGCGCCGTTATTTGTTAGCTTAGTAATATAATCGGGATAAATCGACTCAATGCAAACAACCGCTCCAACTTTTATGAAGCCTAAGTCAGAAACGTTTTGTGTTGTTCCAACATTCCAGCTAGAAATGCCAACTTGCCACTTAATAAATTCGCCGAGAAATGGAAGGTCTTCTACAAATGGGACTTTTTCTCCGAACGGAACCAATTGATTTTTTTGATACTTCTTGATTTGCCGGGTATTAGGCAAAAACGTAAGAATTGAATTGAACGAAGTATAAGCTGCATCACCGCTGCGCAAAAGTTTAGCACCTTTAGGTGCATTTTTAACATTATAAAAGAAATTGATATCGGGCATTCCGGTTATCAACGCAATCTTATTTTTATCAACGAATTGATGAATACTCTCAACCTCGAACGCATAGTTGCCGCTTAGGAGATAACATGGTAAAGCTGTCTCCGGCCATATAATTATTCGGGCACCTTTGTTTATTGCTTTCTCTGAAAGCTCAAAATATTTTTCAAGCTGAGAAGTGATACTGCCGCCGCTCCATTTATCCCAAGGATTTACATCCGGCTGAATCAAACCAACTTTAACTTGCTTTGAAGGGACTTCATACTTTGCCGTTTTGTAACCGCCGTAAATCAACGGAATAATAAAAAGTGAAATTGCAGCGAGCAAAAATCTCTGGTTAACTTTTTTTGTTATACTAATTTCTTTTATTGATAGAAATAGAAAAACATTTATGTAAATGATTATTAATGTTAATCCGTGGGCTCCAACAAGATCGGCAATTTGTATGAACTGATTAAAATAAGTTAGACTGTTCCCCAATGTTAGCCATGGAAATTTAAGATCAGTAAGCGAATAAATGTACTCGAAGAATACCCAGTAAAGAGGGAATAGAAACAGCGAAGTCCTTTTCGAAAATATTTTCGTGCTGAAAAAGTAAACTGATGTAGCAATTAAATAAAAGCCGGGATTTGCAAAAATTAACAATCCGCCGGAAATCATCAGAAACGGATCTGCCTCCTTAGTCCAGCTGCCGACCCAATAAATTGTGATTAAACAAAAGAAGAATAGAAAAACGTAGGAAATTCTATTTACTGAGGCTAGACTTTCTCGTTTTTCCAACACAAAGAAAAAAGGAATAAATGCAAAGAAAGTTAAGAATGGCAAAGGAATTGGAGGATAAGATAAACCAAGTAGAATGCCGCCGACAGAAGCTAATAGTATTTGTCTCTTAATTTCTTTTCTTTGCTCTGGCGTTTTCGGAATTCCATATTTGCGGAACAACTTCATCATATCGACTTTTTCTTTTTCAAAATCTTGTATAAAATAAAGACAACTACAATTGCTGTTATTGCCAAACCAATATTGGAATAGGTCCCAAGATACTTATCAATCAGTTCTATGTTGTTTCCTAAAGCAATTCCAAGTGAAATTAAAATCGCATTCCACACAAAAGAGCTAAGTGCCGCAAATATAAAAGTTTTAGTTGGCTGCAGACGATGAACGCCGCAGAAAAAACTTATAACGGCCCGCGTGCCCGGCATAAATCTATTTATTAATATTAAGTTATAACCATATTTCGAAAACCATTCGTCGGTTTTATCCAAAGATTCTTTTTTGAGAAATTTTAGTTTTCCCTTCCTAATTAATTTCTCACCCATGAATTCCCCGATATAATACATCACGATGAAACCGATGCCGCTGCCCACACTTGTAATTAAGAGTATTGGAATAAAACCAATTGGAGTATTGGCAATTAGTGTTGAGCCAATCACCAAGACAACATCGCTGGGAGAAGGGGGAAAAATATTTTCTATGAATGCGAAAAAAAATAAAACTAGATAAACTACTGCCGGATCGAGCGTGCTGATGTATGATAAGATTTCTTGAAGCATCAGTTTTCGTGTTTATTAAGAAGAACAACAGCATAAGCAGCGCAACCCTCTTTTCTGCCTACAAATCCCATTCCCTCTGTTGTAGTTGCTTTAATAGAAATTTGCGAGACTGAGATATTAGTCACCTCGGCAATTTTCTGTCTCATCTCATTCACATAGGAGAAAAGCTTTGGTTGTTGTAGAAGAACAGTTGAATCTATATTTGATACTTCATAACCATTTGCGTGAATAAGTTCATTAACATGTTTTAAGAGTTCCTTGCTATCGGCATCTTTATATTTCTCATCACTATTCGGAAAGTGAATTCCAATATCGCCAAGAGCTAGTGCGCCCAGCATAGCATCGCATATTGCGTGAAGCAATGCATCGGCATCCGAATGGCCTAGCAATCCTTTTGTAAAAGGAATTTCAACGCCGCCAAGAATTAGTTTGCGGTTTTCTGCAAACTCGTGAACATCATAACCAAAGCCGATTCTAATTTGTGGATTCAATGTTTTATCTCAAATCTTGTGAATTCGTTTTTGTACTCGCGCCACTTTATAAACACATTTCTTACTTGAGCTCTTGAGGGACCAACTTTAATTTGTTTAAAGAGTTCCTCAACTAAATGCTTTTCACCTTCAACTACTGTAAGTACTTCACCACTGTACAAGTTTTCCGTGTACCCTTTTAAGCCGATTCTTTCTGCTTGTCTAACAACAAAATAGCGGAAACCAACACCTTGAACAAATCCGCTTGCCAGAATCTCAGCTCTGCTCAGATTCATTTTTGCTCTCAAAATATGAATCAAATAACTCGGCAACAATTAAACCTAAGAAAATCATTACACATCCAAGCAAACCAAAGTTACTTATTTTCTCGCCAAGTAAAAAGAAAGCAAATATCGCGGCAAATATTGGCTCGAATGAATATATAATTCCGGCTTTCGTTGGACTTACAACTTTCTGAAACTTAGTCTGCAATCCGATATTAAGTAAAGTAGCAAGCAGCGAAGTATAAAGCAGTCCAAAGATTAAGTACTTAGTGAAATCAACATGAATCGCTTCGACCGAGAATCCGGAAAATAAAAAGGATGCTGTAAAACCAAGAACCGCCACAGTGCTAAGTTGTGAAGTTAGAAGAATCCAGTAATTGTGTTTTGGACTTAATACGTCTATGTAAACAACATGAATCGCGAAAAAGACCGCGCAGATTAAAGTGAGCATATCGCCTACATTAAAACTTGCGCCAAGGTCGGAAAGAAAATTTGTTATAGATGACCCGCCGCTTGAAAGGAATAACATCCCAACAAAAACTAATGCAGTTCCAAATAATGCTCCTTTAGTCGGGAATTTTTTCTCTACTAATATTTGAACAAACGGTATAAATACGATTAATGTTCCGGTGATGAACCCGGACTTTGTTGCCGAGGTTAGTTTTAAACCGAGCGTTTGAAAAAAGAATCCGCTAAACAAGAATGCGCCAAGCAGCATTCCGGAAAGAATGGCCTTCTTGTCAACTTTTATTTTCTTTATAAAAAGGACCAAACCTAATATTGAAGATGCTATTCCAAAACGAACAGCAATAAAAAGCATAGAAGAAATATCATTTAGCGATTCTTTTACAATTACAAATGTACCTCCCCAAAGAATCGTCATTAAGACAAGTGCAGCTTCGCCCGTGTATTTGGAATAGGAATTCGAATGCTTAGTCATCACTTTCTGCCTTGTAGCCGAAATGATTTAGCATGTTAGGATTGGAACGCCACTTCTCTTTTACTTTAACAAACAATTCGAGAAAAACTTCACGCTGAAGAAATTTTTCGATTGCTTCGCGCGCTGATCTTCCAAGTTTTTTTATTGTAGAGCCTTTATCGCCAATGATAATCGGCTTCTGCGATTCCCGCTCAATAATAATTGCTGCGCGGATATAATCTTTTCTTCCTTCTCGCTCGGCAAATTCTTCAATCTCAACTTCTGTACTGTAAGGAATTTCCTCCCGGTACATCTCAAAAATTTTTTCCCTTATAATTTCCGAAACAAAAAATCTTTCATTCTCATCACTCAATTGATCATCCGGATAATATTTGGGATGTTCCGGTAAATACTCAAGTATGGATTCCACAACCGTTTGAGTGTTGACCGATTTTATTGCTGAAATTGGAATTATCTTTTTAAACCATCCTTTTGCCTCGGCTACAGCGGCGAGCTTTTCAATTATTTCTTGTTTGGAAGCGTCTATTTTATTTATCAGCAAAATTTTAGGAGTGTTTTCGTTGTGCAAAATTTTCAGAACCGTTTCGTCTTCTAAGGCTTTCATTCCGGTTGGGTCAGCTTCAGCATCAATTATGAACAAAACGAGATCAGAATCTCTCACGCTCTGCTCTACAAATTCCAGCATGCGGTGCTGTAAAAGATATTCCGGATTCATTATTCCCGGTGTATCCAGAAATATTATTTGGAAATTGTCGGCAGAATGTATTCCTAAAATTTTCTTTCGTGTAGTTTGCGGTTTTGATGTTGCGATAGAAAGTTTTTCGCCTAAGATTGCGTTCAGCAGAGTTGATTTACCCGCGTTAGGTTTGCCGATAATTGAAACGTATCCGGATTTATGATTCATTTATAATTGGTTTTGTTGTGTGCGAAAATATTACAAGTAGAGACGATAAGCCAATTATCAAATCATAAATAAATTGTTGGACGGATTTAATGTGAAAAGCTGTTAATCTTCTTCTTCCAGTTTTTGTGAGATTCAAAACCAAAGTAAGCTAAGATTAAAAGAAGCAATACCATTGAAGAGCTAATCATCAGCACGGTTTTATTTTTAAAAACCGAGAATGCTTCACTTCCTCCTTTGGAAAGGCTCGATTTTGCATCATCAATATATGTCGTTAAGTTTAAGTTACCCACATTCCAGTTAACAGAAAATACTACTGTCAACAACGAAGCAACAATCAGCAGACCGAAAAAGCTGACTACTCCATAAAAGAAATAATTTTTTTTCTGTTTAGATAAACCGGGTGATAGATTCAACGTTCCCATCAACCGTTCGGTAAATCCAATAGGAGCCAAATCGGGTTCAATTTGTTTTAACGATTGATGTACAACCCGCAATGCTCTAAGTTTTGAAGCAGCTTGCAAATCGCCCTCCAAAAGATTTTTCACATCTTCCAGCTCTTCCGGAGTGAGTTGATTATCTATATAATCATTTAACTGTTCGTCAATATTCTTTTTCATAAGACTTCCTCTTGATAATTATGCTTTAGCAATAAATCCTTAAGCGAATTTCTTGATCTATGCAAAAGCACTTTTACGTTTACTAAAGAGATCCCCATTACTTGGCTTACTTCACTCATCGAAAGTCCATCCAGATAGAATAAAATCAAAACTAATGCATTTCTAACAGGCAATTTATCAACCATTTTTAACACATACTGATTAACATTTTCTGTTGTACTGTAAATTTCGTTATCAAACTTGCCAAGTTCAAGTTCTTCATCAATAGAAGTCATTTCTTGTTCAATCTGGCGTTTCTTTGATGCAATAATTGTTAACCCGGTATTGTAAACAATTCTGTAAAACCAAGTTGAGAACTGAGAATCCATTCTAAACTCTTTCAACCCGTTAAAAGCTTTTAGAAAACTGTCCTGTAAAGCTTCTTCGGCATCCATTTCATTTTTCAGCAATCTTCTTAACAGAGAGAACGCGCGATCCTTATATCGGTTAACGATTAGCGAATAATCCGAGACGTTGCCCCGTTTTACCGATTCCAATATTTCTATATCGCTTAAATGTTTCATCACTCCATTAGACTAATACTCTTCTTCTTAGGTTACAAAAGAATTCTAGTTATTTTCTGTAACCTTTCGCTTAGCAACTTATGTCCAAAGTAGTGAAAGAAAAAACAATTATGAAGTTTATTTTGTAACCATTTGTAACAGAACAAAGTCAAAAGTATTAAACAATAAAAGGAGAATAATCATGGAAGCTGTAATTGCGGTATTCATTCCGATAATAATTACAATAGTAATTGGCTTAGTCATCACTTTAGCTATCTATTTCAAATCGAGGGAAAAACAAATGATGATTGAAAAAGGGCTTTCCACCGAGCAGATGTTTGAACTGCTTCACTCAAGAGAAAAAGAAAGAAAGAATGGTTACTACATGTTAAAGGGTGGAATCATTTTAGTGTTTTTAGTTGTTGGTGGAATTGTTGGCAGTATGATTGACCGCGCTTGGTTTGGTTATTGGGAACATTACGAAGGCGGAAGATATTATCACGACGATCCGGTTTATGGTGTTTGGTTAACTTTCTTGGGTTTGGGAATTGGTGCTATTGTAGCTCACTTCATCTCTAAGAAAATGGAGAAATCAGATTCCGAGCTAAAGTAATTTCAGTATTGATGTAAACAAAAAAGGGTCGAATGTTCGACCCTTTTTTTTATGAACTTAATTAACAATTATTCATTCTCTTCAAGCCAACGCTGCGAATCTAGTGCTGCCATACATCCGGTACCCGCAGCAGTAATTGCTTGTCTATAGACGTGGTCTGCAACATCGCCCGCGGCAAAAACTCCTTCAATGTTTGTATAAGTTGTTCCCGGTTTAACTTTTAGGTAACCGGTTTCATCCATGTCAAGTTGACCTTTGAATAAATCCGTATTTGGTTTGTGACCAATTGCTAAGAAAACACCATCAATAGGAATTTCGGTTACTGAGCCATTTTTCGTGTTCTCTAATAAAACTCCGGTAACCATCTTTCTGCCTGCTTCCTCTTTACCAAGAATTTCTTTAACTGTTGAGTTTGTAACAAGCTTAACCTTAGGATTTTTCTCGGTACGTTCAGTCATAATCTTTGAAGCACGAAATTCACTTCTTCTATGGACGAGAAGAACCTCTGAAGCGAAACGGGATAGATAATTTGCTTCTTCCATTGCAGTATCGCCGCCGCCGATTACTATTACGCGTAATCCTCTAAAGAAAAATCCATCGCAAGTAGCGCAAGCTGAAACGCCGTAGCCTTGATAATATTTTTCGCTTGGAATTCCGAGCCATCTTGCGGATGCACCGGTAGCTATAATTACGGAATCTGCCGTATAAGTTTCTTCTTCTGTCTTTACCGTGAATGGTCTTTTAGAAAAATCGACTTCGGTTACATTTTTGAAATATGATTTTGCACCAAAACGTAGAACTTGTTTTCGCATCGTATCCATCAATTCCGGACCTTGAATTCCATGTTCGAAACCGGGAAAGTTCTCAACTTCAGTTGTTATTGTTAATTGTCCGCCCGGCTGCATTCCTTCCAAAATTACCGGGTTCAAATTTGCGCGTGAAGTGTAAAGCGCGGCAGTTAAACCAGCCGGACCGCTTCCAATAATAATTACTTTGTGATGATTCTCTGACATTTGTATCTCCGAATTTTCTATCCAAAATTATTGATTGTTTATGACTTTTAATAACGGTTAGATGTTATTCTTTTACGAAAGATTCTTCGGTGAGAAATTCTGCGTTTCTCTTCAATCCGCTTAACTTTGTTCGTTTAATAGGGCTAGTTTCAAACCTTGTTTTGAATTCTTCATCTTTCATATTGATAACTTCGGCAAGGAGTAAATTAGTTCCTTTCGGCTGAAATTCTTGAAGTAACGTCGGCTCTGAGAATTTTTTATTCCACGGACATACATCCTGACAAACATCGCAGCCGAAAATCCAGCCATCAAATTTACCTTTAAATTCTCGGCTTATTTCTCCTTTATTCTCAATAGTTAGGAATGAAATACACTTGTTCGCATCAACAACTTGAGGCTGAACTATTGCATTTGTAGGACACGAATCGATACAAGCCGTACATGAGCCGCAGAAATCGTTAGCGGGAATTGAGTAATCGAATTCACAATTAGCGATTATGTTTGCGATGAAAAACCAGCTGCCGATTTCTTTGTTAATCACGTTAGAGTTTTTACCAAGCCAGCCTATTCCGCTTCGCACAGCCCAAGCTTTATCCATAACCGGACCGGTATCAACGTAACTTTTTGATTCAAAATCCGGATCAACTGTTTCTAGATATTCTTCGAGAAGAGATAATTTTTCCCAGATAACTAAGTGATAATCTTTTCCCCAAGCGTAACGGGAAATCTTCCCGGTGTTGGTTTCGTTGCCGTGTTGAAACGGCGTGTAATAATTTAGCGCCAGAGATATTACACTCTTTGCCGAAGGAAGAATTTGTTTTACATCCCGGCGTTTTTCAAAATTACGATTCATGTATTCCATTGAAGCATTGAATCCGTTTTGCAACCATGCTTGCAAACGATCGGTTTCTTCATCCAACAAATCAGCTTTAGAGAATCCAACTAAGTCAAACCCGAGTTCGTGCGCTCTTTCAATTACTATTTGGTTGGAAATTTTCACTCTAATCCGTCTTTTTACTGTTTCATAATAACTTCTGCAAATCAAAGGAAAAAATATGAAACTTCCGTAAATTCGCACCGCTTTTCGGTTAAACTTTTTAATCACTCAAAGGATGGAATATGCTTCAAAATCGTAGAGTAGTAATAACTGGTTTAGGTGCTTTAACTCCAATTGGATTGTCGGTACAAGATTTCTGGGATGGAATGATGAATGGAAAAAGCGGCTGCGCGCCAATCACTCATTTCGATACAAAAAATTCTGAAACAAAATTCGCGTGTGAACTAAAAGGTTTCGATCCGTCAAAATATATTGATAAGAAAACCGCCCGCAGATTAGATCCGTTTGCACAATATGCAATGGCAGTTGCTGCTCAAGCTGTTGCAGACAGCGGATTGGAGCCGGAAAAAATGAACGACTACGAAAAAGCAAGAACCGGAGTGGTTTTCGGAAGCGGCATCGGCGGGTTCGGTACATTTTATAATCAAGCTCTCGTTAATGCAAATGAGGGTCCAAACAGAGTTTCCCCATTCTTTATACCTATGATGATACCAAACATTGCAAGCGGCTTTATCTCTATGCAATATGGTTTCAGAGGACCAAACCATTGCGTGGTTACAGCTTGTGCAACTGCAAACAATAATTTGATTGATAGTTTTCTTTTAATAAAAAATGGCTTGGCAGATGTAATGTTATCCGGCGGAAGCGAAGCTCCAATTATTGAAATTGGAATGGCCGGTTTTAATTCTTCAAAAGCGCTATCAACAAGAAACGAAAGTCCGGAAACAGCAAGCCGTCCTTTTGATATTACCAGAGATGGTTTCGTAATGGGCGAGGGTGGCGGAATGCTTATTCTTGAAGAACTAGAGCACGCTAAAAAACGCGGCGCAAAAATTTATGCGGAATTTGCCGGTGTTGGTATGTCCGCAGATGCTTACCATTTTACTGCGCCTCACCCGGAAGGAACCGGCGCAATTTTAGCAATGGAAATGGCACTGAATAACGCCGGAATAAATAAAGAGGAAATGGATTACATAAACATGCATGGCACCTCTACTCCGTTGGGAGATATTGCAGAAACTAAAGCAATCAAGAAAGTATTTGGAAACCATGCTTACTCTTTAAGTACATCTTCAACAAAGAGTATGATTGGACATTTACTTGGCGCAGCGGGCGCTGTAGAAGCTATTGCTTCAATTTTAGCTATGCAGAACAGCGTAATTCCTCCTACCATAAATTTTGAAACAGCAGACCCGGAATGCGATCTTGATTACACGTTTAACAAACCTAAAGAACGCAATGTAAACTATGCGATGAGTAACGCATTTGGTTTTGGCGGGCATAACACTTCGGTAATTTTTAAGAGGTTTTCCGAATAAACTATTGAATATTTTTATGCGAAAGGAAACTGTGGTAACGCCATAGTTCTCTTTCGCTTTCTATTGATTTGAATAAACCGCTACCAATTCAATTCTTTCTTAAACACCTTAACGTAAACATCACCTTCAAGAATTTGTACTTCGTATGAATCCAGTCCTTTTAATCCTTGAGGAAATTTTCCGGTACGAAGATCGAACATCCAGCCATGAGCCGGACAGTAAACGCAATCGTTCTCAATGTAACCATCATAAATAATTGCCGCTTTCTGATGTATGCAAACATTGCTGAGCGCAAAGACTTCCTCCCCAATTCTGAATAAAGCTACATCAACATCATCAACAAAAAAGCGTTGACCAATCTTCTCTTTAAGATCACTCACTTTGCAAGCTTTGGAAAATCCTTCTGGTGGTTTCATTCCGGCAGCACGCTAAATTTTTCTTTAATACCAAATCCACGGTCTGTTTTGGCAACAGTAGCAGCAACACCAAAAGCATCGTGCTCAAAGAACAACATCCAGCTTTCCTCAACCGCACGAGGAAGAATTTCCTTCTTCTCAGTAACCGTAACAAGCGGCTGAAGATCGTAACCCATTACGTATGGAATTGGAATGTGTGAGCTGGTAGGAATTAAATCTCCGCAATACAAAAGCGTGTTTGATGAATCCGCAATTTTAACCAATTGCTGATGAAATGTGTGACCGTTAACTTCGATCAGTTCTATGTTATCATTAAATATTTTTTCATCCCATAGTTTCAAAATTCCTTCATTCATCAAAGGCATAAACCGCTCACGAATAAAACTAGCCTTATCGCGCTCCGAAGGATTCAGCGCCCACTCAAAATGTTTTTTCTGAACATGATAAGTTGCGTTTGGAAAAGTCGGGAGCCATTTGTCATCCTTAAAGTAAGTTGAGCCGCCGGTGTGATCGAAATGCAGATGGGTTAAGATTACATCTGTAATATTTTCGGGATCAATTCCATTTTGCTCAAATGATTTCTTTTGAGTGTATTCGGAATAATCTACACCATAAATTTTGATAAACTTTTCGTCCCAATAGCTACCAATGCCGGTATCAATTAAAATATTTTGAGAAGAACTGCTTAGCAAAAGATTGCGCGCGTTAAGAGTAATTCTGTTCAGCTCATCCGGCGGATTTGTTTTCTGCCAAAGCGGTTTTGGAACAACACCAAACATAGCGCCTCCATCCAAAGCAAATGAGCCGGTTTCAATAACTTTTAATTCATATCCGCCAATAGTCATAGTAAATTTTTATGTTTGTTAGTGTAATTGTTAACTCTTCTTACGTATTTGTATTAGCAATTGTCATTCTGGGCGAAGCGAAGAATCCATAAATCGCGTTTTGAATCAAAATTGAGATTCTTCATTTCACTGCATTCCATTCAGAATGACAACATGCGTAATGTAAGTTATTAAGTTAAGTGTATCTAAAAACTATGGAAATTTACTATGAACAACAAAAAGCTTAGAACACTCGTTCAATCTGCGTTTACAATTTTCTTAGTGGCGTTTTCAATTAACTTTTTAGCGTCCGACATTTCTGCCCAAACAAAACCAAGCCGCGACTTGAAAGTGATGACATTCAATATCCGCTACGGTACGGCAAACGATGGAGAGAACAGCTGGCAATTTCGTCGTGAAAATGTTTTCGAAACGATCAAGAAATTTGGGCCCGAAATTCTTGGACTTCAAGAAGCATTGTTTTTTCAGATAGACGAAATACTAAAACAATTACCAAACATGGCTTTGATAGGAGTTGGCAGAGACGACGGCAAACAAGCCGGCGAATATTCTTGCATCTTGTATGATAAAAGCCGTTTTAGAGCTGATACAACTGAAACTTTCTGGTTCTCTGAAACACCAACCGTTCCCGGTTCAAAAAATTGGGGAAATAACATTACAAGGATTTGCACGTGGGCAAAGTTTACAGATTCCGTAAGCAAGAAGAAGTTTTATTTCTACAACGTGCATCTTGATCACGAGTCACAGCCTAGCAGAGAAAAAAGCACTGAGTTACTCCTAACAAAGATGAATATACAGAGAGAAAAGCTCCCGGAAATTCTAACCGGAGATTTTAATTGCGGAGACACCAATCCGGCAATAAGAACAATAACAAACGGCGGATTAGATGATTCTTACAGAGTTTTACACAAAAAGACTGCTGACGAGGGTTCATTCAATGAATTTAAAGGCATAACGAGCGGAGAAAAAATAGATTTCATTTTTATTTCCAAGCACCTTAAAGCAAAGCAAGCGGAAATTGTAAGAGACAGCTATAACGGCAAATTCCCATCAGATCATTTTCCGGTTACAGCAGTTTTAGAGATGTGATAATAAAAGCCCATCCAACCCTTCCCAAAGGGAAGGGCTTTTTAAACTCGGTCGCGGTATTCAATACTCGACTTTCGTCGTAAAGGTAACCCGCGACGCAACAAGCTCGTCGCTTTGTTCTGGCAAGCGGGCGTCGGGGAATTAGCAATTAAAATTCACGGGGTGTTACGTGCGATTATTATTATTCATTTTCTTTAGTCTAAGCTCAGTTCTTGCTCAGCAAGTTTCTATTAAAGAAGTGCTCGATGCAAATCTTTTCAAACTCTCGGATGGACGAATAGTAAAATTAGCAGGAGTTGATGCACCATCTGATTCTTCCGCAATTCCGTATTTAAGAGTTATTACAAAGCAAGCAAAAGATTTCATTACTGGTTATTCGAGAATAAAACTCAAATTGGATTCAATTTCTGTTGACACTAAAAACCGTTACACTCTTGTTGTTTTGTATAAGCAGTATGCTTTACAAGATGTTTGTATTAATGAAGCATTTTTAAAGAATGGTTTTGCCAGATTCTTTAACAATACAAATTCCTTCAATACAACTGATTTGTTAAAAGCACAGGATTATGCGGTAAAATATGAAGTAGGCATTTGGAAATTCTTCACTCCAACAAGAAAAGATACTCTTGACTTTATGCTGGCAAAATCTTCGTACGCAACTATACTTCAGCCAGATTCCAGCAAACTGAACAATTCTTATAATCAAACTCCGGTTGTTGGCAAAATAGCAATTGAACTCCTAGCCGGTAGCGGAGTTACTTTTATCTCTACGCTTGTCGGTGCCGGAGTAGTAGCTTTTGGCAGCAAAGATGGATGGGCCGCTTTAGGTGGAGGTATGGTAGGTCTGGGTGTTGGTTATTTGATTGGTTTTCCTACGATGATTTATTTAATAGCCAAGGAGGAAAATCCGAATCTAAACCCTTGGATTAGTTTTGCATGCAGCTGGGGTTTAACTTTAGTAACCGGCGCAACAGCAGCGCTAATAAAAGAAGGTCACCATCCTATAAATTATATTGCAGCTTTATCACCAATTATTGGCTCATTAGTTTATGCACATATACTTGCGCCTCAAAGCCCAGTTACAAATAGTTATTTACTTGTACCGGATAAAAAAATTTCATCATTCAAAGACTTCAGGGAATCTCAGACCATGAGTGTAGAGTTTTTAAGAATCACTTTTTAATCGGGAATTGGTAATCCGCTTGAACGCATAATCTTAATTGCGTTAGTAGTTGGGCAAGGTCCGTTGTATAGTTTATAATCGAAAACCATTTTATCATCTAGAATCTCTTCTTTGAAATGATAATTATTTACAGTATCCATTTCATCAGCAAGTTTTATCAATTCCAAATCATGCGTTGAAATTAAACCAGAACCATTCTTTTGCACCAGAGCTTTTATAATAGCCTGGCTTCCCTTTAACCTTTCCAGATTATTTGTTCCTTTGAAAATTTCATCAATCAGAAACAATACAGGAACCGGACTCTGTTCATCAAATAATTCGAGAAGTTGTTTAAGTCTTTTTACTTCCGCATAGAAATAAGAAATCCCGTCCGTCACAGAATCGCTAACCTTTATGCAGCTAAATAATCTTACAAAATTCATTTTAAGAAACTCGGCATTCACCGGCGCGCCGGAGTAAGCCAGACAAATATTAATGCCAACCGTTCTAAGAAACGTACTTTTGCCGGACATGTTAGAACCGGTAACAATATGAACAATTCCGTTTCCCTTTAATGAATAATGATTTGTAACTTTTTTTTGCGGATGAATAAGCGGATGTCCCAATGATTTTGCCTCAAAGGAAATCGGACCAAAATCATTTTCCAGATTTTCAAATTGAGGAAAAACATAGGAGGGATTTAGATAAGAGAAAGTTGCCAGCGAGATGAACACTTCCAATTGCGATAAAACATCCAGCCAATCCGGTAAATGATTTCGCAATTCTCTTTTTGCTGCTTCAACTTTATAACCGAGATAGTAATCAACCGGTCCAAAGGTTATTACCAACGGCCACAGAACCGGATTAGCTCTAAAAGAAATTATATTTAATATACCGTTGATTTTTCTTAGCAAAGCTCCGGCATCAACATTATCCTTTTTAAGCGGAGAACAAAGAGTTTTCGTCTCTACATTTGAAGAGAAATTGTACCCCTCTACAAACTCTATCTGAGAAATAATTTTTCTAAGTTCGGCGCCAATTACTTCCGCATCATTGCTTAAGTATTTTATATGCTTGTTGTTTAATAAGTAAAGAGACCAATAAAGAAATGTTGTTACAACCCAGATCGATGGAATTACATTCATACTAGAAAGAAGAATTCCCAAACCATTAATCGCACACATGAGCGAAAGAAAAATGTATTTTTTCTTCAACAGAGTTTCTTTATCGCTAACCGCAAGCCATTTGATAAAACCCGATACTTCAATTTCATTCTTGGTCGATAGATGTGTAATTAGCAAAAACCTATCACGAAAATGGGACATTTTAGTAAGTTCTTTTACAATACTTTGCCTCTTGAGAATCTGTTCGATGCTGCCCGGATTTGAAAGAAGCATTTCCCGCAATAAATATGATGCTTTTGTGCTCTTCGTAAAATCTAAAAGTTGATGCAGTGAATGAGAGCCAGTCAAATCCAGATCAATTTCAAGCGAAGAAACTTCTTCTTGAAATGACTTATGATGCGGTATTTCGTTCCAGTTTAATTTTACCCGCGCCAACTGAGATTTTTTTATTTCTATCCATTTGCCATATTTCTCAATAAGCCGGATTATTTTCGACTGTTTCATCGAAACAATTCCAAAAAGAATTGAGCACACAAAGAGAACAACGGTAAAAACTAGTGTTGAAACAAGCGGGTATAAGGCAAATGCAATTATCAATGAGCCCAAAAATGCAGCTAATCTTAGCAGACCAATCTTATCGCTATTACTTTTAGTTCTTTGGATTATAGTTGAAACAGATTGAATTGTTTTTTCGAGTTGCTTGATTCGGTTACTGTGTTTGTTCTGTATCATTAAGTGGAGAATATAAATTGAAAGGGTTTAGTGCTATTAATACACTAAACCCATAAAATGACCGGAATTATCTTCCTAATGCATCAAGATGCTCTTTCTTTGCTAATAAAGCATCTTTGTCTTCTACGTGAGCCGGATCGGGAACACAGCAATCAACCGGACAAACAGCAGCACATTGAGGTTCATCGTGGAAGCCTACGCATTCTGTACATTTATCCGGAACAATGAAGAAATAATCGGATGAAAAGAATCCGCTTGCACCGGCGGGTGAAGCTTCATCACCGCTAAAAGCTTTATCACCTATTTTCCAATCTGCCCCGCCTTCATAAATTGCTGTGTTCGGGCATTCCGGTTCGCATGCACCACAATTAATACATTCATCAGTTATCTTTATTGCCATAAAGGCCTCCTTAGGTTATTTTGAAAATTTATTTTGTTACTTCAATCTTCGGAATTCGGTTCCAAAACTTTTTGGGATCAACATTTCTGGGATTATCTCCTAAAGCTAGAATTATCGGTTCAAGTTGATTTAGAAGCAAAGTCAAATTAATATTTTTATGAACGGGTAAATAACTACTTAACTTTTTTTCGGCTTTCTTATATTGACTAACGCATCCTTTGTAGTTGCCGGAAATTAAATGGTAGCTCCCAACAGAAACTTGAACCAAACCTTGATAGAATTTTCTCTCTTCGCGTTCACATTCCATCCAGCAATCTTCAAAAAAATCATGTGCTGCGAAAAAATCACTATCATTAAAGAGCGCTATTCCAACTATAATGTTATCCAATGCCTTTGAAATAATAATAAAACAAGGTTAATACTGCAAGGAAGATCGTTTAAGTAAGAAAAAAATATATGATTTGGAAAATTCAACGATAGATTTCAGCTTTCCAGTCCGGTTAGACTTATAAAAGTGCAAAAATTCGCTAAATTACCAGCTTCCGCTTGATCCGCCGCCGCCAAAAGAGCCGCCACCGCCCGAAAAGCCTCCAAAACCGCCGCCGCCGCTACTTCCGCCCCAGCTGCTTCCTCCTCCTCTACTGCTACCTCCCATAGAGCTCAGAATCAGCAAAGGAAGCAACCCTCCACCGCCGCCGCGTCCTCCACGTCCCCCTTTTCCTCCAATTGCCGCAATTATTATGAAAATAATTACAATGAAGATAAATGGAATGCCGGTTCCTTTTCCTTTGCTTTTTGGTTCACCTTTGTATTCACCTTTTGTTGCCGCAATAATTGCATCAAGTCCAGCACTTACACCGGCATAATAATCACCAGCTTTTAGATAAGGACGAACTTCGTTGCGAAGGATTGAGCTAGCTAAAGCATCGGGAAGAGCACCTTCCAGTCCATAACCAACTTCGATTCTCATTTTGCGTTCTTCCTTGGCAAGGAAGAACAAAACTCCGTTGTTATTTTTCTTAGAACCTATCTGATTTTTTGCGGCAGTTTCATAGCAGAATGATTCAAGTGGATAGCCGTCAAGAGTGTTCAACATCAAAAACACAACTTGATTGGAAGTCGAGTCATCGAAAGATTTTAATTTTGATTCGAGAGTGTAAAGTTCCGAGCTGTTTAAGGTTCCGGTTTGGTCATTAGCATAATTCTTCAGTACCGGAACTGAAACTTGTGAAAATGCAGAACTAACAAATACTGCTAGAAATAATATTAGAATTTTCGATTTTAGTTCTATGCTCTTCACTCTACACTCTGCGTTAAATTAGAATTGGACTTTTGGTGCTTGGTCTGCACCTTCAGCTGCTTTGAAATAAGCTTTTTCTCTAAAGCCGCCAAAGTTCGCAATTATTACACCCGGAAATTTTTTAATTGCTGTATTATAATCTTGTACAACTTGATTGAACTTTTGACGTTCAACAGTAATTCTGTTCTCGGTTCCTTCCAACTGAGACTGTAGCTGCAAAAAGTTTTCGTTTGCTTTCAACTGCGGATAATTTTCCGAAACAACCATTAATCTCTGCAACGCACCGCTTAATCCGTCCTGCGCTTTTTGAAAACGAGCGAATGCTTCCGGATCATCTAATTGAGTTGCATCAATTTTCATTTGGCCAACTTTAGCACGCGCTTCTGTAACCGCCGTGTAAGTTTCTTTTTCGAAATTAGCTACGCCTTTTACAGTAGCAACTAAGTTTGGAATAAGATCCGATCTTCTTTGATAAACGTTTTCAACTTGACTCCAAGCTCCTTTTACACCCTCATTTAGGCTAACAAATCCATTATACTTCCCGGTTACCCAAGAAAATAACATAATGACTATTATTACGATTACGCCAACAACTCCAAGTGTAATTTTTAGACCTTTACTCATCGATCCTCCTTAAAGAAAATAAAATTTATGCTGCTCAGTTAATTTCGTGATTAATTAGTTAGACTTCTCATCGGAGCCGGAATTTTACCGCCGCGTCCAACAAAACCTTTTGAACTAATGGTTCTTACTTCCATTATAGGCGCTAATCCAAGCAGTCCGCCATAATCAACCATATCTCCAACTTTTTTGCCGTAGGCCGGAATAATTCTAACGGCAGTAGTTTTGTCGTTGATAATTCCGATCGCAGCTTCATCTGCAATAATACCGGCAATTGTAGATGCCGGAGTATCACCGGGAATTGCAATCATATCGAGCCCAACAGAACAAACTGCTGTCATTGCTTCCAACTTTTCTAAGGAAAGATGACCGGCTTGCACTGCGCGAATCATTCCCATGTCTTCACTAACCGGTATGAAAGCTCCGCTCATTCCACCTACGGAAGAGCTAGCCATTAAGCCCGCTTTCTTCACTGAATCATTCAACATTGCCAATGCAGCAGTTGTTCCGGGTGCGCCAACATCTTCAACGCCCATAGCCTTAAGAATATCCGCAATACTATCACCTTCTGCCGGAGTAGGAGCGAGTGAAATATCTACAATTCCGAACGGAACTCCATTTTTCTCCGCTACTTTTCTTCCAATCAACTCGCCAGCTCGAGTAATTTTAAAAATAGTTTTTTTGATTACTTCAGCTAGTTGCTGCAAATCCACATTTCCCGCTTCCTTAATTGCTTCTAGAACAACTCCGGGACCACTTATTCCAACATTCAAAACAATTTCGGGCTCGGATACTCCGTGAAAAGCACCGGCTACAAAAGGATTGTCTTCAACAGCATTTGCAAACACAACAAGTTTTGCGCATCCAATGGAATCTTTATCTTTAGTTAATTCTGCAACTTGCTTTATTGTCTCGGCCATCAAGTTTACCGCGTCCATATTGATTCCAGCTTTTGTAGAACCAATATTCACGCTTGAACATACTCTCTTTGTTTGCGCGAGTGCTTGAGGAATTGCTTTGATAAGCTCACGCTCGCCGTTTGTCATTCCCTTTTGAACTAACGCTGAAAAACCGGCTATATAATCAATTCCGATTTCTTCTGCTGCTTTATCTAAAGTTTTCGCTATTTCAATAAAGTCTTCCATTTTAAAAGCATCAAATGGAATTGAAATTGGAGTAACAGAGACTCTTTTATTCGCAATCGAAATTCCATACTGTGCTTCAACTTCTTTTGCGTTTTTAACATGCTCTCTGCCGTAGCGAACTATTTTATCATAAATTTTTTGCTTAGTTACTTCAATGCTTCTATCGTGACAATCTCGCAGACTAATTCCAAGTGTTACTGTTCGGATATCAAAATGCTCGATTTCCGTCATTCTAATTGTTTCTAATATTTCGGTGAATTCGTAGTTCATGTTTTGGTAGTAGTTAATTGTTGGTGGTTAGTTGTTTATTATCCTTAATAGAATTTATATAGGCACTCAATCTCGGACTTAATTCATCAATGATAACTTTTAATTCATCTATTTGTTTTTTCGAAAGTAAATTTCTTCTGACTGCTCTTCTTAACCAATGCTTAGTCTCGAATAATGAGCCACGAGCTATTTTAGCGAATCTCTTATTTTCTTTTGAACTTCCGCGTCCTGTGCCTTCTGCAATATTTGCACCGATGCTATCGGAAGAACGAATTATTTGAGAACCCAAAGTATTCTTTGACAACGATTCCCAATTGATAACTATCTCCCAAATCAAATCACACAGTCTTTCAGATAGTTTATATACATCCAATTTTTCAAAATTAGTTTGATTCATATTGCCCTGACTACTAACAACAATCCACTAACTACTTACCACTTTCAAATACGATGCATATACCGAAAAACGTCTTCGTGTTGTAAATAAATTTTAATGTTGAGTGGTTCGGCAGTCCTGTACATTTCTTCTTGAATTTCTTTTAAGTCCTTTTGAGAATTGGTTATGTCGATTATCATAATCATTGTAAAGAAATCGCCCATTATCTTTTGACTGAGATCTTGAATATCGCAATTGGATTTTCCAAGTGCAGTTGTAATTGCAGCAACAATTCCGGGCTTGTTCAAACCAAATGATGTAAGTATAACTCTTCCGGAAATAGCGTCCGGTTTTCTGTTTTCAAATGTTACCGATGAGTTTGTTTCAACTTTTTTACGAACAGCTTCTTTTACAATATCGGGAGTTGCGTTCGGACCCAACTCGCTTATGGTTTCAAATGTAATTCTTCTGATATCGTTTTCTGTAAAATTCACGGTTTTAATCCTCTGTATTCATTCTGTAAAAATTTTAAGGCTTTGTTAGCAACTTCTCTATTTTTTTGTTCAGTAAAATTATCCGCATTTTCCACATTACCTCTATAAAATCTAAGCCAGACCAGTTCGCCTATCACAATTCCATCAAAAGCCCGGTTTGCAATAAACGCGTTCACAGTAAAATAACCGGCAGCCAAATTCCAAGCTAACGACATCAATCCGGATAAAATTTTACCAGAGTATATCTGTCCAGAGCCGGGCAAAATATAAGAAATAACCTTTGCAAAAGTAACGGAAAGTTTGTCGTTTTGAACATGATCGCAAAGCAATTTCAGTTCCTTTTGCGAATCATATTGCCCGAAGGATTTTGAAGCGTTTTCCCAATCATCAGCCAACATATACGCCCAGCCGCGCCAGTAGTTTATCTCTTCAATTTTCGAAATGAATCTTGAATCACTCTCAAGTTCGTTACAAAGTTGAAGAGCGCGTGATGTTGTTTTTCTTAAAATGTTACAGCGAATTATCTCGGATTTAATTTCGAATAAAAATAAATCATCTTTTGAGTTTCTTTCTGCCAAGGCAAAATGCTTAATCGCTTCGTCGAAGAAAGCACCGGCTTTGTAACATTGAGCAATTCTAAAATTCACCTTTGTAGTGAAATCATTCTCTTCAGCGAAGAACAAAGTTCTCTTATATTCCGTAATCGCGTCAAAATACTGATTCGAGCTAAATAAAGATTCTCCCCTATCTAGCGACGTCTCTGGCTTGGATTGTGCTTGTAGAGCGCTAACAACACAAAGAAACGCTAAAACATATTTCTTAAATAGAAACATTAGAAGTTAATCTTAGGTAGGAAGTAATTTCTATCTTCAAAGAAGATTTTTATCTCGCTATCCAGATTAAACTGAAGACGGGCGTTATAAATCTGTGCAGAAGAGGCCGAGCCGTAAATACTGCCACCGTAGAAGAAAGCAGTTAGACCGGTAAAAAGCCATCCGCGGAATTGATGGTCATGCTGAAAATTATTTACAGCGAGAAAACCGGAAAGCAGAGTCGCGCCGAAGGCAATCAGACCATCGGTTAATTCTCCGGTATAAACTTTTCCAGCACCCGGAATTGCTGCAGAGAGCAACGCCGCTGTTACCGGGTTTTTCTTCGGAGGATTCGTTTTCATTTTGTAGAAATAAAGCAGTCTAGTCTGAAGCGAATCCTCGAATGGTTTTAGCAATACCGTTTCACTTGGTAGCGCCGACTTACCAAGAAAATAGGTTGCACTATTTAGGCGCTCCAATGATTGGCTATACTTTGGGGGATA
Organism: Ignavibacteriota bacterium; assembly: GCA_043807765.1. Classification (GTDB taxonomy): domain Bacteria; phylum Bacteroidota; class Ignavibacteria; order Ignavibacteriales; family Melioribacteraceae; genus Stygiobacter. Next base: position 50,413 of record JAZDFQ010000078.1, read on the forward strand.
ATTCAAACGATTATCATAATTGGAGCGAAATGAGCTGAAATCGTTTGAAAAAAAAAGTGATTGGTAAAAAAACAATTTAGCTTCATCAATCAGACTAGAGCCAACAAAAAGCGTTTTAAAATTTTGTTCTGCTTCATCATACCTACCTATTTTTAAGAAACTATTGGCAAATCTAAAACGTGCGGTGTCACTGTCTGAAGTTTTCAGATATTCCTTGTATTCTCCAATGGCACGTAAATAATCTTTTTCAAAATAAAGATGGTCGGCAAATTTTAATCTGTTCTTTGGAGAATAAACATCGTTTTCGGCTGTTTGGGCAAAAGAATTAACAAAAAAGAAGCCCATACCAATCCATAACAAAAGGAACAATCTGCTATTAATCATAAATATCAATTTTCCGCCGGATTAAATTTTATTGACTGCAAATTTAGGGTGTAGTTATATGCCGGGTCAAAATATTTTCCCGATTTGTGCAGAGCATAATGACTGTTACCTTTGAAAATGTTCATATCGCGGGTAAATCTATCGGCAAAAATTAAAGTACCGGAGAGAAAGTTTGTTTCCTTTACAGCATCAATAAAGAAATTAGAGCATGATGGAGAAAAGGGACAATTATCGCCATCCAGATCACTTATGAAAAATGAATAAACACTTTTCAATGATTTCAATAAGCTAATTGATACAGAAGAGTCTTGCGTTGATTCTTCGCTTGCAAATGAGGGAAGCTCAAACGAGACTTGTTTAGCTTCCCACTTTTGCCTATCTACTTGTGCGCTTAATAATGAACATGAAAAAAGAAATATGTAGAAGTATTTGTTCATCAATCTTTTAGTAGCTCTCTAGCAATTACAATTCGCTGAATCTCGGAAGTGCCTTCATAGATTTCAGTGATCTTGGCATCGCGTAAATATCTCTCGACTAAATATTCTCTAACGTAACCATAACCGCCATGAATTTGAATCGCTTCCAGCGCGCATTCAACAGCAACTTTTGAAGCATATAGTTTAGCCATTGCCGCTTCTTTAACATATTTCTTGCCGGCATCTTTCATCGCTGCGGCTTGTAGAGTAAGCAATTTAGCGGCTTCAACTTGTGTAGCCATTTCTGCTAACTTAAACTGGATTCCTTGATGATTCGCAATCTCTGTTCCGAAAGCCTTGCGTGTCTTAGCATAATTTTTGGCGGCATCTAACGCTCCCTCAGCAATACCAACTGCTTGCGAGGCAATGCCAATTCTTCCGCCATTCAATGTGTTCATTGCAAAATTAAATCCTTTGCCTATTTCCCAAACGACATTCTCTTCCGGGACTACGCAATTTTCAAATGCAAGTGAACAAGTATCACTGCTGCGGATACCAAGTTTATCTTCTTTTACTCCATGTGTAAAACCGGGCGTTCCCTTTTCAACCAGAAAAGTTGTAATGCCGTGATGCGCTTTTTCTTTATCGGTCTGAGTCATCACTAAATGATAGTCTGCATTAACTCCATTAGTGATCCAATTTTTCATTCCATTTATCGACCAGCCGCCATCAACTTTATGGGCTTGAGTGTGCTGCTTTGTTGCATCGCTACCGGCTTCCGGCTCAGATAGAGCAAATGCGCCGAGTTTTTCTCCTTTAGCTAGCTGACGGAGGTAGTTATTTTTTAGATGTTCACTTCCCCATTTATCAAGTCCGTAACATACAAGTGAATTGTTAACAGACATTATTACGCCAAGGCTCGCATCCACTTTGGAAATCTCGATCATTGCAAGCACGTAACTAATTGTATCTAAACCGGCACCATCATACTCCGGTGAAACCATCATACCCATAAAACCAAGCTCGCCAAGTTTCTTAACTATCTCGTATGGGAACTCGGCATTTTTATCCCGTTCAACAGCGGTCGGCGCAATTTCGCTTATGGCGAACTCACGTGCTGTTTGTTGAATCATTAATTGATCCTCTGTGAATTGGAAGTTCATTATTACTCCGTTATGTGAATTGGTTTGTGACCTCTTGTGCGAAAACTACTGAATGCTTGCTTGAAAAAAAAGAAATTTAGTTGATTTGAAGCGTGGAGTTGCATTTTCTCTAACTTAACCAGTTGTGTGAATTAGATTCGGAAAATTGACAAACGGAAGTTAAAAGCAATTATTCAAAAATTTATCAGCGGAAATAATGATAAATCCGTTCAATCCGCGTTCCATTTTTTGATTTGATAATTGCTTTTGACTTCATAAAGCTTAATTCACACAACGGGTTAACTTAAATTAGAAATAGATATATTTGCCGCATGAATAAAGAGAAGAAAACAGAGCTGAAAGGCTTAACGCTTACTGAATTGGAAGAGTACTTCCTTTCTATAAAACAACCGAAATTCCGCGCCCAGCAAATTTTTAATTGGATGTATAATCACATCAGTTTCGATTTTGGAGAAATGCAGAACATCTCCAAAGAACTAAGAACTATTTTAGCTGATTCTTGCACCTTGCAATCGTTAAATCTTGTAGGTACTCAAGGTTCCGAATCCACAGCAACAAAGAAATTTCTGTTCGAAACATACGACGGAAGGAAAATTGAGACGGTGCTTATTCCAGACGAAGAAAGAGCTACGCTTTGTATCTCCACACAAGTCGGCTGCCCGCTCGATTGCAAATTTTGCGCAACCGGATTAATGGGTTACAAAAGAAATCTAACTGTGGGTGAAGTAGTCGATCAATACTTGCTGGTTGCTAAAGAAGTCGGTAAAAGTAAGATCACTAACATAGTATATATGGGAATGGGCGAACCGCTACTGAACTTCGATACTACATTAAAATCCATTGAGATTTTTACGCATGAATTAACAAAGGGATTGAGCAGAACTCGCATTACTGTTTCAACCGCCGGAATTCCGAACAAAATAAAAGAGCTGATGGAAAGTAAGTTTAGAGTAAAGCTGGCATTCTCACTTCACTCTCCTTTTGAAGAAGTTAGAAGTAAAATTATGCCGATTAATCAGAAGTATTCTCTTCAGCAAAATTTAGCAGCGCTGAAAATTTACGCTCTCAAAACAAGAACGAGAATAACTTTTGAATACACAATGCTTAAAGGATTAAACGACCGGGACGAGGATGTAAAAGAATTGACAAAAATATGTTCCCGGCTGCCAAGTAAAATAAACGTCATACCGTTTAACAGCATTAAGCATATGAACCCGGAAGGCGTCTCGGCAGAACTTGAACCAACACCTCTATACGCAATTCATCAATTTGCAGAGAAACTGCGAAAAAATGACATCACGGTTCTGATCCGGGAAACACAAGGCGATGACATTGCAGCGGCTTGCGGACAACTTGCAATAAAATTTTAATTCCAGTTAAAAGAAGCACCCAATTTTTCTATTGATGTTGACTATACCATTGCCTATTTAGCCGAAGAAAATTGAAAGGGAAAGCAATGAGAAGAATGATTTTCTCAATTCTTTCAGTGGTTTTATTACTAGCAGCTTGTTCATCTGCTGAAAAAACTATAATCAAAACAAAACATTCCACTGTACTAATCATGCCCTTTTCTTACACAGAAAAATATCCATTCAAGTTTGATCAAGAGAGAAAAGCTCTTGTGTGGGCATTTGAATCACACGGCTTTGTAGTTAATGAAGAAGAAGGCGTTTGGAATAAAATAGAAGAAGGCAATTTGCGTTTATCTAATCTATATGAAGCCGATGTTTTTAAAATGGCAGATATAGCCCAAAGTGATTTGATCATTTATAGCTATAACCGGAATCTTAGAGTTTTCGATTGCAAAAAGAAAACAACTGTTACTTACAAATCGGAATTCGAAACCTCTCCGGTTAACTATCAAGCCTTAGTTTCGCGACTTGCCGGAATGGGCTACTAGGCTTTTATATACTTTTGAAAATCTTCAACAGTATCAATGTCTTCAAGTATTCCCGGATAATCTGCAAACCAATACTTTTTGATGACCTCATCATCGCCCCGGATTAACTTCATCCTATAATTAGAAGGACTCTTAAGAATCTTTTCGAAGACCGAATTCCTAAACAATACCGGATGACCTTGCTTCATATTGTAGACCGGCTGAATCCAATCATGTTTGTCATCGATATCAGAAACAAATTCGATATAGAATTTATCCGGGAGACCTATTTGATCTACAAAATGCATTAACACCCAATTGGAATTGGTGATCGAAGCTAATCCACATTTCACAGAAGAAAACATTCCGCTGTGGAAATCCGGGTTAAATACAATATTAATTTTGGGTGATGAACTATTTAATTCTTTTTCGAATTCGTTTTCCAATTCTTGGTCAATCAATTCGGAGTTATATCCGGTAACTACTGTAATCTTATCGCAAACAAGTAATAGTTTTCGAATAACAATTGTTATAAACGACTTATTTTCGATTTTTAATAACGGTTTGAAATCCCCCATTCTACTGGAATATCCGGCAGAGATCAGCAATCCTTCAATAATGGGTTTAGACATGTCTAGAGAAATTTATCCTTATTTGTTCTGGAGAAAGCGCTGTAATTTTTTTATTCCACTTTGATAATGATGAAACATCCTTCAATCCGTTGCCGGTAAAAAGCAAAAGAGCTGTTTCATTTACAAGCGAACCATTTTCAATTAGCTTTTTATAGGCGGCAAAGGAAACAGAACTTGATGGTTCCAGCAGTATTCCGAAATCTTTTGCCGATTCTTTCTGAGCAGCTAAAATTTCATCATCATTTACAACAACAACTTTACTGCCCGATTTTTCAATTGCTTCCGCACCCAAGTATAATGCCCTTGGCGCGCCGGCACAAATTGAATCCGCTATGCTTAGTGCCGGAATGTAATCGAACTTTTTAGTTTCGATGTAGCGCGCAAAAGCATTACTGCCTTCCGCTTGAACAGCTACTAGCCTAGGTAATTCTTCAATCCAGTTTAGTTCTTTTAATTCTACTAGCCCTTTATACAACCCGGAGAGAATTACTCCATCTCCGGTGGGCACAAAAATATAGTCTGGAAGCTTTCCTTTCAGTGCAATAAAAATGTCATATGCGGCCGACTTTTTTCCCTCAATAGTAAGTGGATTGTAAGCTGTGTTTCTGTTATACCATTTTTTTTGAGAAGAAATTTCGAGACAAGTATCAAACGCTAAATCGTAGTCGCCATCAACCAAGACTAATTCCGCACCGAATGATTGGATTTGAATCCGCTTTGCTTCCGGAATATTTTTTGGCACAAAGACGATTGACTGCAGACCAAGACGAGCACAGATTCCGGCAAGAGATGAACCGGCATTTCCGGTGGAAGCCGCTGCAATTTTATTTATGCCCATTTCCATTGCCTTTAGTGCAACTAAACTTGAAGCCCGGTCTTTGAATGAAAGCGTAGGATTGCTTGTGTCATTCAAAACAAAAAATTCTTTTCCACGATAATTCAACTTTTGAAAGGTGTTGGAAGGAAGTGAAATTTTTTGGAGCTCGCTTTGAAGTGAATTTAGCTTTGCCGTATTTAGCGGCCAGAGAAAATCATATTGCCAAAACTTCCCCAACTCGAAATTGTAAATGTTCTCTTTGCTAATTCTTGTTTTGATTGAACCGTAATCGTATTCAATCAATAGAATTCCTCTCAGCGGCTGGTTCTTTTCAACCTTACCACAAACCGGACAAAGGTAAAGCAGATTTTTTTCTACTTCATCTTTGTCATAAGTTTTTTCGCAATCAAAGCATCTGTAAATGTATTCGTTCATAAGATTATGAATAGAACGCGGATAAAATCTGATTAAACTGATTTTCGCCGATCAAATCTTTTATCAGTTTGATCCGTGTCATCTGCGTTCTATTTAGTTTGCTCACATTGTTAGTCCCATAATTGCTTTTGCAGTATGTAAACGATTTTCTGCTTCATCAAAAACAATAGAGATATTTGGGTTATCTAGAATTTCATCAGTCACTTCATTACCGCGGTCCGCCGGCAGAGCATGCATTAACTTAACATTTTTATCAGCAAGTTTTATTCTCTTGTCATCGCAAATCCAGCTCTTATATTTTTCCAAGTTAGATTTCATTTCTTTCTTGCATTCTTCTTCGTTTGCCAAATATTGTTCTTCGCCGTAGTAGCCAAATCCGCCCCAGTTTTTCGGGACTACAATTTGTGCACCTTCAAACGCTTCATCCATATCATTAGTGAAACGTAAACTGCCGCCACCTTCTGCTGCGTTCTGCTGCGCTTTCTCCACAATATTTTTACTTAGCGGAAATTCTTTTGGATGTGCAACTGTAACATCAATTCCGTAACGAGGAAAAAGTAAGATTTGTGTTTGAGGCACACTAAGCGGTTTGGAATGTGTTGTGGCATACGCCCAAGAAACAGTCACCTTCAGTTTTTGAGTATTGCGTCCAAGATGTTCAAAAATTGTCATCAAGTCTGCAAGTCCTTGGAACGGATGATAAACATCATCTTGTAAAGACATAACCGGCTTGCGTGAATTTTCGGCTAACTCGTTCAAATATTTATTTCCTACACCGTAGAAGCAGTTACGGCAAGCAATTCCATGTCCCATTCTGCTCAGAATGATCGCAGTATCTTTCGCAACTTCCCCATGTGTTATCTGCATTTTATCCGGAGTTAAATCGTGCGCATGCCCGCCAAGTTGAGTCATTCCGGCTTCCATTGAGTTTCGTGTGCGGGTTGATTGCTCAAAGAACATCATAAATAAAGTTTTATGAGGAAGCCAAAGCGTTGGCTCTTCAGCGTAAAACTTTTTCTTCAGATCAAATGCTGTATCAAAAACTATATCGAGTTCTTCTTTTGTCCAGTTATCTTCTGTAATAAAATGTCTGCCTTTAAATCTTGTTTCCATTATAACTCCAATTAATTAATAGAACGCTGATGACACGGATGACGCTGATTATCCGCAGATATCTGCTAGATCCGTGTTCTATTTTTTTACTTAACATTTTCAACCATAGTAAATGGAAATAGCGAATAAAACTTTGTCGCTCTCAAAAGATCGTTAAGAACTAATTCTTCTTTTGACGAATGTGCTAGCTCTTCTCTTCCCGGCGCAAAACCAATTGTCGGAATTCCAAAATGCCCGGCAGTAGCAACGCCGTTGGTAGAGAAACTCCAAACACCGTTCTTTGCTTTTCCGATTGCTGCTTTCGAAGTCTTCATTGCGGCATCAACAAGCGGATGCTTTTCTTCGTAAACCCAAGTTGGGAAGTAAGCTTCTTGGCAGAACTGTGTTCCTTTCCAACTTTTTCCCTCAACATTAGGAATAGATACTTTTGCATCGCTTTTGTGTTTCTTAATTATCTCTTGAAGTTCTTTCACAACAGTTTTTTTGTTTTCGCCAATTGTCATTCTTCTATCAAGATGAATCTGGCAATAATCGGAAACAGAACAAAGCGAAGGAGCTTTAGAAGTAATTTGGCTGACTGTAATCGAACCTTTGCCAAGCGGTTGTTTTGGTTTTAATTTTTTATCAAGCTTTTCTATTTCGGCAAGTATTGGCTGCAATTTATAAATCGCATTAATTCCTTTTTGGTTATGGGCACCGTGTGCAGACTTTCCGGTTGCAGTAATTTTCAGTTCCATTCTTCCTCGTTGACCGCGATAGACTTGCATATTTGTCGGCTCGCCAAGAACAACATAATCCGGTTTAATTTTTTCATTCTGAATTATGTGATAGAGTGGATAACCATCCGCATCTTCTTCCAAAACTGAACCAACAACATAAAGTGTGAATGGGAAATCATTCCCATAAACTTGTTTTAGAACTTTTCCGGCAATCATAAAACCAGCCATAGCGGGTTTTTCATCTACAACACCGCGTCCATACATTTTGCCGTTTACAATTTCGCCGCCAAATGGTGGATGAGCCCAATTTTCTGTTTCGGTTACTTTTACTGTATCGATGTGAGCATCAAACATAATTTTGATTGGACCGTTGCCGATTTTACCAATCGCGTTTCCAAATCCATCATGATAGGCTTCATCAAATCCATACTCTTTCATTTTTGCAACAATGAATTCAACAATCTCTTTCTCCTCGCCGCTGTAACTTTTTATTTGAATTAAGCGTTGAATCAATCCAAAGAGATTTTCTTTTTCTGCTTCTACAGTTTTAAACAGATTTTCTTTTAATGATTTTTCCATACTCACCACCATTATTTGATAGAACGCGGATGACGCAGATTTAGCAGATCACCGCAGATTTTTATTTTCATTCATAAAGATTTTTCTTTTGAATTCCGGAAGCTTTCCAAAATTCAACAAAAGACCAACTTCTTTATCTGTAGCTTTTAAATAGTTTATTAATTGAGCCTCATGCTCTTCACACAAAGCTTCAGCAGCTTTTAATTCTACGATCACCAAATCATTTACAAGCAAGTCTGCGTAATAATCACCAACCTCATGACCAAAATACAGTACTTTAAGATTCTTCTGACTCACAACATTTAGTCCACAGTTCATCAATTCTAATTTCAAAGAATTCTCATACACTTTTTCTAGAAATCCATAGCCCAAAGCATTATACACTCTATAAAAAGATTTAATTATTAATTCAGTCAAATCTGAATGTAATATTTTGCTTTTATCCGCGCTCATCTGTTCGATCTGCGCTATCTGCGTTCTATTGTTCTTCTTCTTTCATTTCCAGTGCATGCGTTGGACAAACTTGAGTGCAAATTCCGCAGCGAACACAAATTTCTTTTTCGAGAGTTAGTTTATCTTTTATTTCCAAAGCATCGTGAACACAAATTTTAACACAAGCTCCGCAGTTATCGCATTTTGCATAATCTACAGTTGGATAAACTTGATCGCCGTTATATAGAAAATGCTGCTTCTTTTCTTCTTCAGGATCAAAAATTCCAATTAAAGATTCTATGTTCGGATAGTTGTGGGCATCCATCCATTTTTCTAAATCCTTAGCAAGTTTACCGTAAACGGATTGACCTTTGAGAATTGAGAGTGAACAAACTTGTACAGCTGATGCGCCTACCATTAAATATTTTACAACATCTTCAGCTGTGCGAACACCGCCAACTCCAATTATTGGCTTTTTAGAAAGCTTGTGAACAGAAGCTACGAAGTGGAGCCCAATAGGTAAAATTGCTCTTCCGCTAAGCCAGCCGCGTCCATCTAAACTGCCTAAATATGGCTTTCGTGTTTCTGCATTAAAATCTAGAGCCGGACCAACAGAATTGATGGCGACATAGCCGTCAACAACATCATCTAGCATAGATACTGCAAGTGGTAAATCGGAAACACCGGGCGAAAATTTTGCAAAGACCGGAACATCAATATTTTTTTTAAGAGCCTCCGCAGTTTTACGCAAGTTGTTCGCATCTTTATCGATGTAGTGAATTGAAAACTCGACGGCATCAATCAGTCCGCTGCCATTTAACTCCTTGCCAAGAATTTCCAAATCTTGCGGAGAATAGCCAACGGAAGCAATCACGGGTGAACCAAGTGTCCTAATTCTTTTTAATTCTTGTTCAATAAATTCTTTGTAACCAACCTCACTCCAAAGTTCGGCATTAAGTAAACTATTCGGATTAAAATTAGAAATATTTGGTATTGGAACTTTTGCGGCTTCAACACTAATTGTTTTTACAACTAATCCACCGGCACCGCCATCTTGCGCACGTTTCAACATTTCGTAATTGGCAGCGGTTGGTCCGGCAGCAGTAAAAATTGGGTTGCAAAAATTTATTCCGAGTAGTTTAGTTTTAAGATCGGCCATAATTTTTATTTAGTTTTATTTTTTTGCTTTTCAGAAAGTAAAGTTTCTTCAAAAATCTCAGTAATATCCGAAGGAGAAGGTAAATACTTTTTCAACTCTTTAGGAACTTTATTTGTGAGTTTGTATGTAGCAACTCCAATTGGTTGCGTTGAATCGCGCAAAGCATATTCAACAATTATTCTGTCTTTATCTTTACACAAAATCAGCCCAATCGAAGAATTTTCTTCCTTTAGTCTTACTTTGTCATTTAAGACTGAAAGATAAAACTGCATTTTGCCTGTGTACTCCGGTTTGAACTCCCCTATTTTCAACTCTACCGCAAGTAGGCATTTCAATCTTCGGTGATATAGAAGTAGATCAATAAAATATTCTTGACCGCCTACTTTTAACTTGTACTGATTTCCGATAAACGCAAGATCGCCGCCCATTTCAATTAGAAATTTTCTGATGTTATTTATCAACGATATTTCTAGTTGACGCTCTGTATGTTCTTCACCAAGTTCCAGAAAGTCGAATGTATATTCATCTTTAACAGCTAATTTTGCTTGCTTTCTTATTTCGGGCGTAAGCGTTTTACTAAAATTCGTCTGGTTAGTTAATGTTTTGTTATAAGTTCCGTTTTCAATCTGGTAAATAAGTACATTCTTTGTCCAGCCAAACTTCTTAGTCATCTTCAAATAAAAAGCTCTTTCTTTTCCCCCTTTGCATTTTTCCATTATTACCACATTATGAGCCCAGCCAATTTCTGCAACCAATGGTTGCATAATTGTATTGCTTTCATACTCTGAATAAAAATTCCGCATGTACCAAAGGTTTCTTGCGGATAATCCATTAACTCCGGGAAATTCTTTTTGCAAATCCTCCGACAGATTTTCGACAATTGATTTACCCCAGCCATGCAGTTTTTGATTCTCGACAATTCGCTTTCCAATATTCCAATACAACTTGATTAATCCTCGATTGACGGAACGCAATGCATTGTATTGAGCCTTGCGGATTTGTTCCTTTATTTCAAGGAAGAAAGTTTTGTATTCTGTTTTGCTAAGCTTATTTGCCATAGCTATAATCTACCAGTATGATTTAATTCTTTTGCAGTTTGTATTACCGCATCAATAATTTGTTTATAGCCGGTACAACGGCACAAATTACCAGCTATTGCATCTTTAATTTCTTCCTCAGTAGGATCCGGATTTTCTTGCAGCAATGCGTAAGATGAAAGAACCATTCCCGGCGAGCAGAATCCGCATTGAACAGCACCGTTCAGCAAGAAATTTTTCTGCAGCGGATGAAGTTCTTCCCCTTCGGCTATTCCTTCAATTGTGAGTATTTCTGTTCCCTCAATTTGAGAAGCCAAAACCAAACAAGAATTTACAGCTGAGCCGTTTAATATTACTGTACAAGCTCCGCATTCTCCTACTCCGCAGCCCTCTTTGGTTCCGGTTAAATTGAATTCCTCACGAAGCAAATCGAGCAAACGAATGCTCGGACTTACATCGGCTGCGGCTTCTTTTCCATTTAGAACAAATTTTATTTCCATAATTTTATTATCAACGAACGCATAGCAATTAGCGCTCAATTCCCTTTAATAATTGATAAAACATTTGTTGAACAACCGGAAGTTTATAAGCACTAGACCAGCGCAATCCGGTTACTGCTAAAACCTCTTCACCCATTTTCTTTGCAAGTTCTTGGCAAAGACTCTCGGTCATCATTTGTCCATTCGCAAATTCTTCCAGTTTTGGAAACCGAGTTCCTATTGGAGTAACAGCGCCGGAAGCAATTTTAATATCAACAATCTTCTGCTCTTTTAACTGAACCAAAACAGCAAGAGTTAAACGGCTGATTGCAACCGCGCGTCGTCTTCCAAGCTTATAAAAATCTCCAAAATAATTCTGGGCTTTTATGGGTATCAAAATTCGTGTAGCAATTTCACCCGATTGCAATTGAGTTTTATATGGAGCTTGCAAAAAATCTTGCAAAGAAATAATTCTTTCTGCATTGAGTGATTTAATTTCAACACTGGCATCATAAACAAGAAGTGCCGGAACTGTGTCGGCACAAGGTGCATTATTAATAAAATTGCCTGCTATTGTGGCTCTGTTTCTGATTTGCTGACTGCCAACAGTAGAGGCAGCTTTTTTCAATATCGGCAAATGTTCTTCAACAATTTTATTTTTACATATTTCAGCAAAGGTAGTAGCGGTTCCAATAGAAATTATACCATTTGCAGCGCTGATTCCCTTTATTTCTTCAATTCTAGTTATATCAATCAAAGTTACAGCATCAGCAAAACGTTTTGAACCTTGAGTCTTTCCAACTATTACATCAGTTCCACCGGCAAGAATTTTTGTTGTAGAATCTGAATTAGCTAACAGATGAAGAGCTTCTGATAAATTCTTCGGAGTAAGTACACTGCATTTCAAATCAATCATAAACTGCCTCTCTTCAAATCTTGCGGACGCAATTTTTTGCCAAGTAGAACTTCTTCTAAGTTTAGCGGAATATTATAAAACCTTTTCCCAAGTGCGTTAGATACAGCGTTAGCAATTGCAGCGGCACCAAGTTCAAGAGTAGGTTCTCCTAAAGATTTTGCTCCCCAAGCTCCATACTTTTCATTTCCTTCAAGGAAGAGCGGTTTTATTTCATCGATATCTTTTGCAGTAGGAATTAAGTATTGATCAAAATTGAGTTCGCGAATCATTCCATCTTCAGATGTAACTTCTTCTAAAATTCCGTAACCGGCTCCTTGTGTTACGCCGCCATAAATTTGTCCAATTGCGCCAAGTCGATTAATTACTGTTCCCGGATCGTGAACAGCCGTTATTTTGTTCAGGTAAACTTCGCCGGTTCCGGTGTTAACACTTACTTCGGCTATTTGACATCCATAAACATAGGTAAAGTAAGCATCGCCTTGTCCGGTGTGTTCGTCCCAGCTAACATCCGGACTTTTGTATCTGCCAATAGCAGAAAGTTCAGCATTGTTTTTAGTTGCCAACTTAATAGCATCATCAAATTTTGCTATCATTCCTTTTTTTCTGGAAAAGATTAAGTTCTCTCTGAATGAAATGAAATCAGTTTCATCAAGCTTGTATTCTTCACGAACAATCTTTTCTAATTTTTCTCGGAGAAGATCACCAGCATTTTTTGCAGCAGCCGCACCCATTATTGTACCTCTCGACGCAACAGTTGGCCCGCTGTCTTCCATTTTAGAAGTGTCTGATTCCAAGAAAATTATTTTTTCTGCTGTAACGCCAAGCGCTTCTGCTGCCGCCATAATTAATGTCATTCGCAAGCCTTGCCCATTTTCAGCAAGTCCGCTTAGTACTACAATTTTTCCATCTGGCTGTACAGAAATGTAACAAGATGATTGATCCAAACCCTCTGCACCAAGTGAGCAGCCGCGGAAACTTACAGCAAGACCAATTCCCTTCTTGATTAATTTTTCCGGTGAGATAAACTGCTCATCCTTAAATATCGGTTTATCAAAAAGATACTCATTCATTTCTTCTTGATTCTTCTTGAAAGCTTTCCATTTTTTAGAAAAGTTTGTGAATGCAACAGCTTTATCCATAACCGGAATCAGATTTACATCGTGCTCTTTAAGTGTCTGTCCAGTAGCGGTGACGGAACCAAGTTTTAGTCCGTTAATTCTTCTTATTTCATCCGGTGTTAATCCAACTTTCAAAGCAATTTCATCCATAAGAGATTCTTGAGCAAAGATTGGCTGAGGCGAACCAAATCCGCGCATGGCGCCGGTGTAAGGATTATTTGTATAAACCGCTCGAACATCAGTTTGAACATTTTCAATCTCGTAAGGTCCAGTAGCTTGAACAACAGAACGCCAAGTTACAAACGGACTCATTGAACAGTAAGCGCCGCCATCGGCCAGCAAATCTATTTTCATCGTATTGATTTTTCCACTCTTACTGAAACCAACTTTGTATTTTAAAATATATGGATGACGTTTATACGATTCCAAAATTGATTCATCGCGCGTGTAACGAATTTTTACCGGGCGCTTTGTTTTTAATGCCGCAACAGCCGCGCGAGCAGAAAGCATACACATTGTATCATCTTTTCCACCAAACGAACCGCCTAGCTGCGCTTGTATGATTTGCACTTTTTCATGCGGTAGGTTTAGTACAGAAGCAACTATTCTTCTCGCTGTAAATGGATTTTGGATTGACCCGATAACTTTCACAGCGCCGGCTTCAAGTGGAATAGCTAGTACGGCTTCCGGCTCAATGTAAGCGTGTTCAATAGTTTGCGTTGTATAGGTTCTCTCCAAAATTTCATCGCTTTCTGAAAATCCTTTTTCAATATTTCCTTTACGCAGCGGATGATGACAAATTAAATTGCTTTCAAACTCCGGATGAATTAGCAAAGCATCTTTATCAAGAGATTTTGTTGGATCTGTAAGCGTAGGAAGCAAAGAATAATCAACTTTAATTTTCGCAACCAGTTCTCTTAATTCATTTTCATTCTCGCCGAGAATCATTGCAAGCACATCACCCGGTGTTACAACTTTTTCATCGCAGAAGATTGGCTGATCATTCTTGATCATTCCCATTTTCTTTGCGCCGGGAACATCATTGGAAGTGATAATTGATTTAACTGCGGGATCATTTTCAATTGCGGAAAAGTCTATTGCATTAATTTTGGCATGTGTTGCCGGAATACGAAGCATTGCCGAAAACAACATCCCCTCAAATTTGTAATCGTCTGCAAATTTTGCTTTGCCGGTTATTTTCTCTAAACCATCTTCTCTAACGACAGATTTACCGACGACAGAATAATCTTTACTCATTCCTTTCTCTTCCATAAAACATAAGTTAGAAGAACATTATTTTAATTTATTATACAGTCTTTCGCCTTGTACTGCTATTTCATTTTTGATTCTATCAGCAACAATATTTGTATGCTGAAAATCTTTCAGCAAGAATTTCCCTTTTTGAACAACGCTGAAAATTCGGGCTTCCAACATACCATAAATATAGTGTCCCCAAAAATTTTCTTTATTCAATGGTGTAGGTGGAACATAATCCCAGATAATGAAATCTGCACGGTCTTTTTCAGTCATAGTTGGATAATCTTCGAAATATTTTTTCGCAAATGTGATCTGATCGAAGAATACTTTTTTGATTAACGCGAATGATTTTTCAGTAGAGAGCCCTTGATCTCTAGACACCAAGAAAAGGCGCTTCAATGATTGTGCAATATTAGAATTCATTCCATCAGTTCCGGCAAGCAAAGGAATTAGGTCCGGAATCTTGGAAAACTTTGGAAGTCCAACCGAGTTATTCATGTTCGAGTCCAAACAAAATGCAATCGCGCTTTCGGCCTCAAGAATTTTTAGATAATCTTTCTGCTGAATATGAACTCCATGAACAAGAATACTTCTGTCGTTCATCAGCTTATATTTCCTAAGCCTATTGACTGGAAGCGCTCCGGAGTAATTCATACTTAGATTATTATCACTTTCATCCTCGGCAACATGAATATGAATTCCCCAATCTTTTTTCAAAACTCTTTTTGCTTCAAGTAATGTTTCATCGGAAAGTGTGAATGATGCGTGAAGACCTAGCATTGCTTTGAAGTCTTCAGAAAAAGATTTTCTGAAAGAAACATTTTCGGCTAACCCGGCAATCGCATCATCCGAACTGTTTCTATCAGTAGTTTCAAAACAAAGAACTCCGCGGAGCTGATGCTCGGCAAGCACCTTTTTTATTGCATCCAAACTGCCGGTAATTTCACATTGTGATGAATGATGATCGAATAAATATGTGACACCATTCTGAATTGAATCAAGCGCGGCAAGGTGAGCCGATGCTTTTATCATTTCCATATCAAGCGTGCGGTCAAGTTTCCACCAAAGATTTTTCAGAACGTTTTGGAATGAATCGAACTTTCCACTTAACGGCAATCCTTTTGCTAGGCGGGAATAAATGTGATCATGAAAATTTACTTGAGGAATGGTTATAACTCTACCGAAAGCATTATATGAATCTTTACCAACTTTAGCCGGATTCTTTAGATAGGAAGTAAAATTCTTTGGACGGAGTTTAGTTATCAATCCATTAGTAACGAGCAGATCGCCAAAGAATGGAATTATTTCTGAATCAACTACGGAACAAATCCAAGCATTTTCGATAGTAAGATTATTTTTCATCGCTTACTCCTTTCATACTTCTGAATGTTTCCGTTAATTTCAATTTACTTACCATAATACACTGTCACTTTACAAACCAACTTTGCCATTGAACTCTTCAATCAGTTTATCCCATTCCAGAACAATAGAGAATCTTTCTTTCCAATAATTTTCATCATACCACTGCGCGTTCAGTTCTTCAACAGATTTGCCTTGCTGCTCAACCCAAGTAAAATATTTTAGATTGTGAATTCGCTTTTTATCATGATAGCTCAGCTCAGCAAAGTTATCTGTTGCTTGTCGTTTCAAAACGGAATACCAATCTTTATCGGCTTGATGTTCAGAATACCTTCCCCAAATCTGATTCATTTCTTCCAAGCGAGAACCGTACAGTTCTACTGAATCGGTAAAAATTGTGAAAATTACATCATTCTCATTCATTTCATAATACTTCACAAGTTTAATTGCGCTTATCATGTTACTGATTCCGGAGATGCCAAGCCAAGGAAGTTTAGCAATTGTGTCTTCACTTACGCCAAGCTTCTGCAAATATTTTTGTCCTTCAGCATCATTGAACAAGCGCATAATTCTTAATGGGTCTTCATCATCAATTGCTACAACAGCATCGGTGTTCTTCACGTTATGAACCCAAGGAACGTGCTTATCGCCAATGCCTTCTATGCGATGAGCTCCGTAACCGTTCGATAAGAGTGTCGGACACTGCAAAGCTTCCGAAGCTGCTACTTTTATCAATGGAGAAATCTCGCGCAAATAATCGCCCGCGCCAATTGTTCCGGCCGAACCGGTTGCGCTTACATATCCGCTCAAGCGCTGGTTTCCTTTTTTAATCTGATTGAAAAGCGTTTCAATTGTCCAACCGGTTATTTCGTAATGCCAGATTGGATTTCCCATTTGATCAAACTGATTAAAAATCAAATATTGATCGCTCGCTGCTTCGAGTTCATGGCACTTATCATAAATTTCTTTTACGTTGCTTTCACATCCGTAAGTAGCATAAATTTCTGCGCCCATATTTTTTAACCAATCAAATCTTTCTTTACTCATTTCTTCCGGAAGTATTGCTACGCCGTCAACTGCAAGCAAACGTGAATTGAAAACTCCTCCGCGACAGTAATTTCCGGTTGATGGCCAAACTGCTTTGTGATACTCGGGATTAAATCTGCCGGTAACAAGATATGGGGCTAAACATCCATAAGTTGCGCCAACTTTGTGCGCACCGGTTGGGAAAAATTTTCCAACTAGGCCAACTATACGTGCTTTTACACCAGTTATTTCGGATGGGATTTCCAAATAGTTTATTCTTCCGATATTTCCAGTTGTATGGTCATTGCGCCAGTTAATTCTAAATAAATTAAGCGGATTAATGTCTTGCATTCCTACTTTTGGTAATTGATCTTTTATTGTCTGCGGAATTGAATCGGGGTTTTTAAGTTCGCTGAATTTAGGCAGAATAATTTTTTTCTCTCGGCATCGTTTAATCGTTTTGTTTAAATAGTCTTCATTCTGCAATTTCCATGAAAAGCTTTCCATTGTTTCTCCTATGAGTGGGACGAATATAATGTGAGTAAAACTTTTTCGGGTGTAAGCGGTGAATCAAACTTCACTTCTATACTGGGATTAAATGCGCGCATTGCGTTCATCAGAGCGAAGTAAACACCAATGCCGTACAAGAATGGCGGCTCACCAACCGCTTTAGAGCGAAGCGGTCCATAGTCATTCGGCGAATCTTCCAAAAACTTAATCTTAAGATCCTTCGGCATTGCGTGAATATCGGGAACTTTGTATGTTGAAAGTGCATCTGTGATTAATCGTCCCTCGGAATTCCAAATTAACTCTTCCGATGTCATCCAACCAATTCCTTGAACAATTCCTCCTTCAGCCTGCCCTTGATCTATAACCTTGTGAAAAGATTCTCCAAAATCATGAACAACTTTAACTGCATCCACCTCGTAGGTTCCGCGTAAACAGTCAACAGTTACTTCAACAATTCCAGCGCCATAAACATGATAAGCAAAAGGTTTACCCTTGTTGGTTTTTGTATCAAAATTAATATCCGGAGTGGAGTGATAAGCTTGTGCTGTAAGGCTAATTCTTGCTCGGTAAGCTTTTTCAACTAAAGCGTTAAAAGTAAGATTTGTCGGTTCCCCCTCATAAAAAACTTTTTCATTCTTAAATGTAATCTTGGTAAAATCATCTTGCCCGATTTCTTCGGCTGCAACTTTTTTTAGTCTCTCGACTAACATTTCGCAAGCCGCAATAACAGCGAAACCATTTAGATCTGTTCCTTTGCTTGCTGCAGTCGGCGATGTGTTGGAAACGCGCGAAGTATTTGTTGATTCAATCTTTATTCTTGCTTCATCAACATTCAAAGTTTTTGCCGCAAGATATTTCATCTTGGCATTAACGCCTTGCCCCATCTCAACAGCAGCCGTACTTATATTAACACTTCCATCAGTATAGATATGAGCAAGCGCAGAAGCTTGATTCAGAAATGTAGTTGTAAAGGAAATACCAAAACAGATTGGAATTACAGCAACACCTTTCTTAATAAGTTTGTTTGCATCATTAAACAAATTTATTTCTTGCTGGATTTCAGTAAGGTTATATTCCGTTTCCATCTGCGAGAATGTTTTCTCTGATTGACATTGAAATGTTTTCTGTCCAAATGAAAACTCGTCACCTTCCTTAAGAAGGTTTGCTCTTTGAATTTCTATTGGATCAACATTCATCACTTGTGCGGCCTTATAAATAGCTGATTCAAAAACAAAAATTCCTTGCGGTCCGCCAAAACCGCGAAAAGCTGTAAAGGGAACAAGATTCGTTTTACAGCAAAGTGCCGTTGCTCTAACATTCGGTACGAAGTAAGAATTTGTAGAGTGGAAAAGTGTCCTATCAAGAATTGCCGGAGAAAGATCTGCAACTGCGCCGGCGTTTTGATAAAACGTTGCTTCGTATGCTAAAATTTTTCCTTCTTTACTTAATCCAATTTTATAATCACTTGAATATGGATGCCGCTTTCCAGTGATACGAATATCATCCTGACGGTTAAGAACAAGCTTTACCGGTCTTTGCAGTTTATATGCTGCCAGCGATGCAATACAAGCCCATGCCGTAGCTTGATCTTCCTTTCCGCCAAAACCTCCGCCTAAGCGTTGAACATCAACTTCAATTTTGCTCATCGGTAAACCGAGCACGCGGGAAATCATTCTCTGCACATTTGTAGGTCCTTGTGTTGCAGAAGAAACTTTAATTCCGCCGTTTTCGGTAGGAAGTGCTACTGCGCCTTGTGTTTCAAGGTAAAGATGTTCTTGTCCACCGCTGTCAACTCTTCCTTCAACAATAAAATCACATTCGCTCCATACATTATCAACGTTACCCAACTCAAATTTTCTTGGTGGAATAATAAGTTGATTCTTTTCTGCGGCTTCACGCGGATCCAAGACCGGCTTCAGTTTTTCATAGATAGCGCTTATTTTTTTTGAGGCTTCTTTAGCATGCAAGTATGTATCTGCAGCAACAATGGCAATTGGGTGACCAATAAAATGCACTTCATCTTCCGCAAAAAGATTCTCATCTAGTATGATTCCGCCAATCTGGTTTACACCGGGAATATCTTTTGCGGAAAAAACTCCGGCTACACCTTTCGATTGAAGTGCTTTGGTAAAATCAATCTCTAAGATTTTTCCATGTGCAATCGGCGAATAGTACACATATCCAGTTAAAGTCCCTTCCGGTACTCGCAAGTCATCAACAAATAAAGACTCTCCCTTAACATGGCGGATTGAATCGTAATTTTTCATATCAATTCCTCCGCGTTTATTCTATCCGGAAAGAGCATGAGAAAGTGCGAATAAATCAGTTGGCGTAAAAGCAATCTTTTATACTCGGCGGAACCTCTAGCATCGCTTATAGGAGAGACCTCTTCCGTCGCAATATGCGCGCACGATTTAACAACGTCAGTTGTTATTTCTTTATTGACAACATAGTGGCAAGTTTTAGACAAAAAAAATGGAATTGGCGCAACACCGCCCGCAGAAATACTAATTGACTCAACAACACCTTTTTTTGCTATTAAAGCTATAGCTGAATTCACACTTGCAATATCCAGGTAAGTTCTTTTCGAAACCTTTTCATAATTAAACAAGAAATTTTTTGGCGGTATCGGAAACGAAATGCTTTCAACCACTTCTTTTTTCTTCTTTGCTAAGGTTTTATATCCCAAATAAAATTTGCTAAGCGGAACATCTCGTTTGTTGTTTCCTACAAGATGAACAATAGCGCCAAGTGACAATAGAATATTTGATAGATCGCCAATTGGCGATGCGTTTACTATGTTTCCGGCAACGGTGGCTCTGTTACGAATCGGTAGTGAGCCGAACAACTCTAACTGTGTATTTAACGACGGGAAATATTTCTTAAATATTTTTGATTCGAGAACTTGCTGGATTGTTGCCGCACCACCAATAACTATTTCGCCTTTTTTCAAAACTATTTCGGAGCTTACTTTTTTATCGGATACAAATTCACTCTCGGACTGAATCAAATCTTCCCATTTCTGAACATAAAGATCGGTTCCACCGCCAACCAAATACTTTACCGACTTCTTTTTGCTTGATTGTTTCTTGATTAGCTTCAGTTGTTTTGGAATTTCCGAAAAATAGCTAGGAACAAAATGTGCATCGATCAATTTTTTATATAAGTCTTTTACTGTATTTGCATTAACGAAAGCAGAAATTGATTTTTCTACTGCGCGCACAATACCAGCATAGCCGGTACAGCGACAAATATTACCGCCAAGTGAATTTACAGCATCAGTTACATTTGGCTTCGATGAATTAAGAAAGTAATTCGTAATTGAAACAACAAAACCCGGCGTACAAAATCCGCATTGTGTGCCTCCTTCATCTACCATTGCTTGCTGAATTGGAGAAAGTTTATCACTCTTACCAGATTGAGAAGAAATTCCCTCTACGGTTACAACATGCTTGCCGGAAATATCTGCAAGAGGCATCAGACAAGAGTTAATAGATTTATAAATTACTTTAGATTTGACAAGCGTTCCGAGAAGAACTGTACAAGCACCGCAATCCCCTTCGCGGCATCCCTCTTTTGTACCAGTTAGTTTGGATTCTCTTCGGATAAAATCGAGAAGAACGGTTGTAGGAGGAAGATCAGCCGTAATGTGTTTGTTGTTGAGTATGAATTCGATCATTTTGACCTCGGTGGAATTTACGCTCCACGATCGGTTCAGTAATTATTAAGAACATCTATCTATACAAAAATTAACGTTTTGGAATGCGGAAATCAAAAAGTTAATTTTGGAACAACACAACCAGCTATTATGATTACTGAAAATTCTTGGAAGAAAAATCTATATGCACTATTTATCAGCCAGTTCTTTTACAGAGCCGGAACAAGAAGTATAATTCCATTCCTTCCTCTTTTTGTTAACGAACTGGGAAGTACAAATGTTGAGACTACTTCACTTTGGAGCGGGTGGATTTTTGCAGTTCCATTTATTGTTTCTTTTCTTACAACTCCAATTTGGGGCAGTATTGGCGATAAATATGGAAGAAAACTTACAACTCTGATTGCTATAGCCGGATTTGTAATTGCTCAATTCTCTATGAGTCTGGCAGATTCATTGACAACATTACTAATTGCAGCATCCATACAAGAATTACTAGGAGGAGCTTATCCGGCTGCTATATCACTTGTAGCTGCAAATTCACCAAAAGAGAAAACTACAGATGCATTAAGCTATCTTCAATTATCAAACGCACTGGGAAATATTGCGGGTCCGGTAATAGGAGGAGTACTAGCTGATATTTTCGGATTTAGAACAGTATTTGTAACTGTTGCTGTTTTAGTAACTATTACCTCCCTTCCAATCACTTTTTTTGTGAAAGAAGAAACGATTGCTAAAACAACTAAACTTTATTCAATTTTTGATAATCTAAAATATTTTACGGCTAAAAAAGGATTGGTGGGTTGCGGGATGTTGTTGTTAGCTTACACATTGAGTGTAACAATGATGAGACCAAATTTTACATTGTACATTCAAAATACTTTTAGTGGACTTTCTAAACCGTCTACTACTGCCGGAATATTATTTGGTTTATTTGGTGCAGCCGGTGCTGCTTCCGTAGCTTTACTTCCTCTGATTGGAAAATCAATTTCTTCTAAAATAAAACTGCTTGGTGCACTGATAATATCCGCTTTGATGTTTCTATCTCTAAATTGGTTCAAAGATTTTTATTCACTCGCACTAGTTTTGTTCATACTTGGTTTTGCACTTGGTGTTGTTTTACCTTTGATTTATTCTATTATGAGTGGCGAAACTGAGCAAAACCGAAAAGCCGGCGTTATGGGAATCGGCTCCAGTTTTCAGATGGCAGGCAATTTAGTTGGGCCAATTGCAGCGGGGTACATCGTAACTCTTTTCGGCTTATATTTTTCTTTTATGGGAAGCGGGATTATCTTAGCCCTTGTAATTCTATTCTACTTTTTTTGGATTAAGAATGATTAAGCAGCTAATAAAAAAGATTGTTAAGAATGAAAGCACACAAGATTCATTGCGATTAATTTACAACAGCGCAAAAACTATTTCACCGAAATTGTTGCTGGAAGAAATTAATTTTAGAAAAACCGGCTTGCCGGATGGCTTTCCTTACCCGCCGTCTAAGTTGATATTTACAATTATTGCAATTCCATGGGTTAGCGAATTTTACAAGTCCGGTAAAATTATTTTTGATGATATGAATGTCATGTTTGCAAAACATAAGATCTCATTAAGTAATGGCTCCAATATTTTGGATTTCGGATGCGGATGCGGTAGAATTATCCGTCACTTCGCTTCACAAAATAAGTACAATCTATTCGGCTCAGATTTGAATCCGGATTTAATTTCTTGGTGCGATAAAAATTTATCGTTCGGAAAATTCACTACAAACAATTTAGTTCCTCCATTAGCATATGATGATAATTTCTTTAATTTAATTTACGCACGTTCGGTATTCACTCATCTCGGAAAAGAACTGCAATTAGAATGGATAACTGAATTAAAACGAATCTTAAAGCCGGGTGGTCTTCTTTACTTTACTACTCACGGAAATGTAACTATCTCTCCGCTAAGCAAAGCCGAGCAAGACAAATTCAAAAACGATGAAATTGTTCTTCACAATTCCTTTGGCGAAGGAGACAATAAGTACAGCAGTTATCAGTCAATTAAATGGACTACTGAAAATCTGCTGGATGGTTTTGAATTAGCCGGCTATCAAGAAGGAAGCGAGAGCCTTCATCTACGCCAAGACGTGTATATTTTGAGAAAGCTTTAGAAAAGACAGTTGGTGTTATAAGAAAAATTTATCCGCTGAACTTTCGCTATTCATTACTTATATTCTAACAACAAAAAGTTGGCGTTTCAGAATGCTGACATTAATACAAACATTCTCACCAAGTTTCGAACTCTCATCTAAGTCATTCTGGAGTATTCCATGAAAACATTAAAAGCATTTTCTATAGTTTTCATTGTGTTCGGCTATTCGGAATTCTTCGCTCAAACAGAAATCGATTATTCAGATCCCAAAGAAGTTGCTGAAAAATTTCTCGATTACTATTTCAAGGGACAATGGTTTGATGCGGCAAAATATTGCGGAGCTGAGGACTGTCAAAAACAAATCGAAATCATGATGCAAAAGATGGCACTCGATGATGTAACTATGGAAGAAGGGAAATGCAAAGCCGTAGTAGATAGCGTTATTACAGACGTCTCCAAAACCAAAGGCGTAATTTATTTTACAAAGACATGTACCGGCGTTGAAAAACCCTTAAAGAAAAAACTTAATTGTATTAAGGTAGCAGAAAAATGGCTGGTTGACTATGTTTTCAAACGAGATAAGTATTTATAAGATGAAATATGTATATAAAACATTCTTGCTTATTACATTTCTTGCAACAGTTATTTTGTTTAACTGCAAAGACGAAATCACTTATACGGAAGTGCGCGCAAATATTTTCCAGGATGGGAAATGTCATGGTTCAGCTTTATTTAAAAGCAGCGTAGCGGATTCTTGTTTTAGTTACACATTCTCGAACACTCTTACAATTGATTTTTGCGTAATTGGTAATTGCTGTCCCGATTCAAATAGGTTTACAAGCAGTTACACGGTTACCGATAGTGAAATTGTTATTAGGATAAAAGACGTTGCTCCAAATCTTTGCAAGTGCATATGCAAATATATGATGCATGCAGAAATTACAGAACTTAGAAATGATCAGTATACTGTAAAGTGCATTCAAGAATTCACCGATCACGAGGAACAGCTTTACTTAAAGACCATTACACGAAAATAGTCCATCAGAAAGTAATCATGTGTATGAAAAAATTTCACTTTGAACATAACAGCGAGCCTTTACTTCCTACACAATTATACGCAAAACGTATCGTAAACCATTTTTCATTCGGCTTCATAATTATCTTGGCTTCCTTAATAATTGGAGTAATTGGCTACCATTTTCTCGAAGGAATAAATTGGGTTGATTCATTGTTAAATGCATCAATGATCTTGGGAGGAATGGGGCCCGTAGCAGAATTAAAAACCGACGCCGGAAAAATATTTGCTTCTTTATATGCTCTTTTTTCCGGAATAGTTTTCTTGGTAACCGTTGGGATTATCTTCGCGCCTATTGTGCACCGCTTCTTACATAAACTTCATATTGACAAAAAACAAGCCAACAATTAGTTGGCTTGTTTAGTATTCGGGAACTGCTTAGATTCGCTTCGCCTTTATTCATATAAAACCATTACATCTAATGAAAAAACACTCTATTCTTATTTTACTTCTATTAATGAGCTGGCAAGCGTATCCTACACTTGCGCAAAATGCAGAATCATCCTTAAGCGGTTTTATTTATGATAAAACTTCCGGCGAAGGTTTAATAGGCGCCAATATTTATATAAAATCAATAAATCGTGGTGCCAATACTAACATTACCGGATACTACGTTATTCCGAAAATTCCTTCCGGAAATTATGAACTCAGGATAAGCTATGTTGGATATAAATCATTGACTACAAAAGTTTCTATAAAGACGGGAGAGGAAAAAGAATTAAATGTAAAACTGGAGCAAGAAGACATACAGGGTGATGAAATTGTAATACGAGCTGATTCAACCAGAATTATAGATAAACTTTTTAATAAACCGGTTTCTAAAATCGATTTATCACCGGCGCAAATTGCAAAAGTGCCGCGCGTAGTTGAAGCCGATCTCTTGCGCACTCTTCAAACTTTGCCCGGAATTGTTCCTCTTTCCGATTTTTCATCAGCAATTTACGTCCGTGGAGGGACTCCCGATCAAAATTTGTTTATGGTAGATGGCACAGACGTTTACAATCCAGAACATGCATTTGGTTTGTTCTCTACATTTAATACAGAAGCAATTAAAAAAGTAGAAGTTTACAAAGGTGGTTTTGGTGCTGAATATGGCGGCCGGCTTTCTTCAGTAATCAACATTACCAACAAAGACGGCAACAGAAATAATTTTGAAGGACAAGCACAAATGAGTTTGCTTTCGCTAAGCACAACTCTATCCGGACCGATTGGTGACATAGGTTCTATCTCCGGTTCAATACGCCGTACTTACTTCGATCAAACCCTTGCTAAATGGGTGGATGAACTTCCCGATTATTATTTCATTGATGGAAACTTCAAAGCATATTTTGATTTGAGCCAATCTAATAAACTTAGCGTTAGTTTCTTCGGCAGCAACGACGATCTTAGTTTTCTGCTCGACAAGAAACGTCCCGAATCCTTGGGCTTTGATTATATATGGGGAAACCTTACCGGCAGTGTTAACTGGCGTACAATCTTTTCACCAAATCTGTTTGGAAATTTTTGGATTACAGCAAGCAAGTTCAAATCCGATTTTAACTTTAGTGCTGTTGAAGTAAAAGAAATAAATGAAATAAATGATCTCACAATTAAGGGTGCTATTGAATATTTCTATAACGACAATCTTAATTTCAAGTTCGGCTTCGAGCAGAAAAATGTTTACGGCGGATTAAAACAAGATTTTCCGGGTGGAAAAGTTGATGTGATGAGAACAAGAAAATTGTATTCGGTTTACGGATCAACAAGCTGGAAACCGACTATTCTTTGGGATATTGAAGCCGGATTGAGAGCCGATTACCTTCAATCAGAGAAAAGTTTTAGAAATTTTGATCCGCGCTTTACAATTAAATACAGATTGAGTGAACAAGCAAACCTTAAATTCTCATCCGGAATTTTTCATCAGTACGCAAATAGAATTCCAAGATTGTTCTTTATTAGTATTTGGACTACAGCTGATGAATACGTCTCCGGCTCAAGTTCTAATCATTTTATTCTCGGGTATGAAAGAACTTTAGGAGATAAGCTGGAACTTGAAGTTGAAGCTTATATAAAGAGTTACAAAAATATTTATTCCTACAATCAAACATTTATAACCGATGTTTCCCCAGAATCATATACTTCCGATAACTTGCCGATTTACAATAACCAGAAAGGATTATTTAACCGGGGCGACGGAAATTCTTACGGAGTTGAGTTTCTTCTAAGAAAAGAAGCCGGTGCAATTTCAGGCTGGATTTCTTACGCTTTCTCAAAGACGCTTTTTACTCTGGATGGAATTAATCAAGGAAATTCATTTGAACCGAGACACGATAGAACACACGCTGTTAACATAATTGCGAACGTTGACCTTGATAATTTCATGAAGGAAATCCGAGGCGAGAAATTAATTCATCCAGAAAATCATTGGACACTTGGATTGAACTTCACGTTTCTTTCCGGCCAGCCTATTACACTACCCGGCTCAGTTTATTTAATGAATCAGTTGCCGGACTGGGAAACAAACAAAAATTCGATTGCACTTTATCCTTCGGATATTAACACTTACAATTTGCCTTACTATTCACGGTTTGATTTCAGCTTGACTTACGATATTAAGTATGACGGATGGAGCCTTTCTCCGTATCTGCAAGTATTTAATCTTTTCAGCAGAAAGAACGTTTGGTTTATTCAATATAAAAATGAAATTAATAACGGAATGATAAAACAAGAGATTGAGAATCAGTATATGTTTCCGATTCTTCCCAGCATTGGTATAACAGTAAAATTTTAAGGATGGATATGAAAGTTGTATCGCTAAAAAACATTCTGCTAATTATTTCGTTTGGTCTTTTAGTTTCTTGCGGCGAAAGCACTGTTGAACTTGAGCAAACATTCGAGCCCAAAATTGTTATGCAGGCAATCCTTTATCCGGGACAGCCGGTTTCCGGAATTAGCATATCAAGAAATATTCCCATCAACACTCAGCCAAATCCAAAAACACTTTTTATTGCTGATGCCGATATAAACATCACAGATATTGCTATAGGAAAAGCTTACAAATTGAGTTACAATCCTTCCAATTTTTCTTACCAGTACGATGGTAAAGATTGGATAGTGGAATACAATAGAAGTTATAAACTTTCAGTTTCCGCAAAGATTGATGATGTTATGCTTACGGCATCTTCCGTTACTAAAACTCCGGCGAAAGGTTTCTATATTATTAAAGAGAACACTGTAAATGGTGAGTTGAGCTACCGAGAGCAAGATGCATTAGGCAACCTAAAAGAAATTCCGCTTAAGATAAATCTTTCACCGGGAACAACTTACTATCCAATTTCTTTAGTTGCCTTGGATGCAAGCGATACCGCCTTCATTTATAACAACTCTTACGTAGAGGTTAAACAAGAAGATGTAGCAAAGAATTTGGACAGATATAAATTTACCCAGAGACAAATTCAGAACGTAAATCCAACTGCATCAATTATTGAGTACGATATTAACTGGATTTCGATCTGGTTTTATAGTCGGTACAGAATGATAGTCTATGCGGCGGATGAAAACTTTCGCTTATATAATTTAACATACCGGGGAGTTCAAGAGTTTGACGGCAATTTTCATGAACCAAAAATTAATATCGATGGAGACGCCATCGGAGTTTTCGGTTCTATGATTGCCGACACTGTTTATTTCAAAGTGAAGAAGTGAGTGTAACTTACTATCTTTCGTATAGAAACAAACTGTCACGGGCATGAAAATAATTAGTTTACTGGTTGTATTAGGCTTAGCCATAATTTGGTTTGCTTGTTCTAAAAAGAGCGAAGATGGCTCTGGGAAAGAAATAAAAATTTATTTAATAGCATTAGACGCCTCTAAACAACAAGGGAAAGTTATAGGATGCAACGATCTGCTTGTGGCCATTGAAAAAGACGTGAAAGTTGAAAAGTCGCCGCTTGAAGCAGCCATTACGGAATTGCTTAATACTAAGGACACTGATGAGCTAAAGAATTACGTTAAAGGTATTCAACTGATGCTTTTTCAAGCGACTATTGCCGGCGGAGTTGCGGATGTTTATCTTAATGGTGAATTGACTATTAACGGCACATGCGATATACCGCGAATTCGTGAACAGCTGAATGAGACTGCTAAACAGTTTACAGATTTGAATAAAGTGAATTTCTACTTAAACGCAAAACCGCTCGAGTCTTACCTCGATGTTGCCCAGCAAGGATTCAAATGAATTGGTTCTACATTTTAATTGCTTCGGTTTTTGAAATTAGCTGGGCAGTTGGATTAAAATATTCGGAGGGTTTTACTCAGCTTCGTGCCTCAATTTTCACTGCAATAGCAATGATACTAAGTTATGTATTTCTTTCTCTTGGCGTAAAGACACTACCTATCGGTACAGCTTATGCGGTTTGGACGGGCATCGGAGCTGTTGGTACTGCTATTTATGGAATGATTTATTTTAACGAACCGAGAGAATTGACTAGAGTTTTTTTCATTTTCCTAATCGTAATCGGGATTATAGGATTGCGACTAACTTATAAGACAAATTAATTTATGCGCAAACTAACTCACAACGAAATTTCTCTGAACAGAGCCACACTGGAAAAGCTTGATCAAGTAAAAAAACTTCCGGTTTATGTAATACTGGACAGCATTCGAAGCAGCTATAATGTTGGCTCAATTTTTCGTACTTCCGATGGCGCAATGATTGAGAAAATATTTCTTTGTGGATACACCCCATCACCACTTAAAAAAGAAGTGCTCAAAACAGCGCTCGGTTCCGAAAAGAGTGTTGCTTGGGAATACGTTAAGGATGCGAAAGAAGTTATTCTTAGTCTAAAAGCTAAAGGTGTAAAGATCGGTGCGCTTGAATTAACCGAAAACAGCTTACCTCATTATAATTTTCCTCATGGTAATTTCCCGATGGCTTTAATTGTAGGAAATGAGATTACCGGAGTCTCGCAAGATTTACTCGATCTTTGCGATTTCTCATTAGAGATTCCTCAGTATGGAACGAAGCAGTCGTTAAATGTTGCTGTAGCTTACGGAATTTCTGTTTTTGATTTACGAAGAATTTTAGATAACGCCGGCAAACAATCTATCCGACGTAAGTAAAATAGCTCTCCCCATTATCTTTGGTGTGAATTAAAAGAATATTTGCCCGTACAAGTTTTATTAACGTACGAGACGCTCTTCTATCTGAAATATTAGCAAGCTTGCCTAATTCTTTAACAGTTATTTTCACATTCTTATCAAGAAAATTAAATACGGTTTTCTCGCTAGAACCAACTTCATAATGCTCTAGCGTTTTACCGCGCGCTTGTGTCTGAAGAATCTTGATCATTTCTTTACTTGCAAGAACACTCTTATCATTTACACGGACATAAACGGAAGCTGTATTTAAATCGAGACTGGTTTTATAATCTTGAATTCTGTGAGGTTTGTTACTCGACTCCGGAATCTCTACCACAAGAATATCTTTCTTATCAATATTCATGCACTCGAGATTGACATTGACCCTTGGCTCGCAATACTTTTCGGCTACTTCTTTAATTAAATCGTTGTCTCCCTTTTCGCTGGCAATGCCATAGATTTTTCTATTATCGTCAACACCAACAAACAAAAAGCCTCCGCGAGTATTTGCGAAGGCAATTATTTCTTTGGCTATCTTCTCATGAGAAGAAAATCTCTGTTTATATTCAACATTCAGTCCCTCCCCACTCTCTATCATATCAAGGACTCTTTTGCGGGAAATCATTAATTTCTTTCGGGTTAATCTTTTGTCACTTTTTTGTTGTATCCGGTTCAGCCGGTTTTTCTATTGGAACTACCACTGGTTTTATTGGTTGAGCGGTTGAATCCTTCTTTGCCTTTGGTAATACTGTTTTGGGAATACTCTTAATTGGAGCGTCGTCATTAATCATCGGCTGTTCAATTACTTTTTTCGTTGTGTCTGGAACAGCCGGTTTTTCTATTGGAACTACTACAGGTTTTGTTGGTTGAGCGGTTGAATCCTTCTTTGCCTCTGGTAATACTGTTTTGGGAATACCCTTAATTGGGGCGTCGTCATTAATTACCAGCTGTTCAATTACTTTTTTCGTTGTATCGGCCTCAGCTTTCAATCTATCTAAATAAGATTGCTTCTTACGCGTTTTATCTTCTTTCAGTACATTGGCTGAGTCAGAAACAATTGAACTAACTTTTATAACCGGCTGTTGACTTGCTACTTTTGATTCTTCAACTGTTTTCTGTTCGGCTTTTAGTTTGTCTTCTTCTTCCTTCTTCTTTAATTCCTCAGCCTTCTTCTTCTCTTCTTCAGCCTTTCTGATTTTCTCTTTTTCGTTTTTATACTCTTCATACTTAGGAATTGCATATCTAGCAACCGGATCAGCAGCAAAATCTTTTGCTAAAACTGCGTAAGCAACTGCGGCAGAGTCATAGTTTTTTTGTTCCTCATAAATTAACCCGGCATAGTAAATGGATTTAGAAGCGAACTTAGATTTGGGAAAGCTTTTACTAATTGCTTTGAAACTATCGATTGCCTCAGAATAGTTTTTATTATAATAGAATCCTTCTGCTTTCACATAAAGGGGCTCTGCCGGATCTTCCGATATCACCTCTACCTTTTTATCTTCCTTTTTTAGCAATCCTAATTTTTCTCCAGCAACTTGGTATAGCTTATCCTTAGGATACTGAT
Organism: Ignavibacteriota bacterium; assembly: GCA_043807765.1. GTDB lineage: Bacteria > Bacteroidota > Ignavibacteria > Ignavibacteriales > Melioribacteraceae > Stygiobacter. The sequence continues at coordinate 81,385 of JAZDFQ010000078.1, forward strand.
CATATATTTCTTTGTAGAGACTATCTGCTTTCACAGTATCATTCTTAGTTTCGTAATAGGTTGCTAAAGAAAAGAGAGTCTGCGGAATTATAGTACTGTCTTTGTAATCGGTCAATATTCTATTAAAATAAATGAAAGCAGAATCTGCATAATCCATTTCCGAAAAAAATAGACTTCCTTGGTTAAATAAATTATTGGCATATGTAGAGTTAATTGCTTTCTCATTCTCTTTCGGCATTTCCGGTTTCTTTGCTTTACCTAACGCAATTGATAATTTAAGAGGATACGGTTCGTTAATACCAAGACTTCTTTTCTTTTCAATTTCTTTTTGCTGATCCAGTCTTTGCTGTTGAATTACTTGTTGTTGGCGTGCAGCTTCTTGGCTCTCTTGCGAATTACCCAATTGAGAACTAGTAGCTTTGTTCGCCTCTTCAATTCGCTTATTCTCTTCATCAAATTCATTAAATGCCAATGCGTAATCAATAGAATCTCTTTCGAATAATCGGCGGTCTTTAATGTAGGTCAACTTCTGGTTCAGATCATACATTTCATTTTTCAATTTGAAATAACGATCGAAATTACCGGCACGTTCGTGAGCTCTATCCTTTATTGGCTTAGTAGCAAGTGAAGAAACGGCTTTAGTATAATACTTATAAGAGCTATCATAGTTGCGTATCGCAAATTCATAGACTTCGCCAAGTTTCATACTTGCAATTCCGGAAGATGGAAGCATCTTATAAGTAGTATCAACATCTTTCAATAGATCAATTGCTTCTTCTGCACGACTTGTTTCAAAATATATTTGGGCAAGATCAATATTAATTTCATCAAGATTATTTTTGAATTTTCCTTGATCACGCATTGTTGATAGTTCATCTTCGCTTTGCTCAATCTTTGATAGTTGCTTAAGCAATCTTGCATGTTCTAATTTACTCCGTAGTTCAACTTCTAAAGTTGGACCATAACTTAAAACTGCCGCGTAGGTATCAAGAGCGCTTTGTTCGTCACTTAAACTCTGATAAATTTTCCCAAGCTGATAAGACACAAGCCCTTTCATTGCATCATCATCTGTAGTCTGGATGAAGTCTTTGCACTCAATTACGGCTTTTGGTAGTTCTTCACGAAAGATTAAAAAAGAAATCTTTGTAATTACGGCTTCAGAAAATAATTTTTCATCATCATCTGCAAGAGCATTCTTTTTCACTTCTTCAAGCTGATTCAGTCCTTCATCAAAATTGCGCAATTGCAAATTTGTTTTAGCAAGCCATAATTTGTTTTCATTTGTGTAATCTGTTTCTCCCATCCCGGCGAGCTCTGTAAACTTTCTTTGCGCTTTACTGTACTCTTGCTGATAATACAATGCCTTTCCAATCATGAACAAAGCATCCGGGAAGTATGATGATTCTTTTTCATATTGAAGTATCTTCGAACACTTTTCAATCACTTTGGTTAAATCTTGATTGGCATTTCCGCTGTACATGCTTACGCCGGCTTGACTGCCAGTTTGGTTTCCATATTGGCCTCCGGTTTGAGATCCATATTGAGTGCCGCTCTGCATTCCAAGATTTGGATTATAGCCGGTGTTTTGTCCGGTACGGTATTGGGAGGGCTGGCCGCCTAATTGTTGATTTCCTTGCAAGTCATCCCGAAATGCAAATACATCAACTTTCTTTTTTTGGATGTCTTCTTCAACTTGGTCGAAGATTGTCTTGGCGTTGTAGTAAGTATTAAAGTAAGTGGTAAAATTTCTGTAAACGCCGCAACCGGAGAATGCTATGGATAAAAAGGCAAAAGGAAGTAGCGCAAAGAGTTTCTTGCTTATTAAGTAAAACATTTTCAACTCTGTTTATTAGTAGATCGTAGAAAAGTGTATGCGCTTAGCCTTGTTTAGTGATTTGAGTAATTCTATATACAACAAATAATTTTATTTTGTACTGTAAAAACATTTGGGCTAAAGCCCGGATTAAATATGGCATGCATTAACCCCACGCTTAAGCGTGGGATTAATAAACAACTACAATATATTGGACTTTAGTCCTAACTTTTCATATTTAAGAACAATCATAATTTTACAATGCAGCTTCGCCGGATTCATCGGTTCTTATACGAATCGCGTCGGAAATTTCCGAAATAAAAATTTTACCGTCGCCAACTTGCCCGGTTTTAGCTGTTCGCAGAATAGCATCAATAGCTTTCTCTGCTAATTTATCTTCAACAACAATTTCAATTTTTAACTTAGGAACGAACTCAATTTGATATTCGCTTCCTCGGTATGTTTCTTTATGTCCCTTCTGTCTGCCGTAACCGCGGACTTCGGTAATTGTCATTCCGCGGATTCCCTCTTCCAGCAAAGCTTCTTTTACATCATCCAACTTAAAGGGACGAATAATTGCTTCAATTTTTTTCATTAAAACCTCTTATGCAGTAAGTCCATGGCAATTTTTGAATTTTTTTCCGCTTCCGCAAGGGCATGGTTCATTTCTTCCGGTTTTTTCTTCAACACGAATTGGTTTGTGCTTTCCAACTTCCGAACCTTCTGCGGGCTGATTTCTTAATCCCAAATTATCCGCAGAATCTTTTATTGTTCTCATTCTTGTTGCCGGGACAGCTCTACGGTTCTGGACTTCAGCCGGAGCTTGCGGCCAAAACTTGAAGCAGAAAGAAACAACTTCATTTCTTAATTCACCAAGTAAAGTAACAAACAAAGTATACGCTTCTCCCTTGTATTCAAGCAATGGATCTTTTTGTCCATACGCTCGAAGTCCAATTCCCTCTTTAAGATCATCCATTTCACGAAGATGTTCGCGCCACTTATTATCTATCACATTAAGAACAGCATACTGTTCTAAGCGGGACATTAAATCGCTCCCCAGCATTTCTTCTTTGCGCTTATAAAAATCTGTAGCCGCTTCTATTATTTTCTCTTTAACACCATCTTTACCTAAATCTTCCCAAACATTTGGCTCAATTTGAAAGTCAACGAGCAAATGCTGAAGAATGGTTTCGCGTAATATGTCTATTTCCGCAGCTTCATAATGTTTTTCTACAACATCATCAATATATTCTTCCAAATAATCTAAAACTTCGGCTCTTAATCTTTCACCTTCAAGCGCTTGTTTTCTTCTTACATAAATAACTTCGCGCTGCTGGTTCATTACGTTATCATATTCAAGCAGACGTTTACGAATTGCAAAGTTGTTTTCTTCAACTTTCTTTTGCGCGCGTTCTACGGATTTTGTTATAAGCGAATGTTCAATGGCTTCACCCTCTTCCATTCCAACTTTGCTCATAACATTTGTAATTCTATCGCTGCCGAACAAACGCATCAAATCATCTTCAAGTGAGATGTAAAACTTTGTTGTACCCGGATCTCCTTGACGACCGGCTCGTCCACGAAGCTGCCTATCAATACGCCTTGCTTCATGCCGCTCGGTTCCAAGAATGTAAAGACCGCCGGCACTAACAACACCGGCACCAAGCTTAATGTCAGTACCACGACCAGCCATGTTTGTAGCAATTGTAACCGCGCCCGGTTGTCCGGCAAAAGCAACTACTTCAGCCTCACGTTGATGCTGCTTAGCATTAAGAACATTATGCTGAACACCTTGGCGCTTGAGCATACGGCTTAATGTTTCGGAAACATCTACGCTAGTTGTTCCTACTAGAACCGGTCTGCGCTGCTCTTTTAACTCTTTGATCTTCTCGATGATTGCATTATACTTTTCACGTTTGGTTTTGTATATAGCATCATCTTCATCGCTACGTGTAATTGGTTTATTGGTTGGAATAACCACAACTTCTAACTTATAGATTTCGAAAAACTCACCTTCTTCAGTTTCCGCGGTTCCGGTCATGCCGGCAAGTTTTCTGTACAAGCGGAAATAATTTTGAAGAGTAATTGTAGCGAGTGTCTGTGTATCACGTTCAACATGAACATTTTCTTTTGCTTCAATAGCTTGATGCAATCCATCTGAATATCTTCTTCCCGGAAGTACGCGACCGGTAAACTCATCTACAATTGCAATCTTACCTTCTTCGGTGATAACATATTCATCATCTTTTTCGAAAAGTGTGTACGCTTTTAATAGCTGATTTATAGTATGAATAACATCGGAACGCTCTGAGTAAAGATGATAAAGCTCATCCTTCTTCTTGATTCGATCCTCAACCGCCATCGATGCATCTGTTTCAATCTTGCTGATCTCCAAACCTAAATCGGGAATAACGAAAAACTGTTTCCCCTCTTTAGAACCAACGGCTAATTCTTCTCTTCCTTTTTCGGTTAGATCAATTTGATTTTGTCTTTCTTCAATTGCATAATAAAGTTCTTCATCAATTTCCGGCATGCGCTTGGAATTCTCACGTAAAAATTCCATTTCCGTAGAGTTGAGCAATTTTTTAAATTCAGCTTCCGAGAGGATTTTCATCAACGGTTTACTTTTTGGAAAACCGCGCTGTGCGCGAAGCAAACAAACACCGGCTTTCTCTCTATCCTTCGGATCGCCGGTTTGAAGTAGTGTTTCCGCTTCTTTAACAATACCGGCAACAAGATTAGCTTGCTTGCGGAACATTCTCTCTACACGCGGTTTCATTTCATCAAACTTGTGTTCAACTTTATCAACCGGACCGGAAATAATAAGAGGAGTTCTGGCTTCATCCACAAGAACGGAATCCACTTCATCTACTATTGCAAAATTGTGTCCGCGTTGTACACACAATTCTTTTGCGCTTGCCATGTTATCGCGCAGATAATCGAAACCAAATTCGTTGTTTGTTCCGTAAGTAATATCGCAATTGTACTGAGAAATTCTTTCTTCGGGATCCATAGTATTTATGATACAGCCTACGGTCAATCCGTGAAATTTATAAACTTCTCCCATCCACTCGCTGTCACGTTTGGCTAGGTAATCGTTAACAGTAACAAGATGAACACCGCGCCCGGTTAATGCATTTAGATAAACCGGAAGTGTTGCAACTAAAGTTTTTCCTTCACCGGTAGCCATTTCAGCAATTTTACCGGAGTGAAGCACCATACCGCCAATTAACTGAACATCGTAAGGAATCATTTCCCACGTAGTTTTTGTTCCGGCAACGTCCCATGCTTTACCTACTAGGCGGCGGCAAGTATCTTTAACAACTGCGAAAGCTTCCGGCAGAATTTCGGTTAATACTTCTTCATACCTTTCGGTTAACTGATCTTCATACCCTTCAATTTCATCATGCAGCTTATGTTTCTCTTCCGAAGATTGAACATTAGCAAGCTGAGCTCTTAATTCTTCCAGCGGTGTTATAATATCTTTTGTAGCTTCTGCAATTCTAGTTTTGAATTCAGTAGTCTTTGCGCGAAGCTCATCATCACTTAATGATTGTAATTTTTCAAATTCTTGATTTATCTGATCTACTATCGGCCATAATTCTTTTGTAGCTTTTACGTTTTTGTCGCCAAAAATCTTTTTCAACAACGAATCGAACATCTATTTCTCCTCTGTTTTTGCTCTCCCTTATTTTTGTTTTGAGAGCAAAGAAATACTTCACTTTTAAGCGTATTTATTGCAGAAACCCCGAAAAGTGGGTCGGGTTCTTTCATTTTGCGGGCTAAAGTTAAATAAAGCGGGTCTGAAATACAATGAAACCGATACCGCACTTAATAACCTAAACAAGCAAAAGATTGTAAAATCAAAGCGAAATTGAGTTCCAGCCAATGGAGAGAATTTTCTGCATTAATTTGCTGACATATTATGAAACTTACTCCTTTGAGTCTCGATCATTAAACAAAAGTGCATCTATTTCTTTACTCAATGATTCTACAATATTTTCTGAAGAATTAAAACCGATGTGTTTAAACTGTACTCTACCTTGCTTGTCAATTATGATAAGAGTTGGGATTGCTGTTACACCGTAAGTTTTTTGAATTTCTGTTCCTATTCCCACCAGTATATTAAAAGAGAACTTCTTTTTGTTTAGGAAATCTTTGATCGTTTGTGGATTCTCATCAATGTCTATACTTTGAAAAACAACATCTGATCTGTTTGAATATTTTTCGAAGAGTTTGAACATATCCGGGAGAGCGTTGACACAAGGACCACACCAAGTTGCCCAGAAGTCTAGTAATACCACTTTGCCCTTTTGTTCTGAAAGAGTAAAATCTTTTCCTTGCAGAGTTTTTAGAGTAAAATCCTTAGCAGAGGTTGCTTTATTCATTCGAACTTCACTAATAAGCTGATCTGCAGTTTTATCTTGAGCTTGTTGTTTTATAAGTTCTTCAAATATTTTCCTTTGCACTTTATCTTCTTTTAATGCTAAACCCTTGGCTAAATATTCAATAGCTTCGTTCATTTTGCTTTGTTCTTTGTACGATTGACTCAATAAATAAAAAGGCTCGGGATTTCTTTCAACTTCTTCAATAGGAATAGCTTGTTTAAAATATTTTTCAGCTTGTTCATAATTCTTTAATTCCAGATAAGTTTTTCCTAATGCTGTCCCAACGGTTCCATATTTAAATCTTTTTGCTATTTCCTTAAGTCGCGCTTCGTCTTTTTTGCCAAACAGCATTGTTTCATATACAGATTCGCTATCAGTTACTTCATAGGCTCTCTGTAAAAACTTAAGTCCATTTTGAAAATCCTTTGTCTCATAAGTGAAGTACATGCCAGCCATGAAAAGCACCAATGGGTGTTTTTCTTCAATTATTCTGTTGATAAAGTCCAATATTTCATCTGAGTCGTATTTTTTTAAGTAATCATAGTACCTTTTTAAAATGCTCATGCGAAGACTACGAACCTTACCTATTTTTTTTGACAACATATCCTCTACTAATTGAGGAAAACTCTCTCTATCCTCAGAATAGGTACTTGAAAGAATTCGCTGATAGATAGTTATACTGTCATTTGTAGTTTTCGCCAACAGCAATGCGGAATCATATAATCTTCTTTTATCTATGAAGGTTTTTTTCATATCAGCCATGTTTAAACATGCCCAAACTTTATTATAACTTGAGACATCGTATTGAATTACTTTATTATATAATGATTCTGCCGCCAAGATGTCTCCAGATTGCGAATACAAGTATGCTAGTCGCAAATATGTAGAATAATATGTTGAATCGATCTCAATTACTTTTTTGTATAGATTGATTGCACTTACATCATCTTTTTGAAATTCAGCTATAGTACCTAAACCACGATATGGTAAAACAAAGTTTGGCTCAAGTTCTAAACTTTTGTTAAAATATTCTTTCGCTTTGGCTAAACCGACAGAGTCTCTCTTAGTTAAAAAAATAATATTGCCCATTAAATAATTAAGAAATGGGCTTTCTGGTTTTGCCTTAAGCCATCCTTCAATAACACTTTTTATCGAATCTCGTTTTTCACCAAGTTCATAGTCTATTTCTCTGAAAGCAGAAACAGCGGTATTCAGCTTTTTTAAGCCTTCCGCTTGGTTTCCCTTTTTGATTAGCTCCAAACCAACTATGTGGTTTTCATTAACCACTCTGTTTAAGGAATCTAGATTTGCCTTTTGCGCATGTAGGCATGTAGATAATATGACTAGCAAACCGAGAAGCAACATAAAGAATTTAGTTTTGGTCAAATTGATGTTCATAAAACGCCCCATTTTTTTAGTTGGCATTTGTAACTTGTGAATCTTCCGATTTAAAAGCAACACATTTTTCTGACCACAACAGTTGCTAGTTTATAACACTAGAAATGTATTTCAGTACATCCGCAACTGTAATTTCTATAGATGGTTCTACAGAATCTGCTTTATGTTTGTGATGTGGAAAATTGAAAAGACTTTGATGATACGGCGAGTTATCCCAGCGAATTATCAAATCTCCATTTTGTTTCTGCCAATGGTAGGAATAGTTCCTTTCATTTGTATCGGAATATTCAGAAATGAATAGTACACTTTGATCTTTGAGTAAGGCTTTAATTTTTAGGTAGAACCCGCCGGAAAAAGCTTTATGTTGTGTTACGGAAAAATCATTTACAAAACCACATTCTCTAAGCGACTTTATAATTTCCATTTTCAATATCGTTTTTTTGGTTGATTAACATGGTGTAATTATGTTGAAAAGCTTTCCATTCCATGTAATCATCCCAGAGCAAAAACTCCTCCGAAGAAGCGTTTTTAATCTTTTTCTCGAATTCTTCGAAAGAGCTCTCATACTTTGCGGAGAAGTAATTTATCTTATCTTCTGCAAGATGAATTTGATAAAGAATATCTGCGTAGAAGTAGTTTTTAGCAATATCACTATTTAGTATAGTCATTGAACGCTCGTGTTTACCTTGGAGTAAATTAATTCGTTTACTTTCAAAACACAAATTCCGGTTTTTAACATTATTTCTAAACTCTACCTTCTCCAATTTAATGGCTGACTGCTGAAAGCAAATTGCCAAACTAATTATCTTTTCTTTATAATTATGCGATTTACATTCTCTTAAACTATTTTAGCCACGGAAACTTGGGAATTATTTGGCATTGCAGAATTTTCACTTCTCGGATTCGTTTATCAAAAGGTTAGTAGAGCTTTCGGAAGGATTGCTCTCCTCCGAGCTATTTGAGAATGTGGTTTCTCATCTCGAAGCGGAAGCCGCCAAATATTATTTCAATTCCTCATCCGAAGCAAACCTTCTCCGCATCTTCTCAGCTATATATGATAAATCTTTCTTCTTCCGTGAACTTCCAAAGCTTCCCCATCATGGCGAAATTGTTGTTGCCATCGCAGCAAGCTCAAATTATCTAACCGATATAGTAGTTCGTAATCCGGAATACATGTATCAGTTGTTCGATCAAGATTATCTTTCTAGAGAAATTCGGTTGGAAGAAATTGAAAAGGAGGTTGGCGAAGGAGTTAGAAAGTTTAAGTCGCTCCACTCCCGCCTAACTTTTTTACGCCAGTATAAAAAGAGAATTATGCTCAAAATCGGCGCGAGCGACATTCTCCACTTTGATGAATTGCTGAGCACAACCAGACAGCTTTCATATCTGGCAAAAGTATTGAATGATAATTTATTTCAAATCTGTTACGAAGATGTTCTTACCAGGTATAATATTCCAAAGCCTATTAATAAGTTTAGTTTGTGCTCGCTAGGCAAGCTAGGTGGGTGCGAATTAAACTACAGCAGCGATGTTGACTTAATTTTATTCTACGATACCAATTCCTCAATCGATTCGATAAAGAAAGATTTTCACGAAATACTTTCGGAAACTGTTCAGCTTTATTCAAAATCATCTACGGAGATTACACCTAACGGCTATATCTTTCGCGTTGATTTCCGCTTGCGCCCCGACGGCAAATATTCACCTCTCTGCAAAGCGATGAACGATTACATTCGCTATTACGAAGCTCGCGGCGAGGATTGGGAACGGCAGATGCTGATCAAGCTGGATTTCATCGGCGGCGATAAAGAACTCTACAATCAATTTGTTTCTTTTGTTATTCCTTACGTTTATTACGCTTCATATTCTTCATCAGTCAAAGCAAAAATTAAAACGATGAAGCAGAATATTGAACGCCAGCATAATGTTAAGGAAGATGTTAAAACCTTTCCGGGCGGTATACGCGATATAGAATTTTCCATTCAAGCATTGCAATTATTGAACGGAGGCAAGTTTCCCGAACTACGGACCGGCAACAGTTTAATTGCTCTTGAAGGATTACTGAGTAGAGAACTGCTCAGCAAGAAAGAAAAAGAATTGCTAGCCGAGGCTTATACATTTTACAGAAGAATTGAGCACTTCTTACAATTGATGAATGATATGCAGACTCATCAGATACCGGATGATGAAGCAATGCTTAATAAACTCTCGGTTTATTTACAGATTTATTCTGCTGAAGAATTTAAATCCAGATTGGAAGCTTACCGCAAAACCGTGCGCGAGATTTATAATAAGATTCTGAATACTGACATAAATAATCCCGAAGAAGTAAAACAGAAAATTCTTTTTAGGGAAGCATCAAAAGCTGAAAAGAATTTGCAGTTTCTAAGAAGCGGACAAGGGATAATAGAGAGAAAGGAATTCGATTCACGGACTATTCAGCTTTTCAACTCAATTGAACCAACGGTAATCGAATACTTAAAAACTTCCGGCAATCCCGATCGTGTAGTGGATAATTTCACCCGCGTAATCCGTTCTACAAAATTTCCATCTATCTGGTATGGCGAGTTTGCCAATCACAAATTCTTCAACAGCTTTTTGCGCTTATGCGAATACTCCCAGAAAGCTATCGATGTTTTATCAAATTCCAACCGACTGGAGGATTTCTTCGTTTCTCGCAGAATCTTTGTAAAAAATTTGAGTAACGATTTCTCATACTTAACTACAGATCATGTTTTACTAGCTCTTGCTGCGCAGCTTACACTTGGATTAATCAAGCAGCCAAAAGCTGCTGAGATATTTTCCTCTTACTTCACATTTCAAATAAGAGAAATTTTGAAAAGGCAGAATCTTAGCTACAAATATTTTGTTGCTGCGCTTGGCAGTTTTGGTTCTTTCAATATGAACTTTGCGTCAGACATAGATTTGATTGTTGTAGTCGAGGATATCGAAGCCGATGAAATGGTTCAGTCACATTTCCAAGAATTTCTAGGCAAAGCCAAAGAAAAATTCAAACCATTCGATGTCGATTTCAGACTAAGACCGGAAGGGAAAAAATCTCCGATTGTGTGGGATATAAAAAACTATGATGCCTATCTCTCAAGCCGCGCGCGCATCTGGGAATTTCAATCGCTGACAAAACTAAAATATATTTACGGAAGCGAAGAACTGTTCAAGAAATTTTCCAAATCTATTGTAAAATATTCCAAACGTTTTACTGCTCAAGAGATAAAGTCGGAAATCAGAAAGATGCATGCTTCAGTTCTGCAACAGTCAACAAGCAGTTTAAACACCGGATTGAATATAAAGAAGGACCGGGGCGGTTTGTTTACTCTTGATTTTATTATACAGACTTGCGTTCTGCTCAATCCAAAATTACTAAACAAATTAATGGGCAAAAGTTATTTAAAAGTATTCTCATCGCTTAAGAATGTTTACAATGAAAGCTTGACGGAGCAGTTAAGAAGCAGTTTTATCCGGCTAAAAGAAATTGAACTAGCGGTTCAAAACGTTTTTAATACTTCCGCTGTTTCCTTTTCCGGCACGAAGGAAAAGAAACAGCTTATCGCGAACTATTTAAAATCAGTTTCACCGGATGCTCTTGAAAATGAGATTAAGCTAATATTAAAATTGAATTCACAATTGTTTGATAAGTTACTCGGAGATTAAAATTGGATTTTCTCAAAAAATATTATGCATTCATATCTGCGCTTATTGTTTTTATTGTTTACTTATTCACACTTGCGCCAAGCGTAATTCAAATTGATTCCGGCGAGCTTGCAGCAGTTCAATCAACTCTTGGCATTGCGCATCCAACCGGCTATCCGCTATTTACAATTATCGGTTATCTGTTTCTAAAACTCCCTTTACCATTTACAAAAATCTATCAAGCAAATCTACTTGCTGCTATTTGGTGTGTTCTTTCAGTTATAATATTCATTAAAATTTTCGAACTGCTTCTTAAAAGCTTATCCAACAAATCAGTTTCGCAAAAGACTAAGCAGAGAATGAAAGTTCTCGAAACCGGAATATCAACCGATCAGAAAATTATTGCCACAATTGCGGGCGGATTCTATCTCGCGTTCAGCAAAACATACTGGATGCAGTCAACTTCTGTTGAAGTTTATTCGCTTCAGATATTTCTCTTTACGCTGATTATCTTCGCGTCATTCAGAGCATATTTATCAACAACGGGTAAGTATTCCGATTGGATTTATGTTGGTTTCGCGCTCGCGTTTGGGTTTGCCAATCACATGACAACACTGCTCACACTTCCCTTTGCGGCAATATTATTTTTCATGAAAGAAAAGTTCAACAAAGCATCTCTCAAAAAGATTGGTATAACCGCAGCCGTATCTCTTCCGGTGTTGTTTGTTATTTATCTTTATCTACCTCTACGCGCCGCCGCAAATCCGGCTATCAACTGGGGCAATCCTCTTAATTTTGAAAACTTCTGGCGCCACTTTACCGGCAAGCAGTATCAAGTTTGGCTTTTTACTTCTGTGGAAGCCGCGGGCAAGCAGTTTAAATATTTCCTATCAAACTTCCCTTCGGAGTTTGCATATGTCGGTTTGCTTATAGGAATTGCCGGAATAATTTATCTATTTAAGCGTGATAAGAAATTATTTACCGTTCTAGCAGTTACATTTATTTTTGCTGTTCTCTACTCTATCAATTACGATATTGTCGACATAGATTCTTACTTCCTTCTTGCTTACATAGTCTTCGCTCTTTTTATCGCGTTTGGTTTCATTCAGCTTATGATGTTTTTCAAAACAAAAACAGTTAAAGAAAATTATGCTATCGGAATTGTAGGCTTGCTCTGTTTCGTTCCGCTTGTTATTAATAGAAGTGAGGCCAGCCAAAGCGGCGTTTATACTTTTGAAGACTACACCAAAGCAATCATTAACAGTACTGAACCAACCTCTCTAATTTTCTCTTATCAGTGGGATTATTTTATTTCCCCATCTTACTACTTCCAGAATGTTGAAGGCTTCCGCAAAGATGCAGTGGTTGTGGATAAAGAACTTCTACGCCGTTCATGGTATTATAATCAGATTAAGCAAAACCATCCCGATGTAATGAAAAAGATTGAATCCGAATCGAATTCTTTTATTGAAGCTGTTAAACCGTTCGAACGTGATCAAGTATTCGATCCTAATATTATAGAAGAAAACTACCGCGCGGTTATGACGAACTTGATCGGCAAAATTATTACGGAGAAAAACTGCTACGTTGGATTAGAACTATTCCAGAATGAAATGCAAAGGGGCGAGTTTACTCTTCCTCAAGGTTATCAGATTGTTCCCCATCTTCTTACCTTCAAAGTTGTTAAGGGTAATGAATATTTACCCGCACCCAATCCGAACTTTACAATTAGATTGCCTAAAGAGAAAAACAAGTACATACAGTTTATTGAAACCACTTGCGGAACAATGCTAACTTACCGCGCTTCATACGAACTGCAGTTCGGACATAAAGATAGAGCCAAAGTTTACATTGATAAGGTGAGGAAAGATTTCCCCGGTTATCAAATACCGTATCAAATCTTAGGTGGTATGAAATAACGGAAAAGGTAAAACGGTAAACGAAAGACGTGAGAAGTAGTGAAACGAAAAGAGACTTCTGCCCGCGAGTATTAAAACTCGCGGGCAGTTTGTTGTCCACATTTATTCTTATAGATAAACACTTAAGCCAAATAGAACAAAACTATTTAAAGTAAAAATGTTATTTGTGTGCGTGCTAATAGTTGGATTAACTGTTCCTGGTCTTTCATGACTGGTGTACTTGTTCTCATTCTTCCCCCACATATAACTTGCAGATGCCACATATTCACCATGAATTCCAATTCTGTCATTTACCATCCATTCAACGCCCAGTATACCTCTTAAACCAACACCCCAGTTTTGAAAGGTAGTTTCAGATATTGTCTTAATTTCGGTGGCTTGAGTTTCAGTTTTAGTATTGTTGCCATATCTTCCATCTATTCCGGCACCAGAATACATACCGAATCCGTCTTTTGATGCCAACTGCCATAAATAGTCAATGCCAATACCGAGAGAATAACCAACCATGTCTTCATTGTCCTCTTGAGTTCCATTTGAATTAACAACTGTATTTTCATAGTTGTTTTTGTTTACAGATGGTGATAAAAATAAACGAATCTGGTGACATTCATCTAGTATCTTTTTCACTGCAAAATCCATGTTGAAAGTCCGCAGTGTAAAATTTTCTCCTATTCCAAACGATAGCGCATAGTTTCTTTCTTTTTCTTCTTGTGAATAAACACTTGTGAATAAAATAATTGACATGATAATTGTAGCTAGTATTTTCATTGTGTTTCTCCTCCATTTGGTGTGTTAGAACAGTATCGCCCCTTTCTCCGTTGTACGAATGCAAAGGCATCTTTTGTATTGATTATACGAAGTTACTCTAACAAGATTACATTAACAACACTAAAACCTTTCACTTTTTATGTAACATTTCCATTAGATTTAGTCACTACAAGCTATAGACCACTGATAACGCGGACTGAACCGATGTACGGGATCTAAATCTGTGTAAATCCGTTTAATCCGTTAGATCAGCGTTCTATTAAGTTGGTCGTTTTGTAGTGAAAGGCTAGGCTCTCGGAAATTTTTAAATCGTGTCGGTAAGAGTTTGTGATTCTTCTTCCGCACAAATCGCGGAATCAGAATGCCCAAGTTAGTTCGGTACGTTTGGTAAGATTAAAGGAAGCTGCGGCAAAAAGATTATATAAAGTATCCACATTGTAACACATACTGTAACCGGAATAGTAAAGTTATCATCCGCCCATGTGCCGGAAACGTTTTCCGCGATGGCGCCTACGGCAACCGCAAAGAATCCAATCAGATATTCAGTAAGGCTTCCTTCAACTTTGGGAGCTAACAAAACTACAATACAAGAGAAAACAAAAAACGCAAGAGTGCCTTGCAGACTTTTTAACAAGAACTTTGTTTTACCGTAACGTCTTCCAATTAAGGCGGCGGCAACATCACCAATAATTAAAACGGCAAACGCCGTAATAACAAACACTTTTGGAAAAACAACTACTACAAATACTGCGGATATTAAAACATAAGTAGCACCGTTAAGATTTTTCTTATTGCTGTCCCACTCATGCTTGCGCATCATAAAACCGAAAACTTTTTTAACCAGCGCTTCCAGCGTCTTGGAAAAGTATCTTCCATAATCAACAGTCAAAGAGAAGAGCATCATCGGAACCAAAATATAAAGAGCAAGTTCTTTAGTGATGTAGTAATAAACAAACGGAATAGAAAGGGAAACCATATGGAGTCCCTTTCTGATAATTTCATTCTTGTAATTTATAGTTCCGCGGTCGTCAGTCATTAGCTTCGGCAGGCTTTTCCGTATCTCTTTTCTTTTTCTCGTCTAGCAAAGATTTTACATGTTCCGGAACTCCCTCTTCTTTAGGAAGAGATGAATCGAGTAATCCGTTTTTCTTTGCCGGCGGAAGTTCTTCGCCGCGCATAATCTTTTCAATTTCATCATTATCAAGAATTTCTCTTTCAAGAAGTTCTTTAGAAAGTTTATGAAGCATATCTTCATTATCAGCAAGAATTTTTTCAGCGCGTTCCATTCCGCTCATAATAATTCTTTTAATTTCAGTATCAATAACCTGTGCAGTCTGCTCGCTGAAATCTTTATGCTGCGATATTTCTCTTCCTAAAAATATTTCTTGTTCTTTAGCACCGTAAGAAAGAGGACCGAGTTTTTCACTCATGCCCCATTCGCAAACCATCTTGCGAGCAATGGCAGTCGATTTTTCAATATCGTTACCGGCGCCGGTAGTAAATTGATTGAATACCAATTTCTCAGCAGCTCTTCCGCCTAATGCGTAAGTAATCATCGCTTCCAAATAATCTTTGGAGTAAGT
Source organism: Ignavibacteriota bacterium (assembly GCA_043807765.1). Classification (GTDB taxonomy): domain Bacteria; phylum Bacteroidota; class Ignavibacteria; order Ignavibacteriales; family Melioribacteraceae; genus Stygiobacter. Next base: position 96,902 of record JAZDFQ010000078.1, read on the forward strand.
ATGTTTTTCATCAACGGGGAGATAAGTTGTAACGCCTAATGCTCTTCCACGGGGAATGATTGTGACTTTGTGAACAGGATCGGCTTCGGGAATCTTCTTGGCAACAAGAACGTGTCCAATTTCATGATAAGCAGTAATTTTCTTTTCAGCTTCCGAAATTATCATGCTCTTGCGTTCCATGCCCATCATTACTTTATCTTTTGCTTCTTCAAAATCATCCATGCCTACTTTTTTCTTATTCTTTCTTGCCGCAAGCAGTGCAGCTTCGTTAACAAGATTTGCAATTTCGGCTCCCGCTAAACCGGGAGTTCCCTTTGCCAAAACAACAAGATCTACATCCGGTTCAAGAGGAATTTTTCTTGTATGAACTTTAAGAATTCCTTCGCGTCCTTTTACATCCGGTCTATCAACAACAACCTGTCTATCAAAGCGTCCCGGTCTCAACAACGCCGGATCGAGAACATCAGGTCTGTTTGTAGCTGCAATAATTATAACGCCGCTATTTTGTTCAAAGCCATCCATCTCAACAAGCAATTGGTTTAAGGTCTGCTCGCGTTCATCATGTCCGCCGCCTAAGCCCGCACCACGGTGGCGACCCACAGCATCGATTTCATCAATAAAGATAATACAAGGAGCGTTTTTCTTTCCTTGTTCAAACAAATCTCTAACGCGGCTTGCGCCAACGCCTACAAACATTTCAACAAAGTCCGCACCGGAAATAGAGAAGAAAGGAACTCCGGCTTCGCCGGCAACAGCGCGCGCTAATAAAGTTTTACCTGTACCGGGAGGGCCCAACAATAAAACACCGCGAGGAATTTTGCCGCCTAGTTTCTGGAATTTTGCCGGTTCGCGTAAGAACTCGATAATTTCTTGAAGTTCTAGTTTAGCTTCATCTGCACCGGCTACATCTTGAAATGTAACTTTGATTGAAGACTCATTAATTAATTTTGCTCGGCTCTTACCAAAATTGAAAATGCCTCTGCTACCGCCGCCGGCACCGCCGCCCCCTTGCATTCTGCGGAAAAAGAAAACCCATACGGCTAAAATCAAAAGCCAAGGAATGAACCCGAGAAATACGGTAAGCCATTCATTCGATTCTTTTGAGTAGGTGTATTTTATTCCCTTTTCATCCCAGATCTTTTTTTGATCGGCAAGATCCGATTGATCAATGACTACCGTGAAAACTTTTATATCAACACCAACATTGTTGACCATTGTTTTCTCTTTTTCTTTCAAAGTGCCTTCAAGACGGTAATCATTTACATCGGATTTGATAATCTTGGCATTAACAATTTTATTGTCGTTAAGAAATTGTTTGTACTGATCGTAAGAAACATCAACCGTTCCGGAAGAACCGGTACGCATTAACTGCATAACAATAACTGCCGCAATAACAACAGCGCCCCAGCTAAATACGGTCTTGATAATCTTACCCCAGTCAAAATCTCCATCCTGTTTTGGAGGAGTAAAACCCTTTTTGGGTTTTTGCGGGGGTGTATTTTTTTCGTCAGCCATAAACCATTTATTATTTAGTTCTTTCATCCTAAGTCCTTACTCGCTAAGAGCATAAATTGAGGGGAGATTGCGATATTTCTGTGCATAATCCAGCCCGTAACCTATAACAAACTTACTCGGTATCTTGAAGCCAATATAGTCAATTTTGACGTCATATTTGAGGCTATCCGGCTTGAAGAGAAGGGTGGCAACCTTCATACTTGCGGGTTTGTGTTCGGCTATAAGCTCTTCAATATATTTTATCGAAAGCCCGCTATCCACAATATCTTCAACGATAATTAAGTGTCTGTCTGTGATATCTGCGTTCAGATCTTTAACAAGTTTAACCCGTCCGGAAGAAATTTTTGTATCTCCGTAACTTGATAGTTTGAAAAAGTCCATTTCGCAGTTGATTGTAATATTTTTAAGAAGATCGGCCATGAACATGAACGATCCGTTCAGTACGCCGATAAATATCGGCAGTTTGGATTTGTATTCTTCGCTAAGTTCCTTTCCAAGTTCCGCAACTCTTTTTTGGATTTCCTCTGCAGTCAGATAAGGAACAAATTTTTCCGTTCCAACCCAAATTTCATCTTTTTTCATTTCGTCCATAGCTTATAAACTCTTTTAGTTTTGTTAGTAATTTTTACTTCGTCGCTTATTCTTAAACCGGCAACCCAGACTATTTTGTTCCGGTTCAGCAAAACAATTTGTTCTTTCTTAACGGAAGCCGCAATTTTGGCGTCGGTTAAGAAATCGGAAACTTTTTTTGCACCTTTGAATCCGAGCGGTTTAAAAATATCCCCATGTTTCCAAGTGCGCAACAAGAATTTTTCATCCAGACCATCTGCGCTGATTAATTCGTAAACTTTCTTTCCGGAAAGGTTTTCTTCCATTGCGGCTTCATCAATACCAAATGTTCTGCCGCCTAACTTTACTCTTCCGCCAACATTAATTTCAACTTGTCCGGCTAAATTTTCTTTCTCTTTTTGGAAAAGAAGAATTTCGCTTTCCTTATAAACACTAATTCCCCCGGTTAAGTTTATTTTCTTCCCATTTTGATTTTTGGAAAGAGCGTTTATTTTCTCGTAATCGTTATGCTTAAATTCAAAAGCAAAGTTCCTATCCAGAAACAGCTTTAAGAACTCGCCCGGAATCTCGCCAAAAACGTCTATAATTTTTAGACGAATAAGGGACCCGTTTTCTTTTAAATCCGAGAACTCCGAGAGAAAATAATTCATTCCCTTTTCGAGATTAACAAGCTGGCTTTTCAAATTGGAAGTTGAGCGGAAAACAGCTTCATCCAGCAAAGGATTGATTTTACCACGCAAAAGAGGAAGAATTCTGTTACGTATAAAGTTGCGCTTGAAATCATCACTCAGATTGGATGAATCTATTCTAAATGGGATTCTATTCTTTTCAAGATAAACGAGAATTTCTTGTTTGGTTACACAAAGTATTGGGCGGATAATATTGCCCCTTTGCGCGGGAATGCCGCTTAAACCGGAAGCGCTAGTTCCGCTCAGAAGATTCATCAAAACAGTTTCTGTGTTATCGGTAAGATTATGAGCGGTAACAAACTTATCGAACGAATTTTTCTTGCATAGCTTGTCTAAGTATTGATAACGAAGCTTACGTGCAGCTTCTTCAATAGAAAGTTTCTTTTCTTTAGCCAGCTTTTTAACATTCAGTTTAGATGAGTAAAAAGAAACGCCCAGCCGGGCGCAAAATTCGGAAGCAAACTTTTGATCTTCATCTGCCTCTTTGTCCCGCAGACCATGATTAAAATGAACAGCAGAAAGCTTAATAGAATATTTTTTTTGGAATTTCTTTAAGAAGTGAAGAGCAAAAACAGAATCGGGTCCACCGCTGAATGCAACGAGAACCCGTTCACCTTTTTCGAGAAGTCTGTTTGTTTCAATAAAGCGGATAATTTTTTCTTCGGTCTTTTTCATCAGTTACTAATTTTGAACTATGATGTTAACCGATTCTAGAGACAAAGAAGAGTTCTCTCGCGAAGAAGCGGAGAACGGAAAGTAAAAAAAAATCTTTAGAATCATTTTTCAATAAACCGCAGTAGAAATTTATTCGATAGTTAGAATCTCAAACTTAAAAACACCGGCCGGAACTTTTGCTTCTACAATTTGACCAGCCTTTGCACCCATAAATGCAGCGCCAACCGGAGATGAAGTAGCAATCTTACCCATTTCAAGATTAGCCTCTTCCGGAGAAACCATTGTGTATTTGAAAGTTTTCTTTGTATTCAAATTTTTAACAGTGATAGTAGAGAGAATGTGAACTTGATCTTTAGGATAGTTTGTAAGATCAATCACCTGGGCTCGCGAAAGAAGGTCTTCCATTTTACTGATTCTTAATTCCAGTAAACCTTGTTCCTCTTTTGCGGCATCATATTCGGCATTTTCGGATAGATCGCCGTGAGAACGGGCTTCTGCTATTCTTCCCGCCATGGATTTGCGTCCGTTGGTTTTCATTTCTGTAAGTTCTTTTTCCAACTCACGGATGCGCTCTTTGCTTAAATAGACAAAATTTGCCACTCAAAAACTCCTTTTGATGCTTAGATAAAAAAAATTGCCGCTGACTTCCATCAGCGGCACCCAAAAATTAGGAAAAAGCCGGGTGGTTTTCAAGAATTAAGATGTTGTTTCATCAATACGGCAAACTAGCCGAAACTGGCAAAAGCGGCAGACTTTGTTCTCCCGGTCCTCTAAAGTAGATAAGTTAAACTTCCCTTCGGAGATTTTCTTGACATATTCTTTAATATGATTGAGTGAATTTTGGATTAACTCATCAACGGAATTAAACTTTGCATCTTTAGTTCTGCCAAGTCCAACTTTATTCTTTCCGAATTCTTCTTGGCTATACTTTAATGAGTAAATAAACATTTCGTTCGGCGTAATGGGTCGATCTAGTTTTTTAGAAAGAAGCTCCGCAGCGGCATATAAATAAATTGGAAGCTGAAGAGAGATTCCGTTTTTCAAATCGTTATATGTCGGTTTGCTACCGCTAAGTTTATAATCAACAATATTGAAGGAAGAATCTGCATCGTTAAGTTCTATCCGGTCAATTTTGCCACGCAGTTTTATTCCTTCAACATTTATTGCTTCGGTTGTTGTAAGCTCATCATCGGCCTCTTCGCTACGCAGTCTTCCGAAACCAACTTCAAAGAATTGCGGAAGGAAATCTGCCGAAGAGCTTCTCTCATGTTCTAAAAACCGGAATAGAACGGATTCTTCATCGTTGCCGCCGAGCCCGAGAATTTTTTCCTTCTCATAAAATGTTAAAGGAGATTTGAAAGCCGTGTTCTCCAGCTGTTTAGCTGCTATCTGGAATATCAGCTTTTTAGCTTTAGCAAAATTGGAATCGTTGCACTGCTGCAAAACTATTTTCTTTTTGCGCACTTCTGTGTAAAACTCATAAAGAATAGAGTGAAGCAGCCTTCCCATTTCAATCGCTTCGATGTCTTCGGTAGGTTCTTCGAATGTTTCTATGCCAAGCACACGCTCGGTAAAATATTTAAATGGACATTTGGCGTAATTCTCAAGCTGAGAAATTGAGTATTGCTTCTTGAGATAATCTTGCAGCCCCGCTTCTATTTCTTTGTAATCATTTTCAGTGAGATCCAGATCATCTTTGGCGTTTAGGTCGCCGGTGAAAGCCGAATTCCCCATAGGAGAATCGGTTCTCCTTTTGTCTACATCAAGCGAGTTATGAATTGCTGAAGAAAGTTTTTCGCCAACTGCGGCATGTAGTTTCGAATTAGGACGCTGCCCAATTTCAATCTGGACTTCCTCTTCTGTGTATAAGTATTTCTCAAAGTCTGCAGAAGTAATTTCCACTGTTTGTACAATCGAAGAAAAATCCTTCAAGAAACTGGAAGCAACTGTTTCTTTGCCGGAATCGCTTTGGTGAGTGCTTAAAAATAATTTCTTCTGCCAGCAGCAAAGCGCGCGGTAGAACAAATATCTTTCTTCAGTCTGGTGAATGAACGCTTGCTTCTTATATGAACCGGAGAAAAATATCTCGGGATTAAATCGTGTCGGCAAAATGCCGTCACATAAGCCGCCGATAAACAAATAGTCAAATTTTAATCCGCGTATTTCATCGAGTGAGGTTACCAGTACACCATAATTTGATTTTTCCTTTACATTGAAACGCGCCCAGCCGCATGCGGTTCTAATCTGCTCCAAATAGTAGCCGAGAGGAAACTTCTTTTCGCCGCCTTGTTCCTCTTTCATCAGCTCAAATATTTCTTGCGTAACATTTAACAACTCTGCTATAGCACGAACATTCTTCTCTTTCTCTTCACCTACATTAAGAATATTGTAAGTTAGTCTTGAATCAAGAAGAAAGCGAGTAAGCCTATTGCTGAACTCTTCTATTGTCAATTTATCCTCAAACGGAGAGAGGAATTTTGAGAGAGTTTGAATATCGAGCTTAGCTTTCTCTAACATTTTTTTATTGCCGGAGATATCGTCTTCATCGCCGGAATGAGAAAGATTTGATAGCGCATCGTTTAAACTGCCCAGCCAGTTTTCTTTTCCCGAAATTATTTTCAACTCCGATGCGACCCGGTATAGATTTGCAGAATCAATTTCTTTTATATCTATAAATCCGCTGTTTAGCGCGCGGAAAATATTTTTGAAGTAGTAATCGCTTTCAACTATTTCCAGATAATTAACCAGCGCTATAACAGGATTGGAATTTTGAAGCAATGTTCTATCTGTCAAATTAAACGGAATACCGGTTTTGCTAAATACATCTTTTATAATTGCAGTATAATCTTGAACCAAATTAAACGCTACGCAGATTTTATGCGGTTCGGTTTTTTCTTCAAGCAAAATTGTTTTTATCTGTTTGGCTGCAAGTTCAATCTCATTTTCTTTGTTAAATCCGCTAATAACTGCCGGAGGAACCGGAAGTTTATTCTTCTGTTTTATATCTCTAATTCTAAATAGTTTCTCGCGGATGAATCCGTGGAATTCATTCATATCCGGCGTGCGCGCATCCTCAATCTCGTTAAATCCATTCATAGATAGGTTATCGAAAGTCCGAGCTAGATGACCGAAAATAAAGTCGTTCGTGGGAAAATAATCGAATGAAATGAAAAGTTTGGATGACTGAGAAAGTCGATCGATGATTTCCACTTCCGGTTTAGAGAAATCGCTGAAGCCGTCTATAAAAATATATTCCGGAGATTGAAATGTTTTCTTAAAATCGCAGGCAAATTGGTCTTGCTTTCTTTTCAATAATTCACAATAAATATCTCCCAGATCAAAAGAGTTTAGCTGAAAACATTTTTCTTTGTAAGCTTTGTAAATGTCTGCAATATCAAGCGCCTTGTTCTTTTCGGAACCAATAAGTTTTTCAGCCTCGGCTACAATCAGCTCGGGCGGTATTCCGCTCCGTTTGTATTCATTGATTACATTACGAATTTTATCCAATGTTCCGGCTGGAATTTCTTCCCGGTACAGAGAGAGATATCTGAATTTTATTTTGCCGGCTATCTGCTTAATAAAAACCGATGAAGCCGCCTCGCTGATTTGCCTAAACGGTTTTGAGGCTGAAAGAATTTTCGATGTGAGCGTTGTAAGCGTCTCAATTTTAATTTGATGCGCCGCAGTGTTTGGCGAAAGTGAAATAATCTCCTTCTTAAGTGTGCGCGCTCTGCGGTTTGTCGGCACAATACAAAGCAGTTCGTTGATTGTTCCGCACTTTATCTTCTCATTCACAAGCGAATCAATATCAATCGACTTTATTTTTTCTTTTGTAAGAATCATTTGCCAAGCATCAAGTTTCTGTACGATTTACGAATTTGCCCGCAATTTTCTATGCCAAGCATCTTTTTAACAAAATCGAATCTTTTTGTTGCATCGCTCTTACCGGCTACAAGAAGAGTTTCCAGCTCCAAAAACTTTCCTAGGTTTTTCACTTCATCAAGATGAACGCGAGTATTGTCGTATAGATACAGCGCCCTCTTCTTCTCAACTACGGCTTCAATGGGAAGTATATCTGCCAAATATTTTTCCGGATTCTTTCCCCTCAATTCAAGCAACTCATAATTGCTCCAGCGTTTCCCTTTTTCATCGCGCAGATATTTTATCAAAGTAAATGCACTCCCTTCAACTCTAAGTTTGAGCAGCCCGGTTTTTGTTTTGTAGTAAATATCTTTTTGTTTCAGAATTCCTTTGAACTCCGCGCCGCTTTGTTTTAGAATTGATTCAACTTGCTTGTGAGATTTCAGATTAATCTTTAGTTCTAAATTTAATGGCATAAGTAAACTTTCCTAAAAGTTCTGCTGTTAAATGAGTAAAATTTTATCCCGTTGATTTTTCACAAAGAATCTATATCTTTCAATAGAAGCTTAGCAAAAGGAAATTAAAGATGAAAGTGTTGACAGCATTGACGCTTCTGCTTTTTAGCAGTTTTACGTTGGCTCAGAGAATCGGGGAGTTCGCTCCCGAAAAACCGCCAATTTCGTTTCCAGCCAACAGCTGGGGTGCCGATGTAATGTTTGGCGAGGGCGGATTCGGTTTAGGAACCTTTTTGAGAAAATCTTTCTCTAAAAACATTACCGGCGTTATTGATTTTTCGATCTCGGAAACCAAAGATGAGCGGGAGATTGAGTACTATGATCCTTATTACGGAACTACCTTTACTCCTTATAAACAAAACCGCGCTTTTCTTATGCCGGTAAATGTTGGCGCGCAAATTAGATTGTTTGATGAAGCTCTTGCAGATAATCTTCGTCCATATGTTACTGCCGGTGTTGGACCAACATTCGTTGTTACAACCCCATATGAAGATGAATTCTTTAGTTCATTCAAACGCGCAAAGATGCAATACGGTGCAAATGGCTATGTTGGTTTTGGAGCTTATTTTGGAGAAAGTACTTCTAACTTGATTGGACTCAATGTTCGATACAGTCATACGGAAGTATTTGGCGATGGAATTGAAAATTTAGTTGGACAAATCCGAAAAAGCTTTGGCCAGTTTTATTTATCGTTAAGCATAGGAATAATGTATTGAAATCTCAGCCGGAACAATTTAACGGATTCAGCAAAGAGGTTTTCTCTTTCTTTACAGATTTAGAAAAGAATAACAATGTTGAGTGGTTTCACAAAAACAAGGAACGTTACCAAAGTTTTGTTGTTGAGCCCACCAAAGCATTTGTTACCGAGCTTGCGCCATTTTTAAACCGCTTAAATCCGGCAATTAGAACTGAGCCGAAGTTTAATGAAACAATTATGCGCATTAATAAAGATATGCGTTTCGCTAAAGGGGATCCTTACAGAAACTACTGGCTTATTCACTTCGGCAGATTTAAACTGGACAGCGAATTTTTCCTTTATTTTGAAGCCGGTTCATCGGACATGGGAATATTTCTAAACCGTTCGAAAGAAGAAAAACATTACTTCCGGCAGAATTTAGAAAAGTATGAAAAAGAAATTCGCGAGGTTTGTGCTAGGTATAAAATAAACGGCAATTATTCCCTTCATTACTTTGAAAAAATGTCAATACTTAAACTGCTTTCGAAATTTGAAGCAGAGAAACATATAGGCAGACTACGCGAGCATGATATGTTTCTGCTGCAAAGCAATAAACCAATTCCGAAAAAGATTCTCTTTTCGGAAAACATAGTAATAGAAATGATCAAAATGATTTCCCGGCTATATCCGCTTTATTGCTTCGCTATTTCACCGCAACCGTTAAAAGAACTTCAGCGTTTTGAAGATGAGTTTGGAGAAATAATCTAATAGCAATTAAGATTTTGGATTTTGGAAGCAATCTCTTTTCAATTCCCAAATCGTAACTCCAAAATCCTAAATCCCATCATTTCCACTTAATCGTGCATCCAATTGTAAAAGTTTCCGGTACGGAAATTGTTTTTCCGGCCAGTAGTTCATCAATAGCGTTACGTAAATATTTTGAGCGCACGCTTTTTTCATCTTGCCAGTTGTCATCTACTTTACCATGAAAAACTAATTTCTGCTCACTATCAAATAGAAAAACTTCCGGCGTATGCGTAGCGCCAAATGCTTTAGCCACTGATTGATCTGCATCTCTCAAGTATGGGAAATTAAACTCTTTTAGTGCAGCTCTCTTATTCATCTCTTCAAAAGAATCATCCGGATACTTTACTTCATCATTGCTGTTAATCGCAACAACTTGTAGCTCTACAGCATAATCTTTCTGAATCTGTTTAATTCTATCTTCATATGCTTGCACATATGGACAATGGTTGCAACTAAAAGCTACAACAAATGCCTTCTTGCCTTCAAAAGTATTTAAGGAATAGTTTTTTCCATCAGTTGCTTCTAGATTAAATCCGGGCGCCTTTGAACCTATTGATAAAGTTGATGTAGCCATTTCTTCTCCTATGTATTTTCTTTCTTAGCGTTTTGTGTCTCTGCGGTTAACAAAAAGATCATTCACCGCTAAGACGCAGAGTAAAAGCAAATTAATTTTAATAGTAAGTTGTATTTTAGTGTTGTTAAAATCAAATCCAAATTGGAGAGCAATTGGAAAAGGAACTACTCGGTAAACTATTTGATTGGTACAAGAATTACGCAGAGAAAAGTATTAAGTCGGATTTTATTACGCATGTTGAAGTAAAAGATCAGCTTGCTATTCTAAAACAGAATCATACATTTACCATTGACAAGATAGGTGAGTCTATTGAGCAAAGGGAGATATATTCGGTCAAAGTTGGCAAAGGGAAAACTAAAATACTGGTATGGTCGCAAATGCATGGCGATGAACCCACAGCAACTGCTGCATTATTCGATATTTTCAATTTCCTCTCTGCTGATGATGAATTCAATCCAATGAGAAAATCAATATTTCAGAATTTGGAATTGCACTTTATTCCGATGGTCAATCCGGATGGTGCAGTTCGTTATCAAAGAGAAAATGCTTTTAATATTGATCTTAACCGGGATGCGCTCCGCTTTCAATCAGATGAGTCAAATCTGCTTTGGAAATATGCAGAGAAACTTAAACCGGAATTCGGATTTAATCTGCACGATCAAAACAGTTATTATACTGCCGGAAATGTCAACAAAACATCAGCTATTTCTCTACTCTCTCCTCCTCTTGATCATGTAAAGAGCATCAATTACACCCGCGAAAAAAGCATGCAAGTAATATTAAAGATTCGTGAAACATTGGAACAGTTTATTCCGGGACAAATTGCACGCTACAGCGATGATTTTGAACCGCGCGCCTTTGGCGATAACTTTACCCGAATTGGGATTGGAACAATTTTGATTGAATCGGGTTATTACAGAGGTGATTACAATAAAGATTTTGTAAGAAAGCTGAACTTTATTTCAATAATCACAGCGTTTCAGTCAATTGTAGAAAAAGATTATGAGAAAATTTTCTACGCAGACTATTTTGATATTCCGGAAAACATGAAACTCTTGTTCGATCTTCTGCTTCGTAATCTTAAACTCACATTTGCTGAAAGAACTTTTACCGTAGATGTGGGAATCACTAGAACTAAAAAGTTTGATGCAGACAAAAGCACATTCTATTACGAGGCTACAATTGCAGAGCTTGGCGACTTATCAGTTTTCTATGGAATAGAAGAACATGATTTGCACGGATGTGAAATTATTTCTAAAAACGAACTGAAAATTGATGGCAATGCTGATTTTCAAATTCAAAAAGAAGGCAAACAAGTTTTTGAAGTGATTAACGGAGCACTTAAGAGCTGCATATCCTAATTGCGAAACATATTGGATACATTTTCTTTAACTTTACCTAAGAATAATTAAGAGATTGAATGCCGGTTCTGGAAGAAAATAAAAGCAAAGAAGAATTACAGTTGTATGCAGATTTCGAGCGGGAGGCTGTTCCGCACATGAATGCTGTTTATAATTTTGCTTTACGCATGACCGGCGATGAAGATGATGCAAACGATCTTGTTCAAGAAACTTACCTAAAAGCCTTCCGCTTCTTTGATAAATTTGAAAAGGGAACGAACTGCAAAGCTTGGTTGTTTAGAATATTGAAGAACTCATACATCAACGATTACCGCAAAGCGGTTAAGGAACCTAATAAAGTTGATTACGAGGACGTTCAAAATTTTTACGAAAACATTAGGCCAAACGAAATTGACAGCCGTCATTACGAGCAAGATGCCTTCAGCAATTTGTTGGATGATGAAATAACCAATGTTCTTTCTGCACTGCCCGAAGATTTTAGAACAGCAATAATTTTAAGTGATATAGAAGGTTTTACTTACGAGGAAATTGCAGACTTTGTTGACATCCCGGTGGGAACTGTACGTTCCCGTTTGCACCGTGCCCGTAAAATGCTTTACGCACAGCTATACGATTACGCTAAAGACAAAGGCTATGTTAACAAGAAAAAAGAAAAAAGTAGGAAATAGTTGTAATGATTTTAGATGAACAAGAATATATAGACGAAGCAATCAAGGATGGCAAAATTTGTCCCATGGTTAAAGAGGAAGTGGAGACAAATCCCAAAATCCGCGGCGAATATATAATACAGAAGTCAATTAAGTATCTTCTTAAAGATAGATTCTCTAGGAACTGCGCTCCGGTAAAATTATTTAATATCATTAACAATAAAATTACCGGACGCGACTCGAATTAACACCGGTCGAAAAATGTTCAACATAAAAAGCATTCTTGTTCCAACAGATTTCAGCAGCCTCTCACATTCCGCACTTGATTACGCAAAAGACTTAGCCGATAGTATGAACGCAACTATCCACATCGTTCATGTAATTGATAAAAACATTCCATTCATCCCCGGAAAACAAAACTTAAATGAAGAAGAAATTTCTAGTTCGCTTGAAATTCAAACACAGAAACATCTATCTGCATTGGCTAGAGAAATTGAAAGTGAATCTGATGTTAAAGTAATTGGAGTGATTAGACACGGAATTGACTACGAAGAGATAACTAATTACGCCAATGAAATTCAGACAGATTTAATTGTAATTGCCACCCACGGAAGAACCGGCATTATGCATTCACTATTGGGCAGTGTTGCAGAAAAGGTGATTCAGCACTCAAAATGCCCGGTTTTGGTTATTCCTTCCCGCGAAGAAAGATAAACTTTGGAAAATTGAGACGCATTCTTTAGTTTTACGGCGCAAAAATTATCAACAAGAAGGCAGGTGAAATAAGTTGGTAGGTATCACTATTGGTGAGAACGAGAATATTGATAAGGCGTTAAAACGTTTTAAGAAAAAATATGAACGTTCCGGAATCCTTAAAGAATACAAGAAGCGTACGTTTTTTGTTAAGCCGTCTATTGAAAAAAGAATGGATGAGATTAAAGCTAAAAGAAGAGCTTCTCGTGAACAAGCGATGAGAGATCGCAAAGGATAAAATTAATCCCGCCTAGGCGGGATTTTTTGTATCATTTTTTCTTCTTAGCTGCCGCTTTAACTTTCTGCGGTGCCAGATAATGCTTTTGTAAGTATGCAGTAATTTTATTGAACGCATCATCAACGGAACTAGCAAATTCAAATAACTTCAAATCACCTTTGCTAATCATACCATGTTCTAGCAATGCGTCAAAGTTTAGAACTTCGCGCCAGTAGCTTTCGCCAAACAGAACAACTTTAATCGGTTTAGTAACTTTTTTTGTCTGAACTAAAGTAAGTACTTCCATCATTTCGTCTAACGTTCCGAATCCGCCCGGGAAAGCAACAAGCGCTTTAGCTAAATACATAAACCAGAGCTTTCTCATGAAGAAGTAGTGGAACTCAAAAGTTAGATTTGGATCAACATACTTATTTACAAACTGTTCGAAAGGAATGCTGATATTCAATCCAATTGAATGACCACCGGCAAGGTAAGCGCCTTTATTTGCTGCTTCCATAATGCCAGGACCGCCGCCGCTGCAAATCATAAATCTCTTGCCTGCTGTCGGTAAAGACATACTCCACTCTGTAAGTCTTTTGCCTAACTCAACAGAATCTTCATAGTACTGAGCCATTTCTAGGGCTTTAAGAGCCTTTTCGAATTTAGCATTACCGACTTTACTTTTATCTTTTTTAGCTTCATTAAGCATTTTTAATGCGTCTCTGCGGGAAACAATTCTAGCTGAACCGAAGAATACTACTGTATCAATAATTTTGTTTTTATCGAATCTTGCTTTAGGCTGAAGAAACTCGGATAAAATTCTAATTGTGCGTGCATCTTTGGAATTTAGGAAATCCATGTCTGTGTACGCTTTTACTGCTCTTTCTGTTTTTTTCATTACTCACCATTAATTTTAGATCTAACTATCCCGCCTCGGGCGGGATTAACCCGCCTGCCGGCGAGGCAGGTTCGACTAAGGCTTTTACTTCGCGCACAGCACTCATAAAAGTCAAGTCTCATTAAATAAAAAAGCCCCTTCGCAAAGGGGCTCAATTGAATTATTTAGCTGGCGCTTGAGTTGACCTTTGCTGCGGCACTGCCGGAGAGGTCGGAACGGACTGAGTGCCTCCGCCTTGAATAATGCTATCGCCACCTACTTCACCAGACTTTCCCGGTAAAAAGAAAAGGTTAATAACAATTGCAAGTATTATCAAAGATCCACCTAACCACCAGGTAGCTTTGCTAAGAAAGTCTGCAGTTCTTCTTGTACCAAACACAGTGCCAAATTGACCAACGCCGCCGAATGAACCGGCTAACCCGCCACCTTTGCTTGATTGTAACAGTACAACAATTATCAAAAGTGCTGCAACTATTATAGCTACTGTCATTAATAACGTATACATCTTTAACTCCAATGTTTTGTAGCGAGGGAGGGACTTGAACCCCCGACACGTGGATTATGATTCCACTGCTCTAACCAACTGAGCTACCTCGCCATAATTTCTAAAATCGGGTGGTAAATATAAATGATAGAGCCCCAAACATCAAGAAAAGTTTGAGGCCAAAACTAAAACTATTTAAGCTGGTTCAAAATGTTCTTTTTATACTCATCTTTGAATATTCCGACACCAGTGGCTTTATAAGTTTTAATTTCCAGTCCAGCCGCTTTCAATCTTTGATCAGTAGAGGCTATACGCGCTATTGGGTCCGGATGAGTAGAAAGAAATTGTGCTAAACCTTGTCCACCCTTCTCCACTTTGCCATCATCTCTCATTTTTTCAAAAAAGAACTTAACTGCACCGGGATAGAACTTTGTAGCTTGCAGATATTTCATAGAAACTTGATCGCTTTCATCTTCATCAGCTCTGCTGTTTGCCAGAAGCGTTAACCCGGATAAAAGATTGCCTGCAATCGAAGCTATTTGCGATGGATTCTCGCCAAGAACCAGACCTTGAACCATCTGTATACCATATTGCTTAGTAATTCTTTTTGTTGCGTGTCTTCTTTCAGCATGAGCAATTTCGTGACCAAGAACCCCGGCTAGAGCCGCTTCGGAATCAAGATATTTTAGTAAGCCAGTGTAAACATAAACCGGTCCGCCGGGAATGGCGAATGCGTTGAGTATAGAATCGTTTTTAATAATTTCTAAATTGTATTTGAAAACACCCTTATAAACCACTTCCGGCGATTGCAGAATCGGCTGAAAAATATTCTGGTTGATATAATTTTTTAACGCCGGATTATTATAAACCGGATAATCTTTGGGACTATTCTGTAACTGAAGTGCAAACTCGGAACCGAGAGCTACATCTTGTTCAACCGGAAAAATGTTAAGATTCTGAATTGCGGAACAAGCGGCAATAAAAAACAACAGTCCGCTTATCAGTATTTTTTTCGTCAAGAATTTTTTCATACCAGCACCTATCATTTAATAATATTGAATTTCTTTCTTAGCAAGTAAATAAAAACGGGAGCGCCAATAAGAGCCGTAATTGCGCCTACCGGCAATTCTACCGGAGCGGCAATTGTTCTGGCAATTGTATCGGCAAAAGTTAAATACGCAGCACCAATAAAAAAGGAAGCCGGAAATACTATTCGGTTATCATTGCCAAATATCATTCTGCAAATATGGGGAATAAGCAATCCGACAAAGCCGATTATTCCGGAAACAGAAACTATTGTTCCTATCATTACACTAACAAGCACATAAGTAATGTTTTTTAACCGGGAGACATCCAAACCTAACTGTTTTGCCGTGTCGCTTCCCATGCTGAGGATGTTGAATTTATTTGAGAAAATAATAAGTATCAGTACCACAATAAGAGTAAGAGGCAGAACAAAAATTAAATTGTCTTTTTCTGCTAAAGATAAATTACCTATCAGCCAAAAAACTGCGGTGCGTAAAGAATCGTTCAACAAAGTCATCATCAATAAAATTCCGGCGGAGAAGAAAGCGCCTATCATAACACCGGAAAGCAAAAGCTGGTTAGGTTCAAGTTCTCCGAACCTTTTTCCCAATACGAAAACAAGAAGCATAACTAAAATCGCTCCGGAAAAAGCAAACACTTGTGTTCCCAGAAAACTCAAGCCTAATAAAAATGAAAGAACCGCACCGAATGTTCCTCCGCTGGAAATACCTAGAATGTAAGGTTCAGCAAGAGGATTCATAAGCATTGCTTGAAAAACCGCGCCGGCAATTGATAACCCTCCTCCCACTGCAATTGCAAAAAGTATGCGCGGCAGACGAATATCAAAAATAATTTGATGAACCATGGAATCACCGGTTGATGAGAATAGGCTTGCAACCAAATCTTTAATACCAATGCTTGTCGGTCCAACCACCAATGCAATTAGACAAACAACAAATAGGAATAAAGCCAATAGCAAATTGAGCAAAAGAAACTTAGGTGCATCTAATCGCTTAATTGCTTCCATAGCTCATCAATTAGTTCGGGGATTTGAAAATTAGTTGCTGCTGAAAAAATTAGAATTGGTCCGCTGTAGCCATGGATTTTCCGCTTCATAACTTTTTTCAAAGTAATTTGATCGATTAAATCAGATTTAGTGAAAGCGAGAATTTTTTTCTTGTCGCTTAATATTTCAGAATAGGAATTCAGTTCTTTAAGAAGAGTTTTATAATCTTTCTGATATTCTTCCGAAGTAACATCAATCATTATCAAAAGAATTTTTGTTCGTTCTATGTGGCGAAGAAATTTTAGCCCAAGACCTTTTCCTTCATGTGCGCCTTCAATAATTCCGGGAATATCGGCAACAGTAAAACTTCTGTAATCTTTATAGCGAACGATACCTAAATTAGGCTCTAATGTTGTGAAAGGATAATCTGCAATTTTTGGTTTTGCTTCCGAGATCACGGAAATCAAAGTAGACTTACCGGCATTGGGAAATCCAACCAAGCCAACATCAGCAATCAATTTTAATTCCAGAACTACTGTTTTCTCTTCACCCGGTTTCCCATTTTCTGCATATCGCGGCGTCTGCTTAGTTGGAGTTGCAAAATTTGAATTCCCCTTTCCGCCTCTTCCACCTTTGGCAGCTAGAAATTCTTTTTCATCAGCATCGAGATCTGCTAGAATTTCTTCCGTTACAGAATCTTTAATAATTGTTCCAATGGGGATTCTGATGATAATATTCTCCCCTCTTTTACCATCGCATAGAGAAGAGCCGCCATGCTCGCCCCGTTCTGCCGTATAAGTTTTCTTGTATCTAAAATCTAAGAGAGTACTCAAGTTTCTATCGGCTTTAAAAATTACATTACCGCCATTGCCACCATTGCCTCCGGCCGGGCCGCCTTTAGGAACATATTTTTCTCTTCTAAATGCAACAGCTCCATTGCCGCCGTCGCCCGATTTAATGGATATTTTTGCATAATCTATAAACATAATTTTTATCTGCGGCTGAAAAACTCAGAGATTATTTCTCTAAGAGTATCCGCTTCCTTTGAATTTCGGTTTATTCTGCGTGTCGCAAGTGTTTCGTTAATTATAAAATGAGCATCTTCAACGTTTCTACAGTTGGAAATTTCATCCAGCATATTTGCAAAATCTTCTATGTCGTAATCAAAGACAATTTCAATAATCTTTGTCATGTTTTTGTGTTCTAAAACTTCAGCTAGTTCTAGCTTTGTTTGCTCTTCAAACTTCGTCTGAAGAACTTCCTCATCATCTTCAAAGTATGCGCTTAAAATTGGCTCCGGGTCTCTATCATTTTCTTCTTCAATCTCGGTTTCATTCTGTTCGTTGTGAATTAACTTAAAACCGCTTTCAAATTCTTCTTCAATTTCTTTGTCATCGGAATCTTCACTTTTAGGTACTTCCGGAATAGTAATTTCTATTTCTTCATCTATCTCATTTGCGACTTTATTTGTTAAGAAAGAATCAGTTTCATCAACATGAATCTTTGGAGCTTCTAACTCTTCTTCAACATCTTCTTCCTCAAACGACTTAAACAAACTCGAGTATGTATCAATATCTTCTTTATCGTTAATCAAAGGTTTAATTTCAATAGCGTCAGATTCTTCTTCGTTTATCGGTTCAATTTTGTTGTCCTCATTAACCTTAATTCTAATTTTTGTGTTCGGTTTAATAATAACTTCTTCATCTCGAGTAGAAATAATCTCCGTTGTATCTACAACCGGTTCATCCAGACTCTTTAACAAAGGAACTTCAGCAGCAGTCTCTTCTATTTCATCAAGCACATTTTCTTTGCTATCTGTTGGTTCTTCGAACTCTTCAAAGAGTTGATCGCTGCCCCCTTCTACCTCTTCAACTGTTTCTTTTTCTTCTTCAATTTCTTTTTCTTCAACTTGTTCTTCAAACAACAAGAATTCTTGCTTGAAAGGTTCATCTTCTTTTTTCTCAACCATCACACCGGTTAAGATCTTCATATAATCGCCAATGTGGTAGCGAGAGTTTTCATCGGAGCCGAAAGTATCTGTAATCTTCTGAAGATGGTACGGCAAATCTTTTTCTTCCAGATACAATTCCAAAGCAGTAAGCGGAATCCTAGTCTTTTGCATTTGGCCGATATTAAAAAACTCCGCCATCGAAATTAGCGAGCTGGACATTATTCCTTTAAGATTCGTTTCCATTCCAAGTTTATCTGTCCGGTTGAGAAGATCTTCAAACTCCTCTGCGTTCATAGAGAGAATCTTCTTCGTATTGATGTAAGAAACAATAATCTTTTTAACAAACTTGTAGTAGTGAACGTAATTAAGAATCTGCTTAATCTCGTTGGAGGATTTATACTTTGCTTCATCGAAAATAAATCTTGTTAAAGTCCATTTGGGACGAACAAGGTAATTAACCGTAAAAGATGTTGCGTGAAGAATCAGTTTGGCAATGTATTCGAGCGAAAAGCGTTTAATCTTTTTAACTTCTTCCGTTATCTCATTAAAGTGATGCGCTATAACATCACCCGAGTAATCGAACACGGAATTTTTCAACAACTTCTGGCGGTCTTCAAAAACCAAATAATCAATTTCGGCAGAGATGTAACTTAGAATTGCCGGATGAAGATCAACATTTTGTAATTGTTCAAAAGTAAAATAAGGACCAAGTTTATTAACCTTATTTAGATTGAAATCGTAAATAAATTTTATTTCTCTCTCGAACATTTTAGCTTTGAACTGCCGATTATGTTATACGAATAATACAAAAAAACGATTAAAAATATCCCGACTGAATCCAACCGGGATTGTGGCAAGGACATCCATATATTCTAGTTTTGTCATTCTGATCCAGCAACGATGTGATAAGAATCTTTATTAGCAATTGTAGCTAGATATTTCGCTCCACAGTGAAATCAAAGTTGGTCGCTCAATATGACAAAAGTTTATTTTGTTATGGCTTTACTTAACTACTTCTTTCCCCGACTTCTATAGTTTCTTGGTGTTGAGCCGGAAGAACTTCTCTTCTGAAAATCTGTTCTTGGCTGCCTAGGCAAATTTTTCTTCTGATGTTTTTCCGGAATTGGAACCAACAAATTTTCTTCCGGGAAAATACATTCAATCTTTTTGCCTAAATATTCTTCCAGTCTCAGCAAATCATGAGAATCATTTTCATCGGCAAAGCTGATAGAAATTCCGGTCGCACCGGCGCGTCCGGTTCTGCCAATTCTGTGTACATATTCTTCTACATCTTCGGGAATGTTATAATTAATTACGTGAGAAATTCCTTCCACATGAATTCCGCGCGAAGCAACATCCGTTGCAACCAAAATGCGGACTTGCCCTTCACGGAATCTTTCCAAACGTTTGATGCGCTGAGTCTGCTCAACATCGCCGGAAAGTAGCGCGCAGCTAATTCCGTATGCTTCAAATGTATCTTTAACACGTTTCGCTTCGTACTTACGGTTTACAAAAACCAAAACACGCTCAAGATTTTTCTGCATGATCAAGTTGTAAAGCAGCGTTGGTTTTTCTGCAACAGTTGTAATGTAGATGATCTGTTCAATAGCTTCGACTGCTAATTCTTCCGGCTTCACAATCACTTCAAACGCTTGCCGCGTCCATGATTCAGCTAAACGCTTAACATCACCGGTTAGTGTTGCGCTGAAAAACATTGTCTGCCGCTTAGCTTTAGCCGGAGTGCTGGTAACGATTTTTTTAACGGATGGAATAAATCCCATATCGAGCATGCGGTCGGCTTCATCAATTATTAAGATTTCCACTTTACCAAGATCAACAAGATTTTTCTGCATGAAATCTATTAAGCGCCCGGGTGTACAGATAAGAATATCAATGGCTTCGCTCTTCAAAGATTTCATCTGCTTTTGATAATCTACACCGCCGAGCAGAGAAAGAATTGAACAAGGAATGTATTTGCCAAGTCCACGTGCATCTTTTTCAATTTGCAAGACAAGCTCGCGTGTTGGCGCTAGAATTAACGCACGCGGTGCGCCATGTTTTCTTTTTTTATCTAACGGATTAGCGATGATATGATTAAATATTGTAATGAGAAAAGCGGCCGTTTTTCCGGTTCCGGTTTGAGCTTGCGCAGTTACATCTTCTCCGGTTAAAGATTTAGGAAGCGTTTCAGCTTGAACTTGTGTGCAGTACTGAAATCCCAGATCGTAAACAGCGTGCAAAATATCTTTGGAGATATTTAAATCATGAAAACGTGTTTTGCCATCTTCAACGGGAACTTTGAAAACAGACTCATCCCAAGGTTCTTGAGAGATTATTTGTTGAACCGGCTTCTCAACTTTCTTTCCGGTTTGTTCACGTTTTTCATGGCGTAATCTGTATTCTTCGCGAGTTTCTTTTTTATATGGTTTACGAGGCAGTTGAGGCTCAGCAGCTTTATCTTTTGTGAACGGTTTCTTGTTTCTTGGAGTTGCGTGGCTTTCTTTAGCTTTTAATTCCGTAGTTGAAACTTTTGGTTTTGGCTTCGTGCCAAATAGGTTTTTCAGCTTTGATGCGATTTTTTTAAGCAAGTTTTACTTCTGATTATTGATATACTTATTTATTTCAGCTCCAATATACGATTTTAAGTTGTAAAGGGTGAGCTAGATTTGTCGTTTTAATAACGTAGAGATGCCCGATCTGGTGTCTTTACTTCAATTACATTCGATTCTTCTTTACTACTTTGTAGAGACGAGGCATGCCTCGTCTTTACGTTAATTGCATTCGATGTGTTTTGTTCTTATTGTAGAAAAGCGCCATCAGCCTCGGCAAGACAAGTCTCGAAGGGTGTCGCGTCTTTACAAAAAGGCAGACGTTCCACCCCGTGCAAAACACGGGGCAGGCCGGAACGTCTCTACAAAATAAAACCCCAATCCGAGCAAACGAACCGGGGTTTTAATCTTTTGCTTTTAGCTGAAGGCTTACTGCTTATAGCTAACCGCTACTCCGCTTTCACTTTCGCCATTAAATAATCTCGGTTCATGCGTGCGATGTTCTTAACGGAAATTCCTTTCGGGCATTCGGCTTCGCAAGCATAAGTGTTAGAGCAAGAGCCAAAGCCAAGTTCATCCATAACTCTTACCATTGCTTGCACACGCTGGTAGCGTTCCGGCTGTCCTTGCGGAAGCAAAGCAAACTGAGAAACCTTTGCACTTACAAACAACATAGCAGACGCGTTCTTACATGCCGCAACGCACGCACCGCATCCAATGCAAGCAGCTGCGTCCATTGATAAACCGGCATGATCTTTTGGAATTGGAATCGCATTGCCGTCCGGCACGCTTCCGGTATTAACGGAAATAAATCCGCCGGCTTGCTGAATTTTATCGAGCGCGGTTCTATCAACAATTAAATCTTTGATAATTGGAAACGCTTTAGCGCGGAACGGTTCAATCCAAATTGTTTCGCCGTCCTTAAAGTTGCGCATGTGAAGCTGGCAAGTTGCAATTTTAGGAACGGGTCCGTGCGGCTGACCTTGAATAACCAAATCGCAAGTTCCGCAAATGCCTTCGCGGCAGTCGCTTTCAAACGCAACCGGTTCAAGGTTTTTGCTTTCAAGATCATTGTTCAAATCATCAAGCATTTCAAGGAAAGATGAATCGGGTGAAACGGAAATTTTATATTCTACAAAACTGCCCGGCGTGTTAACACTTTTCTGCCGCCAGATTTTAAGAGTTAGATTCAATTTATTCGCGCTCATTATTTATAACTCCTTGTAGCTAAATGAATATTCTCAAATTCCAATGGTTCTTTGTTGAGTTCCCATTTACCGGCTTCTTTGTATTCCCAAGCGCCGACATAAGCAAAGTTTTCATCATCGCGTAATGCTTCGCCTTCTTCAGTCTGATATTCGGAACGGAAGTGTCCGCCGCAAGATTCTTTGCGGTGAAGTGAATCAACAGCCATCAATTCGCCAAGCTCAAGAAAATCTGCCAGGCGTCCGGCTCGTTCCAAACATTGATTAACATCTTTAGCATCGCCAACAACATTTACATTCTTCCAGAATTCTTCGCGGAGCTTAGCAATTTCGCCAATAACTTCTTTCAATCCTTTTTCGTTACGCGCCATTCCAACTTTATTCCACATCAATCTTCCAAGTTCTTTGTGGATATCATCAACGGTTCTCTTTCCTTTAATAGAAAGAAGTTTGTTAGTTAAGTCATCAATACTTTTTGCAACAGCAGTAAATTCCGGATGATCTTCTTTTACTAATGTTGGTTTATCGCCCGCGAGATAATTACTTACTGTGTATGGAAGAACAAAGTATCCGTCTGCCAAACCTTGCATCAACGCGCTTGCGCCTAAGCGGTTTGCACCATGATCGCTAAAGTTTGCTTCGCCGGCAACAAACAATCCCGGTATCGAGCTCATTAAATTATAATCTACCCACAAGCCGCCCATTGTGTAATGAGGAGCCGGATAAATTTGCATCGGTATCGCGTATGGATTTTCACCCGTGATTGTTTCGTACATCTCGAACAAATTTCCGTAGCGTTCTTCAATTACATTTTGACCAAGACGTTTAATCGCATCGCGGAAATCGAGATAAACAGAATCTCTTCCTTGAGCGCCGCGTCCATCATCCACAGCTTCTTTTGCAGCGCGGGAAGAAATATCGCGCGGAGAAAGGTTGCCGTAAGTTGGATATTTTCTTTCGAGATAATAATCGCGCTCCTCTTCCGGAATATCATTCGGCTTGCGCATATCACCTTTTGTTTTCGAAACCCAAATTCTTCCATCGTTACGTAAGCTTTCGCTCATCAATGTAAGCTTGGATTGATTTTCTCCATGAACCGGCAAACACGTAGGGTGAATTTGCGTGTAGCAAGGATTTGCAAACGCTGCGCCTTTTTTATGCGCACGCCAAATTGCTGTTGTATTGCAGTTCATCGCGTTGGTAGAAAGGAAGAAAACATTAGCATAACCACCGGTTGCCAAAACAACTGCGTGTGCAGAATATTTTTCAATTTCTCCGTTAAGAAGATTTCTACAAACAACACCTTTTGCTACTCCATCAACTACAACTACATCAAGCATTTCTCTACGTGCGTAAACTTTAACTTTGCCTAAAGCAATTTGTCTGTTCATTGCGCTGTAAGCGCCAAGCAGCAATTGCTGTCCCGTTTGTCCTTTTGCATAAAATGTTCTTGAAACAAGCGCACCGCCAAACGAACGGTTATCCAGCAATCCGCCGTAATCGCGAGCGAATGGAACACCTTGCGCAACGCATTGATCTATAATGTTATTGCTAACTTCTGCCAAGCGGTAAACGTTTGCTTCGCGTGCGCGGAAGTCTCCGCCTTTAACTGTATCGTAAAACAATCTATAAACAGAGTCGCCATCGTTCTGATAATTTTTTGCGGCGTTAATTCCACCTTGCGCAGCAATGCTGTGCGCACGGCGAGGGCTATCGTGAAATGTAATCACTTTAACATTGAAGCCGAGTTCGCCTAAACTTGCTGCCGCAGATGCGCCGGCAAGTCCGCTGCCAACAACTATAATATCATACTTTCTTTTGTTAGCCGGATTCACAAGTTTCATGTTGAACTTGTAGTTAGTCCATTTATCTTTAATTGGTCCTTCCGGAATTTTAGCATCGAGCTTTATCATACGTTACCTCCGTAGAAAAATAAAAAGTAAACCGGAATTGCTGCGAAGAGAAGCGCCATAATCCAAGCATAGAAAAATCCGATCTTTTCAACTAATGGAAAATATTTTTTGTTGTTCCAACCGAATGTTTGAAACGCGCTTTGGAAACCATGATTTAGATGGAATCCGAGCAGAATCATTGCAACTATATAGAAAACAGAATAGACCGGATCAGCGAAAGATTTAGCTACAAACTCGTAATACTTATGGTCCGAATGATGAGCTTCACCAAAGTTAAACGAAATCCACATAGTTCTTAAGTGAATAACTAAAAAGATGAAAACAACGCTTCCGCTCCAAATCATAGTGCGGGAAAGAAGTGTGGAATTTTTTGAAGAGCCGTTAACTGCATAAGGTTCCGGTCTTGCTTTTTTGTTTTCAATCCAGAGCCGAACAGCATTAAAGATGTGCAGAATAAAAATTGAAGCTAAGATAACTTCAATTACACGAACTAACGGTTTAATACCGTCTAGATTTTTTACAACTGTATTAAACAGCTCCGGGCCGGCAAACAATGTTAAGTTGTTAACCATGTGAATGATCAAGAATAAGATCAAACAGATGCCGGTAAGAGCCATTACAAACTTCTTCCCAATAGATGAGTTCAAAGCTTTTGTAAACCAGCTCATTAAATTACTCCTATTTTAAAGTGGATTAATTGAAATGTTTTTTTGTGGGCTTCCATGCGAGCCGTTTTGTAAGAAGATTTTTTCAGAATATTCACGTTCTGCATATTTTTTATTCTTGAGGCAAAATAAAGCTATTAGATATTTTTTCCAACTCACTCTTCAATAAAGACGAATTCTTTTTGTTGGAATGTTTGAGATGCTTTTCTAACTTAGCGGCGTAGTTCTTTACAATTTTGTGGTGTTACAACTTAATAGGGAAACCGGTGGTTCGGTTTCGTCAAAAAGAAGCTTTTAAGAAATAGAACGCAGATAAAACTGATTAAACACCCGCCCGACTATGTCGTTCGAGGCGGGGATTTACACTGATTCTGTTTGATACTTTTTGACTTGACGAAGAATCCGGTGCTGACGCGCAACTGTAAGAGACGCTAAAAGTCGTTTAACAAAAAGCCACTGAAAAGCAATTGAGAATTGAATTTTCAATTATAAATTATCAATTATAAATTGCTCTCGGGAAGGCGTTATTCGATGTCTCAAGCCAGGAGACCTGCCGCAAAAAATTAATCAACAAGCCATCGGGCTTAACCTTCGCGGGTAGGGTTTTGATTTACGAATTTTGCAAACTCATTTCGTTTCAAATCGGTTCGGGCTCTCCGGACTTAAACTCCCACGAAGTTATTTCTTCTAATCCGGAATGGATTTTCCATTCCCTATTTCAAAGGAGTAACTTCTATGAAAAACATTTTCAAAATCTGTGCGGTTTTCCTAACTGCAGCAAGCTTAACTTTTTCTCAATCGGATTCCATTAAGACAACTCTTAATGAAGTGCTTGTCTCCGCGACTAAAACTGCCACCCCGTATTATGCAATCGGCAGCTCTGTTTCCGTTGTAACCTCAGAGACAATTCAGCAGAAACAATTAAAAACTGTAGTTGATATTCTACGCGATGTGCCGGGAATTTCAGTAGCACAACAAGGTGGACCGGGAAAGCTAACTTACGTTACAATGCGCGGAGCGAATTCAAATCATACACTTGTAATTTTGGACGGTGTAGAGATGAACGATCCTTCATCACCAAACAACGCGTTCGATTTTTCTTCTCTCAATGCTAAAGAGATAGATAGAATTGAAATCGTGCGCGGACCGCAAAGTACGCTTTACGGTTCAGACGCTATTGCCGGCGTAATTAACATCATTACCAAAAGAGGAAATGGAAAACAACAATTTGGTTTTGAAGGAGAAGGCGGCGCCAACAATTATTACAGAAGTAATATTTCCGCGCTCGGTGGATTTGGAAAACTGAGTTACGCTGTTGTTGCATCGCAAAGCGGAAGTGATGGTGTTTCAGCAGCAAATTCTATTTACGGAAACAAAGAGAAAGATGGCTTCTCCAACAGCGCATTATCTTCCCGGTTTGATTTAGATATTGACGCAAATTGGAAAGCCGGTTTGATCTATAAATTTCAGAAGACGAAAGTAGATTTAGATCAGAACGAAAAACTCGGCGACGATCCAAATAACACTTACAAACAAGAAGAACACATTTGGAAGACGAATCTTGCCGCACTTTTTTTTGATGGCTCTTGGCAGCAAAATTTATCGGCAACATATATAAAGAGGTTTACTAACTCGCTCGATTTATTTGATTCCGTACATCCTTCAACTTCTTCAGATGCTTTTAACAATGCTTCCCGTTTTAAAATTGATTGGCAGAATAACATATCCGCAATTCCAAACAACTTAGTTACGTTTGGAATTGAAAGCGAAACCGAAAGCGCAACTACAAGCTACTTTTCTACAAGTGATTGGGGACCTTTTGAAAGTGTATTCCCGCGTGAATCTATGCGCAACACCGGATTGTATTTGCAAGATCAAATGAATGTGGAAAACTCTTTGTTTGCAACCGTTGGCTTGCGTTACGATAAAAACCAAAAGTTCGGAAGCATAACAACTTTTAGAATAGCGCCGGCTTATTATTTTGCTTCAACCAACACAAAAATTAAAGCTACATACGGCAGCGGATTCAAAGCACCTTCACTGTTTTATATTTTCGATCCCACGTTCGGCAATCCCGATTTGAAACCAGAAAAAAGCAAAGGCTGGGATTTAGGAATAGAACAATCTTTCGGCAATCAGAGATTTTTTGTTGGCGTAACGTATTTCAATCTTCAACTGACAGATATGTTTGGCTTCGATTCAGCCTTTAGGACAATCAACATTGCTAAAGCCAAAACAAGCGGTGTGGAAATTACCGGAGTTGCAAAGTTGAACAGTGATTTATCTTTCAACGCAAGTTATACTTTTACCGAAACGAAGGATGAATCGGAACTAAGCACTGATTTTGGCAACCAACTTTTGCGAAGACCAAAGCATCAAGTCTCTCTCAATGCAAATTATAAAATGATGGATGCGGTGAATCTGAATTTATCTATTAGATATGTTGGCAAACGTGAGGACAAAGACTTTGGCGCTTATCCGGCTATGAGAATTACAATGCCGGATTATGTGTTAGTCAACTTCGCCGCAAGCTATCAATTTCTAAACAACCTTGCCTTGAACGCTAGAATTGAAAATCTGTTTGATAAGACATATGAAGAAGTTTTGTACTACGGAACACTTGGCAGAAGTCTTTATATTGGACTGAATTTTAGTCTGTAAATTAGATTCTGGATGCTTGATACTGGATACTAGATTTTTTGTTCTCATCCAGTATCCAGCATCTAATATCTTGTGTTAACCGCGCCCCATTCCTTGCATACGCTGCGCTCTTTCTTCTTGAAGTTTCTTATACTCAACTTTCTGTTCATCAGTTAGAATAGCTTCAATTTGCTTATCTGTTTTTGCACGCAAATCCATGATAGCCGAACGCATTGCTTCTCTATCGCCGCCGCTGCTTTCTCTAATTTTCGTCATCTCGGCAGTTTGTGCTTGAAGAATAGTATCAGCTTTTGCGAACTGAGCATCAGTTAATGTTAATCTCGTTTTCAATTCTTCCAAAGTTCTTTTCATTCTTTCTTGGGGATTCATTCCACCGCCCATTTGCGCGAATGAATTAGCCGCTAACGATAAAACCAACATCAATGCAATTGCAAAGATTGCTTTTACTTTCATTGTTTCTCCTTGTTACTTAACCAGTAACATTTTTTTTGTTTGAGTGTTGTTATTTGTTCTTAATGTATAAATATATGTTCCGCTCGCAAGTTGGCTTCCATTAAAATGGACTTTGTATTTTCCGGCGTGCTGAGATTGATCAACAAGAATTGCTATTTCGTTTCCAAGCACATCATATACTTTCAACGTAACATTTGTGAACTCAGATAGCTGATAGTTGATAGTCGTTGTTGGATTAAATGGATTAGGATAGTTCTGCGCTAAGGAAAATTCTGTTGGAACCGAATCGTAATCTTGAATATCTGTCGTTGGTTTGAAGATCGGAAGAGTTGTGAAATCTTTAATCAAGATTTCTTTCACTTCAGATGTTGTCATTCCAAAATGATCTTTAAGAATGCTTGTATAAATCTGGCGGTAATCATAAACAAATTTGATATCTCCATTACCATCCAAGCTGCTCAAGTTAGCGTTGGCACCAATGATTCCACCTTGCACACCTTTTCCAATTACAAACATTGGCAAAGCCGCACCGTGATCTGTTCCAATACTTGCGTTTTCTTTTACTCTTCTTCCAAACTCAGAGAAAGTCATAATCACAACTTTATCAGCGAGTCCGGCTTTTTCTATGTCTCGTTGAAACGCCATAACAGAATCCGCAAGGTTTTGAAATAATGTTTGTTGAGTAACCAATTGATTCGAGTGAGTATCAAATCCATCAAGCTGAGTAAGATAAACCGGTGTTTCTAGTCCGCCGAGAATTAAATCCGCAACAATTTTTAATTGTGGTCCCAAACGGGAAGTTGGATAAGTTGAAGTAGGATTTCCCTTATCAGCTTTCTCTTTAATCACTCCGGCATATTGCATAGAAAGCGCGGCAACTTCTTTCAAAAATTTTAATTCATCACCGGCAATTGTAGCCGGCGGCGGATCGGTATCGGCAGTCATTCCGCTAACCAAAGTATAAAATGCGTTCGGATCGCTAAAGTTTACAGCCAACCCACCATCATCACTATCAAACAAACCGGATGGAACCGAACTAAGCTGTATTCCCATTGGGTGAGCCGGAGGAGTTCCCGGAAATGTTGGAAATGTTTTTAGAAGATAGCGGGCAACCCAGCCATCATACAAATATTGATTTGAATCCGATGCTGAAAGCCAAATATCTGTAGCACGGAAATGTGAACGGTTTGGGCTTGCGTAACCAACATTTTGAATAAGCGAAAGTTTACCTTCACTATACAAGGTTTGAAAAGGCAGCAACGCCGGATGAAGCCCGGTTGCATCAGTTAGTTTTACAACTGCTGTATCTATAATTTTAATTGTTGGTCTATAGTTAGCGTAAGCTGAATATTGATCAAGAGGAATAACTGTGTTAATTCCGTCGTTGCCGCCTTTAAGCTGAATGAGAACCAGAATTTTTCCATTCGTTGATTGAATATTCATGAATGGTTTTGCAAAAGCCTTCATCGGAATTCCACCGAAAGAAAGTGAAACCGCACCGGCTCCGGTTATCATTCCAACATTTCTTAAGAAATCTCTTCTTTTCATTTTGCGCTCACAAAACTTGTTAATATCTCACTAATAAATTTGGACTAAAGTCCATAAATGTAGTTGTGTTTGTTATAACCCCACGCTTAAGCGTGGGGTTATTAGAATAACAACTCTACATGGGCTTTAGCCCAATTCTACTTTTGTCTGTTAAGCTTCTCATTATTTCAATCTCACATCAGGAGATACTTACGACAATTGAAATTCGGGTAAGCGCATGAGCGCCTTGAAAAATTTTTCCAAACGAGTAGAAGCTCCGGTTGCATAAGTTGACCAATTTTGCACGGCGGTTCCATCAAGCAGAGAAGAGAGAAGAAAATCTTTTCTCGCTTGACTCAAAGGAAATTGAATTAAAATTTTAGTTACATCTTCAACAAACTGAGAAGCATTTTCCGAACTTGGATATGAGCGTGCGTAAGTCAGTGAATCTATTTTATAAGTCTTACTGTTAATTTTTATTCCACTCACTAGTGAATCTGTGAACTTGTTTCGGGTTGGGTAAACTGTTGTGTTCATCCACTTGCGCTGTCCCTCCCAGCCGCGCACATCCGGTGGATTAAGAATCTCTTGCTCAAGCTCTCGGGATTTTGTTCTTATCTGGTTTAACAAGTCATTATCATAAGTTAGATTAAAGAAGCGAATGAGCGATACTAAAAACTCAATTGGCGATTTTATTTTTGCACCGCGTATATCAACCGAATGGAAATATTGAGATTTCAGCATTGTAGAAAGAACCGGCTTAACATTGAAATTATTTGCTCTCATCACTTCGGCAAGCTGTTTAACATATTCTACATTCGGTTCATAGTAAGCAAACTCTTTGTAAAGTTTACGGCAAAAATATTCTGAAGCGGCAACTGCTTTTTCAGAAAAGATTATATCCACAACATCATCAGCATTCCAATTTCCGGCTTTGCCAAAAATCGTTTTAGAGCCGGAATCCCAGCGGGAGCTTGTAAAGTATCCTGTGAGTGTTGTGCTATTAACTCTCCATCCCGTTAATGCTTTTGCAGCTTGTTTAATATCTTCTTCGCTGTAATTGCCAATGCCAAGTGAAAACAGTTCCATCAATTCACGGCCGTAGTTTTCATTTGGTGCTGTTCGTGTGCTCACATTGCCATTTAGATAAACCAGCATCGCCGGATCAATTGTAACTTTCTTAGTAAGATCAATCAAATTTCCAAAGGCATATTGGCGGAAAAGTTTGTTTGATAAATAATAGTATTGCGGAACTTGAACTGTGTTATACTCTGTAACAAAATGATTTGCGTAAAACCAGACCATCTTTTCACGAAGAGAATAACCTTGCTGAAGCATTAAATCTTCCCACCACCAAATAAGAGAATACTTGTAATTACTATAGTTAGGTGAGTTTGTTGAATTATTCGCCAGCGTTACCCATTCAACACCATTGTAAGTTGGTGAAGTTGGTTCATCTAAATCTTTCAAAAGATAGTTATCAATAAAGTCATCCAAAGGTTTTGATAAAGCAAAGTCAATATCGGTTCTGGAATAGCCATATAAAGATCTCGAGAGTACATGACGAGCAGCGTCAGAATCCCAAATATTGATTTTTTTAAGGTAAGCTGATTTATCCATTTAGTTTTTCCGAATGTAGTTTTTCGACAAATGATTTTAATGGAAAGTTTAATGACTAACAAACCGCAATTTTCCGGAAGTGACTTAGTTCATAACCCGATAGAGACAAAATTGTCTTAAGATATAGCTCGGCATTAAAACCGGGCAAACTTTATTTAGTGGAAATATATCCGGAAGGCTTAATTATAGAATTCAACTCCGCAAATGGTATTTCAATCAATGTGGGTCCGGTAGCGTGTGAAGTAACTTCGTAATCGTTAAAATAAAAGCTTAACCCGGATTTTTGAATTGCGAAATTTTCATTCACAGAAAATTTGTTTCCATCAAACCAAAAACCGGCTTGCTCTAAATCTTCATCCGGTTTCAGTTCTCTTTCTCTTCTAAAATACTTCTCAGCTATTTTATTCAATCGCTCCTTGTATCCATCAACAAACAACTCTTCCAGCTTAATCATTCTTCCGGTTTGTAAATCAACATTAGTGTAAAACATAACGGAATTTGGATGGGCGCCGCCGAAGAATGAATACTCGTTAAATTTAACACACACTAACTTATCATTACTATATAGTACTTCAACATTCCGCTCAAGCTCATATCCTCCCGGAAAATCGGGGAATTCCTTTTTCTGTTTTTTATAATCATCAATTAACGATTGAGCCAGCTCTACTAGAGTTTTAGTTTTCTGCTCAAAAATAGGGGCGCTTATGTAGCTCTCAACAATCTTGTTTAAGGAATCTTTAACTACTTTAGTCTTAGCCTGAGTAAACACAACATAATCAATTTTTACATGCACATAATTATCAGTCTTTGTGTTAGTGCTGTCGAATGCTTTAGCAAAACTTTTCTTTTGAAATTTTAGCGAAGCATTATCTGTAATACTTTTAGAACAACCGGAAAAGGCAATACTGCCAATGATAAAAGTTAGAGCCAAAAAGCTTATATAACTTTTCATAGTTAATTCCATTTGATTAAATGTATGAAAAAGTGTTATTTCTTTTTCGGTACGAAAAGACCTTCTACAATAGCGCCGCTAAAACATAAATCAACAACTTCTTTATCAGCCCCATTAAGCGGGCGCGATGATTTAGGATATATCTCGTGATGCTTTATTTCGAAAAGATAATCTCCAATAAATTCAAGATCATTTTCGGTAGTCATCCAGTCATATTTATCAAACTTTGCCAAATCAACCGGATTGGAATAACTAATGAGTGATTTTTCTCCAAGTGTATTGAAGTAAAATTCGAAGTAAGACATTACAAGCTCACGAATGGTTCTATAAACCGGTTCGCGGAAACGAAGCAAAGTGGTATTGGATTTTGCAACAGCGCCCCACAATCCATTCTTTTTGAAAACCGCAATAATATGATCGTCGTCGTTCTTAGCCATCATGTCAACAATTAATGGTTTGTAGCCAAGCATTCTTAATGCCGCCGCCGCAAACAAAGCTCCTTCAAAACAATTTGCTTCATTGTGTCGCAAAATCATTTTGGGCGAGCGAGTAACGTATTCGGGATTGTATTTTATATCGTTAAGAAATAATTGAATATCGTGCGGCTTCTTTAAACTGCCAAACACTTTCAATTCATCTTTAGTGAAACCGCTTTTAATATTTTGTTTATTATCAGCCATTACTTTTTTGTTTTTTCTTTTGATGAACATCGCTTAGCTCTACACGGTTGAATCCATTTAACGCCGCAACACGATAAGCTTCCGCCATAGTCGGATAATTAAAAGTGCTGTTAATAAAATACATAAGTGAATTTCCTTCATCTTTTTGCGACATAATTGCTTGACCGATGTGAATAATTTCCGAAGCGCCATAGCCGAAACAATGTATTCCGAGAATTTCAAATGTATCTCTATGAAAAAGGATTTTCAGCATTCCGGTTGTTCTTCCGGTTATTTGAGCACGGGCTAAATGTCTGAAGAATGAATGCCCAACTTCGTAAGGAATTTTCTTTTCCGTAAGTTCACGCTCATTCAATCCTATAGAACTGATTTCCGGAATTGTATAAATGCCGGTTGGAATATCTTCAAGCCGCAGTGTTTTAGTTTCGCCGAGCAGTAAATGTCGTGCTGCAAATCTACCTTGATCGTAAGCAGCACTTGCTAAACTTGGATAGCCGATTACATCGCCCACAGCATAAATGTTTAGCACAGATGACTGATAAAATTGATTAACCGGAATAGAGCCGCGAGCATCAATTTTGATTCCGAGTTCTTCCAATCCCATATTTTGTGAGTTACCGGTTCTACCTTGCGCCCAAAGTAAATAATCACTTCTAATTTGCTTGTTAGATTTAAGATAAATAGTCACACCGCATTCATCTGTTTCAACTTTTTCATACTCTTCACTGTGACGAATCAAAACTCCATTCTCGCGCAGGTGATAAGCAAGAGCGTCAATAATTTCATCATCTAAAAATGAAAGAAGCTGATGGCGCGTGTTTATCAAATTTACTTTGATTGACAAGCCGCGAAAGATTGAAGCGTATTCACAGCCGATTACGCCAGCGCCGTAAATTGTAATTGTTTTGGGATTGTCTTGAATCTTCAAGAGCTTATCGCTGTCAACAATTCTTGGATGTGAAAAATCAACATCCGGCGGATGATAAGGACGTGAGCCGGTTGCAATGATAATTGCTTCGGCTTTGTATTTTTTCTTTAAGCCGTTAGCTTCGGTAACTTCGATTGTGTTTGCATCGAGCAATACTGCTTTGCCAATTAACAAATCAACATTATTGCGAATGTAAAACCCCCGTCGCAATTCCACTTGTCGTTTAATTACAACATCCGTCTGCCTTAACAATTCTTGGTATGTTGTTCCATCCAGCCCTTTGCTGTCAATTAAAACTTGACTTGCGTGTCTTAATGCTTTACTTGGAATTGTTCCTTTGTGGGTATTACTTCCGCCAACAAGAGAGAAATCATCGCATACTGCTACTTTTTTCCCTTGCTTAGCGCAAGTCATTGCCGCGCCTTCCCCGCCCGGTCCACTTCCAATGATGAATACATCATATTTATTTTCCATAACAATCTATCTTTTCTTTTTTGAAAGCTAAGTTAGCAGTTTGTTGCGTGATAAATCAAGATAAGGAATCGTGACAAGTTGAAGCTCATAAAAAAAGTGGCAGCAACGTAATCTTTTGAACTACTATTGCCGCCAACTATTTATATATGTTTACCCCAGCAACTTCTGCTGCTTTGGAATTAATGCATAACTAACTTTCCGTCTTTCCTAACAGCAAGATTTCTGTTCGAAGATGAGTAAGCTAAATCAACTTTAAATTGAGAAGCTAAATTTTGCAGATTATCCGTTAATCTATTTAAGTCTTCTGCAGCACGGGCAATCTGTTGAGTTCCGGCAGCAGATTCATGTGTTACATTACTAATTGATTCTATGTTTTTAGAAATTTGTTCGGCGGCTGATGATTGTTCTTCACTTGCAGCGGCAACTTGAGTAATTATATCCACAACACTATTGGAAGCACCAATGATTTGACGCAATGAACTTCCGGCTCTTTCGGCTAATTCTTTTCCAACTTCAACTTCTTTTGTTCCTTCGTTCATAGAAACAACTGCTTCTTTTGTATCGTTCTGAATGCGTTTAATCATTACCGCAATTTCCTTAGTTGCTTTAGTAGTGCGCTCAGCAAGTTTACGCACTTCATCGGCAACGACAGCAAAGCCGCGTCCTTGTTCACCGGCACGCGCAGCTTCTATTGCTGCATTTAATGCAAGCAGGTTTGTCTGATCGGCAATGTCATCAATCACTTGAACAATTTCGCCAATCTGCTCGCTTCCTTTGCCTAATTCTTGTACAACAACTGCTGCTCTTGATACTACTGTTGCAATTCTGCCCATTCCATTAATAGTGTCATCAACAGCTTTTCCACCTTCTTTTGCAATCATACCGGCTTCTTTAGCGTTGTTTGATGCTTCTCCCGCATGCTTTGTAGTTTGGATTATTGTTGCGGACATTTGATTAACTGCGCTGGCAATTTCTCCGGTCTGTGCACTTTGCTCTTGAGATCCGGCGGCTAACTCTTCGGTACTACTAGAAATTTGATTGCTTGCACTGGCCGTTGCTTGTACTGCATCTGTAATGCTGAGAATTATGTTTTTAAGATTTATTACAACTTTATTAAATCCGCCAAAGAGCTTTCCAACTACATCGTTCTCATTACTTGCCTTTATGTTAACAGTCAAATCGCCTGCCGCAAATTTGTCCATTTCAACAAGTAGATCATTGGCGCTTTTGTTTAAATAATTTTCGAATTCTTTAGCTTTAGTTAAGTCTGTAACAAATTCTAAAGCACCAATTACCTTTCCGGTTTTATCAATATTAGGCTTAGCCGCATACGCTATAGGTATGTTTTGTCCTCTTGGGGCAGCAATTGTTTCCGATATTTGAGCTTGCTTTGTAAGCATAGATTTGTGTGTAGCACAGTTGGATGTTCTACAATGCTGTGTCTTAAACAAATCATAGCATTTTTTATTTAGGCAATCTTTCTGGTTTAATCCTGCTACTTCTGCCGCCGCCTTATTAAAATATGTTATATTGAAATCCGGATCAATCATCATTAACGGTGTTGGTATTCCATCAAGATCATTCATTGTTTGTGTAATTTTATCAGACATGGTATTGAATGAACCTGCTAGAATTCCAATCTCATCTTTCGAATTATTAACAACAATTACACCAAGTTCACCGTTTGCAACCTTTTGGGCAGCAGTATTTAGTTCGTAAACCGGTGTAACAATACTCTTGGTAATTAAGTATGCCCCTCCAATTACTAAAAGCAAAACTACAGCAATTGTAATGTAAATTTCTGTTTCGGCTGTATCGTGGTCTTCTATAGCGGCGTCGCCTACCGCAGCAGTAGAATTATTCTGTGCTGTAATTATGGCGTTAACTGCACCGAAATATTCAGATTGAGAATTTCTCATTTCAGCAAAAAGCATTGCCGATGCTTTTTCTTTATTACCGGAATTTAATTCTCCAAGCAGTTCTTCTCTAATTGATAAATATTTTTCCCGGGTTGACTCAAGCTTTTCAATTTGTTCTCTCCCAACATTATCTTTAATTATCAATTTTAATGAATCTAATCTGCTATCAATTATTTTTTTAGTCTCATCAAACCTTGCCAATTCTTTCTTCTTTATTTCCGGGTTATTTGTAATAATAAGATTCCTAATTACTCTTGCGTCAACATTAACATTATCAATTATATCGTTAGCCCAAATGGTTGTGGGAAATTTTTCATGAACAAGTAATTGTACTTCTTCATCTATTTCGCCCAAACCGCTCAGTCCGACAAACGCAATAATAATAAGCCCTAGCGTAACTGCTGCAAAGCCCGCTGTTAGCCTTAATCCGATTTTCATGTTACTTAACATTTTGATTTCTCCTTATTCTTCAATGAGTTCTAATTGTTTAATTTCGGTTGCGGTTAATAGTTTATCCAGATTAAGAAGGATAAGTAGCCTTCCTTCCAGCTTGGCAACTCCTTCAATTAATTCAGATTCAACACCAGTTACAATATCAGGCGATGGTTCAATTATAGATTTGGAAATTCTCAGCACCTCATTAACTTCATCTACAATGTAGCCTACAAGCTTATTGTTTACATCCGAGACAATTATTTTTGTTCTACTGTCATCGGCTTTCTTGCTGAGACCGAGTCGTTCACGCAGATTAACTACCGGCACAATTTTACCGCGCAGATTTACTACTCCCTCAATAAATTTGTTAGAGTTAGGAATCTTAGTAAGCTGCATCATCATATTAATTTCTTGAACGCGGCTTATGTCAATTCCAAAATCTTCGTTGCCAAGCTTAAAACCTACAAGTTGGATCAAATCTTGGCTGTCAATCGTTGTACTCTTCATTTTCTATTTCCTTTGTTATTAAGTAAATCAACTTCCCATCTTTATTGCTTATAAATGATTTATTTTAAGGAAGCCAAAAACCGGTACAGATACTCAAATATCAAATTGAGTTTGGCAATAAGCACTTCCGGCTTTTGTATTTTTCCGATCAAAGTTTTTTGTGAAATAGAATTTTCCAACATTTGCGTCCTATTTTTAATCAAGAATGTGAGTTAACTTTTTATTTACATTAAGGTAAATTCCATAAGTAATAAGTCTTCTCAATTCTATACACATAATCGAAGTGAAGTATTTGATTATTGATATAAATGATGCATGCGGTGAAATTGAGTTGTAAGCGGACATTGATGTGTGTTGATAACATGAAAATATTTTGTTCTTAAACTCCAGTAACTTTATAAAATATTGCTCCTCAGATAATTGTCGGTAAAAAAAATCCGCCACAAGTTTTGCGGCGGATTTGAGGTTGCGTTACTAAGTTAGGTATTAGTTAAACGCTAATTAGTTGTTACAATTAGTGACCTCTAAACTATGAAGACTAAGTCATGGTGAGTTTAGCGAACCATGACACTACAAACTAAATTATCACACTTCTACGGGCTCGGTGTGACACTAAATTAATTATTAGGAGGTCTCTAATATTAAGCACGTTTTTCATTAACTAGATGATGCCAACTTTCTTTAACATATATATAAACCATTCTTATTCTTCAATTGCTTGTAATTGTTCAATTTCATTTACATTTAAAAGCTTATCGAGATTTAAAAGGATTAATAATCTTCCTTCTAGTTTTGCTACACCTTCAATCAGCCCGGTTTCAATCCCGATAGCTAATTCGGGGTTCTATTATAGACTTTGAAATTCTTAAGACTTCACTTACTTCATCAACAATATAACCGATGAGTTTATTATTGATATCGGAAACGATAATCTTTGTTCTATTATCATCTTCTTTTTTTGATAACCCAAGCCTTTCTCTAAGATTAATTACCGGAATAATTTTACCGCGTAGATTTACAACTCCTTCTATAAACTTATTAGAGTTTGGAATTTTTGTCAGATGCATCATCATATTAATTTCTTGCACGCGGCTTATGTCAACACCAAATTCTTCGTTGCCTAGTTTGAAACCCACTAATTGGATCAAATCCAGAGTATCGTTTGCTGCATTTGCCATGCTAAAACTCCTTATCGTATTTCTCGAATAGTTATCCCTTAAAATTTCAATTTGCCTTTTTCATCAACAAAAAATTTCTTTGATAAACCATCCTTCGACAGAGTACTTATCCTTTCTAACTCATGGGTTAAACTATGAAACCATTGCTGTGATATTTTCTTCTTTTCGAGATTTACTGTTTTCTTTAGTGCAAGCGATAATATCTCATCATGTATTTTTTTTGTTCTACTATTTATACCAAGTAATACTTTATGATATTCATCTTTCTGTTTGTATTCATCAGCTGTTCGCGTTTCATAGTTATCCAGCAAATTCATTAGGCTCTCGGAACTCTTTTCCATATAGTCGGTCATGTTTAGTAAAACCGAAAAGAATTTAAAGGTAACAGCTTCAAATTCTTCCATAGCTAATCCTTAACTAACGGTATTCCAAATTCAATTGATGTAGATTTATTAAGCTTGCTTTCAAGTTTAAGATAGCCGCCACTGTACTTTAGAATTTTTTGAACTAGAGCAAGCCCCAAACCCACACCTTCTTTTAGATATTTTTCATCGCCAAACTGCTTTAATGCGTGAATTTCTTTAATCGATGTCTCTGCCATACCGCATCCGTTATCATCTACTTTAGTTATATAATACTGACCGTTTTTCTCACCTGAGATATTAATTTGCGTGCCTCTCGGAGAAAATTTTAACGCGTTTTCAATTAATTCTTTTAGAATCATATCAAAATATCTTTCGCTAACTTGAACTTTGGACTTAGCAAAAGTAATCCGGATATCGTTCTTCCTATCATAATCTTCAATAGTCGGATTTAATCGGTAGGCTACTAAACGAGAGTCTATTTCAAATACCGGCTTCTTCATATCCGGAAGTGTTTGTTGTTTCGTCTCGCTCGAAATCAACTCTGCATAAGAAAGGAATTTTTCAATACGCCTCTGTAACCTCTTCCCGGACCTTTTGATTTTGTTTATCATTTCTTTTACTTCTTCTTTCGATAGGTTTTCCAAGTCCTCTTCAATAAGCTCTGAAAAGCCAATAATACCAACAAGTGGAGTTCTGAGTTCATGAGGGACCTTATGCAATAGACTTTCACGTAGTTGTTCAAGTTCTTCAACAAACCCCTCCCGTTTTTTCAACCGGGTCTCTATAGCTTTTATTACGTCTTCTATTTTGAATGGCTTTATTAAGTAATCATCGGCACCCAACGACATACCTTCTCTAAAGTCGGACATCTCCACTTTAGCTGTTAGGAATATGAAGGGAATTGTATTTGTAACGGAATTTATTTGAAGCATTTTGAATAGTTCAAGACCATCCACTCTGGGCATTTTTATGTCACTTAGTATTAAGTCGGGCAATTCCTCAACAGCTTTTTTATAACCGTCTAGTCCATCTTTTGCAGTAACAACACTGTAAGATTCAGATTCCAACAGATCCTGTAAATTGATTCTTACGTCATGTTCATCCTCTACTATCAAAATTTTCTTCATTTAGTCGCTCCTCATGTTTCTCATAACCAATATTCGAGTTTAAAGAGAATTTTTTAAGTTGAATGTTGGTAAAGGCAAATTGTTGTTGTTAGTGGGTAGAATCTGGCTCGCGAGAAGTAAAGTGTGCCGTAAACAAATTTGCATCCCGGCACAATATATAAATTATATCTGGTTTCTTCTAAGTAGGGTTGAATATCGTTTGCTGATAATAAAAGGTTCTTTAACATCTTTAAGGTATACAAGAAAAGAAGAGTTATACCACTTTTCCATTTTTGCTATACTATCGGAATTGATTATTGTAGATCTATGAATTCTCAAAAACATTTTAGTTGGCAATACAACTTCCCATGCCGAAATCGACTTACGAACAAGGATTGATTTATTCTCAATCAACTTCATCGACGTATACTGGTTCTCTGCAATAATGTAAACAATATCTTTTATCGGAACGATGTGAGGTTTACCGCTGATATTTAAAAAGATTTTGTCATCGCTGCTGTATTTTGTTTTAGGATTTCTCTTTTGCATAGAAGAATCTTGAATTGATTCTGCCTTCAAGATTTCTCGTTTTTTTAGTCGCGCCTCAATTGCGTTTAACAGCTCATCAGATTTGAATGGTTTGAAAAGATAATCATCGGCACCAAGTTGCATTCCTTTTCGGATATCATCCCGCTCTACTTTAGCAGTTAGATAAATAAATGGAATTGACTTAGTTTTTTTAGATTTGGAAAGTTGTTCCAGAACCGCATAACCATCCATTCCACTCATTAGAATATCGCAAACAATAATGTTAGGTAAATGTTCATTCGCAAGAGTAACACCGGTTTCTCCGTTTGCGGAAGAGTAAACTTCGTATCCCTCCTCAACAAGTAACGTGTGAATATTCTCTCTTACATCTTGGTCGTCTTCAATAACCAGAACTTTAACTTTCTTCATCAGTACTCCAAATCAATGTTGCGGAATTGTTATTGTAAAACGCGTTCCTTTTTCCAGTTCACTCTCAAACGAAATGTGCCCATTTTGTATTTCCACAGATTTTTTAACAATTGATAAACCCAAGCCTGTACCCGGAATATCATCACAATTTTTACCTCTGTGAAACGGTTCAAACAAATGTGGCATATCTTCTTCCGGTATTCCAATTCCTTCATCTTTTATATTAAAAATAAGTTCTTTTTTATTCTTTTCAACTAAAAAAGTTATAGTTCCCCCTTCCGGAGAATATTTATATGCATTCACCATAAGATTAGATAGGACGAATCTCATCAATTTTTCATCCATATTGAAATGCGTTTCATCCGGGAAGTAATCGAAGACAACTTTATGATTATCTTTGGCAAAAATGTAAGATGTATCCAAAATTTCGTGACAGAGCGCCCGCAAGTTCATTTTTCTCGGCTCATAAGCCAGTTTACCGGAATCCGCTTTGTTAAGTGTAATTACACCTTCCAATAATTTTGTTAGATAGGCTACTGAATTTTTAATTCGAGTTGTATACTCAATTATTTTTTCTTCACTTAACTTTTTAATATTTCTTTGTATCAATTCCGCCGATGAAAGGACTGTAGTAAGTGGCGTTCTAAACTCGTGGGAGGTTGTGGATATAAAGCGGGATTTGAGTTGACTTAATTCTTGCTCTCTTAAAAGCGTTTCTTCTAATTTTGCTTCTACTTCTTTTTCCTTTTCAATTTCCTCCATCAACTTTTGATTAGCCGCGTTCAACTCGTTGGTACGCAAATCAATCATTTCTTCCAAGTGGTTTCGGTATTGTTCCAGCTCTTTAACGCTTTCAACTTTTTCGGTTACATCCCGGTTTACAGCTAGTACATATTGGTTTCCTTCAACTGTTATTAGTCTGGAGCTAGTATAGCAAATAATTATTCTTCCATCTTTCTTTCTAAACATAATTTCCATATTGTCAACATAGTGCTTCTCAATAAGACTGCTGATTAGCGCACTTCTTTGAATCGGGTCATACCAGATGTTCAATTCAACTTCTGTTTTGCCTATTGCTTCTTCTCTAGTATATCCGGTTAACCGACAGAATCCATCGTTAAAATCAACGAACTGTCCATCTTTCAATCGGGAGATAGTTATTGCGTCCGGGCTTGTGTCAAAAATTGTTCTAAATTTCCTTTCGTTTTCTTCCAGTTTGAACTGCGCTTTGTACTCTTCGGTCTGGTCTCTAAACACAAGTACAACACCGGTAATTTCGCCGGTAGTTTCTTTAATTGGCGCGGCACTATCAGCAATTTGATATTCAGTTCCATCCCTTGCAATTAGAATTGTATGATTGGCTAAACCGATAATTTCACCTTCCCTAATCACACGTTCAACCGGATTTTCAACTTTAACCCGTGTTTGAGCATTAACAATATTAAGAACTTCAGTAAGCGGTTTACTTAGCGCTTCTTCTAAAGTATAGGCAGTTAAGCGTTCAGCAATATGATTCATATTAATTATTATTCCATTTACATCTGTAGCAATTACGGCATCTCCAATAGATTGTAGCGTGACGGAAAGTTTTTGCTCGCGGTCGCGCAAAACTTTTTCTATTATACTTCTTTCAGAAATAAACCGGGCTTGCTGAATATTCTGATATGCTTTAGTGGAAAGCTCATTAGCAAAAGTATAAAGTGCATTTGCCACACTATTGAATTTTTCATTAGACATTACCGGAACTTCGGATAGCGCAGTGCTAAAAATGTTTTTGTCCACACCTATTTCGTCGGCATAAGCAATTACATTATCTATATTAATTTCTTCATTTCTAACTTGCCCAATAAGCCAATTAGCAATATGTTTTCCTCCAACAGAGATACTTGCACCGGCATCCCAAAGACCACCGCTAAGACAAGGCTGTATTGTTGGCCCATGAGGATTACAGCCACCAAGCACAGAATCAGACTTCATGCAATTGCTAAGACCTTTTTCAGTGTTTCTAATTACATCGCTGCAGAGTCTGCAAAAGTTACTTGGTTTGGTTATAGGAGTCCCATCCGGCATTGTTATGATTGACGCAACACCTGTAGCAGTAGAAAAATCGTCTTGCAGTTTCTGTATATCATCGATATTGAATAAATCGTCAAAAGAAATTTGATGATTTGAACTAACAGGCTCTGTAAGAGTAACAATCCTTTGTCTAATTGCCTCTTCCATTTTTTTTCTTTCACTAATATCTTCAACTATAGCAACAGTTTTTATAGGCCTTCCGGAATCATCGCGAACTATTGCAGCGTTGATTCTGATCCAAATAAGAGTACCATCTTTTTTAACATATCTTTTTTCATTTAAATAATTTGCAGCCTCACCTCTAACTGCATTCATAAATTTTTCCCAGTCTTCCTTACGGTCATCTGCATATGTCAGATCTCTAAATGGAAGATTCATTAGCTCTTCTCTTGTGTAACCAACTAGTTCACAATACTTATCATTACAATTCATAATTCTCCCTTCTTGAGGCAGAACCTGTACAATTCCAACCGATGCAACCTCGAAGATTTTACGGAATTGTTCCTCGCTTTCTCTAAGCGCTTCTTCACTTTGTTTACGCACAGAAATGTCGTTTGCAATTGCAACAAATAATGGTCTTTCTTCTGTTCTTGATATCTGCAAATGAACTTCAACCGGATATTCCGTTCCATCTTTTCGTCTATGAATTGTTTCGAAGATTAGTATTTCTTTGTCACCTGAGATTAAAGGTTTAATAGCCCCTCTAAATCTTTCTTCAGAAAACTCCGGTTTAATACTGAATGCGGTTAGATTCCTCATTTCATCCATTGAATATTGGACATTTTGAAGTGCGCTGAAATTCACATATATAAATTTTAAGGTCACAACATCAAAAACGTATATTTCATTTAAGGAATTTTCAACTATTCGAGATAGTTTTGCCCTTTCAATTTCAGCAAGTTTTCTTTCGGTTACATCTTGGATAGTGCCGAACATTCTAGTGGGGTTTCCATTATCATCAAATTTTAGTTCTCCTTGTCCCCAAACCCAGCGTACCTCTCCATCATTAACTCTTACAACTTTATATTCCTTATTGAAAAGTTGTTTATCCTTCACAACGTAATTCAAAAAGTAGTTCAGCATTTCGCTTTGGTGATCCGGATGTATCAAAGCGCTCCAACTCATTAAGGTTTTTTCGCTATCCTTGTTAATACCGAATATTTCATCAAGTACTTCAGAAGAAGTCCATTCTTGTTTAGCAATATCTAAATCGTAAGAACCAATTCTTCCAATGCGCTGAGATTCTCTTAGCCAATACTCTTTTTCTTCCAATTGTCTTTTAGCTTCTCGTTCTTCAACTTGATCTCTGAAAACCAGTACAACACCCTCTATATCTCCTTCAGCTTGTTTAATTGGCGCGCCGCTATCTGCAATTGGTGTTTCAGTTCCATCTTTAGAAACTAACAGAGTGTGATTTGCCAAACCAACAACAACACCTTCTCTCAATACACGTTCAACCGGATTCTCAACAGTCTTTCTTGAGTCTTCATTTATTATTTCAAATACATCTTGGATTGTTTTACCAACAGCTTCTTCTTCTTGCCAACCGGTGAGTTTTTCAGCAACGTAGTTCATCTGTTTAACTCTGGCTTGAATATCCGTGGTTATTACCCCATCACCAATACTATAAAGTGTTGTGCGGAATTCTTCATGTACTTGGCGAACTTCCTTTTCTTTATTAAACAGTTCTCTATAGTGCCCTCTTTGGCGGTAATAATGATAAACTGCAAAAGCGCTAACAACAAAAAACATTAATAATAATACCAATACCACCGTAAATGCTGTTCGGTAATTAAGCTCTGCAAATATTTCAGCAGTATCAATTTTAGAAACTAAGAACCAATTTGTGCCGAAGATTGGACGAATATCGGATAGAACTTCAATTCCTCTGTAATCCAAGCCTAAAAAAATTCCGATTTTTCCTAGAGCCGCTCCAACTGCCGGAACTTCTGTTCTTGTTAATGGAACTCTAAGATTCAGTGCCGCATTTTTTTTAAAGCGCAATTCATTAAGGAATAAAACATCAGCTCCATCTTTTCTAACAATTAGATTTTCGCCGGATTCGCTTTTCAGAGGCCAGCTTTGTATTAATGGAAAGAGCTCTTTGTTAGGGTCTTTTCTAAAAATTACTGAAGCAATCAGTTCACGCTTAGCACCGTAAATTGGTACTACAAAGTCATAAAAAATTGTTTTCCGATCTGTTGAACCATAAATATCCGTAGCAATAACATTTCTCTCTTCAACGCATTTTTTAACTGACTGAACTAAAGTTGGATTGAGAGATTTTTTTTTTGATTCTGCGGATGCAAGCAGTTTCCCACTAGACGAAGCTAGAAAAATATCGCTAAAATCATGCTGCGCTTGTATACTCTTAAACTTGTTAACCAGATTTAATTTACCCTCTCCGCTTTTTGATAGGAATTTTTTAATTATGTCAAGGAGAAAAATATCGTTGGCTAATAAGTTTGCATCATTTATTTCTTCAACATAATGTTTAGCTATTTCGTCAGTTTTCATCT
Organism: Ignavibacteriota bacterium; assembly: GCA_043807765.1. GTDB lineage: Bacteria > Bacteroidota > Ignavibacteria > Ignavibacteriales > Melioribacteraceae > Stygiobacter. The sequence goes on from JAZDFQ010000078.1 coordinate 141,816, forward strand.
TTGCAATTACAGCCAGTTCATCATACTTATCTTTAATTATCCTTTCTCTTTCATTAGAAATATAAAGAAAGCCAGCTGCCGCTAGTATTATTACTGTGATTACAACTTGAAGAATTAAATTTCGTCTATAATTACTTCCCATTAGATTCCTCAGTTTTAATCAATAGAACTTTTAATTTGAGTAACATCAGATTCATCTTTTTGAAAATGTATTGGAAGTGAAACCTTAAAAGTTGTTCCAACATTGAGTTTGGAAATGAATCCAATAGTTCCGTGATGAATTTCCACGGATCTTTTAACAATAGCAAGACCAAGTCCGGTGCCCGGTATATCCATACTATTCTTGCTTCTGTGGAAGTTATCATAGATGTAAAATTTTTCTTCATCCGGTATTCCTATACCATGGTCGGAAACCGTGAAATTTACATTCTGCTTGCTGCTGGTTACAATGAACATTACCTCTCCGCCGGCCGGGGAATACTTATATGCATTTACAATTAAGTTCAGTAGAATAAACTTCAGCAATTTAGGATCGAGTGAAAATTCTTGAAGTTTAGGGTTATACTTAAAAACAAGCTTGTGATTTTCTTTTGCTTGAGACTGTGTTTCTTTAATGATGTCTCGGCAGAAGTCTTTGAGGTTCATTTTTTCCGGGTCGAAGCCAATTTTCCCACTTTCAGTACGACTTATGATTAGAACATCTTCAAGAAGTTTAACTAAGTATTCAACCGCGCGCTTTGTGCGGTCTACATGCTCTGCAAATTTTTCTCCACTCCATTTTTTACCATATTTCTGTAAGAGTTCGGTTGATGAAAGGATTGAAGTAAGTGGAGTTCTAAACTCGTGAGACGTTGTCGAAATAAACCGGGTTTTTAATTCGCTTAGTTCTTTTTCTTTTGCCAACGAAACTTTCAGTAGTGCTTCGGTATTTTTTTGTCTTACTACTTCTTCTTGCAACTTAACATTACTAAGGTTTAGCTCTTGCGTTCTTTGCGCAACCATTTTTTCAAGATCAAGTTTATAGGCTTCAAGCTCTCTGTCTTTTTTTATCTTTTCGGTTATGTCTTCTTTGATTGCAATAAAGTGGGTAATCTTACCTTTTGAATCGCGCATCGGGCTAATAACAGAAGCTTCCCAATAAAGCTCACCGTTTTTCTTACGGTTGTTAAAAATTCCGCTCCAGTCTTTACCAGATTTTATACTGTGCCACAAAGATTTATAATTTTGTTCGGAAGAATAGCCGGATTTAAGAATACGTGGATTTTTACCTATTACTTCCTCAGAACCATAACCGGTAAGTTTAGTAAAGGTAGGATTAACATATTCAATTGTTCCATCAACATTAGTAATTACAACTGTCGCAGAACTTTGCTCAACTGCCATGGAAAGCTGTCTTATCTTTTCTTCAGTTTTTTTAGCCTCGGTAACATCTTCAAAAATTGTAGCAAATTTGTATTTCTCGGGTGAATAAACAAGCACTTTAAAATACTTTCCAATCCCAGCTGCAAATTGTTCAAAACGTAAAGGTTTTCCGCCAAGCGCAACCTTACCATATTCTTCAATCCAGTATTTTTCTGTTGCCGGCATTGCATCTAAGACAGTTCTGCCCAATAAGTTTTTAGCTTTAAAGCCGGTTAGTTTTTCAAACATTGGGTTAACAGCCAAGAATCTATAATCAACAACTTTTCCACTCCTATTACAAACAACTTCATGGTAAGCAAAGCCGCTTTGCATTCTGTTAAATAATTCGCGGTAATTTTTTTCACTTTCTTTTAGTGCCCTTTCACTAATTTTTAACTGAGTTACGTCAATCATAAAACCTGATACACCCACAAACTTACCCTTTACATCAAATTCAGCTATCATACTTTCTATTACAATAATTTCTCTTCCTTTTCTTGTAACCAGTTTAGTCTCAACAAGCTCCAAGGATTTTTCCCTTTTAAGTTTAGTAAAAAGAGATTTTCTGTGAATTTCATTAGGGTAGATTTCTTTCATATTAGTAGAAAGAGCTTGATCCTTAGAATCAAACTCTAAAATTTTTAGAAAAGCTGTATTGCAGTCCAAAAGTGTTCCATCAACTCTGCTCTTGTAGTCGCCGGCAAGATCGGCATCAAAGAATTTGCGAAACTTTTCTTCGCTCTGTTTTAGTTCTTGTTCTGTTACAATTCTACCAATGTAAGCTCCAATTTGAAAAGCAAATGATTCGATTTTCCCTCTTTCCAACTCGGTCATCTCATTTAGTGTATGTGAACCAAGATTCAATACTGCAAATATTTTCCCTTCGATAGAAAGTGGAACAACAGCAACAGATTTAATTCCTTCAGAAATCATTTCTTTAAAGCCAGCAGTTTCTATCTGATTGTAGTCAATAAAGACCGATTTACCAGAACTTGCCATTTGTACATTTCTTGAATCTGAAGAATGAAACTGGATGTACTTCAAAAATTCTGCTGATAGTCCAAATGAATTTAGCAGTTTTAGTTCCTTCTCATCGGTAACCAAAAATATGATGCCGCTATCAACTTCTAAAATTTGGGAAGCGTAATTAAAAACTATCTCGGTGGCTTTGTGTAAGCTACGAACAGAAATTAACTCAAGATTCATATCGCGTTGAAGTCTGATCAGATTTTCGGATTTAATTCTTTCCGAGATATCTCTAGCTATTACTTGATAAGCAATATGACCACCAAAACTTATAGGGACCCCAATTACCTCAACATCTACCGGCGTACCATATTTAGTAATAAACTGTTGTTGTAAGGCAGGACTTGCTGTTTGATGTGCTTTCATTGAAGCAATTCTTTTTTGAACTATACCTCTGTATGCCGGATGAACAATATCTATTACATTAACCTTTGCCAATTCTTCAAATGAAGAATATTTTAAAAGAATAAAAGCCTTGCTGTTTGCGTAAATAAACTTTCCTTCGCGGTGAACCATAACTGCGTCTGGAGAAAGCTCTATTAACGTTTTAAACCTTACTTCGCTTTCTTTTAGAGACGCTTCTGCCAATCTACGTGCTGTTATATCATTTATCTGAGAAATAAAAAACTGAGGTTTGTTTTCCGAATCTCTAACAAGAGACGAAGAAACTAACCCCCAAATAATTTTGCCGCTTTTGGATACATAACGTTTTTCAAAAGTAGCAGAATTAATCTTGCCGGAAATCATTTGATCGAACCGGCTCATTCCAACACTAATATCTTCGGGATAGGTGATGTCATTAAAATGAAGCTTCTGCAGCTCTTCTTCCGAATAACCAAACATATTTTTAAAAGTAGAATTTACTTTTTGGAATTTACCATCTAGTCCAAGTGTGCATTTACCGGTCGCCGCATATTCAAAAGCATGGCGGAATTTTTCTTCACTTGCACGAACAGCTTCTAGGGCATCTATTCTCTCACTCATATCTCTAGTAATTGACAAAATGCATTTTTCACCTTCCACCATAATCGGCGCCGCGGACATAAGCGCAGTTTTAATTGCACCATCTTTCACCTTGAATTTAGCTTCAAGATTTGTACAGTGCCCATTCTTCATTAACTCTTCAACAAGCCGTTTTCTGTCATTCAAATCTGTCCAAATGTTTATATCGGAAGAGGTTTTCCCTCTAATATCTTCAAGTGTATATCCCATCATCTTAGTGAAGCCTTCGTTAATTTCAAGATAAAGCCCATCACTCATTCTGTTAATGTTGATTGAATCGGGACTCGTCATAAAACTCTTTCGGAATTTCTCTTCGCTTTGCCGCAAAGTATTTTCCAAATGTTTTCGCTCGGTAACATCGCGCCCAAAAACTACTATTGCTTTGCGAGAGCCATCTTTGTTAAATGAAGGAACTTTAATTACGTCGTAAACTCGTTCTTCGCCAGTGGCTCTTGGTATTACTTCTTCTGTTCTAGACTGAACTCCACACTCCCAAGCAGTATCATCTGTTTCACGACATATACGGAATCCTTCTTGGTAAATTGGCGCCGTAGACTCTGCTAATTCCCATTCCGTTTTACCAACATAATCAACATTGGTTAATTCGTAAAGATTAAGAATTCCTTCGTTAGCCTTTAGCCATCTGCCTTCTCCATCTTTGAAACAGATTATATCCGGAGTAGCATTTATAATTGAGGTAAGAGTTTTCTCGCTCTCTTCCAATGCCTTTTCGGCAAGTTTTCTTTCTGTTATATCGTTGATCATTACCATTAAAGCTTGCTTGCCATAGTATTCTAAAGTTATTGCCGAAGTTTCCGCCGTGATTATTGTTCCATCCAATTTTATCAAGCGTTCTTCAATTACCAACGAGCTTTCTCGCGAAGATAAATCCGCAACATTTAGTTTAGATGTAATTGCATCTACTACCATTTGCCTATCTTCGTTATGAACAAATTCTAGTATAGACCTTCCGATAAAGTCCTCATTCTTATTGCCTCCCATTATTCTCTTCATTGCTTCGTTTACAAATACAATCTCCCCATCAACATGGATAGTTATTCCAACCAATAACTCATGCACAATACTCTTATAGCGGGTTTCACTTTCTAATAATGCTTTTTCTGCATTCTTCCTCTCTTTAATATCGCGGGCAATCGTTAATAAATATTTCTTTCCCTCAATAAAGGCAATAGAGGTTTTCATTTCCATTGGGATACTTGATCCATTCTTATGCATCACTTCTGTTTCGAAGGAAGTAACCCCATTACTAAACAACTGGTCAATTCTATTTTTAACTTTTTCCGGAGTTAGACCAATTTCAATTTCAGCAAACGAAAGATTTAATAGTTCTGTTTTAGAGTACCCCAGTATGTCTGTTGTTGCTTTGTTAACTTGAGAAAAATTGTGCATCGCACCGGTTTCGTCAAATGGGAAAAGGGCAACAGCATCTTTATAAGCCTCAAATAAATATCGGTATTTTTCTTCACTAGCTCGTAATAAATACTCGTTTAACTTTCTTTCCGTGATGTCTTGGTTCACACCAATTGTTTTAACCGATTCTCCCTTTTCATTTTTTATCACTTTAAACTGAACTACGATATAACCTGTTGTTCCATCCCCAAATAATACTTTGTGTTCGAATCTGAACGATTCTTTTGTTTCTTTACTATCCAAAGCTTTTTTAATTGCTTCGGGAACAATAGAACGGTCATCGGGATGAACAAATCTTTCGGCATATTCTTTAGAGCTTAGTTGGTAAGTCCCTACTTTGTTAAAATCTGTTTTAAAAAGAGTATAAAACTCGTCGTTGAATGTGAGTATATCAGTTATTAAATCGTGTTCCCAGTGCCCTAGTCTAGCCGCAACCATTGCTTGCGAAAGTTTGGCTTCACTAATCTCAAGATCATGTTGCGCCGTTTTCTGCTCTGTAACATCGCGCGCAATAACCATAATGCTTTCAATGTTATCGCCATCAAGTACTGGAATAAAACTGCTTTCATAGTTTCTAACAATTCCACCATTACCAAGTGCAGAGTACCCTCTTTCTTGTATTGTTTTCCCGGTGTTAATTAATCGGAATGTTTCATCATAAACATTTATCGCTTCCTCGGTCAAAAATTCCGAATAGTGCTTTCCAATAATACTTTCTTCATGAAATCCTTCTGCATAATGATTCAGGTATAAATACTTTCCGGAAGGTGAAAGCAACGCAACATAATCCGGCAAAGCTTTAACTAATGCTCTCCATTTTTCTTCACTTAAGCGAAGAGCGTCTTCGGCATTTTTACGCGCGGTAATATCTTTGTGGGTACCGGCAGCTCGCTGAGGTTTTCCGTTGCTATCATAATTATAGCCTTTACATCTATCCGAAATCCAAATCCAGTCACCGTTTTTATGCTTAATTCTATATTCAACTTCCATTGCATTAATATCGCCGGATTCTATTTTCGTAATGAGGCTCTGAACCCGAGACTGATCATCCGGATGAATTTTATCGCGCCAATTATGAGTTCTAAATTCTTCCTTCTCATTTAATTCATACCCGATCATAGACAAATAGCGTTCGTTAACTGTTACCTGAGCGGATTTTAAATCAACATCAAAAGTTCCCAGTTCCCCTCCGTCAATAGCTAATTGGTAGCTTTCATTAGATTTCTGAAGTTTTTCTTCGAAGTTTCTTTGTTTTGTAATATCGCGGAGACTGCCAACAATCAACTTAGGTTTTTTTTCAGCATCTCGAACTAGTGAATAATTTCCATGTATCCACCGATACTCGCCGTTTTTATGTTTAAGCCGAAATACACGTTCAACATTTTTATCACCTCTATCATCTGCTGCAATTACCTGTTCTCTAAAATTGTTCAGAGTTGAGATATCATCCGGATGGATATGTGCTTTTTGTTCATCATGATCCATTTCTGTAAGCTCTTCGGAAGAATAACCAAGAACATCTTTTGCTTTATGGCTTACATATTCAAATTTGGCAGTATCAATATCTTGTCGGTAGAAAATTTCATTAGATCTTTCAACTAGCTGTCTAAATTTTTCTTCACTTTCTAGTAAGGCATTTTCAGCATGTTTTTGTGGAGTTATATCGCGCAAGTTAGCCATCAAATAATTGGAAGAACCGACTTTAATCATATCTACATTGAGTAAAGCATTAAAATTCTCTCCATTTTTTCTTTTAAACAGAACTTCATAATCATGAACAAATCCATCTTTTTGCAGCTTTCTTAATAATAACTCTCTCTCATTTTTCTTAGCATACAAATCTGTGACTTTGAGATTCTTATCGACCGAAAGATCATAACCGGAAATCTTTTCTATTGCGCGATTAGCTTGTAAAATTTTTCCACTTAGATCACTTATGCCTATTCCAATCGGTGATTCATCAAATATTTGTCTGAATTTTTCTTCACTTCTTTTTCTTTCAGTAATATCTTGCATGGAAACAAATACGCGCGATGGAGTTTTTTCATCTTTGAAAAATTGTGGTATTGCATTAACAATCAACCAAACAATTTCTTTTTTAACCGGATTGTAAACACCAAGAGGAAAATCATCAACCGGTTTACCGGTTTTTAGTGCAATCATTGAAGGTTGTTTTTCCGGTTCAAGTTTCACTCCTTTTTCATCTACAGCAAACCATTCCGGATGAAAAGAGTCCCTTTGTTCAAACTGTTCATTTGTAAGACCAAGTATTTCTAATGCGGCAGGATTTGCATCAATTAGTTTTCCATCTGCATTTTGATAAAAAACTCCTTGATGCAATGATTTGAATAAAGTCCTGTATTTGTATTCGCTGCTACTAAGTGCTTCTTCCACCCTTTTTCTTTCAACAATATCCCAGGCTAAATCTGCCAATTTACTTACTACATCAATATCGGCCGAATGGTAGTTGGTTCTTTTATTTCCTACTCCAAGAATAGCTTTAATTTTATTACCGCGAATAACCGGTACAACTAATTCTCTCACTACTTTTGCGTGACCGTCTGGTAATCCCTTTTTATGCTTTAAATTGGCATAATCATTATGGATAACAGGCTTCATAGTTTTAACGCAATCTACCCAAACTCCGGCTTTGCTTATTGGGTAATGAAATCCTTTACCCTCAGATGTACACATATTCTCAAGTGTGTTGCAGGACCACATTTGCAAACGAAGATTTTCTTGATCTTCTTCCACAAAGTGATAAAAACCAATATTGCTATCTGTGAGTAACTCTGTTTCATCTATACATTTTTGCAATAGTTCATCAAGCGAATGAGAATAAGAAAATTCTTCAATTCTTATTCTTGCTTCTAGTAGGTCCTTTTCTATACGAGCAGTTGTTATGTCTCTGGCAAAATTAATTATAATTCCACCCTCTACTTGTAAAAAAGTGGAACTGATGTTAACACTAATCACTACACTATCTTTACGTCTGTGTCTCGATTCAAATTGATCCCACCCTTGGTTTATTATTCTATGAATATGTGTTTGTACATCAACAGCGGATTCACTTGCTTCAAGGTCGGCTACATTCATTTCGAGCAATTCATTTTCGGTAAAACCAATCATAGACCGAAAAGCCGGATTCGTTTCAACTATTCTTCCATTTTTATCTATTACAAAAAAGCCATCGTGTGTTGTACTTATTATAGCTCGATGTTTCCGGGCATTTTTACGAACCTCTTCTTCTATATTCTTTTTATCAGTTACGTCTTGGTTTATTCCAACAAGAATTTTCCTTCCGGAAGTTTCATCGGATTTTAGACCGCCAATGCTGTTGATGAAGCGAGTTTTTCCATCCGGGCATCTCCATCTATAAGTAACATCGAATGGATTGCCGGTCATAATTGTTTTCTCTAATGCGTTTTTTACATACTGCTGATCGCTCGGTGCGAAATAATTTATAAATTCTGAAAAGTTGGGTTCTCCATTTTTTTTATCCAATCCAAAAATTTCAAAATTATGATCTGACCAATCCATTACTCCCGTTTCAACATCATAATCAAAACTGCCCGAATTAGTTTTTACTTGAGCTTCATCAAGAAGTAAATTCATGCGGGTTACTTTTTCGTTGAGTTCGTTAATTAAGTTTTTGATTTCAACTACGCTCAATTTGCTGATATCAACATCTTCACTTTTTATTCTTGTTCGCAGATTCATAACCGACCCTTACCTAAGGTTTTCTTTATCAATCAGAATTTAATTTCATACTTAAAGCTCTTCTTATGAACATATTGATTTACAGCAGAATTTGCAATGTTTATGTTGCCAGCGTCCTTTAAAGTTGTGAGCGTACTTGCCAGTTTCTTAGCAAAAAAAAGTGCCATTTCACCTTTGCTGAAATGGCACTTTCTAAAACATGCAGTTAATAACAAAAATCTACTTGGGGGGCATTTCTATTGGGTCTGTATGCTTAGGCATTGGTGGAAATTCCGGTCTGCCGATGTTCTTTACCAAATCAGCAAGCACAATTTCCTTTCCTTGAGCCATAGAAAGATTAGCAGCAACGCCGGTTAAAAGAGAATATGCGCCAGCACGTTGATCTGCTGCTCTTAAATATTTATCACTCTTTCTATTACTTGAAAAAACATCATCTAGCATTACAACATCACCGCCGCCGTGTCCGCCTTCGCCGGTCCAAACCTTAATATCCTTTGCAGCGCCGCGAAGAGGATAAATTCTTGTAGTAGTTCCTCCTTCTTTAGAGCCGCCTTGTACGCTTCCATCTCCGGCAACATAAACTTTCTCTTCAATCTTGTGCTCAAGTCTTCCTTTTGTTCCATTGAAAACTATGTAGTAGCCTTCCCAAGAATTGAATGCGTTGAGGGAATAACTTAGCGTTGCGTTGTTATCATATTTTGCAATTACATTCATTGTGTCTTCAATATCAATTTCCGGGCGGAATACACATTGATCGCGGAAGTAACCATCATAATGCTCTTGATCGAGATATAATTCTTTAAGGCGTTTATTTTTTTCCAGACTAAGCTCGAATGCACATTTATCTTTTTCCGGACAAGTATGGCAGCGCTCGTGATAACTTGTTAAGCCAAGCCGTTTGGCTGTTTCCGGTGTATAGAATTCTTTCTTTCCCATTGCGGAAACAGAAACCGGAATAGCCGACATCCACCAGTTCACTAAATCAAAATGATGAGTTGATTTGTGAAGTAATAATCCGTTAGAATATTTCTTTAAACCATGCCAGCGGCGGAAATAATCCGCACCGTGATGAGTATTGAGCATCCAGTGAAAGTCCACAGAAAGAATATCACCAATTGTTCCACTCATCAACAAATCTTTAACTTGTGTACGCGGAGGAGAGTAACGGTAATTAAATGTAACCGTTACTGTTTTGCCAAACTTATTTTGTGCGTCAACAATTCTCTGGCAGCGTTCGGCAGTGTTTGTCATTGGCTTTTCTGTTATAACATCGCAGCCCAATTCCATTGCGCGGCAAATGTAATAATCATGTGTGCTATCCATTGTTGTAACAATTACGGTATGCGGTTTGGTTTCGGAAATCATCTTATCAAATTCTTTGGCTTCATAAAAGGGTGGAGTTTTACCAGTAATTTTCTGCGCCATTTCTTGGTAACGCTGTCCACGTCCCGGATTAGTATCGCACAAACCTACAACCTCGCAAGTGTCTTTATACTCATTATAAATTGCACCTTGCCAAAGTTCCGTGCGGTGTCCGGTTCCAACCACAGCAAATCTTTTCTTTGAACTAAGAGAGCTAAATGTGTTTGCTAAAACGCTTCCGCTGAATAAAACACCAGCACCTGCAGCTGCAGAAACTTTAATAAAATCTCTTCTGGATAAGTCTTTGCCATTTTCTTTTGTTGTTGGTTCCATTTTTACTCCTAATGCTACTTTTATTTTGTTTTGAAAACTTTATCTAAAAAGTTTACCATGTAAGTCATTGCTTCATCAAACCAAGGATGAAACAGCCAGAACGGATGCGGAGTGTTTGGTATTGTGTGAACTTCGGAATAAATATTTAGCTCATTTAGTTTCGCTATCATTTCATCGCGTCCGGCGTGGTAACGTTCCAGTGCACTATTAATAAAAAGTATTGGCGGAGTTTTTTTACTTACATATTTTATTGGCGAAGCGTCTTCCCAAATTTTTGGATTCTCATTAAATGATGCACCAAACCAAGATTTGCCGGCAGATGGCTTTGCCGGATCAATATCTTTTCCACTTTCTGCCGGAGTTGTAAAATCAACTACTCCATCAACATCAATAACAGCTTGAACGGCGCTTGAAATATTTTTGCTTTCTCCCAATCCCTCAAATTGTTTTAAGTCGCTGGTTGTTCCAAGAAACGCAGCAAGTTCACCACCGGCAGAGCAGCCGCTAACAGCTATTTTATTTGGATCAACATTCAACTTCTTTGCATTCTTTCTAATCCATCTTATTGCTTCTTTCAGATCATGAATAGCTGCCGGATATTTTGCCTCGGTGGATAATCTATATTCAACCGTTGCAGCTATATAACCATTCTTTGCAAGATGAATTGCGGTTGGCCATTCCATGCTTCTATCGCCGCTGCGCCATCCGCCGCCATGCATAATCATAACAAACGGTAATGGTTTTTTGCTAACTGGCTTTGGAGAAAATATATCCAAGTGTAATTTGCGGCTACCACGAGAACAATAAACAACATCATAACTTGCAGTTACGTTCTCCGGAACAATAGCTTCTACAACTTTTGCGTTTGGAAAATTCTTAGCAATTTTGATTGCAGTGGATTTTGTGTTGAAGGAAGTGTCTTTTACTATTTCAGATTGCTGCGCTGAAATATGTGCGAGTAGAATTAAAAAAATTACCAACACTTTTTTCATTCTATATTCCGTATAGTTTTGTTAGACAAATATGAAGAGAGAAGATTGCTCTCAATACTCTGTCAGTTAAACTTGTGGGCTAAAGCCCCTTTGTATTTTTTGTGTAATAACCCCACGCTTAAGCGTGGGGTTATTCAACAACCATCACATAATGGACTTTAGTCCAAAACCTTTTGTTCTTAACATGACAGCATTCGGATTTCAAATCTCTACAACTAAAACATAAAGTTCAGAGAAATCCGGTTTACGTTATCAAATACTTTCATCTTAGAAAACGAATAGTTCACTTGTAAATTGTAACCGGAAAGTTCCGTGTTAAAGCCGGCACCAGCAGACCATGAAGCGATATCTCTATTAGTCTGATAACCGGCTCGCAGTGCTACCATTCCTAAAAACTTGTACTCTGCGCCAACGTTAATTCTTTCCGAGTAAGAGTTTGAATGAAGAAAATCCACCGCAAGAGTTAGTACATCATCTTTAGATTCCGGCAGAATAAAAGCTAAAACATTTACCGCTCCACCCATTGTAAATGTAAGAGGAAGCTGTTCGTTTATTTCTTCACGTTTAATGTTTGATGAGAAATTTCTAATCGCCATTCCAAAACGGAAATCTTTGAATCCGGTATTGTATAGAACGCCGGCATCGAAAACTATTTTCTGTGCGTTATTATCTATTGTTGAACCATCAACAAAAGTGTTAGTGCCTAAGTTTTGTCCAACTAAACGAATGTTACCACCTATTGAAAATTTTTCGCTAATGGATTTAGCGTAACTTAATCCGAAAGAATATGCGCCAATGTTACTCATCTCCCCGTTATCAATGTAACCGCTGGCGCTTGATTGCAATGGATCCAAGCTAGTTGCATAGATTGTGCCGTAATCAACAGTTAAAAAGCTTAGAGCAACTGTTCCATAATTATCCATGTTGAATGCAAAAGCTCCGCCGAGATAAGCGATATCCGCAATCCATTGAGTGTAGTTAAGTGTTACATCGAACTGAGATTTTGTAGTTGAAAGGCCGGCCGGATTAAAAAATACACTTTCCGAGCCGGAACCGATTGTGTAAAACGCTTCTCCCATTGCGCTCGCTTTGGGAGATGTACTCACAAGCTGAAAATTCATTGTACTCTGACCAAGTTTGTTCAGACTAATCTGAGCAAAAGTTTGAGATGCTATTGTTAGTCCGATAATCAAAGTGAATAATATTTTTATTGTTTTCATTTTCATTTCTCCTTGATCTTAACGGACAACAACAAATTTTAGAAATGTTTGCTCACCGGCGGCGTTCTTAATAACAGCAATATAGACACCGCTGCTAATTACTTGCTGACTATCGGTAATCATATCCCATGTTTCCGATCCTGCTCTTACAGTACTTTCATGCGTAATTGATTTAATTAAGTCTCCATTTTCCGTAAAGATTTGGATACCGCACGAAGCCGGAAGATTATAAAAATTTATTGCTCGTTGGTCTGTATAGCCAAAAGTTCTGAGAAGTGGATCGTTAATGTTGTATGGATTAGGAGCTATCCTAATTTTAGATAAATCATTTTGCGAAAGCCGCGGAGGATTAACCCAATAGATATTAGGGAATAACAACCGGCTGCTATAAATTATTTTTCCTCTTGTAGTAGGATCGGCATTTACGTCTGTTGCAGAAATGAGCGCTTTTGTTTGCATGTAATAGTAATACTGAGCAAGAGCCATTACACCAACATCTTTATATGTATGACTTGCAGCTTTATCGTTTTTATCCGAATCATAAATTGCTTCGTAGAATGTTGTATCGGCATTTGATACTCTCCTCATTATTCTATAACCGGCAAAGTTGGATAACGCTTCGGCTTCCGGAGCTGACCAACTAATTTCTGTTCCATCACCATATGCAGAGATTGTTACGATAGAGGGCGGAGGAGGAGCTTGAGGAATTTGATATTTATGATCATAATTCCATTTTGCTCTGTATGCAGCTAACATTACAGAATCTATTCCAGAGCTAACCCATTTGTCTTTTAGTTTGTCAATTCCCGTAGCTCCGCTAGGAAATGCAAAATTAGTAGGAAGCCAGCCGGTATTTGTATTGGGCATGTTGCTTGGTTCTTCTTGCAATGTGCCATTCAACCATTTTTTGCCAATCTCTTTCGCTTTTTTAAGATCAAGACCGGTCCAGCCGTTTGCATAAACAATATGAATCTTTTGACCAGGAGCCATTTTATAAGGACCAAAACTTGTGTACATATTGTTATCCGCTCCACCGCCTACGTAATTGTAATAATCAAGATTGCCTAATTCATCCGGATTAATTGAGTGGCGCGTTCCCGGGAAGGTGTTACCCGCCATTTTCGCAAAAGCATAAGTCCCGTTTTTAATAAGTAGAAAGCTCTTTCCTCCACCGTAAGGGTCGCCTACTGATGGATCGGGCAATTTTGTAGGATTACCAGTGTATGTAACTTTCGGCTGTAAAAAATCATCTTGATCATCGGTAGAATTTGCATAAGCGTTTTTTGATGCGTGAAGAATTGTGTAGAAATGGAAATTGTTTCCAAGCAATCTTCCATTTTGAGTAACAGAAGGAGCGCCCATATTGTCTCCGGCTGTAGTTGCGTCATCAGCAGAGTATTCATAAAACACTCTTAAATTGCCTTTAACTTTTCCGCCAACAAACACCATCGAGGTATCGCTTGAACGGCCACCATGATAATGCTGCCATGTTCTTCTTGATGCAAAACCCTCTCCGCTTGGAGGTGAGGGATTTCTTCCATTAGATATTTCTACACTATACAAATTACAGTTGCTTTGTATCCAAAGACTATCGTATGTCTGGGTGCTGTTATTCGTAAATTCCATATCAAAGATTACATAGTTATCATTAAAGTTTTGGCTCCAACCTAACACCTTCCGGTTAATTGTAATTCCATAAACATATTCGTTCGTTACATTTATTATTTGATCATACGTTCCACCGGTTAATTTAGTCGGGTCATAAACTCCACCCCAGTCTTCAGTTTTCAACGGAACAGTTTGAGTAGCTGTTGGATTAACAATTTTCTGAGTTGGGTATTTGTATCTCATGAATGAAGTAAGCGGAGTTCTAATCAAACCATTTTTCAAGAAGTCGTTTACCAAATCATACACCGCAGTTGTATCAACAGGACCTTTTGGATAAAGCACCGGATCTGTTTTGTAAGGATTGTTAAACATTTTAGTGGCAATCAAAAAACCGGAAGCTTGATTTGCCATTAGATACTGTGCATTCATACCAAGAATATCGTAATCATTTGGAAAGAAACCGGCAGTGTATGTTGCATTGCCTCTATAACCATTATCGGTTACACTTGCCCAGAAGTGCCCGACTCTCATTGTAGCTGTCTTCTGTTGAGCTTCTATTTTATCAATTGGATAAACCAAAATTACAATAACCAGGAGAAGCAAAAACCTTTGAAGAATCAGCTTCAATTTGTTCACTTCACAAAATCTCATTTATTTCTCCATTATTATTTTTAATTCTCAATTTATGCATGGATTAAAAATCTACTCTTAATCCAAACCAAATATCTCTTGGCTGTTTATAATTAAAGAAAGACCAATTTGGATCGTTGATATATGGTTTATCATCTGATCTTAAATCACCAATTTTATCATTTCCGGCAATGTATGAACCTGCGTTGGCAGTTCTTAATTTATCATAAGTTGGAGAATCATAAAGTTGTAGATGTAATGATTTTAAGTAGTTATTTCTATCAGTAGCATCTTGAAAATCATAACCCGAACTCATTTGACTTACTGTTAAATTCAATAAATTGGATACATCAATGTAGAATGAAGCGCTCACTCCGCCGATTTTAAATGCTTTAGATAATTTTAGATCCAGCATATAGTAATCTGGATATTGAACATTATTAGTATAATGAAGTAAACCAAGCGGGTTATAAGTAAAATAACTTCCGGCAACATAACTGCCGAATAAAGTAAGATTCCATCCGCTAAGAATATGTGAACCTAATATTTCCGGTCCAAAATCTTCAGGTGATACAAAAGTAATGTTCGCGTTAAGTTGTGGTTGAGGAAGTGTTTTTGATTCGTTGCCTGCATACAGACCAACTTGATCATTATTAATCGTTACATCTGTTATAGTACTTCTTCCTGTATTTCCTCTCTTCTTTAACATATAATTAAAATTTATCCAGCCGGTAATCCAGCTGTTATCATTCTTTGTTACATTTATTTCTAATCCTTGAATATCTTGATACTGGTTATTGGCTTGATTAGAATAATTAACAGTTCCAGCAGAATTTCTATATGTAACTGTTCCGGCTTCACCTGTTACATCTTTTGAATAACCGGAAATTGTAAGAATGTAATTATTAAAGAAATTGTAAGCCACACCAAGTTCGTAAGATATTGTCCTTGGCGGTTCAAGATTAGGATTAGACATATCGTATAATCCATTTTTATCGTAACGATATCTGAACTGAAACATTGTGTAATAAGGTGGATTGGATCTGAAATGCCCGTAATTAAAATAAAATTTCGATTCGGTTGTTATCGGGAAAGAAATTCCAATGCGTGGACTGATTGCCAAATAATTTTTTATTGGCTGTAAAAACTTTCCACCGGTAGAATCGTTGTATGCACTCCATGTATCCCAGATATAAGATTTTCCGTTTCCGAGATATCTATACAAAGATGTATCAACCTTTTGTGGTTTAAACATAGCTTCGTTGAAAGGATCACCGGTTGGCCACGAGCCGCCGCCGCCATAATAGTAATCCATTCTTACACCAATATTGGCAACAATCTCGTTGTAATTTATCTGATCTTGAACATACAATGCGGTTTGTGTTGGTTTACGGTGGTAATTGAATTCGTAAGTGTTATATGCATTCATATTCCACTTTTCCCAGTAATCATGCTGTAAATCAATGTAGTTATATTCAACACCGCCTTTAATAAAATTATTCTCATTTATCTGTGAAGCTATATCAAATTTTGCCCTATACTGCCGGACTTTTGAATTATCATATAGATCACCCTCTTTTGCCATGTAGGCAAACTGCATACCCGGCAAAGATGTGAACATGCCAAATCCTTGTACTTTTCTTGAGCCGAACTGCAGTTTTCCATATGGAATTTCATTTACCGGAAATGGACCAAATTTTGTGATAGCTGTAGTATCTCTATTATCTCCGTTTGGTGATGAATCTTGTATTGATAAATAACTCAATGATAATTCCCAATATGTACTTTTATTCAATACATGGTTAATTGTAATTCCATTCATCAATGTAGTTTGGTTTAAAATTGGGAAGAATCCGGGATCGTACCAGTAAACATAATTTGCTGCAATGTTCTTAATATTATTTGTAGCCATAAAACCACCGGCGCTGCTTGCATCCGGTGCATCTCCAAATGCGGGTCTCACAGGACTTACACCAATTTGTCTTTTCCAGAGAACATTATATGTGATTGATAAATTTTCCATTGGCATAGCTTTGATTGTACCAAGAGTAGTATAGGATTTTTGGCTGGACAAACTAACAGGCATTACATAATGCTGTTCTGATGAAGTGTTTGCAATGTAAAACGTTGCATCTCCCAATGCTTTACCAATAAATGGAAGAGGACCACCGAATCCACCGTCAAAATTAAAATCGGCTGATTCTTCTTTCATGTGGTGGCTGGCGAATAATCTTTTTTGTTCATCCGAAACTTCGCGGTATCCAATCTGCGTTTTAAGATTATCCGGTAAGCTTGCTAACGAATTATAATCCGGTTCTACCATTTGCAGCCAGCATGCTAATAGATACATATCCATTGGAGTTGCTTGTTGATTAACCGGCTTTCCGTTGTTATAAGTTTTTGCTTGAGAAATCCATCCGGAGAAAACCGGATTTTGCTGCCGCATGTATGCATCGTTGGAGGTTTGATCTGCATCCGGCCAAGCTGCTGCTGTTCCAATAAATGCAATGTTAGGATCTAAGTAGGATCTTAAAGCATCATTATGAACATCATAGAATGATTGACCGAATCTATGCATTTTATTTTCATTTTTGGATAGACTGAATGTCCCTTCATATTTATCTTTTGATCCGCTCTTAGTTGTAATGTTTATCAAACCGGATCTAAAGTTTCCATATTCAGCGTTATAACCACCGGATAAAAGAGAAATTTGTTCAATAGCACTCATAGGTACAGACGTTTCTGCATTACCAACAGCAGCATTGTTATAAGATAATCCATTAACCATAGTACCGGTTTGATCTGCCGAACCGCCTCGGATTGTTAAAAATCCGTTGCTTTCGGAAACGCCCGGCATCTTAGAAAGGAACGCATTTATCTGTCTAACACCGGATGCATCTTGTAGTTGTGATGAAGAAACAACCATTTGAGTGTTTGAAACTTCTTTGTGAAGTTCATCAGCCTTAGCTGTAACAACAACTTCTTGCCCTTGTACCGTAGTCAAATCTAGTTGAATATCTAGTGATGTAACCCGATCGGCAGAGACAACAACACCACGCAAAGTTTTAGCTGTGTAGCCAATCATAGATATTTGCATTTCATAAGTACCAACGGGAACGTTTATGATAATAAACTTTCCATCTAAATCAGTTGCTGCGCCAAGGTTAGTACCTTTCACCATAACGGTTACACCAACCAATGTTTCTTTACTCTGCGAATCCTTTACTACGCCAAGTATTCTGCTTCTTGTTTGAGCTAGTGTGCTTTGAGAGAATACAATGGCGAGTAGTATGAAGGATAATAACAGCAGTTTAACAGAAAGATTTTTTTGATTCATCTTTCACTCCTCAATGAATTACCTTTTTTAATTTACTTATTTCACTAACAACATTTTTTTTGTTTCGCTGAAACTACCGGCTTGTAATCTGTAAAAATATACTCCACTTTGTAAAGACGCGCCATGGCGCGTCTCTACGTTAAACTTAACTTTGTAATTATTAGGTTGTTTGAATCCATCGACAAGTGTTACAACTTCTCTTCCCAGCAAATCATAAACTTTTAAGCTTACTTTGCTAGCCGCTTGTACCTTATAGCTAATTGTAGTTTCCGGATTAAACGGATTTGGGAAATTTTGCTCAAGTTGAAACCCAACCGGAATGCTTTCTTCTTTCTTAACATCCGTTATGCTAGAAGCTACCAATTCATTCAAATAAACTTCCAGCATTGTATAACCTTCAGCATCTAAAGTATTGCCATCAGTTTTATCATTCGGATTCAAACTCTTTGCCTTCTCCCAATCATCCGGCATTCCATCTTTATCAGTATCAACCGGAGCCGCAGCTGATTTCAATTCCGGCCAGCCGCCAACTTCTGTTTGTGAGTTGATAATTCCTTTTCCGCCGCCGCCGTAAGTTGCGCCAAACTTAGCTGTACCGGTTTTGGTTTCCTCAATTACACGTGCATCAACAATATCTCTTTTAGGAAAATTACAACCAACAATTTGAAGGATTGAATTGTAAGCTTGTTGAGCTGTTTGTACAACGATTGGTTCGTATGGAAATGGAGTTGTTGTTTTCGCTTTTGGATCCGAAGCCGATGAACCTTGCACTCCGCCAGCCCAATTGTTTGCAGTAACCGCGGCATAGCCTTCAACAAAATTCTGATTTACAAAAAATTGCCCCACACCTTTTCCTTCTGTTGGATTTGGTGCAGCATCCAAAATTCTTGCTCTCACTCCGGTGCTTGTAGCCGGACCGGATTTATAGTAATTGGCTACAACATTTATTTTTCCTTCTTCACCGCCATAAGCGCTGTTAAAACCCCAGTTATAAATCGCGTTGTTTCTAAAATCCACATTTACACAAGTAGCTGTTTGTCCGCCGGCAAAACGTGGGTTTCTGCTTGTATGGTGTGCTAAAAGGTTATGATGAAATGTTGCGTTAGTTCCTCCCCATATTCCGCCGTAACCATGGTTGCCTTTTTCATGAATTGATGCGTACAAACTTTCGCTGATCAAGCACCACTGCATCGTAAAGTATTCATTATTGTAAAATGAAGCTGTCTCATCAACTGACCAACTGAATGAACAGTGATCTATAATTATATTTTTGTATTTACCCATTCCATGAATAGCATCATCTTCGTTAGTTGAAACAGCATCGCCGTAACGCGAACGGATGAAACGGATGATAACATTGTTAGCATTTACAGATAAAGTGTAATCGCGCAGACAAATTCCATCGCCCGGTGCAGTTTGTCCGGCAATAGTTAAATCACCTTTGCTGATAGATAAACCAGACTTTAACTGAATTGTACCGGATACTCTAAAAACAATTGTTCTCGGTCCGCTTTGGCTAATTGCCCATCTCAAACTTCCTGGTAAATTATCATCATTCAAATTTGTTACTTCGTAAACCGCGCCGCCTCTTCCGCCGGTTGTATATTTTCCAAATCCATCTGCGCCCGGAAATGATGGAATAGCTTTAGGCAGAGTAGTGAATGTAAGTTCGTTACCGTAAACAGTACCGTCGCTATTTGTTGCAAACGCTCTAACATAATATTTGGTTCTAGGCAGTAATGAACTAAGCGTTGCGATGTAATTTCCCAAACCGCTTCCGGCAGAAACTTTATTATCATTAATTGTTGGTGATGGATTTATACTCCAGCAAACTCCTTTATCAAGGATTGGGGTTATACCCGGACTTAAAATACTTCCGCCGCCTACAGCGGATACATCTTTAATCTCATTTATATTGCTTGTAATAACTGCAAGTTGATTATTCTGCGATGATGATGTTGTAGCGCCGGAAATAATCATTGTGTTATGCACGGCGTATTTGGATGTACTTGTTGTTGTCGTTCCAACCCAGTAAGGATATATGCGAACAGAAAAGGTTGCGCCATTTGGAACAGCAACACTAAGATCTTTAGAATAGTTAGCACCCGTTGAGTTGCCATAAACAAGTGAACCAATATCGGAATTCATTTGAGTCCGGGTAACCCAATTATCTGTGGAATAAAACACATTTGAATTCATTGAAGTAGTACTTCCGGCAAATCCAAAATTAAAAGAGACTTTGGATACAACTAAATTATTTCCGACACTTGGTGAAGCATCAAATTGTATATAACGGGAATCATTATGCGTAGTTTCTTTCACCCATCCAAAAGTGCCTTGGTTTAAGCGCTGACCGTTACTGTTGTAGCTAGCTATAACCATTCCATTTGGTCCGGCACTAAATGTTTCTTTTTTTCCTTCTATATCTCCAACCGCTAACGATACTTTTTGGCTATCAACAGAAGATAAGTTCCAGGTAATGGAAGCGGTTTTTTGTGCGTAACTGAAATTGATTATTATCAGAAGCAAAATCACAATTGTAAGCTTATTTCTCATTTAACACCTTTTAATCTCCGGTACAAGTATTTGACCAGCTTAAACTCAAAACATAGTAAATTATAGCGAACTACTTTATTGATGACTTAAACGATAACTAAAATTCTTGAATCGGCTCTTAATAGTCAAGGAAAATAATTGGAGATTGATATACTTTAATTAGCCGGGAAGGAAGAAGCGGCTCCCATAGAAGCCGCCTTGGGTAAGTTTTACTTCAATAAAATCATTTTCTTGGACTGAATAAAATCCGTTGCTTGGATTCTATATATATAAACTCCACTTGCTAAATCGCTTGCATTAAACTGTACTTCATGATAGCCAGCGGTTTTTTCTTCATTAACAAGTTTTAGTACTTCGGCGCCTAGAATATCGTAAACAGAAATCTTAACAACTCCACTCTTCGGCAACTGATATTTAATTGATGTTGTTGGATTAAACGGATTTGGGAAATTCTGGCTGAGCGCGTAGTCAGTCGAAATTTCTTTAGTAAAAGAAGAGAAATCATCTTCAACCGAAACCGGAATAAGCGGAGCCCAATCGAAACCAAAGTTTGGACTTGTATTCTTAGAGAAAATATTCGCTATTGTATAATCTGCAGCTTCGGCATCCGTTAATTGTCTTGATATTGAAGTCAATCGTTTAGAAGTGTTTGACCCGGCGCCGGTGCACTTATATTCGGCGTAAAGTGCCGGAGTAACATTCCAAGTAGACCAGCCTGCCGGATCTAACTGAACCGGCTCTTCACAATTGAAGAAGACGGTCTTTGGTGAATTCTGCCATGGGCGTCCTAGTAAAAATGTGTTAATCGGATTACCATCATAACCAATTGGATCGGTGGTTATTTTACAATTCATAAACACATAACCGAATTTCAAATAATCATAAGTAGCTGCCGCTGTAAGTGTACCGCCATTTCTTTTTTCGTTTATTATGCAGTTATCAAAAATTGCAACACCACTGCCGAATATAAAATCTACTGTTCCTTCAATGAAACAATCCTTGTTATAGATACGACCGGAATTCCATGTATAGTAAGTATCTTGATAACCGAGAATGTTACATTTTTGGAAAATAATTCTATCGCCGGTAACATTAACAGCAACAGCTTGTGCTTCGGTAGCCGTGTTCTGAATGGTAATGTTTTGAACGGTAACATCGTTTGCCTGTATTGAAAGCGTTTCCGAAGTTGATGTTCCAATAGCAGTTCCCGGTTTACCGGAATAATCATCGTAAGTTAAAATTGTCTTATCTCGGCTTTCTCCACGGATAATCACATTTATTTTGCCGGCGGCTAATTTCAATTTTTCTTTATACACACCATTTTTAATGTATATAATAGTAGTACCAGTTCCATTAACGGGTACCAGATTAAATGCATCTTGAACAGTAGTTAAATCACCCGATCCATCTTTTGCAACCTCTATGGTTCTTGTTTTGGTAGGCGAATATGTTGTGAAAGCAAATTCTTCGCCATATGCTGTACCTAGGTTGTTAGTAGCGTATGCGCGAACATAGTAAGTAGTATTGGGTAAAAGGTTTCCCAAAGTTGTAGCAAAAGAACCTATATCCGAACCATTAACTGTTTTATTACCGGCAACGGTTGGCTCGGCAGCAGTACCAAAACAAATTCCGCGTGCGGTTATTGGATCACCTCCCCAAAATGTAACATTACCGCCAACATTTACTGTTGTTACTAAAATATTTGAAACCGGAGTTGTTGTTACTGTTGGTAGGGAAACTTTTTCCAAAGTTGTTAGAGTATATTCAGCACCATAAGATGTACCGGAAGAATTTGTTGCATAAGCTCTTATATAATATTTTGTTTTTGGTGCTAGTCCGGTTGGTTTGGAAGTAAATGAACCAACTCCAATTCCATCGGAAGTTTTGCTATTAGCAGTTGTTGGATTTGCAGTAGTACTCCAGCAAACACCTCGGGCTGTAATATCCGCACCGCCATCTGTATCAATGTTACCACCGGTAGTTAAATATGTTGTTGAAATATAAGTTGGTTCAACAGAAGTAACAGCTGGCGGATCTGCAGAAACACCGGAAACCGTACCGGCAATTAATACACTATCAACTGCTACTAATTTAGCCCATCCTTCAGCAGCTTTGTTATGAGGATAAACTCTCAAATAAAACTTTTCGCCGGAATTGACTACTGTATTCAAACTCATTTTGAATTTTTGCAGTTTGCTTCCAGCTAGTGCAGTATCTGCAAGCAATAAAGTTTTTGTTGCAAATGTTGCGTCTTTAGAATAATAAATTGCGGCACGCATATTAGTTGTAAACCATCCGCCTAAATACATTGAAACAGAGCTCACATTCATAGTTCCGCCGGTTTTCGGTTCAACATCATATTGAAAGAAAAGACTATCGGTCGGTTTGGGTTCAGCTTTCCATGTTTGAGATACTGTTTGTATAGCACCAACTTTTAGATTCACTCCATCTACTGTTGGTAAAGTAGTGGTACCATAAAATTTCATGGTCTTATGATATGACTGTTGACCGTTTATCGCGCCTTTTAGCACCACCTTATCATTAGTCTCGTAAGGCCATAATGCCGCCATCGGCGCCGGCAATGCTTCAACCATACCTTGTATTTGGATGTTTTGCATAACCATGTATTTACCGGTTGCTACTGTTGCGGCTTCATGCCATGGATAAACTCTTAAGTAAAATGTTCCACCATTAGGAACAGCAACACTTGGCGTTGCAGTTACTGCTGTAAGCGCATTCGATAAAAGAAAATTGCTTGCGTTTCCTGTGTTGTAAGTTATCTGAACCGGATTCTTGAAAGCCGGATCTGTTGAATACCAGACGTTTGCTTTCATTGTTGTAGTACTTGCCGCACCAATAGAAAGTGAAATATTATTTACTGTAAAGTTGGTTCCAGCTTTTGGTGAAATTGCAAATTGAATGTAAACCGTATCAATCTGATTTTTAAGATTTGCCGCCCAACTGTTATTTGTACCTTTCATTCTAATACGTTGACTGCTATTTGTACCGGTATAACCATTTATCTCAGTACCTTTAAACAATTCATTTTCGGCTGTTAAAGCACCGGATACGCTGGGTACAAATCCACTGCCGCCCGTTCCGGGATTTGTGAGCGGCCAGGTTGCAGAAGCTTGTTGCGCA
Organism: Ignavibacteriota bacterium; assembly: GCA_043807765.1. GTDB lineage: Bacteria > Bacteroidota > Ignavibacteria > Ignavibacteriales > Melioribacteraceae > Stygiobacter. The sequence continues at coordinate 165,575 of JAZDFQ010000078.1, forward strand.
ATGCTTTCTACTGTTAGAACCGATAGAAATAATAAAGCAATAACTATTGTAAAGTATCTACTCATTTTCTTCTCCTTTTAATGAATTTCACTTAACCGTTAACTTTAACGGCAAACTATTGGAAATGCATTTGTGAAGAAATTGGAATGAGATAATTCGGGGAATGAGTCGGTGAGTGGCAAATTATTTACGGTAAGCCGGATTGGAATAAATTTACTTGCCGCTACGAAAAAGTGAAGCGGGGAATTTACTCTAAGAGATTAAAGCTGCCCACCAATCGCATTTTGGAAATTTGCACGGTATGTACGGCTAAGTTTCAGTTTTGTTCCATCGTTTAGGAAAACATCAAAATCGCCATGCTCGTTTTGGCGCATGCTTTTTATTTTATCAATGTTCACAATTGAAGAGCGGTGAATGCGAACAAATTTTTGCGAGTTCATTTTCTGCTCTAGTGATGTTAGTGTTTCTCTAATCAAGTGTTTTTTTCTATCGGAATGAATGTAAACATAATCACCGGCGCTTTCTATCCAATCAATTTCATCAACAGAGATAATGGAAATCTGGTCTTTCGTTTTAATCATCAACCGGGAAAGAACATTTTTACTGCTCACATAATCTACTTGCTGAGCATCTGGTTCTTTATCCAGCACTTTGAGATACTCATTTACAACTGATTTAAGTTTGCTGGAATAAACTTCCAGACTTCTGTGATTGACTTCTGTTAGAGCATATTTCAAAGTTTCTTTGAAGCGGTCTTCGTTAACCGGTTTAAGAAGGTAATCAAGTGCGTGATGCTCAAAAGCTTTGAGAGCATATTCATCAAACGCGGTTACAAATATTACTACCGGCATGCAACCAGTGGTTAGATTTTGAAGAACTTCAAATCCATTCATTTCCGGCATTTGAATATCGAGAAAAACTATATCCGGCTTAAGCCTACCAATTGCTTCAACAGCCTCTTTGCCGGATGAGCATTCTCCAATAATTTGTATCTCTTGAAAATCTTCGAGCCGGATTCGAATTCCTTCTCTTGCATGCGGTTCATCGTCAACAATTAAAACCCGGGCAGTCAATTTAATTCTCCGTTAAAAGTTTTGAAGGTATCTCATCATAGTATTCGCTAAAGGGAAACATAATTTGAATTCCAAAAATATAATTACCGCAATTAATGAATTCAACCATATGATTATTTTCATGCAACTGGTATAATCTTTCACGCGCAATTTTTACAGCACTAAATTCGTTAAAGGTATTTTCACTAAAGTTGTTTCTACTTCCGCAGTTTATTATCATCTTAATTCTAAGATTGCATTCCCACACATTAGTTTCAAGATTTAAAGCAAAGTTAAAATTTGGTTTATCCACTACCTCATAAAGAAGAGCTTCGATAATCGACTGAATAATGAAGCTGGGAACAAGAGCGTTTCTAGATCCTTCGAAAATATTTTCTTTATAAGTGATCGCTTCGCCAAAAGCTGCTTTTTCTATATTAAGGTAAAGTTTTAAGAACTGTAGTTCTTGTTCCAGTTCAACTTCCTCCTTATCGCTCCCATATACTGTTGTACGAAGAAACTCACTAAGCATAGTTAAAATATTATTTGCTTCACGATTTTGATTTATTCCAATCAGAGTTTTTATTGAGGTTAGAGTTTTAAATAAAAACCTAGGATGAATTTTTGTTCGCAGTTCTTGAAGTTTCGATTTCACAAGCAATATTTCAAGCTGTGCACATTTAATTTCATTTTCCCGACTTATACGCTTGGAATCCAGTAAAACGATCCCAGCCAGAAGCAGTATGTAAGCAACAATATCAATCCAAGCAAATGGATTGTTGAATAATGCGGTTTCGTAAGTCAGTTCATATCTTTTACCTAGTACGAGTTTGTCAACAAGGTAGGTTATCGACTGATGAACAAAAAAGGAGGCAATCAATATTGAGATATGAATGGAAATCCCGATAAAGATTTTCTCCTTTTCCAGTTTAACACGCAGATTAATCAAATACAGTAGAACGGCTAGGAAAAGGAAGTAATAAAAGTAAACGAGCTTGCTAAGAATAATTAAAACATAATTAACAAAATTTTTGTCATCTTGAAACAAGAAAAAGAAATACTGTGATGAGTTTACAAATGCAGCTATTGTTAGAACGAGTAAAATCGACACAACCAAATTAACATCAGTATCTGAGGCTATTCTTCTAATCATTTTCATTTGGCTTACCAATTTCTAAAAATGGAATTTGAATTGTAACTCGCATTCCGCCAAGATCAGATTTGGACAGTAGCAACTCTTGTTTTTCTCCGTAAAGCTGAAGCAGTCTTTCTTTTGTGATTTTTAGGCCAACTCCTTCTTTCGTTTTTTTCTTTTTAGATTCTACAATACCCGGCCCGTTGTCCTCAACAATCAAAACCAGATTAGCATTTTCGCTTCGTGAAATAATTCTAAGAATTCCGTCGGTAGTCTTTGTTGCAATTGCATGGTGTATGGAATTTTCAACAAGCGGTTGAAGCACAAAAACCGGCACTTTTGCGCTCAGTGTATCTAATCCAATATTTTCTTCTACAATCAACTTATCCTTAAAACGTACTTTTTCAATTTCCAGATAATGGTGAATAAACTTCAGCTCTTCATTTAGACTAACTTCTGATTTTTCTTCTTCGTTCAAAGTTGTTTGCAAAAACTTTTCTAGTAGACACAACATTCTCTCAGCCTCGGAATTATCTTGCTTCAAAATCAATGTGGAAAGTGTATTCAATGTATTGAACAGAAAATGAGGATGGAGCTGACTCTTAAGAGTACGTAAATGTGTTTGAGTCAATTGTGATTGCAACTGCGAGGCCTTTAGCAAATGATTAGCACTTCTCGTTTGATAATTATCAAGGCTAATCACCGCAAGTAGTAAGAAGTAAATTACAAAATCTTCCCATATCCATGGATTCCGAAGCATTCTTTGATAAATAAGTGATGAGAAATCCATGTAATTCAAAACAGCATTAATAACGAGAGTTGCGATTAGTTGATGAACAAAAACTAAGGTAATAGGCAACAGCAAATAGAATACAAGCTTGTTAATAATTTGCGAGTTCTTGTTCCACAGAGTAGTATCGCTCCACTGAATCACTGGGAGAAATGCGAGCCACATCAAAAAATAAAAAATGTTGAAGGGAATATGCCACAACAAAGAAAAGCGAGGAACAGATTCTACATCTATTATATAATAATGTTGAAATGCGATTGCGAGAGCAACAACTAAAAGAAATACCGCCAGCAAACCAATCAGATTTATTTTGTGCCGACTGCTTTTATAGTATTTAATTAGAAAATCTTGCCGGGTTTGAATCATTTTAATTTTTTAACTCGCACAATGGACATAGTATAATGCTCATAAATATTTAGTGAACAAACGTATATTAGTTCAGTTGCAGAATAATTCGGCAGAGCGCATCAGAACAAAGTTTATCCGGTAATTAATTTTTTAATCGCTTCTTGCAATGCTCGAGTTACCGGTCCGGGAATTCTGTTATTTAACTTTTTGTTTTCGAACTCAACAATTGGCATTACTTCCGCTGTTGTAGAAAGAAGAAATGCCTCCTCAAATTCGGCTATCTCACTAACATCAACTTCTATCTCTTCAACCTTAATTCCAAGTTCATAGCAAAGCATCAAAACCGTTCGACGAGTGATGCCCGGAAGGATATGTTTGCTTAGCGGCGGAGTAACCACATTTCCATTTTTCACAAAACCAATATTGCTGTGTGTGCCTTCCGTTATTTTTCCCTCTCTATGCCAGATAGTTTCTTCACAGCCAAGCTCTTTTGCTCGCCGGCTTGATGAAGCATTCGGAATCAGTGATATGGACTTTATATCACAGTGATGCCAGCGGATATCTTCATCCGAACAGACTCTCACGCCCTCAATTTGGTTTTTAGTTTTAATCGGCAATTCAGCAGTGTACATAAATACTGATGGAATCAATTCATCTGCATAGTCATGTTTTCTTGGGATCTGGATTCCTCGTGTGATCTGTAAATAAGCAATGGATGGTTTATCTAATTGATTATTCTTGCTAAGTAATTCCATAATTGTAGGTACAATAAAATCCATCTGGTAAAATTTGATCAGCATTTTATCAAGACTGCTTCGCAGTCTTTCAACATGTAATTCCGGCAAGAATAATTTTGGCGGGTAGAATCTTATTACTTCATATACACCGTCACCAAATTGATATCCGCGATCGAATGGGGAGATTTTTACTTCTTCCAATGGAAGAATATTTCCGTTATAATAAACCCACAAGTCTTTCACATTATTAATTCCGAATTATTGAGAAACATTATTTAATCTTGCATCCAACATTACAAAACGAAGTTTCCGAAAGAAATAGTAATCCGAATTATTTATGTTCCGAAAGAGATTTTATTGTATTGCAGAATTTATGGAGAGAGTAAATGAAGTCAATCCGATCATCATTTCAATTATTTAGTTTTTTTATGCTTTTATCTATTCAGATTCTAGCTCAAGATTCACTTTTAACTTCACGCCACTATCAAACATTAACGGAAAATGGTGCTTGGTGCTGGTTTTCCGATCCTCGCTCGGTTTATATAGAAGGAAAACAAAAACAAGTTATTACCGGATGGGTTTCAAAAGAAGGAAATATCGTTGTTGCTTCAATGAATTTGGAGACTGGAAAAACATTCGAGAAAGTTCTTCACTCAAATTTTAACAAAGACGATCATGCTAATCCTTCTTTCTTAATTCTTCCGGACAAACGTTTGATGATATTCTATTCTTCACATAGTACACCCGGGAATAAAATTATCCATATAACTACGAAGAATCCGGAGGACATAACTGAGTGGGAAGATGCAAAAGACATTACTACAAATACAGTTGGCAAAAGCAGTTTTTGTTACACCAACCCGGTTATGCTTTCTGCCGAAAACAATAGAATCTATCTTTTCTGGCGAGGCGGAAACTATAAGCCAACATTTTCATTCACAGATGATTTTGGAAAAACTTGGTCGAACGCCGAAACTTTAGTTCAGTCAGAAAACATAGATTTAATAAGGCCATATATGAAAGTTGCTTCCAACGGTATTGATGAAATTCATTTTGCTTTTACAGATGGACACCCGCGAAACGAGCCGCTCAACAGCATCTACTATATGAAATACAAAAAGGGAAAGTTCTACAAAGCTGATGGGACTCAAATTGGAGATGCAAACCATTTGCCGATAAAACATGAACTGCCGGACATTGTTTATAATGCTAAGCAAAACTACTCTACTACCGGAAATGGTGTGAGAGCATGGATTTGGGATGTTGCATTTGAAAGTAATGGTAATCCGGTTCTTGCTTATACCCTTCTACCGGAGGAAACACTACATAAATATTTTTATGCACGCTTCAATGGCAAATCATGGGATAACTATTTTATTTCAAATGCTGGAAAGAGTTTCCCAAGATTAAAGTTGACCAAAGAGGAGCGCGATCCCGAGCCTCATTATTCCGGCGGTATTTATTTGGATCATCAGAATCCAGCTATTGTATATTTATCCAAACCGGTAAAGGATATTTTCGAAATTTTTAAATACACAACAAACGATTTTGGAAAAACATGGAGCGGCATTCAACTAACACATAATTCGCTAAAAGATAACGTGCGTCCTTATGTTGTACGTTTTGCACCGGAAAACATTTCTCCCAGAGTTTTGTGGATCCACGGCGATTATGAACACTACACAAATTTTTCTACCGGAATTAAAACCGACAAACAAAACTTAAAACCATCAAATCAATTCACCGAAGCAGCAGTACTTAATGCTATGGAGTGCGTTGCTGATTGGCAATTGCAAGAACCTCTGCATTACGATTTAACCGACTGGACTAACGGAGCTTTATTTGCCGGAATGGTAGAATGGGCAAAAATTTCCGGCAATGAAAAGTACTTTAATTGGCTTATCGATATTGGCAACAAGGCAAGATGGAGGTTAGGCAACAGAACTTATCATGCTGATGATCATTGCGTAGGCCAATTGTATATAGAGTTATTCCGCAAATATGGCGACAACAAAATGATTAATCCGCTTAAGAACCATTTTGATTGGCTAATCGGTAATCCTTCAAAAATATCTCTCAAGTTTCAGAGCGATTCCATAACAAGATGCACTGACAGATGGAGCTGGTGCGATGCAATTTTTATGGGTCCAACTGTATGGACAAAATTAGCTTCTATTACAGGCAAGAAAAAGTATTTAGATTTTATGGAAAGCGAATTTCGATTTACAACTGAATACTTATATGATAAAGATGAACATCTTTACTTTCGTGATGATACATTCTTCGAGCAAAAAGAAGCTAACGGTAAAAAAGTATTCTGGGGAAGAGGCAACGGCTGGGTTGTTGCCGGCTTGGCCATCATCTTAAAAGAATTACCAAAGAACTATCCAAGCAGAAGCTACTTTGAAAATATTTACAAACAAATGTGCGAAAAACTCTTAACACTTCAAGATGGTAAAGGATATTGGCACGCAAGCTTATTGGATCCAGATAGTTATCCTACTCCGGAAACAAGTGCGAGCAGTTTTTACATTTACGCAATGGCTTGGGGAATTAACAACGGTTATCTTGATTCGGGAAAATATTTGCCGGCAGTTAAAAAAGGCTGGCAAGCAATTGCAGATTGTGTGCATCCGGATGGAAAACTTGGATGGGTTCAGCCGATTGGCGCTTCGCCTAAAAAAGTAACTTACGATATGACCGAAGTGTATGGCGTTGGTGCTTTCTTGTTAGCTGGAACTGAAGTTATTAAGTTGGTAAAATAAGCATCATAGTTAAATCTCTTCCCGGTGCTCTTCTGCCCAGACTGAAATAAATTTATTAAAAATGTTGGATTTAGAAATGAATCCAACATACTCTCCATTATCCGTAACAGCCAAATTCCAAATCAGTTTCTTTTCAAAAATCTCCATTACTTTATTTATGTCAGTATTGATATCTACAGACTGGAAATGTGTATTCATAATCTCATAAGTTAGAATAACATCATAAACATCCGAATTCATCATCACTTCCCTTACATCATCCAAAGTTACTATCCCTACCAGATGTTTCTTTTCGTTCACTACTGGAAACAAATTTCTTTTTGTAAGTGGAATTTTCTTTGCAAGCTCTCTTAAACTTAGATTTGGGCTTATGCATTCAAACTCTTTTTCAACCAAATCTTGAAGATTAGTCTGTTGCATGAAATACTTTTCTTTTTCCGAACGGAATTTTATTCCTCTCCTTGCCAGTATAGTAGTGTAGATAGAGTCAGGATGGAAATATTTTGAAATAAAAAAGGAAAGCGCCGCCACAATCATAAGCGGAACAATTAAAGTATAGCCGCCGGTTATTTCTGCAATTAAGAAAATTCCGGTTAATGGAGCGTGGAGAACGCCGCTTAAAATTCCAGCCATGCCAACTACTAAAAAGTTAGCATTATTTACTTCTACAACTCCTAAATAGCTCATCAGCCTTGCCAGAAAGAAACCCGTAATTGCACCGGTAAACAAAGATGGAGCTATTATTCCTCCGTTTCCACCCGATCCTAACGTAAATGATGTTGCAACTACTTTAAGCAAGATTATCATTGCAAGTATAAACAAGAGTGAAAGATTCGAATCATTGAATATGTTTAACAGACTTCCATTTAGAACTGCAGAATAATTTCTATTTAATAAATCTATTATCGTTCCGTAACCTTCTCCAAAAAGTGTTGGGAAAAAGAAAATCAAAACACATAAAACCAGTCCGCCGGAAATCGCTCTTACATATTGATGTTTTATTTTGCTAATCCTATCCTCAAGAAAGAAAGTAGTCTTAATCATATAAAGAGAAATAAACCCGCAGAGTAATCCTAGAAGTATGTAATAAGGAATTGCGTATAAATGCCACCCCTCGGTTACTAAATAGAATAGCTGACCACTGTATAAAAATTTAGAAAGCACAGCTGAGGAAGCTGAAGCAATGAGTAGTGGAATAAATGAACTGATTGTAATTTCGGGAAGAAGTACTTCTACTGCAAAAATTACTCCGGCAATTGGACTATTGAAAATAGCTGAAATGCCCGCAGCCGATCCGCAAGCAAGCAATAAAGTTCTTGTTTGATAATTCAACCGCAAGTCTTTTGCTACATTAGAACCAACTGAAGCTCCAATCAAAACTATCGGGGCTTCAAGTCCGGCTGAACCACCCATGCCAACTGTTGCGGCACTGGTAAGTAAGTGGGATAGTATTTTTCTACGAGGAACATCAGATTGCTTTCTTACAATAAGATAGATGAGATTGCTTAATCCGCGAGTAAATTTCCCTTTAAATACAAGATTTATTAAAAGTACAGATATCAGTATTCCGATTAGAGGAGTTATTGGAATCAGAAAGCCTAAACCAATATCTGCTAAGAAGGTTTTTGGCTCTTTCTGAAAAAAATGCACTAGGTTTTTTAGCGTTACTGCAGCAAGTCCGGAGAATAAACCGACCACAAGACTTGCCATCACTAAAAATGTTTTGTGTCCAAGTCTGCTCTTCAAAAATCTTAAAGCATTATTCCTATTACGTGCAGTGTTTATTCTAATATACTTGAGCAGCTTGTTCAAATTTGCCTTCCAATATTTTCCACAGCTAACAAATGTAGTTGTACGTTAGTTATTTTTGGATAATTCCGTTATTCATTTACCAGACTAAATTAACAGATGAATATGAAAAAAACCAAAAATAGGGTAATTAATGTTTTGAGAAGGCGCTCAATCATTTTCCTCCATCAACGGAGAACAGTTTCCAAGTATTTGTTAATTACTTCCTTCGTGAATGGTTTTGGTAGATAACCATCAAAACCATGCCCCAAGAATTTTTCTTTATCACCGGCCATTACATAAGCAGTAATAGCAATTATTGGAATATTCTTGTTGTACTCCATCGTACGCAATCTTTTCATAGTTTCAATGCCATCTATACCCTCTCCAAGGTTTATATCCATCAGCACCGCATCGAAATTGATTTTAGAGGCAACCACTAAAGCAGTAATTCCATCCGAAGCTTCTGTTATGTTGTATTTATTTTTTAAATAGATATTTATGACATCTCTATTTAACGGATTATCTTCTACCAACAACAATAATGGTTTGTCTTTTAATTTTGGAGGCGATTCATCAACAGAAGTGGTTCTTCGTCTTACGGCAATTTCTTTTCTAAGCTGGTCGTCGCTCATTTTTATTGGAAGTGAAATTGAAATCGTGGTTCCTTTACCGGCTTCGCTTTCCACACTAATTTCCCCATTCATCATTTCAGCAATTCGTTTTGCAATATTTAGCCCAACCCCCAGCCCTTCGAATGCTCTATTCATTCCTTCGCTTGCCTGTCTGAACTCACCAAATATTTTTCGAATATCTTCACGATTAATTCCAACACCGGTATCGGTAACCTTAACAACAGCTTTTAATTGTTCATTTATTCTCTGACTACCGACTTGAACTAGAACTCCACCGACTTTAGTAAACTTAATCCCATTATCAACTACTTGAAAAATTGCGTTACGAAAGAGAACCGGATCAATATCAACTAAAATGCTCTTGTCCAGCACTTCCAGTTTCAGAAACAAATTTTTCTTAATTGCAATTCTGTAAAGTGGTTTTATGCTCTCCTCAACAACCACATGAAGAGAAAGAGATGAAGTTTCAAGATTTAGATTTGCAGATTCGATTCTGGATAATTCCAATATGTTGTGGAATGTAGAGTTCAATCTGGTGGCACCTTCAACAATTCCGTCAAGCATTTTCAAATGCTCGGGATTTGAAATTTCTTCTTCCAACAATTCAGCGTAGCCCATAATAGCAATCATAGGAGTTCTCAATTCATGACTCATGTTGGAGAGAAAATAGGATTTCATTCTATTCATCTCTTCAGCCTTTTCCTTGGCTTGCAAGATTTCTTGTTCAGCTTGTTTTCGCAGAGTAATGTCGCGACAGCTTTCGTAAACAAAACCATTGGGCAATACAACAACATTAATATCTACCGGAATCAGCGCACCATTCTTCTTCTTTAGCTGTAAATCAAAAAAAGCTCTTCCCTTCTTTATAACCTCTCTGAAAAGAGTTAAGTATTCCTCAAGTTTTTCTTTTGGCGCCAGATCCGATATTGTCAACTTCAAACATTCTTCTTTAGAATAACCCAATAGATTTGCCGCTTCCGAATTCACATAAACATATTCACCTTTAGGATTTGCAACGAATATAGCATCGGCTGAATTTTCCGTTATTACTCTATACTTCTCTTCACTTTCTCTAATTTTTTCAATTGCTAAATCGAGTTCTTTTTTCTGTTCGTTTTCATGAATAACTCTTTTAATGGTAAGGCCAAGCTTAGGCAGCTTATGTTTAAGCACATAATCAGCCGCGCCCCATCTCATTGCTTCAATTGCTACATCTTCGCCTAAAGTGCCGGATAGAAAAACAAATGGCGTTCCCGGCTGAATGCTTTTTGCATGACGGAGAGCATCTATGCCATCAAAATCCGGAAGTGTATTATCAGAAAGAATTAGATCATATTTATTAATTGTAACGGCATCAATAAATTCTTGCTTATGTGCCACACGATGAACATTGCAATTAATTCCTTCAGCTTCTAATGTAGAAACTAACAATTCGGAATCCAGTTCATTATCTTCCAAATGAAGTATTTTAACTTTAGTGTTCACAAACCACCCCTTAGGCTTAATATAAATTAGTTTATTGTCACCTTCAAATAGTTTCGTTTATCAACGCCCAGAACAGTCCAAGGTTTTTAACCGCATCGATGAATTCGCGAAACTCCATTGGTTTAACCACATATGCATTAACACCAAGCTGGTAGCTTTCTATCAAATCTTTTTCTTCACGAGAAGAGGTAAGCATCACAACCGGAATTAACTTCAGCTTCTCATCCGCTTTAATCTGCCGCAATACTTCTATTCCATCTACTTTGGGCATTTTTATATCTAACAAAATAGCGGCTAATTGACAATCTTCTTCGCCGGCATATTTACCTCTTTTATATAAATAATCGAGCGCCTCTTCACCATTAATAACACAAATTAACTCGTTGGCAAGTTTATGTTCTTGTAAAGCTGTTAATGTTAATTCCCTATCCCTTGGATTATCTTCTGCGTAAAGAATTCTTTTTACATTTTTCATTATTTACTCCGAATATACTTGTGGCACATTCAACAAAGACATCTGCCTATTAGTTCATTAGGTTTCAATAAGACTATTATCTATCGGAAGTGAAAGAGAAAAAGTAGCTCCTTTTCCCACCTCTCCCTCGGCCCAAGTTTCTCCATTATGTCTGTGAACAATCCTTCTAACTGTTGCTAAACCAATTCCCGTACCTTCATATTCATCTGCACCATGCAGTCTTTGAAATACGCCAAATAATTTATGTACATAATGCATATCGAACCCGGCACCATTATCTTTTACGTAGAAAACAATTTTAGTCTCTTCAGCTTTATTATAGCCAATTTGAATTTTTGGCGAAGCCACTTTTGAAGAATATTTAACCGCATTACCTAGCAAGTTTACAAACACTACTTTCATCAAAGAAAAATCAACCGGTAAGGAGGGGAGATGAGTTAACTCCCATTCTACTTTTATATATTCGGGGGAATTTTCGATTTCATTAATTACTTGATTTATCAGATAATTAAAATCAACCACACTATATCTGAGCGAAGCTCTTCCCATCCGGGAAAAGTTTAACAAATCATCAATCAATTTCCCCATTTGTTTTGCAGAGTCGGCAATGATATTTAAGTAGCGAATACTTTTGTCATCAAGGTTTGAGTCTTTTGCTTCGTTAAGCAGTTGAACAAATCCGCTAATGTGGCGAAGAGGTGCGCGTAGATCATGCGAGACCGAATAAGTGAAGGCTTCGAGTTCTTTATTAACAACTTCAAGTTCGTTCGTTCGTTCGGCTATGCGCTGTTCCAGTTCAAGATTTAGTTTTAGCAAATCTTGTTCCGATTTTTTTCTTTCCGAAATATCATAAGAGAGAATAAATACACCTTCCGGGACAGCCTGAATACTCAGCTCGAACCATCCTTTAGATTTATCTGGAAATTCAAATTCATTTTCAAAGTGATGTGTTATTCTTTCTTCCATACAGCTTTTAATTATCCGATACACCTCGGTAAACTCAATTCCCGGCCACATATCGGTATATTTTTTTCCCAACAGTTCTTCTTTTGGACGGCGGTTGTGTTTATCGGCAGAATCGTTTAGATAGATATAGCACCAATCAAAGCCTAGTATCTGGCACCCCTCCAACATATTATCCAGTGTAGAGCGAAATCGTTCTTCACTTTTTCGTAAGAATAGATTTGTTTTTTCCAGTTCTTCAGTTCTATTAAGAACTCGTTCTTCGAGTTCTTTGTTAAGCTTTATAATTTCTTTTTCAGCTACTTGCCTTGTTTCTATTTCTTTTTCAAACTCTATGTTTACAGCGGCAAGCTGTTTGTTAGTCCGTTTAACTTTTTCGCGAGCAAGATACATAGCCTCCGCCACTGCGGATATCATTATACACGTAGCAACGAAAACCGACATGCTTAACCAATCGCCAAAATCTTTAATGAAGGGCTGATCTACAAAGAATGGCCATAAAAATAAAGCTATGAAACATGAGAGATATGTTGCGAATAAACCGGCAGAAAGCCCTCCATAAAATGCTACAAGCATAACAGCCGGGAAGAAGGTAACCCAAACAGTTCGTAAACCAAGCGATTGAAGCGGCCACAATCGTAATAAAGCTGCTATCGAAATAACTATAAAAGCTAAAATAAAGGGTTGTAAAAAATGACGAAATCTACTGCTCGATTCAATAGGCAATTCATGTTTTTCAATTGATAGATATAACAAGAAGCTTATCGCAACCAATATAAAACCTATTGAAGAAATTGGTGCGATTGGGTTAATTGATTCCGGGTAAAGTAATGAACGACTATTAGCCAGATGATTTAAAAACGTAAATAGCGCTATAGGAACAGTTAACAAAATGTTGATCCGTGATATGAGATAATTTTTTTTTGAATGAAGAAAAAATGAGAACCCGATTAACATAAAATTTACAGCCGAGGCCGGAGTCATTCGGATAAAATTATTTTGATTGAGCAAACTTAAATTGTGAACGAAAAACAGATCAATACCAAAACTTATATTAAAGAGATACTGTAAAAACGCATAAACACCTAAAATAGCAATGGTAATTGCTATACACTGCAAAGCGTAAACTTGCCATTTATGTTTTTTGGGGTATTGTACAAACCAAAGAAATAAACCTGAAAGAATAAATGCTATTGCGGTGCTCGGTTTTGTTCCTTCGTAACCAGGCGAGATTTGTATTAGTGTTGCTACATCAAATAACCAGCCCAAAACAACGCCAATTCCTATTACAAATATTAAAACACTTGTATGTTTGTAAAGGAGTTTAGATGTAGCAATAGGGAATGAATAGTTATTACTTGAGGTCATACCGCCCCAGCTATTTTTTTACAAAATAACTAAAGAATTTGATTAAGCCAACAAACAAATCAGCCTATTATTTTGCAGATATTGATTTAAGCAACACAAATTCTAATTATCAATTTTTGTTATAAGTAACTGAAGTTACGCACTTTGTGATTTCTTGGTGCTTTTGTGACTTGGTGGCAAAAGAAAATATAAGAAATCGAGCCACTAGGGCACAAAGTCACCAAGTTTCACTAAGAAAACTTCATAAAGTTCAGCTCTTGCGTAA
>JAZDFQ010000079.1:0-2098 GCA_043807765.1 Ignavibacteriota bacterium
AAGAACGGTAATGTTGGAATTTCCTCTTACAGAAACGCCTCCATCAACATCAACTTGAACTGCCGGAATATTTTGAACTACATCTACAGCTGTTCCGCCGGAGTTAGCCATGTTTTTATCAACATTGTAAACTTTTTTATCCAGGTTATTATTTGCGGCATCTCTTTCCGATTTAATAACTACTTCATTCATATTTACATTTTTTGGTGTTAGCTTGATCGAAGCATACTCAAAACTAGAATTACCGGGACGAACGGTTAACGAGTCAAATCGTTTTGTAGCATATCCAATGTAAGACACTTTCATAAAGTAGCGTCCATTCATAAGTTTTTCAATAGTAAACTTACCTTCCGGATTGGTAACGGTTCCATTTACAACTGTGGAATCTTTCCATCTATAAATGACTACGTTCGCATATTCTATTGGTTGGTTTGATTGCCCGTCAACAACTTTTCCACTTACTTTTCCGGCAAGCTGAAATTGAGACTGCATCTGCATTCCGGATTGGTTGTTTCTTCTTTGCATTCCATCATTTTGGGCTAAAATAGGGCTTATTGTTATTAGGATTAAAGCCAGCAAGGGTAAAAAATACTTTTTCATGATCTCCACGGTAAATTTTGTAATTAATAAACACTCTTTGTTGTTATTTGGTTTAATTCTGAAGCAGCAAAAAAGTAGAGATTTGATTAGAACACAAAAAAAGTCCGCGAAAAGCGGACTTTTTCTAATTAAAATTTGTTTACTGTCCTCATTTCATCAAAATCATTTTTTTAATTGAAGAATTATTATCCGATGTGAGTTTATAGAAATAAACTCCGCTGGAAAGATTTGAAGCGTTGAACGACACTTTATGTTCTCCGGCATTCATCATTCCGTTTGCTAGTGTCTCTACTTTTTCTCCGAGCATATTATAAATGCTCAGTTCCACGTTAGAAGCTTTAGGTAGTGCAAATTTTATTTCCGTTTCCGGATTAAATGGATTCGGCATGTTTTGGTATAGAACCAACGCGCTTGGTGTTTCTACATTTACTTCCGCAACATTACTGTATTCAAACTTGCCGTCGAAATCAATTTGCTTTAGTCTGTACTGCACTTTACCGGCCGGAGCCGTAGCATCTGTAAAAGAATAACTCTTCGGCGAATTGCTGTTTCCATGTCCTTGTACAAAAGCAATCTTTTGCCATACCTCATCCCTTGTCCCTTGAACCTTGCACCTCTCTACATTAAATCCATAGTTATTTACCTCCGTCGCTGTTTCCCAATTTAACTGCACACCATTATCACTACTAGCAGCAGTGAAAGAAGTAAGCTCAACGGGAAGGGCGGCGTCGGTCCACGAATTTGTAATTCTAAGACCATCACAAGTTAGCGTACAACCCGCTATTGTTTGTAAGAGTATATTATCCAATGAAGTTGCATCGGAAGCATCATTAATATTTGTAACATTAGCTGATGGCTCTGAACTACCCCCAGTAACTGGATCAATCCAAAGACTCACAACGTCATCATCTGTACTTGAGTTAAACACATACTTTATTATTAATAAATATGTCTGGTTTAAATTATACACAACCGCTGGACTTGGATAACAACTTGAAGTTGGACTCGAAGAACCTTTTGTAATGCCAATTTCAAAACCAGCACCATTCTTTTTTAACAAAATTCTAGCTCGGTTAGTATTCGATAACCGAAAAGACATAAAATATCCGCTACTAGTTGGTAGTACAGTTACATTAATTAGAATGGATAAATACAAGTTACCTGCCGATTGAGAACTAAATGATTTTTTTATTGCATCTTGTGTAGTAGAGTAAGATAACAAAGCACTTAGCCCTATCCCTGAATTCGCATAATTAGTATAAGTAAGCCCAGTTGATCCAGTTGTTATCTGGAAACTACCAGCTGTTCCAATCTGAGCATATCCGTTGGACACAAGTGTAGATCCACTTATATAACTAAAATCTTCCGTTAATATCTGTCCCCAACTCACACCCGGCATCAAAAATATAGCTACTAAAATAAACGGTAAGAATCTTTTCATGTTCGCACCTTATTTATAAATTAAAATTCAATTCATCTTAATCATAGACGCAATAAA
>JAZDFQ010000080.1:0-3046 GCA_043807765.1 Ignavibacteriota bacterium
CAATCGGTGTTGTTATTTAACATAACACGCCGTTAGCCTTTTCACAAAATATTAAGAGGAGATAGCTCTAGCAATTTCTTTGTTTGATGTGCCAAGAGCTAATAAGGATCTAATAATGAGATCAAGTGAAACAGAAGGATCGCCTACTTCAAGTTTTGCCACACGCGACTGGCTTGATTTGAGAATTTTTGCCAGTTCAACTTGTGTTAATTTTTGCTCTGTTCGCAACTTCCTTAAATTTGTGCTGAGTTTTAATTTTAGTTCTATGTATGAAGATTCTTCTTCCGATAAACCGAGAAACTCTGCTGGTGAACCAATTTTCCACCCTTTTTTTTCTAAGCTTTTTTGTTTTTGTTTATTCATTATTATACTCCTTTATTCTCTTTTTACAGATATCTATAATATTCTTAGGCGTCTGTTGAGTCTTCTTTTTAAATACTTCAAGAATTATTATTGCATCATCATCAACTCTATAGATAATCCGCCAAATATTTCTTTCGTCATTTATCCGCAGTTCATGGCAATCAGAACCAATACTTGGCATTGGTTTCGAATGTGGCATTTTCAATTTTTCTCCCTTCTGAAGAAGTCTGAAAAGAAATCCAGTTTCTATCCTTGCAGCAGAGGAAAATGGAGGAGTTTTAATCTCTCCATGCAACCAGATGAGAGGTTTATCTTGAATTATCATGGCGTAAAGATATGTCAGATATGACATATTGTCAAGAAAATAAATTTCAAAGGCTAACCCACCGCTCAACACGGACAGCGCTTTTCAGTGGGCATTTGTGTAATTATAAAGGTGTGTTTGCAAAGTTAAGTTGCTCATTATGGTAGTTTGTTCTAAGAAATATTTTTATAGAAACCTCTGAAAAATTATTCAGATTTAAAAACATTTTGATAAATAGAGTTGTAAGAGAGTAAACAAAAAGAGAAGCCGATGCGCACCAATAAAGTGAATAATGTGGATTTGTTTACCCAGGCAGCCAACGAAGGATTCGAGAAACACATAAAGACTCAAAGCAAACGAGCATTGGAAACAATCAATCAAAAAATAAATTGGAATGACCTTATAGCTCCAATAGAACAAAAATTGGAGTTGAGTAAAAACAAGAACTCAGAAGCAGGCAGAAGACCATTTTCATTGGAAGTAATAGTAAAGTGTTTCATACTCCAAACAATCTATAATCTATCAGATCCCCGCTTGGAAGAAGAAATAGCTGATAGAAGGAGTTTTCAAATATTTTTAGGAATAACCAGTGGAGATTCCATACCCGATGAAACAACACTTGTTCGTTACCGTAAAACGTTTTCTTCTTTGGGATTAGATAAGCTGCTATTTGAAAGATTCAACAAACAGTTGCAGCAAAAACAACTTATAGTAGGTAAAGGAACCATAGTTGATGCTACAATCAAACAAGCCCAAGCCACACCCTCAAGCAACAAAGACAAAGATGCAAACTTCACAAAGAAACGAAGCAAGACTTATTACGGATATAAAGGACATATCGCAATTGATGAAGACAGCCGAATTATAAAACGACTTGAATTTACCAAAGCAAGCGTTCATGATTCCAATGAATTTGATAATCTTGTCGATTACACTGAAGAAGCAGTATTTGCAGATAAGGGCTATGCTAACAAACCAAGAAGAAACAAACTCGAATCAAACGGAATATTTGACGGCATCTTAGAAAAAGGTTATCGCAGCAAACCATTAAGCAAAATCCAAAAGAAAGTGAATCGGTTACTCTCTTGTGTAAGGAACGAAGTTGAGAAGACTTTTGCATTCATGAAAAATGTTTTGGGTTATGAGCGATGCAGTTATTACGATCTTCCTAGAAATCGTTTTGAGTTTACTTTTGCTGCACTTGTTTTCAACATTAGGAGAATGATATCGTTGACTACTTAATCTCTGCTAATGTGAGTCAACTAACGACTCACTAGAGCAGACAACACTATTTCAATGAACTTTTTGTTCCGGTAAAAAGAATTATTTATCAAAAAAAATCTGCAATACTTAAAAAACATATTTAACTAACTGAATTTTTCAGATGGTTCTTTATAAATAAAAAAGTAGTTGCAACTACTCGGCATTCTTGTTTTGGGCTGCCGGTTAGCGGCAACGTCGTTAGGTGTATGAAATATATTACAAGTATTATAGTTTTATTTTCAATTGCAACCACGTTTTCGCAAAGTCCAATAAAATTGGAAATGCAAAAAGAAAATATTTGTTTATCCGACAGCATGTTTGAGAGCGCAATTATATTTAATTCAACGTCATTTACTGATTATTATAAGAATAAAAGTGTTCCTTCATATGATAAGAAAGTCGGAACTGGTTTTGTTCAAAATCTAACATGGTCACCAAATTCAAAATATCTGGAATTCAGTTTATCACAATTGTGGACTGGGGACAATGATGATGCATGGTTCTATGATATAGAGAATAAATCTTTACACGTAATTTATAAGGAATGTAATTATGATGATCTCTGGAGAATATCTGTTGAAAATAGCTTCTGGACAAAGGATAATACAATTTTTGCACAAATCTCTCATCATAATTGGAAAGATAATTACTATTCTTTCATGGAAGGATATATTTTTAATCCCAGTACAAAACCCTTAGTTAATGTTTACAAAACACAAAGTACTATTGAAGAAAAGAATAATATCAACAAAATTGAAAAAGTGAATAATTATCCATTCGTTGATGTATATAACAATAGTTTCCCAAAGCTTATAAAGGAATACTTAAAGAAAGAATATGGTGAAGGGATTGGTGAATTGGGTGAAATAAGTGAATCACCAAATAAAAAATTTATTGTTGGTGTAAAGCTTCAAATGGAAATGGAATTTCCTAAATTACGAATAGAGTAAAAAGAAGGAGTATTCCATGAAAGAAAGAAAACGTTATACCGCAGAACAAAAAGTAATGATATTACGCGAGTTCTTGGAAAATAATACATCCATCAGTCAGTTAGCCGAGAAGTACGAAGTTCGACCAAACGATATATACAACTGGAAGAAAAAGTTATTCGAATCA
>JAZDFQ010000081.1:0-4049 GCA_043807765.1 Ignavibacteriota bacterium
GATTACGCAACAGTAAAGAAGAATTTTACTAAAGCTGTAAGCAAAGGGTTATATAAAATTTTTAGCAAGATGGGAATCAGTACGCTCCAATCTTATTGCGGCGCTCAGATTTTTGAAGCTATTGGTCTCGATAGTGAAATTATAGAAAATTATTTTACCGGTACGCCGACCCGCATCGAAGGTCTTTCACTTGAGATGCTTGAAGAGGAAACCAAGCGAAGACACTTGCACGCGCTCGATCCGCAAGTTGACCAAAGCTCGCTGGATGTAGGCGGACTTTATCATTATAGACGCGATGGTGAACATCACTTGTGGAATCCGCTAACAATTTCAAAACTCCAGTTGAGTACGCAAAGAAATGATTTTAAAACTTATAAAGAGTATGCAGATTATATAAACAATCAAGATAAACATAGAATTACGCTAAGAAGTTTGTTCGATCTCGATTTAAGCAGCGCGCCAATTCCTATTGAAGAAGTTGAAACAGCATCTGAAATTGTGAAACGTTTTGCAACCGGTGCAATGAGTTTCGGGTCCATCTCGCGCGAGGCTCATACAAATCTTGCTATAGCTATGAATAAGATCGGCGGCAAATCCAACACCGGAGAAGGCGGTGAAGAAGCTACAAGATTTGTTACGCTTCCAAATGGAGAAAGCATGCGCAGTGCAATTAAACAAGTTGCATCTGCCCGCTTTGGTGTTACTGCAAATTATTTGGTCAATGCGGATGAACTTCAAATAAAAATGGCACAAGGTGCTAAACCGGGTGAAGGAGGTCAACTTCCCGGACATAAAGTTGATTCAATCATTGCAAAGGTTAGACACAGTACTCCCGGTGTTACATTAATTTCGCCTCCGCCGCATCACGATATTTATTCAATAGAAGATTTGAAGCAGTTGATCTTCGATTTGAAAAATATAAATCCAACTGCAAGAATAAGTGTGAAGCTAGTATCGGAAGTGGGAGTTGGAACAATTGCTGCCGGTGTTGCAAAAGCTCATGCCGATCATATTTTAATTAGCGGGCACGATGGTGGAACCGGTGCAAGCCCAATTTCATCAATTCAATATGCGGGAACGCCGTGGGAACTTGGGCTTTCCGAAGCACACCAAACTCTTGTGCTTAACGGCTTACGCGATAGAGTTTATCTTGCAACGGACGGGCAGCTAAAAACCGGTCGCGATGTTGTTATTGCTGCGTTGCTCGGCGCGGAAGAATTTGGTTTTGCAACTGCACCGCTTGTTACGCAAGGATGTATAATGATGCGAAAGTGCCATCTTAATACTTGTCCGGTTGGAGTTGCAACGCAAGATCCTGAACTGCGAAAGAAATTTACCGGTAAGCCGGAGTATCTAATTAATTTCATGTTCTTCGTTGCCGAAGAAGTCCGTGAGTATATGGCTAAACTCGGATTTAGAACTATGAATGAAATGATCGGGCAGACGGAAAAAATAATTCCGGTACGTCAGCATGATCACTGGAAAGCACGCGGTATTGATCTAAGCAAACCTCTTTTTAAACCAACTCCTCTTTATGATACAAGTTTATACCGCACGCGCGGACAAGATCATGGATTGGAAAATCAGTTCGATCATGAACTGATTTCTGAAACGAAAGATGCTGTAGAAAATAAATCCCAATTGTTTTAAGCAAGCGCGTAAGAAATATTCACCGTTGTGTTGGTACAATGCTTTCAAGCGAAGTTGCAAAGAAATATGGCGATGAGGGTTTGCCGGAAGGAACAATCAAAATTGATTTGCGCGGAACAGCCGGACAAAGTTTTGGTGCTTTCCTTGCAAAGGGAATCGAACTCAATCTCACCGGAGAAGCAAACGACTATTTTGGAAAAGGATTGAGCGGCGGCAGAGTGATTGTAAAAATTCCTCCGGAAGTAACTTTTGAAGCAGAGAAAAATATAATTGTTGGCAACACTTGTTTGTACGGTGCTACAAGCGGTGAAGCGTTTATTAACGGTCTTGCCGGAGAAAGATTTGCCGTGCGTAATTCCGGAGCGCTTGCTGTTATTGAAGGAGTTGGCGATCATGGCTGCGAATACATGACCGGCGGACGTGTAGCTGTACTTGGAAAGATTGGAAGAAACTTTGCTGCCGGAATGAGCGGCGGTGTTGCTTATATCTGGGATCCGGCTCATGAATCAAATAAAAAAGTAAATCATGGAATGGTGGATGTTGAATATTTGATTTACGATGAAGACAAAAATGAAGTTCGCGCAATGGTGAAAAAACATTTTGAGCATACCGAATCGAAACGGGCACAGTATATTTTAGAAAATTGGGAACAAGAAAAAGAAAATTTCTGGAAAGTAATTCCGGGTGAATACAAAAAAGCTTTGGCTAAAATGGCGAAAGCCGCTACCGAAAAACTTGAAGCTGAGAAGGAGGTAATTTATGGGTAAGCCAACCGGATTCATGGAATTTGAAAGAGCATATCTGCTAAAAGATTCTGCTGCAGAAAGAGTTACTCACTATAAAGAGTTTGAAAAACGTTTCGGTTCCGAGAAAGCAAAAACACAAGCCGCCCGCTGTATGGATTGCGGAATTCCTTTCTGCCATGGAGATACCGGCTGTCCGGTACAAAATTATATTCCCGAGTGGAACGATCTTCTTTATAAAGGACATATAAAGGAAGCGCTCGAAAATCTTCATTCAACAAATAACTTTCCCGAATTCACCGGAAGACTTTGTCCGGCACCGTGCGAATCTGCTTGTACACTCGGTATAAACAAAGTTCCCGTTTCAATCAAAGCTATAGAGAGAACACTAATCGATAAGGGATTTGAAGAAGGTTGGGTAAAGCCCAGACTGCCTCATGTGTTATCTAAAAAAACTGTTGCGGTTGTTGGCTCCGGTCCAAGTGGACTAGCAGTAGCGCAACAACTCTGCCGCGCCGGACATACGGTAACTGTTTACGAAAAAAATGATAGAGTAGGTGGATTATTGCGCTACGGCATTCCCGATTTTAAGCTTGAGAAAAAAGTTATAGATAGAAGAATTGAACAAATGGAAGATGAAGGTGTAACTTTCAAAACTAATGTTAATGTTGGAAAAGATATTTTAGCTAAAGAATTAGTTGAAACGCATGATGCAGTTATATTAGCCGGAGGTTCCGAAAAACCGAGAGATATTTCAATACCGGGAAGGGAGTTAAAAGGAATACACTTTGCAATGGAATTTTTATCCCAGCAGAATAAGATTAACGCCTGTGATAGAATTGAACAGACAATTTCCGCTAAAGGAAAAAATGTAATTGTAATAGGCGGCGGCGATACCGGCTCCGACTGTGTTGGTACTTCGAACAGACAAGGCGCAAAATCAGTTACGCAAATTGAAGTAATGCCTAAGCCTCCCGTAGAAAGACCGGAAAGTTCTCCGTGGCCCTACTGGCCTATGGTGCTACGCACTTCTACAAGTCACGAAGAAGGTGCAGAAAGAAAATGGAGTATTAATACAACTTCA
Organism: Ignavibacteriota bacterium; assembly: GCA_043807765.1. Taxonomy (GTDB): domain Bacteria; phylum Bacteroidota; class Ignavibacteria; order Ignavibacteriales; family Melioribacteraceae; genus Stygiobacter. The sequence continues at coordinate 3,478 of JAZDFQ010000081.1, forward strand.
TTTGGTGGAAATGAGAACGGTGAAGTAACCAAACTAAATTGTGTTGAGGTTAAACTTATCGGTGGAAAGTTTGAGAACATTGCCGGAACAGAATTTACTCTTGAAGCTGATTTAGTTTTGATTGCTGCGGGTTTTGTTCATCCGGAGCCAACCGGTTTGTTGGCAGAACTTGTTGATCTTGGCTTGCAACTTGATTCGCGTGGTAACGTTAAGGCAGATTTTGGCGAAGCGGATTTTGCTCATCAAACATCTGTGCAAAAAGTTTTTGCTTGTGGTGATATGCGTCGCGGACAATCATTAATTGTCTGGGCAATTGCGGAAGGAAGAAAATGCGCCAGTGCAGTTCACAAGTTTTTGTTGGAAGCCGCAGTTGAAGAAAACGCCGCATAGTTAATGTAGAGACGTTCCGTTGGAACGTCTGCATTTGTATAAATTATTTTCTGTTCTTTTCTTAGCGTAAGAAAAGAACCAAAAGAAACTGCACTTAAAAAGAAATTCTAAATCTTCATTTCGCTTCGGGAAGAAAAATTAACTCCCCCGCAAAGAGCGCGGGGTCAAACAGATTTTTCTTC
>JAZDFQ010000082.1:0-26678 GCA_043807765.1 Ignavibacteriota bacterium
TTTAGATCCAACCCAAGCAGCGTTGGTAGGTGATCAAGGAAGTTTTGCAATAACCCCGATATTCCATAATAAGGTAGGTAACAATGAAGGCTTCGGAGATTTCTGGGCAAGTGATATTCCATTAAAGTTTCCGGCAACAACATCTTTTGGCTGGACACAGTATTATGTAGATGTTACAGTTAAAGAAGGTACAAAAGCATTATCTGTAAGACTACATCCATTAGGTCAGTTTAAGGGAACGGTATATTGTGATTATCTAACAGTAGAAAAATTAGATGTACCACAATTGAGTGAGATCGGAAGTTTCGAACAAGGATTGCCATCATAATGGAATAAGGGAAAAGAACCAACGGGAAGTACATTAACGTGGGCAACAGACCAATCAAAATCGATGGGAAGAAGCTTAAAGATAGTAAAGACCGGAAGTGGAGAAGAAGCATATTGGGAAAGTGAAAACATGTGCGACTTGTGGTCACAAATCCATAATAAGGATGTAGATATATTCTTGGGAGCGTATGTAAAAACAGAAGGAGTGAATGTAAATCCAGCCAACGAAGATAGTAAGTGGTGGATAAGCTACACGTTTTATGGAAAGACGGGAAATAAGATAGGCGAAGTAAAATTACCAATAAATCAAAGCAGTGCAAGCAGTACAGGATGGATAGCCGATTCAAATGCAGTAGGAAGTGCTATCTTACCGGAAGATTCATATACAACGGTAATAAAGTTTGCAGCAGGTAAGAATGCAACGGGCACGGTATGGGCAGATGATTTTATGCTATACGGAAGAGGCGGAGCTTGGGCAGGACAAGATTGGAATACTCAAGTAGGTGTACCGACAGGCTGGTTTTACTGGTTACCGACAAATGGAGGAAATGACGGAAAGTTGAGTGCCGGATATGAAAATACGAGATTAACAACAGAAGAAGCATACAACGGAAAGTATAGTTTGAAGTTTGGAAACTTACCGGGTACACACGATGGATTTGTTGGGACAAGAAAATATCCACTTCAAGCTCCGGCAGCATCCGGTAAAATAGTCTCATCTACTCACGATATAACTTCTATAACTGATGCTAAGCCGGGCGATGTATTAAGAATATCAATCTGGCTAAAAGGCAAAGACTTAGATCCAACCCAAGCAGCGTTGGTTGGTGATCAAGGAAGTTTTGCAATAACACCGATATTCCATAATAAGGTAGGTAATAATGAAGGTTTTGGAGATTTCTGGGCAAGTGATATTCCATTGAAGTTTCCGGCAGCTACATCGTTTGACTGGACACAGTATTATATTGATGTCTCGGTTAAAGATGGCGCAAAGGCAATTTCTGTAAGACTACATCCATTAGGACAGTTTAAGGGTACGGTTTATTGTGACTTACTCGAAATTAAAAAGGTTGATCTTGTCGGTGTAAAATCAGTTGAAGCTATGCCAACCGAATACGCTTTATTCCAAAATTATCCGAATCCATTTAATCCAACAACAATGATAAGCTACAATTTGCCAAAGCAGAGTTTGGTTTCATTAAGTATCTACGATATTCTCGGAAGAGAAATAAAGACGTTATTTAATTCAGAACAAGCTCCGGGCGTGTACAAGATTGAATGGAATGGTGAAAATAATTATGGAATGAAAGTAGGTAGCGGAACTTACATCATTAGAATAAAAGCCAATGATTTTGTTCAAGCTAAAAAAATGATTTTACTCAAGTAGTTCTTTGTAGGATATTCTTCAACGGGCATCTGTTAAAGGTGCCCGCAATTTATTTTTATTACTAAATCTAAATAGACGGGTGAATTTTATGTTCACTGAGCGAAAGCGTTCGATACTTTTTTCTTTTCTATTCCTATGTTTTATTGAGTCGAGTATTTTTGCCGGTACAACGGGAAAAATTTCCGGCAAGATTACCGATGCAAAAACCGGCGAAACTATAATTGGTGCAATCGTCCAACTTGTAGGTACAGCCAAAGGAAGTTCATCCGATCTTGACGGTAACTATTATATAATCAATATTCCCCCAGGTGTTTACGAGCTAAAGGCTTCGTTGATAGGTTACAGTGCTGTGACAATAAAAAACGTCAGAGTCTCAGTTGATCAGACAACTAAAATAGATTTAATTCTTAAAGAAGAAGCTGTTGAACTGGGTGATATTATTGTAACTGCGAATAAACCGATTGTTCAAAAAGATTTGACATCTACCGAATCGAAAATAAGTGGTGATCAAATTTCTATGCTTCCGTTAAATGATATTCAATCGGTAGTTAATCTTCAGGCTGGAGTTGTAGATGGGCATTTTAGAGGAGGCAGAAGCAACGAAGTAAAATATTTGATTGATGGAGTTGCTGTCAACGATGCATTCTCCGGTTCTTCGGTTCTAGAAGCTGAAGTTAATAGTATACAAGAACTACAAGTTCTTACCGGTACTTTTAATGCAGAATATGGAGAAGCTCTTTCCGGTGTTGTTAACCAGGTTACTAAAATTGCCGGTGAAAAATTTGAAGGCGATATTTCCGTTTACACTGGAGATTATTTTACAAACAGAAAAAGTTTATATACAAACATAGACCGTATATCACCAAACGATGTTAACAATGTACAGGGTAATATCAGTGGACCTATTCCGGGTTTGGAGAATCTTCTAAAGTTTTTTATTTCCGGTCGGTATGTTTATGATGCTGGTTATATCTATGGCAAAAGAAAGTTCAATCCATCCGACTCTTCTAATTTTTCAGCGAATGATCCTTCAAATTGGTATATAGGTTCAACTGGTGATAATAAATATGTTCCAATGAATGACAGTAAGCGGTATACATTGCAAGGCAAGCTAGCTGTTAATGTTGGAGATGGAGGTAAAGGTATTGTTATCAGTGGTATGTATCAAGATCAGCAATACAGAGATTACAATCATCAATTTAAGCTAAATCCCGACGGTGATTACCGCAAGTTTCAGAAGAGCTACCTTACCAGCTTAAGCTATACTTATGTTATAGGCGAATCAGCCTTTCTGGATATAATCGGTTCTGCATTCACCACCGAGTATAAACAATATGTTTATGAAGATCCGCTTGATTCCAGATATGTGAAACCCGAACGAATGAGAGATGTTAGTGGAAATGCCTTCTTAACCGGCGGAACACAAAATTGGCATTTCAATCATTCTACTAATACATATACAGGCAAAGTAGATTTAACATGGCAAATAAATAATACTCATCAAATAAAAACCGGCGTGGAATATAAATACAACAATGTTGAGTATAAGGATTTTCAAATTATTATTGATGCAACTTCAAATTATAAACCTACACTTCCGCAATTAGGTGCTTTCAATTACAACCAATACTCGGCTAACCCTTTTCAGTTTGCTGCCTATTTGCAAGATAAAATAGAACTCGATTATTTGGTTGTTAACTTTGGCATTCGTCTGGATTATTTTGAACCGGACGGTTACTATCTAAAAGATCCTAACAAAATTTCATTATTAGATCTGTCGCAGCCGCCGTTTCCGGATTCTCTAATGAATAAGGCTAAATCCAAATACCAGATTAGTCCGCGTATTGGTTTGTCTTACCCAATCACCGAAAAAGGTGCAATTCATATTTCTTACGGACATTTTTTTCAGATTCCGCCCTTTGAATACTTGTATCGCAATCCAAATTTCAGAATACCATTAACAGGAGATTATCCGGAGAACATTGGCAATACCATTGGTAACGCAGATTTGGATGCTCAGCAAACAGTCATGTATGAAATTGGGTTGCAACAGGAATTGGTAACTAATTTTGGAATTACTGTTACTGCTTATTATAAAGATATAAGAAATCTTCTTGGAACAGAAATTCATATAAAAAATGAATTCAGAAAATTCAGTAAACTGATAAATAGAGATTACGGTTCGGTAAAGGGATTTACAATTTCGTTTGAAAAACGTTTTAGCGATGGAATTGGTGCAAGTATGGACTATACATTCCAGATTGCGAAAGGAAATGCCTCCGATCCCAACGACGCTTTTAACAAAGCTCAGTCAAATCCTCCTATTGAATCAAACAAACAGCTTGTTCCATTAAACTGGGATAGACGCCACTCACTTAATTTTACATTGACTGCGGGAATGCCGGGAGATTTTATTGTAAGTATGATCGGAACGCTCGGTTCCGGGTTGCCATATACTCCTTCAATTCAAAATCAGCGCACCGGATTGGAGAACAGCGAAAGCCGCCCTGCTCATTTTAATGTCGATCTGTATTTAGTTAAATACTTCAAACTGTTTGGAAGCCAATTCTCTGTGTTTGGAAAAATTTATAATCTTTTTGATACTGCAAATGAAGTTGATGTATTTGGTGATACGGGACGTGCCGGTTATTCACTTGAATTAACACGTGCTCAGGAAGCACCGAGAGGAGTTAATACATTGCAAGAATATTTCACTCGACCCGATTATTATTCATCACCCCGACAAATAACTGTCGGCGCATCTTTTAGTTTTTAATTCGGAGGTTTAGGTGCATATGAATAAAAGAATTTTAATTGCTTTATTATTTCAACTAATGATTAGTTCAAATACTCTTTTTGCACAAAGCATTGTGGATAAAAATAAAGGGGACCACAATCAAACGCGGAAAGGTTTTATGGATGGTAATCTTGCATCTACTGTCTATTATAACTTTGGCGAAATTGCTGACTGGCAAAACGAACCAAGCAGAAGCGGTGTTTGGCCCAAGGGAACTAATCACACGTACGTTGATGGAGTTGCTATTACGGTTCAAGCTGAAGCTAAAGATCCTTTGGGCAGATTGATCCATCCACTTGAATCAAATTACTATGAGTTCACTCGTTATGATCCTTCCACTGGAATTACTTACGGATGGTGGCCTCTTCCCGGATATTCTGCGCCATATTCTTCTATCCCGGCTCGCAGCGACGATCTAACAAGCTGGCCTTCTACTTGGCCCGACCGGCCATCTGATTGGAACAACACATGGAATGGTTTCTTTGGTAAAGGAATTAAGAATGCAGATGTAGAAACATATTTTGTTTTTGATGACAATGAGGATAGAGAATATTTACTTAAAAATAATTTCAAGCCGGATATGAATGATCCTTTGCGCGGCGGGCTTGGAATGCAAGTTAAAGCACGCGGTTTTCAATGGTCGCAAGTTCTTGCCGAGGATGTAATATTCTGGTATTACGAAATTACAAATATGGGAACCACAGATTACGACAAAACCCTTTTTGCACAATACATAGATTGGGGCATTGGTGGTCATGATAATTCTTCCAACAATGCGGGAGATTACGACGACGTTCTTGATATTTCTTACGCTTGGTCCACAGTTGCAACCGGAAGTCCCGGTAACTGGAGCCCTGTTGGACTGTCCGGATATGCGTTCCTTGAAAGCCCCGGAGTTTCCGATGATAGAATAGATAATGACAAAGATGGTTTAACTGATGAGAGAAGGGATAATGTTGCCGGTAGAATTATTTCAACTGCATCACAAGATCCTTTCATTCTGGATGTGGGAAGAGATACAACAAATTTTAGAAATTTTTACGGACTTTCATGGCAAAAGCATTGGGATGCAGACGAAAATGGTAATTGGAATTCATTCATAGACGATAATTTAAACGGGAAGTGGGATAAAGGCGAACCTCTAAAAGACGATGTAGGAACTGACGGAGTTGGACCTTTCGATGAAGGTTATTTGAACCCCGACTCTGATGGAACAGAAGGAAATGGAAAACCGGATCAGGGCGAACCTAATTTCGGAATACTTGATAAAGATGAATCCGACCAACTTGGTTTAACGGGTTTCGCAATTTATCCGGTTCATCAATATGAACTTGATAATGATGAAGAAAATTGGACTGTGCTTTCGGGTTTGCCTTCGCCGCACGGGCAATCGCTTGTAGGTGTTAATCTTGCTAATTATTTCTCGTGCTATTTATTCCACATGTGGGGTAGGAATAAGTATTCTCAAGCAACCGGAAAAATAGAAGAGACTGGAGAAAAAGAACGCTTCTCGATGTCGATGATTTTCGGAATCAACAAGGATGATCTTTTTCGAAGAAAGAAAACCGTTCAACAAATCTATAATGCAAATTATAGATTCGCCAAACCACCGGAAAAACCAATTGTAAAGACAATTGCAGGTGATAAGAAGGTAACGCTATACTGGGATGATAGATCTGAAAAAACGTTCGATGCTTTTTACCAGAAATATAATTTTGAAGGTTACAGAATTTACCGATCAACCGAGCCTAACTTTCTTGAAAATAAAACAATAACCGATGCTTATGGCAAGCCTATATTCAGAACTCCAATTGCACAATTCGATCTGGCTGATAACGTTAAAGGTTTGCACCCTGTTGACGTAAACGGAGCGCTTTTTGATTTAGGTAAGGATACCGGATTAAAACATTCCTATGTTGATTCAACAGTTCAAAACGGACAAACTTATTACTACGCTGTAGCAGCGTATGATCAAGGCTTCACATCGGTTTCGGTCGAAGGTGCATTTCAGGGCATTCCTCCTTCGGAAACTACAACAATCATTAAGAAAGATATTAATGGAAAAATTACAACAGACATCAATACTGCTGTAGTAACACCAAGAGCACCGGCGGCAGGTTACATCGGTCCCGAAATCAAAAATATCTTTGCCAAAGGTCCGGGAACGGGAAAACTTTCCGTTGTTATTCTTGATCCGGATTCGATAAAAGAGAATCACACATACCGTATTGAATTTAAGGAAAACACAAAATTCAGCAATGAAGCGAAACCAAAGTTAAAAATTGTAGATTACTCAAAGGGAGATACTCTCTACAAATCAACATTGGAAGGAACTAATTTCACTTCAAAAGTTATTGATGGATTTTCATTGTCCTTAACGAATGAGAACATTACTCAAATCAATTATACAAAGAGCGGTTGGAAAAAAGGAAGCAGCAATTACATTGTTCAGCTTGGTTTCGATTCCCGCTTTGCCGCAGCATACAACAGTAAACGTATAGATTACCCGGCTGATTTTGAAATTGAATTAACTGATCCCGGTGTGGGAGATTTGTCCTTTCCAGCAACAAGTTTTAGTCAACCGATTCAATCCAATATTATTGTGAAGAATGTTACTGAAGATAAAAAGTATCAGTTCATTTTCAGAGATGTAAATAACGATAAGCTTTTCAATGATAATGATGCAATTTTTATAGTGTTGGGTGATTCAACCGGAAAGCTTGCAACTTCATTTGCAAATCTTAAAGTAAGCTGGTCGGTAACCATGATCAAGGATACAACACTCGCCGAGTCTAATCAAAAACATCCGCAGATTGGAGATGTATATAAGCTAGTAACTAAGAAGCCTTTTCGTAACGGAGAGTATTTCGAGTTTACTTCCAAGGCACCGCAATTCGATCAACAAAAAGCTGAGAACGATCTTACCAAAATAGCTGTTGTTCCAAATCCATATGTAGGTGCAGCGTCATGGGAACCTTCAAATGTTGCGGTGGGACGCGGAGAAAGAAGAATTTATTTTATTAATCTCCCACGTGAATGTACAATTCGTATCTATACCATTAGTGGTAGATTGGTAGAAACTTTAGAGCATAACAGCACCATTGATAATGGACAGGAATTCTGGAACTTGGTTTCGAAAGATGGAATGGACATCGCTTTCGGAATTTATGTTTATCATGTTGATGCACCGGGCGTTGGAAAAAAAATTGACAAGTTTGCCATAATTAAATAGAAAACTAAAAATTCTAATATAGGCGAGGCGTTTATGTATATCAGATACTTCGCAAGACTTATTCTGATAATTTTGTTGGTGGTAACCGGAAATCATTTTGCGCAAAGTGTTGCTAAAACGGGTACAACTGCCGCATCTTTTTTGGAAATTCCAGTTGGGGCTAAGGCTATTGGACTGGGCGGTGCTTATGTAAGTTTGGCTAACGATGCATCATCTCTATTCTGGAATCCGGCGGGAATTACTTCCATTGATAAGTATGAAGTACTTTTTTCTCATACGAATTGGATTGCAGAAACCGCTTTTGATTATGCGGGACTTGTAATTCCACTCGGCAGTCTCGGAAACATCGGGTTGAGTTTAACTTCTTTCTCAATGGACGATATGAAAGTTCGTACAATTGAAAAACCGGAAGGTACCGGAGAATATTTCAGTGCTGGAGATATAGCAATAGGAATTTCTTATGCGCGGAATTTAAGTGACCGCTTCTCAATTGGTTTTACTTGTAAATATATTCAGCAGACGATTTGGCACATGTCGGCTTCTGCATTCGCAATTGATGCCGGAACGAAGTTTAAGACAGATCTTTTTGGTGGAATGATTATCGGAGCGTCAATACTTAATTTCGGAACACCGATGCAGATTTCAGGGCGGGATTCAAGATATTTTATAAGTGTAGATGATACTAAACTTGGCTCGAACGATCAGATACCATCTAATATAGAAATGGATTCGTGGGATCTTCCGCTTACTTTTCAAATAGGTGTTTCTACTAATGCTATCAATACAGAGAATTATAGACTAACAGTTGCTGCGGATGCAATTCATCCGAATAATGAATATGAAAGTATGAATTTCGGTTTTGAAGCTGCGTTTAAGAATTTCATTTTTCTTAGAGGTGGTTACCAAAATGCATTTATGAAGGATTCCGAAGGAGGTTTATCGTTTGGAGTTGGCATTAACTCCAAATTAATACTTGCGGATGCTTTCATTAACTTCGATTATGCGTACAGAGATTTCGGCAGGTTGCTAAATGTGCATACTTTTTCTTTGGAAATCGCATTCTGAAAAATTACTTAAGCAGCAGTTATTCCTTTCACGTATATCTAATAATCAGATAAGATAAAATGAGATTGAATTTATTTTCCTTTACTGTTTTATTGGTTGTGATTTGTTGTATAGATGTTTCATCTCAATCGAAAAACAATAACAGTGTGAATAATAACATAGTGGCTACTGTTGGTAATATTAAGATTACAACAGAGGAATTTATCAACGGATATGAGTATGGTCCGGCGTTTTACAAGCGTGTTAAAGATTCAAAAAAAATATTTCTCGATAATCTGATAAGGGAAAAACTTTTAGCTCTGGACGGTTTATCACGAAAACTCAAAACTACACAAACCGTAAAAGAATATTATCAAACCTTTCGTGATGATCTTGCAACTGAAGAACTTTTCAAAGATGAAATTCTGAGCAAAGTAGCTTTCACTCAGTCCGAGATTGATACTATTGCAAAACAGAAACTAATCGATGTTGAATTACAGTGGCTCTTTACGCATGAAAATAATGAAATTATAAAACTGGAAGATTCGTTAAAAAAAGGAGCGGACTTTAGAATACTTTTTGAAAGACAATTTAATGACACGGTAAGCAACGAAGATCGTTCACTGAAATCTTCGCGTTACCAGCTTGAAATGAAAAACAGTGAACTTGGTAAAATTATTGATAAACTTAAAATCGGCACTACTTCAAGTACGGTTAAAACAAACGACGGCTGGTATATCGTTCATCTCAAAAATATTTCTTACAACATGATGCCTTCTGAAACAGAATGGAACACAGTATTGGATGAAGCTAAACGCGCAGTAACTAAAATGAAAATGGATCGCTTGAGCGATAAATATGTGAAAGAGCTAATGGGTGAGCAAAAACCGGTTATTAAAAGAAAGCCATTTCAGATTTTGAGATCGTATCTCGCCGGGTTTGAACTACCGAAGGAAAAATATCTTGCATGGAAGCTTGACCGAAAACTTGAAGACGCTTTAACTGGATACAAATCAAAAGACCAAAAAGATTATTCGAAAATAAATCTTGTTGAACTGAAGGATTATAAGATTAGTTTAAGCGATTTTATAATATGGTACAGAACCCGTGATGAATACTTGAAGCTGGATAAAAAAAACCTTGCAGAGTATTCCCGTTCATTGGAACAGTTGGTTTGGAGAATGGTACGTGATAAACTCTTATGTACTATTGCGGAAGCAAAAGGTTATTACGGTAAAAAAAATGTAGTTGTGCAATCAAAATGGTGGCTGGAGAAAATATTGTACGCAACAGTCAAGGAAGAGATGATAAAATCCATCGTTATTGAAGACAAAGAAATAAACGCAAAGTACGATGATGATAAAACCAAATCGGAATTAATAGAAGAAGAGTTAACGAAAAAATTCTTTAGAAAGATTAATGAATTAAAGAAGCAATACACTGTAACCATTAATCGAAAACTTCTTGACAATATTCATGTAAGCGAAGAGGAGAACTTGAAAGCGATTGAATTCTACACTATAAAACGGGGCGGATTAATCCCAAGAACTCCGTACCCAACTGTAGATAATTACTGGGCCCGCTGGCAATAGATGAAACTACTAAAATTCATCTTGTTTCTATTCATGTTTATTATTGCAATCTCATGTAATTCGGATTCCCGTAATAAGGAAGCCAAAATTCTCTACTGGTCTTCAAACAACACAGAAGAAATTCAGTTCGCTAGATTCCTTGTTGATAGCTGGAATAAAAATAACCCGAAAGAAAAGATAATGTTTCAACCGGTACCGGAAGGACAATCGAGCGAAGAGATTATTCTTGCCGCGGTTGTCGGCAAAACAACTCCCGATATTTATTCAAACATGTGGGAAGGCGATGTTGAAGCTTACGCGCAAGCCGGTGTTCTGGTTGCATTAGATACGTTAAATGGATTTATTGATTTTTTACGAGAACGCTGCGATAGTGAAGTGATAGAAGAAGTAACATCTCTTGACGGACATATTTATCAGATTCCTTGGAAGATTAATCCAATAATGATGCTATACAATAAAAACAGTATCAAGAAACTTGGTTATTCCGAAGCTCCGAAAACCTATTCAGAATTCTTCGATGCATCTAAGAAATTTCAAAAAGATAAAAATGGTGACGGTTATTTTGATCAGTGGTTTGGGTACGCTGAAGTAATTGCTACATGGTGGCAGCGTTTCTTTGATTTCTATCCATTGTATCTTGCTGCCTCCAACGGTGCACCGCTTGTAAAAAATAACAAAGCTGCTTTTAATAATGAAGCCGGCATCAAAGTATTTGAATTTCTGCGTGAACTCTATAAGCACAATTATTTTCCAAAAGAAAGATTATCCGCGCGGCAGGATGTTTTTTTAGACGGTGTTATCGCAACAAGATTTACCGGTCCGTGGGAAATCTCCCATTCTGAAAAATTTAAGCCGGCTGGATTCGAGTATGATTTTCAACCGATGCCCGTACCGGATAATTACACGGGTCCGGCTTATACTTACGGTGATCCAAAGAATTTTGTGATATTCAAAACTTGTCCGGATCCAAATCTTGCGTGGAGATTTTTGAAGTTGGCATTGAGCGAAGAAAACGATTTAAAGTTTCTTGAAATAACAAATCAACTTCCGCGAAGAAAAAATCTGGATGCAAATCCGAAATATTTCAGCTACTTCGAAAAAAATCCTAAGATGAAAGCGTTTGCCAAACAAGCAAAGTATGTTAAAGGAACGGATCAATGTCCCGTATTAAAGGAAGTTTTCGATTTGATTTCTGTTGAGTACGAAGCGTGTGTAATTTATGGCAAAAAAAGTCCACGCGAAGCATTGAACGATGCAGAGAAAGCGGTTAATCTTTTATTTCTGAAATAGGAAACCGATGCAAAAAAAAATCATTCCTTATTTACTTGTATCGCCGTACATCATTTACTTTTTGGTGTTTGTGGCTTTCCCGGTCGGGTTTTCCATTTATCTTACTTTTAATAATTGGAATATTATAGCTCCAATGGAATATACCGGCTTGAGCAATTATAAAAGATTATTCCAGGATGCAATCTTCTGGAAATCGATTTTTAACACGGTGATTTTTCTCATCATTCACATACCGCTTCAGATTGTTGTAGCGTTGTTTCTAGCGGAACTGCTGAATCAAAAAATAAAGTTCAAGGGATTTTTCCGTGGAGCATTTTTTCTTCCCGTAATAGTTTCCGGAGTTGTTGTTACAATATTATGGCAGCAGCTTTACGGTTTTGATACAGGACTTCTCAATCGTATGCTTGTGAAACTCGGTTTGGGAAAAATCGGTTGGCTTACAGATCCAAATTGGGCAATGCCTTCTATTGCAGTTATGGCTACATGGAAAAATGTTGGTTTGTATATCATACTTTTTCTTGTAGGGCTTCAAACGGTACCTCCGCATTATTACGAAGCGGCTGACATGGAAGGCGCAACTCACTGGCAGAAATTTTTTCATATTACACTTCCAATAATTAATCCAACGGTTTTTATGGTTGTTATTCTTTCAACTATCGGCGGGTTTTCTCTATTTATCGAACCGTATGTAATGACCGGAGGCGGACCTCTAAACAGTACGGTATCGGCTGTGTTGTATATATATAAGCAAGGATTTTTCTACTATCACATGGGTTATGCTTCAACTCTCGGATTTTTCTTTGCTCTATTAATTTTAGCAGTTATAATGATTCAAAAAAAGTTTGTAGAGAAGGATAAATGATGAAAAAAATTATCCTTTACATTTTACTTGTTGTAGGTGCAATTTCGTTTTTATATCCGTTTGTTTGGATGTTGAGCGCATCTCTAGCACCGGAAAATGAAATTAGCAATCTGGTTTTCCTTCCATCCGGCATTACATTAAGTAGTTACATTCAAATGTTTGATAAGATTCCCATAGGCAAAGCATTTATAAACAGCATGATAGTTGCAAGCACAATTACAGTAGGCGTATTGGTTTTCGGTTCGATGGTTGGCTACGCATTGTCGCGACTTGAATTTGTTGGACGCAATCTGATTTTTTATATCATCATTTTTACGATGACACTTCCATTCCAAATTACTCTCATTCCGCAATACATTCTGATTGTAAAATTCGGCTGGGTGGATTCTTACGTTGGTTTGATTGTGCCATATTTAATGAACTCCCTCGCGATAATAATGTTTCGCCAATACTTTAAAACAATACCGCAAGATTTAATTGACGCGGCAAGAATTGACGGGTGCGGCGAACTAAGAATTATTTTTAGAATATTATGGCCTAACTCGGTTCCTGCTTTAGTTACAGTTGGAATTATAACATTCATGGCATCGTGGAATGAAGTACTGTGGCCGTTGATTGTAATACGCGATGAAAAATTAATGACCATGCCGCAGCTTGTAACTTTGTTTGCAGTTGGCGGAAGGGCGGAATCTCAACTTGGTGTAAAACTTGCCGCCGCAACTGTACTAGCTCTGCCAATAATTATAGCGTATTTGTTCTTTCAAAAATATTTTATTCAAAGTATGGCTTCATCGGGTATGAAGGAATAAAAAATAGAAAACGAATTCAATGAAATAGACTAATTAAACCAAGGTGCGTTAATCATGAAAATTATGAAGTATTCGAAAAATCCTATCATTACAAAAGTAGATGTTCCTTTTAAGATAAACAGTATATTCAACGCGGGGGCTGTAAAATTCAATGATAAATATTTGTTGATGTGTCGTGTTGAAATGCCTAACGGTAGATCTGCATTAGTTAAAGCAGTTAGTGAAGATGGATACAATTTTATTGTAGATGCCAAGCCAACGCTTAGTCCGGAAGACCATAAAGAATATTACGAATATGTTGAATGGGGAGTTGAAGACGCACGTATAACTAAAATTGATGATACCTATTACTTAACTTACACAGGTTATTCAAAGTATATGCCGCTTGCTATTCTAGCCGAAACAAAAGATTTCGATACATTTAAAATACATGGACCAATCAGCGAGCCTTCAAATAAGGATTGCACACTCTTTCCGGAAAAAATAAATGGATTTTTCTGGAAGATAGACAGACCTTCTGCAGAAAACAGGCGTGATATTTGGATTAGTAAAAGTCCCGATCTTTTGCATTGGGGGAATTTTAAAGTTGTTATAGAGCCAATTCTGGGAACGTGGGAAAACAACAAAATTGGTTCATCAAGTCATCCGTTAAAAACAAAAGAGGGATGGCTGATGCTTTATCATGGTGTGCGTGGTTTTGAAATTTCTACTTTATATAAACTAGGCGTTGTTCTGCTCGATCTTGAAAAGCCTTGGATTGTAAAGGGGCGAACAAAAGAGCCAATTCTATCTCCCGAACTAGATTATGAAAGAACAGGCGATGTTAATAATGTTGTGTTTTCGTGCGGCTGGATTGAGGAACCGGATGGACATGTAAAAATATATTACTCCGGCGCCGATTCGAATATTTGTCTTGCCGAAACTACAATTGATTATTTGCTTTCTGTTTGCGAATAAAAGGTAACTACAAAGCGATGAGAACTAAAAAGATTTTATCCACGGCAGTACTGTTTTTGCTTGTTGTGTTCTTCTCTTTTGTGAATTCGTATGCCCAGCATAAATTAGTTAACACTACTCATCTTGATCACCTTTACGAAGAAATTTCCGTTGATGGAAAAGAACTTGCTATTATTCATATTTACTGCGAGTACCCGGATTACAAATTAGTAGGTGATAGTGATGAGGGAATTGCATGTGTGGACGATGTTGCACGTGCTGCAATCTTTTATATGAATTACTCTAAACAATACAACGATTTGTCGGCAAGGCACAAAGCAGCAAAACTAATCGAGTTTGTGTTGCATATGCAGAATGAGAACGGCTTTTTTAACAACTTTATTTTCCCGGATTACTCAATCAATAAAACGCATCAGAATAGTGTTGCACTGGCAAACTGGTGGAGCTGGCGTGCAATGTGGTCTTTAACGGAAGCTTATTCTTTTTTTGAACCACGCGACAAAGAATTCTCCGGAAGAATACAGCGAGCAATTGAAAAAACAATTGGTGCTGCTAAAAAGCATTTTCAATATGAAAAAACTTTTGTTGACTTAAGTGGGTTCAAACGCCCGGCGTGGCTGCCAAATCAATATGCATCAGATCAAGCAGCATTAATTGTTATTGCTTTGTGTAAGTATAATTTCTTGTTGAAAGACGATTCCGTGTTGAATCTTATTAACGATTTCTGCGAAGGAATTATGTTAATGCAAGAAGGCAACCGGAAAGTATTTCCATTTTATGCTTTTATGAGCTGGGAAAATTTATGGCACGGATGGGGGAATTCTCAAGCATATTCGCTTCTTTGCGCCTATGAAATAACGGGCAACAAAAAATATTATGATGCATCGTTAAACGAGATAAAGCATTTCTACAGGTATCTTCTCCGCAAAAAATTCTTCAATGAATTTTCACTAAAGAAGGAAAGCGGCAAAACAGTATTGCATTCGGAAAAGAAATTTTCGCAGATCGCGTATGGTATCCGCCCGATGGTTTATGCATCGTTGAAAGCTGCAAAACTTACAAATGATAAAACCTATTCCGCACTCGCGGCGGAAATAGCAACGTGGTTTTTCGGGAACAACCTTGCAAAAGCAAAAATGTATTCGGAACAAACCGGAATTAGCTTTGATGGAATCATAAGTGAAAAAGAGGTTAATAAAAATTCCGGTGCTGAATCAACAATAGAAGCGCTGTTAACATTGCTATCTATTGAAGGGGATTACTTGGCTTCATCTAAATTAAGCGAAATAATTAATGGGAAAGGTAAATGGAAATGAGAGTTAAAAGGAGCGGGATAATTCTAAAACCCGATCAAACAAAAGTGATATTAAAACCATTCGAGCCGGTGGATAAAAGCAGAATTCCGAAAATCATAAATCGAATTTTGGACTTAACACAGAATGATGTTATAAAAGAATACGATAACGTAAAAAAACTCTATTTATCACGCCATAAAAGAATGGAACGGTTTTATGAAAAAAGATTTGAAGCGGTAAAAAAATATCATTCCGGTTTGGAATCTGTCTCAAATGAAAGGCAGTTGTTGATTGGCGCATATTTTTCAAATGAATATTCACTCGAATATTCCGCTCTATTCAACCCGTCTATGGTTTGGCATCCGGATCAAACAGATTTACCCGTAGGCAAAAAACGTTTTATAGTGAGTTTAAGAGCCACCGGCGAAGGACACATTTCATCGCTTGTGTTTAGAAGTGGAACGATTGATGAACAAAATAACATCGAAATAGATAAACTTTCTCGTTTTGTTGAAATGCCGGAAATAAAAATGTTAGAAGAAAATCTCTACGAGGCACATTTCAATTCGGAAGACAATATTGCCGAAAGATCGCTGTTCCCGCAATTACTTTCCGAATCAAATGGAATTGAGGATGCGCGTTTTGTCGAATTCGTAAATGAAAAAAATGAAAAGGTATATTTTGCAACCTATTGTGCATATGACGGGCACAACATCTCTACACAGCTTTTGCAAACCAAAGATTTTCTGAAATTCAAAATTGGAAAGCTAAAGGGGAACGAAATACAAAACAAAGGAATGGCTTTGTTTCCGCGAAAGATTGGCAGTAAATATGTAATGCTTTCACGTCAGGATAATGAGAACAACTTCATAATGTTTTCGGATGACGTTTATAAATGGGAGTCGAAACAGCTTTTAATGGAACCCGAATACCCGTGGGAGTTTTTCCAGATCGGTAACTGTGGTTCGCCAATTGAAACTGAGAAAGGTTGGCTCTGTTTAAGTCATGGGGTTGGCGCCACACGGAAATACGTTATCGGCGCTTTCTTGCTGGATAAAAATGATCCAACAAAATTGATTGGAAGATTAAAAGAACCGCTGCTCGAACCTAACGAAATGGAACGCGAAGGTTATGTGCCGCATGTCGTTTATTCATGTGGCGGAGTAATTAATGGAAAGGATCTTGTTTTTCCGTACGCGATGTCTGACTACGCAAGTAGTTTTGCTTCTGTTGATCTCAATGAATTGCTCGATAAGATTATCAACGGATGAACGCAATTCTGAAATACCGTATCGTTTTCTTTTTAATAACCAGTTTTATTTTTTATTCAATTCATGTTTCTGGGCAGAGCGGTAAAAAAGAATTGCAAATTAAATACCGGGGTGATGCGAAAATAGAAGTAGGCAGTTACTTTGCCGGGTTAGAATTTCATCACAGCTATCCTGTTCCACAGAGATTTAGTTTTTATTACCCGATTGCAAACAGTATTGATCTGAGCACTGATTATTGGAAACGCGATACGACATTCGTAATGGAGATTGGACTAAAATTAGGGGAATCGAAAATGGAATGGCTGAATAATCAATCACTCGCATTTGAATTAACTCCCTTCTCCGTCAATTTCAAAAAGGAAGACAGCGAAAAAACAGTTGGGCTTTCGTACGCATTTACAAAAGATAAACCCGCAGTTGTTATCAGCTATTCAATTACTAACAAAACAAAAAAAACAAAAGAGGTTGAGCTTTGCACAAAACATGCTTTGGCATTTCGCACGTGCCATACTTTCAAACTAAGCGATGATATTAGTAATGAGATTTTAGGAAACGGCGAAACCGTTTTGCTGAATCACAACGATTTTGAAACACAGAATGCAACCATGTTTATTGTTAACGGAAAGGAACAGCCGTTCGATGTTCAAGTTACCGATTCAAAATCTTCGAATAAAGATTTTTTCAAAGAAAGATTTGCAGGGCATAAATTTGTCGGTGATCCGTCGGTGAATTTTATTTACAAGAAAAAATTAGGCCCGGGTGAAAAACTTGTTGTTGTTCAAATTATCGGTAGTTGTAAAAAAGAGGAGGGAAGACTCATTGCCAGCTATTTAAAGTACAATTATGAAAAAGAGGTTAGAAAATTTGAAAATACAATCCTAAAAAAGATTGCTGAAAGTACAACTTTTACGACAGGAGACAAAACGTTGGACCGTTCTGTGCTTTGGTCTAAAGCAGTTTTAGAAACGAATAAACATTATATCGCTGGCGAAATTGTGCCGATGCCGTGTCCCGCCGAATACAATTTCTATTTTACTCACGATGTTTTGTTGACCGATCTTGCCGCAGTTAATTTTGATCTTGAAAGAGTTAAGAACGATCTACGCTTTATAAAAAAGCTTGCGAATGATGAAAAGATAATTCCACATGCATACTATTGGAAAGATTCATCTTTTGTTACCGAGTTTGCAGATCATGACAACTGGAATAATTTCTGGTTCATAGTTGTTGCATCCGAATATCTAAAACATTCGGGCGATCAAAACTTTTCGGAGGAGCTTTATCAATATGTTGAAAAATCCTTAACGCAAGCGTTGAAGACAAAAGGCGTCGATGATTTGATGTGGTCGTACCGTCCCGATTGGTGGGACATCGGGAAAAAATACGGGCAGAGAAGTTACATGACGATTCTCGCAGTAAAGGCGATACGTTCTTTTTTATATCTATCGAGTGTTCTTGGTAAGGATGAAAATAAACTTCTGGAACTCGAAGAACTTTCCGACCGGATGATAAAAAAACTAAATGAAAAACTTTGGTTTGATAAATACGGCTACTTGATGAATTATTCCGGCACCGACACACTTGATGAACATTATTACAGCGGTTCACTACTTGCTGCACATTACGGATTGATAGACGGAAAGAAAATTTCGGAGATGATCGATACCGCAGATAAAAAAATAGTTGACAAGAAAATAGGTGTTTATACCGTTTATCCAATGGATTTTAGCGAGCTCGGTGATTTTTGGCATTTCGTAGGCAACGAAGCCGGCGACAAATATTATTATTTAAATGGTGGAATTTGGCCTCACTCAAATGCTTGGTATTCCTTGGCTCTGATGGCCGACGGCAAAAAAGATAAAGCAGCGGAGTTTATAAAAAATGTTATGACAATCGATGGAATTATGAACGGACCAAACGGACAACCCGCGATGTACGAAGTGCGCAACGGAAATGTTGACGATCCAAAAGTTTACGGTACAATTGATAAACCGCAGTTCATGTGGGCAGCGGGGTGGTATATTTATTCGCTTTATAATTTGTTCGGAATAAACAACAACGAATGGAATATTGAATTCAATCCATTCCTTCTCAAAGATCAACAAAGTTGTTCCTTCGATCTTACAATGAACGGCAAATTGGTAAAAGTTGGAATTGGAAAAGGTGAATATCAAAAAACGGAGATTGACGGAAAAGAAATAAATTCCTTGGTAGTTCCTCTTGAAACAAAAAGCGCCGGGAAGATTCAGCTGACACTCGGTAAAACATACGAGGCGTTTGTTCAAACATCGAACTCAATTTTAAAATCGTGTTCGTTTGATAAAAAAACCGGTAAAATGAAAATCATGCTCACAGCTTTCAAAGGTCACAGCAACAAAACAATTATATCGTCGAAGGAGAAACCGGAAGTTGTCATGTTGAATGGAAATAAATTGGAAAACATCATTGTCGATTCTAACAATGAAGGATACAAGACAACTATCAATTTCCAGCATGGAAACAAAACCGATGGGTTAGAAATTGAATTTTAATTCTGATGAAATGAAGGAGTAACTGCATACAATGCATGGAAAGTTTTATTTAGATGGAGTATGGAAATTAAAACTTGGTGAAAAATATTCCGCTTTAGCACCTAAAGAGATTAGAAATAAAAAATGGATAAATGCCGATGTGCCCGGTACAGTTCACACCGATCTTTTAAAAAACAATTTAATTGATGAACCCTTTTACTCGAATAATGAAATTAAGCTTGGATGGATAGCTGAATCGGATTGGATATATAAAACCGTTTTCGATGCCCCGTTTGAACCCGGCGATTCATTGCCAATTAAATTAGTCTTAGAAGGACTTGATACAATATCAAAAATATATCTAAATGGAACTTGTTTGGGTATTTCGGAAAATATGTTTTTGAAGTACGAATTCGATGTATCGAAATGTTTAAAGGAAAAGAAAAATGAACTGGAAATATTTTTTGAATCACCGGTTAACTACAGTACCGAAGAAGAAAATAAGTTTGGTAAGCTTCCGGTTGCACTGGAATCACACCGCGTTTATATAAGAAAGGCGCAATATTCCTTTGGATGGGATTGGGGTCCTTCGTTTCCTACAATGGGAATTTGGCGAAATGTTTATCTAGTTAAAGAAAGTAAAGCAGCAATTAGTGACATTCGGTTTAACACTCTTGAACTACATGATAATAGCGCCGTTGTTGAAATTCTTTTCAATGTCAAAAAGAACGCTGAAGAGATCATAACAGCAAAAGTAAATTTATCTTTTGATGGTTCTTGTTTTGGAAAGCAAATTGAAATATCAAAAGATGAGAATCGGGTACAACTTGAAATAGAAAAACCTTCTCTATGGATGCCAAACGGTTATGGCAATCCAAATCTGTACAACCTTGAAATTCAACTTGAAGATTCATCGCAAATTATTGTGGACTCGATCAGTAAAAAAATTGGCATAAGAAAAATCGAACTTCAGCTTGAAGAGAATGGTGAAAACACTTTTAGATTTATCGTCAACGCAAAAAAGATATTTGCAAAAGGAGCAAATTGGATTCCCGGTGATGCATTTCTGCCTAGAGTGAAAGAAGAAAAATATCGAACGTTGCTC
Organism: Ignavibacteriota bacterium; assembly: GCA_043807765.1. Lineage (GTDB taxonomy): Bacteria > Bacteroidota > Ignavibacteria > Ignavibacteriales > Melioribacteraceae > Stygiobacter. Next base: position 20,479 of record JAZDFQ010000082.1, read on the forward strand.
AATTACGCGAAAGATGCAAATATGAATCTTATCCGTGTTTGGGGCGGCGGTATTTATGAAGACGATATATTTTATGAACTGTGCGACGAGCTGGGACTTTTAGTATGGCAAGACTTCATGTTTGCATGCGGTGCATATCCGGAACATGATGATTTCATTCAAAACATTAAAAAAGAATTCTCTTCTAACATAAAACGGTTGCAACATCATCCATCTATAGCCATTTGGTGTGGTAATAATGAGAATGAATGGATGTGGTATCAGCAGCAAAAAACAAGTTACAAGGTAATGCCGGGTTACAAAATATATCATGAAATTCTACCCGGGTTATTGAAAGAACTCGATTCGTTGCGCCCATATTTGCCATCTTCACCGTTCGGTTTTGATGAAGATCCGAATTCACAGACGAGCGGCAACCGACACCAATGGGATGTTTGGAGCCGGTGGATTGATTATAATGAGGTTGCTAAGGACAAGAGTCTGTTTGTAACAGAGTTTGGATTTCAAGGACCGGCAAACAGATCTACTTTTGAAAAATATATCCCTAAGAAAGAAAGAAAAATTCATGGTGAAATTTTTGAATTCCACAACAAGCAAATCGAAGGTCCAGAAAGAGTTACCCGTTTTCTAAGTGCTCATCTTCTGTTGAGTGTGGAGTGGGATGAGTATATTTATCTCGCGCAGTTAAATCAAGGACTCGCATTAAAAACATGTCTCGAACACTGGCGTTTCAACCAACCTGAAACAAACGGAAGTATCATCTGGCAGATAAATGACACATGGCCCGTAACAAGTTGGGCTTTAATTGACAGCGAATTGAAACCAAAATTAGCCTATCACTTTGTAAAAAAAACTTTTTCTCCTATCGCATTGAAATTCTCCTCTTATGATGATCGCATTGAACTAATGGCATTAAATCAAAACGATAAGGATGTTAACTGCATTTTGCAAATCAATCTGTTCAGTTCGCATAACGGAAAACTTACTTTAAGGGAAAAGTCGTCTGTCTCGTTGGCGAGGGAATCGATTAATTGTCTTAGGGTTATGGATAAAGAATTCGCCAGTACAGATATTCTAATTGCTACCTTATATGATACTGATGGGAATCAAATTCACAGAAATATTTTGCAGTTCAAGGAATGGAAACATCTGAAACTACCCAAAACAAAAATCAGAATAAATATTTTGAAAAAAGATAAAGAACAAACAGTAATAGTCTCTGCGGATAAACCGGCATTTTATGTTGATGTGATTTCTTCCTCGAAAGATTTTTCCGAAAGAGGAATGATTCTTCTTCCCGGGGAAAAGTGTGAAGTGAAGATCAAATCAGAAAATAGTAAAATTGTAAATGGAGACGATATCGAAGTCTATTCGTTAAACCGGTTTTTATGCGAGTAATTGTGGGAAAGCATAACGTAAATAAAACTGGTGGAATTGCAATCCTAAAGATTGTTGTAATGTTCTACTGTTTTGTAAATGTTTATCCACAGCAGATAAACATTGTGAGAATTGAAACGATGCCGAATATCCCCTCGCCATATTTGATGCGCGATTGGAAATCAGTTGCTGTAGGATATGATTCACTGGCGTATAATATTAATGCCAAGGGAGATTATTTACCACTGATATTTTTTAAGAATAGTACGGTTAATTATCCCGGTGAACAAAGCTTTGGATTACACTCATACGTTGGCGCAAAAAATTCAACAAGCGGAGAAGCAATAAGTATTCTTCCTTCGATTGTTGGTGCAACTTTGGTTGGAATTGATAGAGAGAATAAGAATGGTTTTAATTGGGTTAAGATGAGCCGGGAATATTTTAACAAGCGACCGGAAATGAACATCTATAAAAATTCACCAAGTAACAACACGTTTGATGATTGGTGGTACGAATCGATGCCAAATGTTTTCTTTTATCAACTTTATTCTTTGTATCCAACTGTGGAGGATTATGATTATCAATTCATTTCGGTTGCCAATCGTTTTCTAGAAGTTGCCGGATTAAGCGGCGGCAATACTGTTCCTTGGGAGAAAAGTAATTTTGCATTTCGTGGGTGGGATTTTATAAACAAGCAGCCATATAAACTTGATGTTGATGAACCCGAAGCAGCCGGTGCTGTTGGCTGGATTTTATACAACGCATATGTGAAAACCGGAGAAAAAAAATATTTGATCGGCGCTGAGTGGTGCATTGAGTTTCTAAACTCACTCTCTGCAAATCCTGCTTACGAAATACAACTTCCGTATGGAGTTTATACGGCTGCAAGAATGAATGCTGAGATAGGAACCGATTACGATATAAGTAAAATGTTCAACTGGTGTTTCAGCATTACGTTTCTACGCCAATGGAATGTGCTTTTGGGTAAGTGGGGAGTTTATGATATAAACGGTTTGATTGGTGAAGATTCCGAAAGGCAATATGCATTTGCGATGAACACATTTCAGCAAATCGGTGCATTGGTTCCTTTGGCAAGATATGATGAAAGATTTGCACGCGCGATAGGCAAGTGGGTGCTTAATGCTGCAAACTCTTCGAGATTATTTTATTCAAAATATCTTGATGACCTTCGTCAGGATAGCGAAAGCTGGTCGCAGAAATATGATCCCAATTCGAACATTGCTTACGAAGCGTTATTAAAATCCAATTCGGGTTGGCCCGAAGCAACCGGTGATGCAAAAACCGGCGGTTGGGCTGAAACAAATCTGTCGCTCTATAGTTCTTCATCGGTTGGATATCTTGCAAGTATACTCGATACAACAAATGTTTCTATGATTCTTAAATTGAATTTGAATAAAACGGATTTCTTTCAAAAAAAATCTTATCCGTCGTTTCTTCTTTTCAATCCATATGAGGTTAGCAAAAATGTTGAAGTGAAACTTCCATCGGGAAATTTCGACGTTTATGAAGCCGTTACAAATCTGTTTGTTGCACAAAACGTTTCCACAATTACAAATATTAGTATCCCGGCGAACTCCGCCGCGATTATTGTTTTAACACCCGCGTCGGGAAAGGTCGAGCATAAATTAAAGCAATTGTTGATCGATGGAATAGTTGTGGATTATGATTCCGGGGTTCAAGTTTCCAATACTCCACCGAGAATTAAAAGCTTATCACCTATATCATCAACTATAGTTAGGGGAACATCAACAAAAATATACTGCACTGCAACAGATAAAGATAATGATCAACTCATTTATAAATGGAAAGCGGCAAGGGGTATAATTACCGGTGAAAGCTCAATAATTGATTTTACAGCACCGAATGATACGGGCACAGTAGTAATCGAAGTAATCGTTGAAGATTCAAAAGCAGATAAGGATACAGCCAAAATATTCATTAAAATAGTCGAACAAATCACTCACTCACCGCAAATAAAGTATCTTAAAGCAAGTCCAAGAAAAATTAATATCGGAGAGAATTCAAATGTCATTTGCGGTGCGTTTGATTCTGACGCAGATACTCTAACTTTTTTTTGGTCATCGGAATACGGAACGATTAGTCAAAGCAAAACCGATTCTGTTATTACATGGATGGCGCCTCTTACGGAGGGAGATTTCTATATAAAATGCAGAGTAAGTGATAACCAAGGCGTGAACGTAATTGACAGTATCAAAGTGATGGTTAGAGATTTCAAGAAAAATTCCACCGGAAACCTTGTGGCGTTTTATCCTTTTAATGGTAATGCTAATGATGAAACCGGTGGAGGAAACAACGGAATAATAACCGGCGCGGTTTTTACGAATGACAGGTTTAACAATTCTTTAAAGGCGCTTCGGTTTGATGGAGTAGATGATAAGATGCAAATCAAGAATTCTTCATCAATAAATTTCCAAAATGCAATTTCAATTTCCTTTTGGATGCAGCTTGATCAGCTTCCGACGAAAGAGCTTTATATCATCTCTCACGGAAGTTATGATAAAAGATTCAAAGCATCCATTTCTAACGGAAAATTACGATGGACGATTAAGACGGATAAAACAGGAAACAATATTTTGGATCTTGACAGTGAATCATCTCTTGATGCTAACAAACTATATAATTGTGTGGTTACTTATAACGGTTCCGATGCCGAAATATGGATCAATGGTGAATTAAATTCATTTACATCTTGGTCAGGTAAACTGCTTGAATCAAATGTCGATCTAACAATTGCGCAGATGCTTCCTTCGGATGCTAATTATAATTTTAAGGGCATTCTGGATGATTTTAGAATTTATGATTACGCCCTTTTACCTAATTCAATTAAAGCGCTAGATGATATTCATACGTCTGTTGAACGGGATGCAAAAATTAATTCGCTGCCTACGGAATCAACACTCGGTTTGAATTTCCCAAATCCCTTCAATATGGAAACCGTTATAACATTTAAAGTTGCAAATCAATCCCATGTTGGGGTTTATATATACGACATACTCGGAAGAAAAGTAAAGACTCTTGTTGATAAATTTTATTCACCCGGAGCGTATCAAGCAATATGGGATGGAACAAGTGATTCCGGCAATAATATTGCATCAGGTCTATATGTCTGTATAATGAATGCCGATGAACAAGTCAGCAAACTTAAACTTGTCTTACTAAAATAATTCTAAGAGGAACATTATGGCGGAAGTGAAGTTGGTTAACATCTCGAAAATATATGATGGAAAAAACAAAGCGGTCAACAATGTTAATCTGGAAATAAAAAACAAAGAATTTGTGGTTCTAGTCGGTCCATCTGGTTGTGGTAAATCTACAACACTTAGAATGATTGCCGGTTTGGAAGAAGTTAGCGAAGGTGAATTATCTATCGATGGTAAAATTGTAAACAATATCGCACCGGCGCATCGCGATATTGCAATGGTATTCCAAAATTACGCTTTGTATCCGCACATGACTGTTTTTCAAAATATGGCTTTTGGATTGAAATTGAGAAAGATTCCGAAAGCTGAAATAAAAGAACGGGTTGATTATGCCGCCACTGTATTGGGAATTGTCGAATTGTTGGATCGGAAACCAAAACAGCTTTCGGGTGGACAAAGGCAAAGAGTTGCTGTGGGTCGTGCAATTGTGCGCAAACCAAAAGTTTTTCTTTTCGATGAACCATTAAGCAATCTTGACGCAAAACTTCGCGTACAGATGCGAACCGAAATTTCTAAGCTTCATCATCAGCTTAATGCAACAATGATTTATGTTACACATGATCAGGTTGAAGCTATGACTATGGGTGACATTATTGTAGTGATGAAAGATGGAATTGTACAACAAATAGATAAACCGCTTGATCTATATAATAAACCGGTTAATAAATTTGTTGCCGGATTTATCGGCACACCGCCAATGAATTTTATTGAAGGAAAAATATTCACAGAAAATAATTGTTTGGTCTTTAGAAGTATGAACGCAACTCTACTAATACAATTATCTGAGAACCAAAGAACCAAACTTGCTGATTATATTGGAAAGGAAGTCTTTCTTGGTATCAGACCGGAGGATATTAGTTTGATTGACATTACCGGCACTCAAAAATGCTCTTGGGTTATAGATTTAGTTGAACCTATGGGAAGTGATGTGAATATCTATTTTAATGTTGACGAAGCTCAGTTTGTGTGCAAAACCGGAGTATCGGAATTGCCAAAAGTGGGAGAACGAATAGAAGTTTACCTAAAACGCGAGAAACTGCACTTCTTCGATAAAGAAAATGAAATAATGATATGATATACCAATCACTATTCAATTAGACAATTAGGAAAAAACTTGTATACAACTTCCGGCATTTTTCTCTCGTCGGTTCCTCCCAACCGTGATGAAAATACTTACAGTATTTAGTTCACTTAGCATAATGGCTACCATCATAGCAGTTGAAAATATAGAGGTGTTGTATCAGCCTCAGCGAAACTCTAGTCACTATGGTATCTAGCCCGAAAGAAGAGTTTTGGTAATTTATTTTGTTGCTGTAGAATTCTAGTTCCATTAACTGGTTGAAATACTATTAATCAAGTATCCGGTATCAAGTATTTATTAACCTTTTTAAGTCCTTTGTTCGTTCACTTTATCAAAAAAGTTCTTCTAAATTGGTTAACAACTCCATATTTTGATGTCATCGGAAAAATTCTATTCCAAAAAATTTTGAAAACTCTTAAAAAGAGGAAATCATGAGCGTAACAAAAGAAGAAGCGTTATTGTATCACAGCGAAGGACGAAAAGGAAAAATTGAGGTCGTT
>JAZDFQ010000083.1:0-12044 GCA_043807765.1 Ignavibacteriota bacterium
AAATATTTAATAAATTAATTTTTCTAATAGATAATTTTGTCTCTTCATCTTTTCTTGAAACGGAAACAATCTGTTGTATGATCGTTAACCATTCCGACTGCTTGCATAAACGCGTAACAAATTGTCGAGCCCACAAATTTGAATCCGCGCTTCTTCAAATCCTTGCTCATTGCGTCTGATTCAACCGTTTTAGCCGGAATCTCTTTCAAAATTTTCCATTCATTTTTTATTGGCTTGCCGCCAACAAACTTCCAGATATATTTATCGAACGAGCCGAATTCCTTTTGTACTTCTAAAAAGCATTTTGCGTTTTGAATAGTCGCGGCAATCTTTAATCTGTTACGCACTATGCCTTCGTTCTGTAAAAGCGCTTTTATTTTTTCTGAATCATACTTCACGATTTTCTTTGCATCAAAGTGATTGAACGCTTTGCGGTAGTTTTCTCTCTTGCGCAGAATTGTAATCCAGCTTAATCCGGCTTGTGCTCCTTCCAAAATCAGCATCTCAAAAAGTTTTTGATCATCGTGAACCGGTACGCCCCATTCTTCATCGTGATAAGCTATGTATAAAGGATCGTTTGTTGTCCAGCCGCATCGTGTTTTCATTAATGAACTCCAAGAAATTTATCAAGCCGGGATTTTTGCCGCAAGTGATGATGAAAGTGCATTTCAACCAATTGATACCACTCGTGTGCGTTCAAATATCCTAAACCGGGATGAGTAGTTTTGTTGTTAGGATTTGCATTCTCGAGTAATGGTAAAAATCCTTTTAGTAAAGAAAGTAAATTTTTCATTCGTTCCCCAACATCCTTTTTGCTTATAGGTTGCGGCGGAGTGTATCCGGGAGTTGGCGGAACTTTGATTTTAACGGGCAAAAACATTCCGAGTGTATAAGAAATTTTTCCCTTGATGTTTTTCTCTCCGCCGGCATCAGAACCATTCATTTGCAAGCATGCTTTTAGTTGTCCGAGGTGTAAATATTCTGTTGCACGTATTAAGTGTTCATAAACTTGTCCAATTGACCAGCTTTCTTCATTCGGTTTGCGTAAAAATTGTTCCTCTGTATATTTGCTTAAATCGTTCAGCCAAATTTCTACTAGTTTTTCAGTTCTGGAATAAGATTGAATTGGGCTTTTCACTGTTATCCTTAATTATGTTCTTTACAATGATACTAAGCCTTAGTGACAACTGTTTGTCATGTTTAAGCCGGTTATTTTATCCAAACAGTTTTAATGTTTACAAATTCCTTTATTCCGTAATGTGAAAGCTCCCGCCCGTAACCCGAATTCTTAATCCCGCCAAAAGGAAGTCTCGGATCAGATTTAACCATTCCATTTATGAAAACTGAACCGCTCTCAATTATGGCCGCGAGTTGTTTAGCCCTTTCAATGTTAGCTGTCCACAACGAAGCGCCAAGCCCAAATGGTGAATCGTTTGCAATTCTAATCGCTTCTTCTTCATCAGCTGCTTTTATTAATGAAGAAACGGGACCGAATAGTTCCTCTTCGTAAGCGGGAGTTCCGGGCAAAACATTTGCCAGAATTGTTGGTTCGTAATAAAATCCTTCGCGATTGATTCTTTTGCCGCCACACAATATTTGAGCACCTTTTATTACAGATTTTCTTACTTGTTCATCAAGTTCAAACAATAAATCTTCGCGTGCTATTGGTCCAAGCTCTGTTTCCGGATTCATTGGATCGCCAATATTTACCTTCTTCATCAACTCAACAAACTTACTTTCAAATTGATCGTAAATTTTTTCTACAACAATAAAACGTTTTGCGGCTATGCAGCTTTGTCCGTTGTTAAGTAAGCGTGCGGTAACAGCCGTTTTAGCTGCCGCATCAATATCCGCATCTTCAAGCACAATAAACGGATCACTTCCGCCAAGTTCTAAAACCGTTTTCCTTAAAACTTTTCCGCAAGATTCGGCAACTTTCTTTCCCGCCGGCTCACTTCCGGTTAGTGTTACCGCTTTAACTTTAGGGTGATTAATTACTTCTTCAACTGCCGATGAGCCGATTAACAAAGTGCGAAACACATCCTTTGGAAATCCGGCTTGAGCAAAAATTTCTTCAATAGCCAGCGCACTCATCGGAACATTTGACGCATGTTTAAGTAAGCAAACATTTCCAGCCATTAAAGCCGGAGCCGCAAAGCGAAAAACTTGCCAGAATGGAAAATTCCATGGCATAACCGCTAGTACAATTCCAATCGGATCAAAACGAACATAGCTTTCCGAGGCATCAGTTTGAACAATTTCTCGTCGTAATATATTCTCTACATTGTCTGCATAGTAATCGCAAACCAGAGCGCATTTCTCAACCTCGGCAATTGCTTGAACAATAGGCTTTCCCATTTCAAGAGTAAGAATTTTACCAAACTCATTTTTGTCCTTACGTAAAATAGAGGCTGCGCTTTTCATTAATGCTTTTTTTGATTCAAAGCTGCGTTCTCGCCAAAGAAAAAACTCTTCATGCGATTTGTTGATTATACTAGCAACAAGCTCACGATCAAATTCCTTGAAGGTTTTTACCAAAGTACCAGTTGCCGGATTGATAGTTTGAATTGCCATTTTTTCACCCTCTGTTAAGTAACAATTAAAAGTGATTTGAATTTTCGACTTCGTGAAAAATTTTTATTATGTTCGATCTGAAATTAGTCAGAATTTATTCACAATAAAACAATGTTCTTTCATAGCTAAGGTTTGCAATGAAAAAAAATCCTAAAACCTTTGTTCTAGACACAAATGTAATTCTTCACGATCCAACTTGTATTAATCACTTCCAAGAAAACAATATTATAATTCCGCTTTCGGTAATTGAAGAACTTGATCACTTCAAACGGGGAAATCAAGTAATCAACTTGAACGCGCGCGAGTTTGCGCGAACACTTGATTCTATTACCGGCAATGACATATTCAACGGCGGTGTTTCGTTGGGTCGCGGTAAGGGAAAAGTTAGAATTGTAATTACCAAGGGGTTATCGCGCGAAATACACGACGTATTCCGTGAGGATAACGTCGATCATCGTGTGCTAAGCGCAGCTTTTGAAGCAAACAGAACTGTAAAAAACAAAGAAAGCATTATTGTTGTAACCAAAGATGTAAACCTTCGGATGAAGGCTAAAGCACTTGGCATTCCCGCAGAAGATTATACAACAGATCAAGTTGTTAACGTTGAAGAACTTTATAGCGGTAAAGATATTGTTGAAAATTTTGATGATGACCTACTGCAAAAACTCTATCAATCTCCTTTTGAAATACCGGCAACTAAAATTGCTAAAAAGTTAAAAACCGATCTCGTTCCCAATAAATATTTTATTTTGCGTAACCAAAGCCGTTCTGCGTTGGCCTATCTTAATAATGAAATGAACGTTTTCCGTAAAATTGATAAGCAAGTTGTTTACGGAATTAAACCACGTAACGCCGAACAAACTTTTGCAGTTGATGCGCTCTCTAATCCGGATATTCCTCTTGTAACAATGACGGGTAAAGCCGGTACCGGAAAAACTTTACTTGCACTTGCATGTGCTCTTTCAATAAGAAAAAATTATAGGCAGATTTACATTGCCCGCCCAATTGTTCCTCTTAGCAACAAAGATATTGGCTACTTGCCCGGCGATGTTGACAGCAAACTCGCACCATACATGCAGCCGCTCTGGGATAATCTAAAAGTAATTCAAGATCAATTCCCCGAAACAGATAAGAGTCATCAGATTATCAACAACTTAGTTAAAGAAGATAAGCTTGTTGTCGAGCCGCTCAGCTACATCCGCGGCAGAAGCTTGCAAAGAATTTATTTTATTGTTGATGAAGCGCAGAACTTAACTCCGCATGAAGTTAAGACAATCATTACCCGCGCGGGCGAAGGATCAAAAGTTGTTCTCACCGGCGATGTTTATCAAATAGATCATCCGTATCTCGATTCGCAATCCAACGGACTCTCTTATCTAATAGAGCATTTTAAAGGACAAAAACTTTACGCGCACATCAATCTCGAAAAGGGTGAACGCTCAGAGTTAGCCGAATTAGCAAGTAACTTATTGTAGAATAAACAATTTTCTTCTAACAAATGTGATTGCTTCTTAGAACCGCTTCCACTAAGTTTTCAGAAGCAATCATAATTATTTCGTGCAAATGCAAACAACAAGACCTCTCACACTTTCTTGCCATAGCTAATAAAATGCAAACAAATGAACTCACTGGTAAAATAATTGGTGCTGCAATTGAAGTTCACAAACAACTTGGACCTGGTATGCTTGAATCTGCATATGAAGAATGTTTGTGTTATGAATTGTCTTTGTGTGGTCTTAAAGTAGAACGGCAAAAACCAATTCCGGTAGTTTATAAAGAAATCAAACTTGATTGTGGTTACAGAACGGACCTTTTGGTTGAGAACGAAGTAATAGTTGAGTTGAAAGCACAAGAAGCTATTCTGCCAGTTCACGAGGCTCAGATATTAACCTATTTACGATTTGCAAATAAAAAGATTGGATTGTTAATTAACTTCAATGTAACAGTATTAAAAAATGGTATTAGAAGATTTATTCTTTAACCTCTGAGTTTCTCGGTGAATTCTCTGTGGAACTCTGTGAAAAGATGTTACACAGAGAGACACGGAGTACACACAGAGAACCACAGAGAGAACATGAAAGAATTTCTTTTCAAATCGTTTGAAGAAATGACCGAAAAAGATTATGAAACTGTTGGTTTCAAATCCGGATTGGAAATTCATCAGCAGCTTTTAACAACAAAGAAACTATTTTGCAGATGTCCCGCCGGAAAATACAGCGAGCATTACGATGCGGAGATTCTTCGCCACATGCGCCCCACACTTTCCGAACTTGGAGAGTATGATGGAACCGCATTGATGGAATTCAAAACGAAGAAAGATATTCTATACCGCATCAATCGCGAAACGGTTTGCACTTACGAAATGGATGACACACCTCCATTTCTAATCAATGATGACGCGCTTGATATTGCTCTTCGTTGCGGAGTGCTTTTCGATTGTTCTATCGTGGATGAACTACACATTGCACGAAAACAATATTTGGATGGAAGTATTCCAACCGGTTTTCAGCGCACGGCAATTTTCGCACTTGATGGAAAAATTCCTTACAAAGACCGAACTATTGATATTGTTCAAATGTCTATCGAAGAAGATTCTTGCCGGGAAGTTTCCGACAGCGGGCACTTACGCGTTTACAGAACAGATAGACTTGGTATGCCGTTAATTGAAACAGTTTCCGGACCAAATATGCGAACACCGTTTGAAGTTGCTGAGGTAGCGGAGATATGCGCTAATGTTGTCCGCAGTACAAATAAAGTCCGCCGCGGTATTGGTTCTGCGCGTGAAGATGTTAATGTAAGCGTTGAAGGTGGAACGAGAATCGAAATAAAAGGTGTTCCTAAAATTGGAAGAATCCCTCATCTTACTTACAACGAAGCTATGCGGCAATGGAATCTTTTGCGTCTTCGCGAAACTCTGCATAAGCGTGGAATTACCAAGGAAACATTCGAAGCTAAAGCGCACGACATTACTAGATTAGTGAAGAAAGCTTATTATCAACCAATTAGAAATGCGATCGAACAAGGCTTGTTTGTAAAGTGTGTTGTGTTAAAAGGATTTGCCGGTTTGCTTCACTGGCAAACACAGACTGATACATATTTCTCAAAAGAAATTTCCGACCGCGTGCGCGTTATTGCATGCTTAACTACAATTCCAAACCTTATTCATTCCGATAGCAAAGGTGAAAATTTAACTTCCGCCGAATGGCATAACATTAAGAAAAATGTTGGCGCTACCGATGACGACACAATGGTTCTGGTTTGGGGAAATGAACAAGACACGGAAACCGCATCAAAAGAAATTATCATTCGTGCTAAAGAAGCTACTATTGGAGTTCCATCGGAAACACGCCAGGCTTTGCGAGATGGAACAAATGGCTTCGAAAGAATTTTGCCCGGCGCAGATAGAATGTATCCCGATACGGATTTACCGCCGACAAGAATTACTGAAGAGCATATTAGAAGACTAAGCATTGATCTTCCGGAAAAATATTGGGTAAGTGAAAAGTGGTATATAGAGCTTGGTATTCCCACAGACACAATTCGGGAGTTATCAATTTCAAAATACGCTAAGTTATTTAAGTTCGTTGTTGAAGAATGGAAAATTAATCCAACGCTTGCTGCTGTTGCACTAATTCAATTTCCTAAACGATTAAAGAAGATGAGACTCAACTCAAATTTACTTTATGAAGGAGTGATGAAGGAAATATTCCGTTCATACAAAGATGGTCTACTTTCCCGTAGCGGAATTTTTTACGCTATGAAATCTGCAATTGAACAAAATGATTTCAATCCGGAATTACTTCCAAAACCAATCTCCGCAAAAAAACTTGAAGAAGTAATCTCAGAAACAAGTCAAACATTAAGCAAGGTTAAGTTGATCAATAACGAAAAAAGAAAAGAAGTGTTGCTCGGACTTGTAATGAACAAAGTTAGAATGAACGTAGATGGTAAAACAGTAGCAATCAAAATTATTAATTGAAATCTTAGTGAACTTTGTGACTTCTTTGCGCCCTTTGCGGTTAAGTTTTTTACCGCAAAGAACACAAAGATTACCTCAAAGAACGCAAAGGGAAAATTATGGCAGATGATTACAAAGGTTACCGCGGAAGCGCACTTTCGGTATTAAAAAATTTCAGCGCACTTGTGTGGAGTGATGTAGAAATCACCACAACAAAAGGAAAGTATAAAGGAATTATTCTTCCCCGTTCCGAAACAGCCGATCCGTTTCATATAGTTATTAAAATGCCGATCGGCTACAACATTGGTGTTGCCGCTGATTTGGTTACCGACATTCAAATTCGCGGACGAAAAGAAGCTCACTACAAAATTCCGGAAAAAGATTTCCCACGCGATGCTTCAAAACCAAATGTGAAATTGCTGGGAACCGGCGGAACGATTGCTTCAAGATTAGACTACAGAACCGGTGCAGTTATTCCCGCATTTTCTCCGGGTGAGCTTTATGGTTCTGTTCCGGAACTCGCCAATTATTGTAATCTTGAAACAGAAAAACTTTATGGCGTGTTCAGCGAGAATATGGGACCGGAGCAATGGATTGGAACCGCGCAAGCAATTGGAAGAGAAATTGAAAAAGGTGTTGATGGAATTGTAATTGGTCACGGCACAGATACAATGCATCACACGGCGGCAATACTTTCTTTTATGGTGCAAAATTCTCCCATTCCAATTGTGATGGTTGGCTCTCAGCGTTCAAGCGATAGGCCTTCATCCGATGCCGCTCTTAATTTAATGCACAGCGTAAAGACTGCTGCCGAAAGTGATATCGCCGAAGTGATGGTTTGTATGTTCGGTCCAACTTCAGATTATTATGGCTTGCTTCACCGCGGAACACGTGTAAGGAAAATGCATTCCAGCTATCGTTCTACTTTCAGAACGATTGGAGATATTCCAATAGCAAAAGTCAGCCGCGATGAAATCACTCCGCTTCGTCAAGATTATAAACATCGGCGGAGAGATAGAAACGCAATCATCAACACTGCATTTGAGGAAAAAGTTAGCATCGTTTATTATTACCCGAACATGAAACCGGACATTATTGAATCGCTGATTGATAACGACTACAAAGGAATTGTAATTGCAGGCACCGGACTTGGGCACGTGAACAAACCTCTTTACCCCGCCCTTAAACGCGCACACGAAAAAGGCATTTCAATTTATATGACCGTTCAAACTCTTTGGGGTTATGTACAAATGTATGTTTACGATACCGGTCGCGACATGATGGAGCTTGGCGTAATTCCGGGCGCAAACATGCTGCCGGAAGTTGCATACATGAAATTATGCTGGGCGCTTGGCCAAACAACAGATCAGCAGAAAGTGAAAGAGATAATGCTTACGCCAATTGCCGGAGAAATTACAGAACGCGAACCGAGCAACGGCTACTTAATTTATCAAGGAGGATTGCCGGAAGTTGAAGAGTTTATTTCTAAGTATGTGAAGTGACCCGTAGGGTCTTCCTGAGCTGAGTCTGAGTAAAACGAAGATGAAGCGAAGGATCTCCTAAATCATATTGCTCGGCGCTCAGTAACTTTCAAACATCTCTGTTCAATTTTCGGTGGAGCTATTTTGAAGTTGTGCGTATAATCGCATGACAAAAAAATGATTGGAAAATATATGAACATTCCAGCCGCATCAACAAGTCTTCCTACCGTTAACGAAATGGAACGAGCATACAAAGCTAGCGATACTTCCTACGATGGGATTTTTTATCTGGCTGTTACAAGTACCGGAATCTTCTGCCGCCCTTCCTGTTCAGCAAGAAAACCATTACCAAAGAATGTTGAATACTATGCTTCATCGCGTGAAGCAGTATTTGCCGGTTACAGACCATGTAAAAGATGTAAACCGCTGGAAGTTCATGGAACACCGCCCGATTGGGTTTCCAAGTTGCTTAATATGATTGATACCGATCCCACAGCCCGCTACAACGATCAATTTCTCCGTTCAATTAAAATTGATCCTGCGCGAGCTCGCAGATACTTTTTGAAAAATTATAACATGACATTTCAAGCATACTGCCGCGGAAGACGATTAGGAATTTCGTTCGAAAAAATACGGCAAGGAAAAGATTTAGATGACGTGGCACTTGGTTATGGCTACCAATCTCACAGTGGATTTAGAGAAGCGTTCTCTAAAACTTTTGGAATTTCGCCCGGCAAAAGTAAAGAGGGCGATTGTTTATTGGCTGCTTGGATTGAAAGCCCAATGGGACCATTAGTAGCTGCTGCAAATCAAGATGGTATTTGTCTTCTTGAATTTTCCGACCGGAGAATGCTCGACGCTCAGTTTACCACTTTGAGAAAGCTTTTCAAGTCACCAATTGTACCGGGAGAAAACAAACACATTCTTCTTTTAAAGAAAGAGCTACAAAAGTATTTCGAAGGAACTCTAAAAGAATTCAAAACACCACTTGTTTTTCCGGGAACAGAGTTTCAGAATAAAGTATGGAATGAGCTTTTGAATATTCCTCATGGGAAAACTCTTTCTTACGAAGAACTAGCAAAAAGAGTTGGCGTTCCCAAAGGTCAACGCGCAGTAGGCCATGCCAATGGATTAAACAGAATCGCTATTGTTATTCCTTGCCATCGCGTGGTAAATAAGAATGGAAATCTCGGCGGCTACGGCGGCGGATTGTGGCGCAAACAGAGATTGCTGGAACTAGAAAGAACTAGATAAAGTCAATTTATCATATCTATAAATAAAAAATTAGTGTTAGGATTAGTACATGGCAAATAATTTTAAAATAAAATCATTACAAAGCGAAGAGTTTTCCGAATTATTCACTTTGAACGATTCGGAATTATCTCAACATGGCGCTGTAAGAATGATTGTAGATGAAAAGCCCGGATACCCTTGCAGAGTAAGTTTAGCAGATGCTGAAATTGGTGAAGAAGTAATCTTATTGCCCTACCAACATCATAAGACCAATTCGCCCTATCAATCTAATGGACCTATTTTCGTTAGAAGAAACGCAAAGACTGCCGATTTGAACGTTAACGAAATTCCATATATGCTTACACATAGATTACTTTCTGTAAGAGGTTTTAGTAAACACGGTATGATGATAGAAGCAAATGTAACAGAAGGAAATAGTCTAAGAGAAATCTTAAACAAAATTTTTGAAAATAAAGAAGTAAGTTACGTACACATTCATAATGCAAAACCGGGATGCTACAATTGTGTGGCGGTAAACGTTTAGAATTTGGCGCTTTTTTAACAACATACATTTACTAAAAATTTTTATCTGGATTGATGCACATGAAATTATCATGCAAGGGACAAGAGAGTTATCTTGTTAGAATTATTTTAACCCATTCCCGAAATCTTTCCAAACGTTTCCACATTTCTCTAGCCTGCGTGCCGGAATATAATTCGCCGAGATAAGAGACTTTTGTTTTTTCTTCAATAATCCTTCGCAATTGATTGACCGCTTTGATTTTGTCTTCGCTTTCCGCAATTACAGTATCAACCAGCATGACCGCATCTTCGTGGTTATCACTTATACTTCTCTGTCCCGAAAGCTTTATGCTGAGCGCATCCGTGTATGCAATTGCGGCGTGAACAATCAGAACACACGCTGCCGTCCAATATTCTAGTTCCATCGAATCTTTTGCGGCTTCATAAAAATGCTCTGCTACTCTTTGATATTTAGAATAACTGCTTCGTTCTACCGTTTTTCTTCCTCTGCGTTCAGCCATCTATTAAAGTCCGCAGATTCTTACCGGCAATTAAAACTCCGTGACTCACAATTTCCTTTATTAATAGAGTGTGTTTTTTCTTTTTTAATTCGTTGCTGGTGAAAATAACCGGAGCTATTTTAATTCCATATTTGATACCCATGGATTTCGATTTTTTATTTATTATTTCCCTAACAAGGGCTCTGGTTGATTCAGCACTAACTACGCAGCAAAGATCAAAATCCGATTGTGGCTTCTCTTCTCTTCTTGCTACACTGCCGAATACTACTATACTTATTGTGTGCTTTTTAAGAATTGAAACTATTTCCTTTATAATAAGTTGAGGAAAGGTGCTCTCGGTTTTATATATAGGTAGAATTAAATCCTTGACTAAAACATGTTCTCTGTTTAATGAGAATAAGTGATCTCTCCCACCGCGTTGTCTGTTTACAATCCCGAGCTCTTCGAGAAAACCAAGCGCCTTAATTGCAGAGCGTGGATGCATCCCCGAAATACGAGCCGTTTCATTACCGGTGCAACCAATATTTCTATCTATAAGAGCACGCAGTACGGCAACATGCGACCACGACCGGAATATTTCATCAACCACTCTATAAACAACCATTTTTCTTTTCCTTAATGTATGTTGTCATATTTGTATCTCCCGACTTGAATCATATACTTTTGTATACAAATATATACTTTTGTATATAAAGAACAATCGTTAGTTATTGTCTGTGGGCGACAAATAAGAATAGGAATCCATACTGATTTCGGAAGCAAACAAAAATTGCCGGAACTTGCATGCTAAGGTAAGTCGTTACTATTATAAATTCTTAAGCAACTCTTTTTAGTTTTGGCATTTCACTCCAAATCCTTCCTTTTAGAGTACGTCCGTTTTTCTTTTTATTTACCCCGCCCCACTGTTTGAAGAAGAAGGGTATTTTGGCTTCTTTGCAAATATCTTTTATTCTAACTACCCATTCTTCTTCTATTGGTCTTGCACCAGGACCGGATTCACCGCCAACAATTACCCAATCTATATTTGTAAGATCAAGATCATTAATTCTACCTATCAGAGGTTCAATAGATAAGAACTTGATATGCGCGTCTGTATGGCGAAGGTCGTCAACACGAAAAGTATAGTCTTGATTTTCTACACTCACTCCCATCCAGATATTTTTCGTCCAGTTTAGTTCTGAATTTAATTTAAGTAAAGTATCGGAACGTTTGGTTAGTACTTGAAATCTGTGCCAATCGGCTTTATTCATAACTTCAAAAGTTTTCTTTACAAAACCAACTGGTACATCTTTGTGGAAGAGATCGCTCATCGAATTGACAAAAATTGTTTGTGGCTTTTTCCAAGTTAGCGGTAGTGCTAATGCATGTTCTTGCAGAGTAAGCTTGAAACCGTTCTTGTAATTCTCAGAACCCATGGCTTTTTATCGTTTTGCCATACGTTCGGCATAACAAAACTTGCAACCCGGACTTATTTTATTACATCCGGTAATTGGATTCCAAGTTGATTCTGTCCATTCTATTGATGATTTAAGTGCCATATGAGCTTTATCTTACCAAGTTTATAATATGCAAATCTTTTATTGATCGCTCGTTTTTCTTTTTATTAATAATTGTAAGAAACCTCTGAAAAATTATTGAGGATTTAAAAACTTTTTTGTTAATAGCGTTGTAAGAGAGTAAACAAACCAGAGAAGATGATGCGAACCAACAAGATTAATAATATCGATTTGTTTACCCAAGCAGCCAACGAAGGAT
>JAZDFQ010000084.1:0-9998 GCA_043807765.1 Ignavibacteriota bacterium
ATCCTTCGTTGGCTGCTTGGGTAAACAAATCGATATTATTAATCTTGTTGGTTCGCATCATCTTCTCTGGTTTGTTTACTCTCTTACAACGCTATTAACAAAAAAGTTTTTAAATCCTCAATAATTTTTCAGAGGTTTCTAGTAAACAAAAATCCCGCCTAGGCGGGATTTTTGTTTTAAAACATTTGAAGCGAGAATTCTGTTACTTAGAATAAATCTTAGTTAGTTCTTTTGGAGTTCTGCTTTTCCAGCTTCCTTTATGATATGCATAGCCGGCAATTAAAGGCATTGCTAAAGTAGCTTCGCTGTAAACCATCTGCTCGAAAGTTGTTTCAACCTTACCCCAAGAGCTGGCTTCTTTGAGTGTGGAAGATGATAAAGCTCCGTCGCGTACATCAGCTACAGTAATTTGAACTGCATACTTGTGCATTGGCGCGTCTTCTTGCAATAAGTCGGCAGCAACAACAATATCTTGAGTAAAGTTTTTAGGAACACCGCCGCCAATCATAAAAATTCCGGTTTCTTTGCTTTTCAATTTAACTTGGGTTAATTCAAGAAAATCTTTTCCGCTATCGATAGAAACATGAGTATCCGGATTTTTAACTTGATGCATAACAATTCCAAAACCGGCAGAGCAATCGGAGAAAGCCGGAACGAAAATCGGCACATTCTTTTTGTAAGCTGTGTATACAACGCTGTCATCAACTTTCGGTCCGCCGTTTTCATCCAAGTATTTACCAAAGTGCCAAAGCAATTCGCGAGATGAGTAAGGTCGTTTTTCGAGAGAATCAAAAATCTTTGCAGTAGTGTCGTCGCAGATGCGTAATTCATCTTCATCAATAAATGTATCGTAAATACGGTCGATGTGGAGATCGCGCATTTCATTATCATCAACAAACGGTGTTCCGATGTAATGCTTAAATCCGAGCGCTTCAAAGAAATCTTGATCAACCATAATTGCACCGGTTGATACAATTGCATCAACCATATTGTTGTTTACTAAATCGAAAACAACCTTTTTAAGTCCGGCGCTAAATAAACTTCCGGCTAATGTTAAGATGACGGCGCAATCTTTGTCTTGAAGCATTTTATCGTAAATCTGTGCTGCGCGGTTTAGATCGCGCGCGGTAAAAGCCATCGCTTCCATTGAATCTACAAGTTTAACAACGTTGTGCTCTTTAATGTCTATATGCTTAACCACATTTTTAAGATAATCTTGTTTTGTTGCCATTTATTTCTCCTTTTTTGGTGCGCAAAGATAATTGAAAATAAGAAATTATTTCTCTAAAATTTTTCTGCCTATCAAGTGGGGGACTGAAGTTGTTCCCATCGTAAATGGCTGCTCTTCAAAAAAATGGAATCCAAGTTTTTTATACCAGTTAAGGGCTCGTTCGTTTTGAATCATAACGCCGATATAAATTTCATTGTACTTAAGTTTTCCGGCTTCCTCGCAAGCAATAGAATAGAGTTTTTCGCCAAACTTCATTTTTTGGCATTCCGGTAAAACATAAATTGAAGAAAGATAAAATCTTCCGTCTTCTTTATTTTCCGTGAGTTTTAGCCAGCCTACAATTTTATTATCAATTTCTACAACGTAACAAATGTAGTTTGGATTTTTGCTCATTTCAATCAAAGATGCAATTGAATAAGCTTTGTCGAGGTAATAGTCCAAATCGGTTTGAGGTATGAATTGCGAATATGCTTCTTGCCATGATAATTGAAGCACGTTTCTTACACCTTCTGCATCAGTTTCAATCCATTTTCTAATTGTCATTTAGTGCCCTATTAAATATTAAGACTACGTCATGGTGAGCCTGTCGAACCATGACACTACAAACTAAATTATCACACTTCGACAAGCTTAGTGTGACTCAAAATTTATTATTCAGAGTACTCATTTAATAAGATTCCTAAAAAAACATTTTTGCTATTTTCAAAACACCTTGTTTCCAAGGAACTCGGTGGCTAATACCGCTTTGGTTCTGAAATGAATTTAAGTTTTCCAAATACCATTTGAAATTTCTAACTAATGCATCTTTGTTGGAATACTTAGGAGTAAATTCTAAAAATTTCTCAGCCTTCTCAATCGAAACAAATGAATCTTTCGACGCGGTTTCATAAACCCATTTATATAATGGGGAAAGTTTTAATGCTTCTAAAAATCTGAGCATTAAGATGATTGGCTTTTCCGGCAAGCCTAAAATTTGCTTTCCAAATCCCGCGCAATCCAATACTGCTTGATAATCTTCTTTCATCGTAGTGAATTCTTTAGCGCCAATATTAAACGTATTGTTCACAGTTTCTTTTGGAAGAACAATACACTTGTAAATAGCTTCGCATAAATCTTCAACATCCAATAGTTGATAACGATTATTGCCGGAACCGATCATTGGAAAATTTTTTCCATCCTTTGCCCAATCATAGAATAACGCGAATACGCCAAGTCGTTCCGGACCGATAAAAGATTTAGGTCGGAGAATAGGTACACACATTTTCCTACTTCTAAATTCTTGGCAAACGTTCTCAGCATCTATTTTTGCTTTTCCATACGGACCAACACCGTCTAATTTATCGTCTTCAAAAATCGGATGATGATCCGGAATTCCGTATACTGCTGTTGAAGAAATATGAATGAAACGTTCTACATTAGTACGGAAAGCTTGATGAAGCAGAACGCGTGTTCCTCTAACATCTGTTGAATAAATGTCTTTGGGTTTGTAAAGAGGCAATGCGGCCGCTGTATGAATTACAACATCTACTTCTTTCATCGCACTCTCAACGTCACTGGAATTTCTAATATCACCCTTGATAACATGAACTTTTTCACTTACATCCGGATAATTGAAATCGGTCAAATCAAGCGATACAATTTCGAATTTTCTGTCAAGTAGGTAGCGAATTAAGTTGATTCCGAGGAAGCCGGAACCGCCGGTAACGAGTACTTTCATTATTTTCTCATTATTTAGCGTAAAATTAAGCAAAAGTTGGTTAGAAATTTTAAATGTGGGTTTTCTTGACATTCTAGGCTCTTGCCAATATATTTACACCCCTTGAAAAATAGTTATTTTGTGTTTGGAGGTAGTTTTGAAGCAAGAAAGAATTACAAGATTTATTAAGCCAGAAGATGCCAATCAAAAATGGTATGTAGTTGATGCCAAAGATCAGGTACTTGGACGTTTAGCAGCTCAGGTTGCTCGTGTAATACGCGGAAAAAATAAAGCGTTGTTTACACCTAACATGGATGCCGGTGATTTTGTTGTAGTCATAAATGCAGATAAAATTCGCATGACTGGAAAAAGAGAATCACAGAAAGAATATTTTTCACACTCCCTTTATCCGGGTGGTGGAAGATTCCGTTCATTTTCCGAAGTTATGGCAAAGAACCCATCTTGGGTTGTTGAAAATGCTGTTAGAGGCATGTTGCCAAAAACAAAACTCGGAAAGAGAATTGGCAAAAAATTAAAAGTCTATGCCGGCGAATCACATCCGCATAGTGCGCAGAAACCAGAAGTATTAAGTTTTTAACGGAGTTGTTTTAATGATAGATAAAATCTATGTAGGTAGAAGAAAAGATGCTGTTGCCAGAGTCTATTTAAGAGCCGGTTCTGGTAAAGTTACTATTAATGATAGAGCATTTGAAAACTACTTCCCAGTGAAAGAACAGAGAGATAATGTTCTTATGCCTTTTGTAGTTACAGAAACAGTTGGAAAGTATGATGTTTTTGCTAATGCTGCCGGCGGTGGAATAAACGGTCAGTCCGATTCTATCCGTTTAGGTATTGCAAGAGCATTAGAAGGAATTAACGGCGACTTCCGTTCTTCGCTTAAATCAGAAGGACTTCTTAAAAGAGATCCTAGAATGGTTGAGCGTAAAAAATACGGACAGAAGAAAGCTCGTAAGCGCTTCCAATTCTCGAAGAGATAATTAACTTATAATAAAATCATTCATACTCTCGGATTTGCAGCCTGTGTCCCACATTAAAAGGGATGGAATGCAGAGATGAAGAGAGTAGAAGAAAAACAGGAGTATTTTATGCCAAGAGTACAACTCACTGAACTCATCGAATCCGGTGCACATTTCGGGCACCTTACACGCAGATGGAATCCAAAAATGAAACCATTCATCTTCATGGAGAAGAATGGAATTCATATTATCGATTTAAAGAAAACTTCCGATGCTATTGACTCAGCAGCTCAGATTATGACTGAAGTTGTTTCGCAAGGAAAGAGAATTCTTTTTGTTGGAACAAAGAAACAAGCAAAAGGAATCATTTCTCAAGAAGCAAAAAGAAGCGACAGCAACTGGGTTAGCGAACGTTGGTTGGGCGGAATGCTAACTAACTTCTCTACAATCCGCAAAAGCATTAAGCGCTTGCAGACAATCGATAAAATGGAAAGCGACGGTACTTTCGAAAAGATCACAAAGAAAGAACGTTTATTAAAATCGCGCGAAAGAGATAAATTAAGAAAACTTCTTGATGGTGTTGAAACTATGGGCAAACTTCCGGGCGCGCTTTTCGTAGTTGACGTTAAGAAAGAATCTATTGCTGTTAACGAAGCAAAGAGATTGAACATTCCTGTATTTGCAATTGTAGATACTAACTGCGATCCTGATCCGATTGATTATGTAATTCCGGCTAATGATGATGCAGCACGCGCAGTTGAAATTATTGCCAGAGTAATTGCCGATGCTGTTATTGAAGGCGCTGCAAAAGCGAAAGAATTAAGAGCTCACGAAACAGCCGAAGGCGAAAAGAATAGAAAAGTTGAAGAAGAAGAGATTGATAAAAAAGATGGTAAAGGCAAAGTTCGCCGTGTTAAATTTGAAGGGCGCGATGATAGAAAAGGGGGCGGTGATAGAAGACCTAGAACTGATAGAAAACCTTTTCCACCAAGAAATAACGATTCCAGACCAGCTCCAGCAGCTCAGCCTGAAGTTAAAGCTGAAGAAAAACCAGCTGAACCAAAATCAGAAAATTAACAACATAGTAATTACAAGGAATTAGTTTTATGGCAGTAAGTGCACAACAAGTTAAAGAGTTAAGAGATAAAACCGGTGCCGGAATGATTGACTGTAAGAAAGCGCTGGAAGAATCTAACGGAGTCTTAGAAGTAGCGATTGATATTTTACGTAAGAAAGGTGCATCTGTAGCAGCTAAACGAGCAGAAAGAACAGCTAACGAAGGAACGGTATTAACAAGAATTTTTAATGATGGTAAATCTGCTGCGATGATTGAAGTAAATTGCGAAACAGATTTCGTTGCTAAGAACGAAGACTTCTTAAGTTTTGCAAATTTAGCTTTGGAAGCTTTGGTTGCAAACAAACCGGCAGATCTTGATGCGTTAATGGCATTATCATTCGACGGAAAAAAACTTGCAGATGAATTAAATGCTTTGATAGGTAAGATCGGCGAGAAAATTCAAGTATCGCGTTTTACTATTGAAACAGTTGCAAATGGAATTTTAGTAGATTATATACACCATGGAAGCAAACTTGGTGTTCTTATTTCTGCTGAAAATGTTCCAGCTGAAAAGGCTTCGGACTTTACACCAATGCTAAAAGATTTTGCAATGCAAGTTGCGGCAATGAGACCTATTTCTATTTACCGCGACGAAGTTGATAAAACTTTGATTGAGAAAGAATTGGAAATCTATAAAGAATTAGCACGCAAAGAAGGCAAGCCGGAACAAATCTTAGAAAAGATTGCAACTGGAAAGCTTAATAAATATTATGAAGAAAACTGCTTGTTCGAACAAGTTTTTGTGAAGGATAATTCGAAGAAAGTTTCTACTCTGATCGATGAATTCAATCAAAAGAATAGCACACAGGCAAAGTTAGTCCTATTCAAACGTTTTCATCTTAGTGATGAAAAGAAGTAAAACGCGGAAAAGGTCTTATTTCACAATAAGGCCTTTTTTTTTATATTGGAACCACTATGAATAATGATTTGAAGTATAAAAGAATTTTACTCAAGCTTTCGGGCGAATCTCTTGCCGGCGAAGGTGAATTTGGAATCGATCCTCAAATATTAACTTTCTTTGCATCCGAGATCAAAAAGGTTCACGAGCTTGGTGTTCAAGTTGGAATTGTAATAGGCGGTGGAAATATCTACCGCGGATTAAACGCAAGCGGACAAGGAATAGACCGTGTTACAGGCGATCAGATGGGGATGCTAGCAACAATGATCAATTCTCTCGCGCTTCAGAACACTCTTGAAAACCATGGAATGTACACACGCTTAATGACCGCTATTAATATGAGCGCGATTGCAGAACCATACATTCGAAGAAGAGCTATCCGCCACTTAGAAAAAAATAGAATTGTTATTTTTGGCGCCGGTACTGGGCATCCCTATTTTAGTACAGATACTGCCGCTTCTTTACGCGCTGTTGAAATTGAAGCCGACGCAATTGTTAAAGGTACAAGAGTAGACGGTGTTTATAATGAAGATCCGGAAAAAAATCCCAAAGCTGTTATGTTTGATGAAATTTCTTATCTGGATGTTTTACAAAAAGATTTACGCGTTATGGATATGACGGCGATCTCGCTTTGCAAAGAGAACAATTTGCCAATAATTGTATTTAACATGGATAAACCGGGCAACCTTCTTAAATTAGTTACCGGACAAGCTATTGGAACATCAGTTGGTAATTTTGCATTAAGTAAGAATTAATCTACGAGGATATTATGCTGAACAACGAACATATCAAAGATGCTAGACAGAGAATGGATAAAACAGTCGAAGCATTTAGAAATGAAATTGCAAAAATTAGAACGGGAAAAGCTACAACGGCTCTTCTCGATGGAATTAAAGTTGATTATTATGGAACGATGAGTCCGCTTAGCCAAGTTGGTAACGTTAGCGTTCTTGATGTTCACACATTGGCAATTACTCCATGGGATAAATCAATGGTACAAGCCATTGATAAAGCAATTCTCGCTTCCGCTTTGGGATTAAACCCGATTAGCGACGGAACGAATATTAAAATTCCAATACCGCCCTTAAATGAAGAACGCAGAAAAGAATTTGTAAAACTTGTTAAAAAGTTTGGTGAAGAATCTAAAGTAGCATTACGTAACGTACGCCGTGATGCAAACGACCACTTAAAGAAACAAGAGAAAGAAAAGAAACTTACCGAAGATGAATTGAAAGAAGCTGAAAAGGAAACACAAAAACTTACCGATGAACATATTGTAAAGATTGATGAAATCATTAAACACAAAGAAAAAGAAATATTGGAAGTGTAACTAGCTATAAGCATTAAGCTGTAAGCCTACGATAAAATTGAACCCCGGTTTGTGTAGACAAATTGGGGTTTTGTTTTTTTTTGTTCATGTTTGTAGGGAACAGTCTCTGTCGGTTCCTAACGATAAGCGCATATAATTGTAAACATGAACTACATTCCACTTGAAAATCCGACCTGCGATGACTAAGTTGCCAACAGTGGCTTGGTTCCATCTTAAGACAATCTTTTGACCGGAATAAAAACAGACAAAAGTGAAGAATATATAATGATGACTAACGACTATTCCGAAATTTTTCAAATAGTAAAGCACATTGGCGGATATTCAACTCACATCTTATAGAGCAGTTAATTTCAAAATCAAACTTCTTTTTTGCAAAAAGACCGAGTTTGCAATTACGTTGGCTTTGTTAAAAAAGGAGCTCTAAGATGTAATAGTCACGATATAATCAGACGGCTCTTCGCTCGAAAACTTAATATATAGCTGAAATTCGTACTGCTTTTTATGAACTCGAAAATATGAAAGCTTGCTTTGATATGAAGTTTTAAGCGAAGCTGTCTTTTTAATATCTTTTGCGTAAGGTGAATTATGAGTATCAAAATTATTCATAGTTTTTCTGTAAAATGGTGAGAATCAGTAAAACGTTTTAGCAAAATGGGGAAAATAGTATTAGCTAAATGCTATATTTTACCTCCAAATAAGGTGCTGTTTTCTATTGACAATATCATAGAAAGATATTATGTTTGAATTAAGTTAAGCGTTTAACTAAATTATGTCACCTACAATAAAAGATGTTGCAAAAAAAGCCGGAGTTTCCATCGCTACTGTTTCCTTAGCGATTCATAACAATAAAAGAATTTCAACCGCTACACGTAATAAAGTTCTTCGAGCAATAAAAGAACTTAATTATCATCCATCAAGATCTGCAAAAGGACTAGTAACAAAGAAAACCGGAAATATCGGTTTTATTTTAACTGACGATCACTTTTTAATGACAGAGCCTTTTTACACAATGATCTTTCTGGGAACTGAGTTCGTTTCCCGCGGGAATGACTACTATATTCTTTTGACAACCATTAAGAAAGATTTTACAGAAGAAGACGATTTACCAAGATTTATTCTCGAAAGAAGTGTTGATGGTGTGATAATCGCTGGAAAGGTTCCTACTGTTTTCATCCAAAAAATTTCCCAATACAATATACCCGTAGTCTTTATCGATTATTATCCGCCGGTTGGCGATCATTGTGTGGTTATGGTAGATAATATACGCGGTGGCTATTTAGCAACAAAACATCTCATAGACCTTGGACATAAGGAAATTGCTTTTGTTGGTGCCGATGTTACTCACCCAAGTATAATGGATCGCTTAACGGGTTACAAACAAGCCCTCGAAAACAGTGGAATAAAAATTAAACAGAAAAATATAATAACAGATGAAGATTACCCCGGACGTCAGAACGGTTATAATGCAGCCAAACACTTACTTGAAACAAACAAAAAGATCACTGCAATCTTTTCCTGTAATGATGCTGTGGCAATTGGAGTGATGCAATACTGTGCAGATAACGGTATAAATATTCCCGGTGATGTGTCTTTAATTGGTTTTGATGATGTTGAAGCAGATTTACTTTTAAATCCACCTCTTACTACAGTAAGAGTTCCGAAAGTTGAATTAGGAGCTGAGGCAATGAATTTAATAGCTAATCTTCTTTCGGATAAAACTGGCAGTAATGCAAAGAAAATTGTTGTCCCAATTGAATTGATAATCCGTAATTCCACAAAAAATATTTAGTATATGGAAATGGTTTGAAACAAGCATAATGTTTAGCAAAAACAACAACAACACTCATAAATCCAAAAAAGGAGGTCTCCTGATAGGAGAAAATGCATTCGGTATATGTGGTAATGATAGCCAAATATATATCGAGAGACTCCCCTGCTAATACTTCCTTACTTACTTTCTTTGCTCTCGGCAGAATATTAAAATTATCAATCGGTAAAGTAGTTTTTAGATACTTTGTAATACCAGACGTAAACCGGAATAATCCGGTGAATGTTTTATTCTACGCAATTTCTCTCATTTATTAAGGTACCAAATTAAAAATCAACATAAGGAGGCCTTGTGAAAATTATTAGCACGAAATTTAGTTGTTGGCTCTGTTTACTATTGTTTTTTATAACCGGAACTGCATGGACTAATGCACAAACAAGTATCAATCTTATCGGAAGTTTCGAACAAGGATTGCCATCGTACTGGAATAAGGGAAAAGAACCAACGGGAAGTACGTTGACGTGGGCAACAGACCAATCAAAATCGATGGGAAGAAGCTTAAAGATAGTAAAGACCGGAAGCGGGGAAGAAGCATATTGGGAAAGTGAAAACATGTGCGACTTGTGGTCACAAATTCATAATAAGGATGTAGATATATTCTTGGGAGCGTATGTAAAAACAGAAGGAGTGAATGTAAATCCAGCCAATGATGATAGTAAGTGGTGGATAAGCTACACGTTTTATGGAAAGACAGGAAATAAGATAGGCGAAGTAAAATTACCAATAAATCAAAGCAGTGCAAGTAGTACGGGCTGGATAGCCGATACCAATGCAGTAGGCAGTGCAATACTACCGGAAGATTCATATACAACGGTAATAAAGTTTGCAGCAGGCAAGAATGCAACGGGCACGGTATGGGCAGATGATTTTATGCTATACGGAAGAGGCGGAGCTTGGGCAGGACAAGATTGGAATACCCAA